>CAZWTF010000001.1:0-169128 GCA_964636815.1 uncultured Pseudomonadota bacterium
TGGTAGCCATCTTTTTTTTTTTTTTGCTCAAAGTAAGAATTAAAAAGACGACTGAAAAAGACGTTTGAAATGTGCGGGAATAGCTCAATTGGCAGAGCGACAGCCTTCCAAGCTGTAGGTTGCGAGTTCGACCCTCGTTTCCCGCTCCAGAAAAATAATGCCGGCGTAGCTCAGTTGGTAGAGCAGCTGATTTGTAATCAGCAGGTCACTGGTTCGAATCCTGTCGCCGGCTCCATATTTTACCCAACATTTGTTTGGGTGCCCATAAAATTCAAGAAACATATTTTGAATTCACCAAAAGATTCCTGGCAAAACCAGCTTTTTAAGGGGGTTGGGTATAAAATTAAGAAGGTTTAAGCCTTCTTTTTTTATATAAATTAAGAAAAAGTATTGTTTTTCTGATTTCTAATACATAATAGGCGTTTAAAAATTTGTCTTTTTCTCTTTTTTTAATTAATCTATAATAAACTGTAAGGATTACGGTTTGTGCCCACGTAGCTCAGAGGCAGAGCACTTCCTTGGTAAGGAAGAGGCCACCGGTTCAATCCCGGTCGCGGGCTCCAGATAGAATATTGGAATCTAGGTCTTCAATTGTTTTTAGAATCATGGCAAAAAATAGAAAAACTACTCATTTGGTTTGTGAAGTGTGTAAAGAACGCAACTATACACAAGTTGTTTCAAAAAAAAGAACTATTGGTTCTTTAAAATTGAACAAATATTGTGCACGTTGCCGTAAACACAACGAACATAAAGAAACAAAATAGACCATCGTAGGTCAGTAGCTCAATTTGGTAGAGCAGCAGACTCCAAATCTGCCGGTTGGGGGTTCGAGTCCCTCCTGGCCTGCCAGCTTCAAAAAAAAGAAAAGAGAGATAATGATTAAAGATGTAACGCAGTTTGTGAAAGATGTGCAGCTTGAACTTTCAAAAGTTACCTGGCCTAAATTTGATGAGTTTGTGGGGTCAACGGTTGTTGCTTTACTTCTCATGTCTTTTTTTTCAATTTATTTAGGTCTAGTCGATAAAGGGCTTACCGAGCTCTGGCGATTTGTAGTTAGATTGTATAGTGGTAACTAGTTTTTACAGGACAAAGATCATATGAAGCGCTGGTATGTTGTACAAGTGTATGCAGGTTATGAGCAGGCAGCTAAGCTAGACATCGAAAAACGAATTCAAGCAGAAGAGATGCAAGATTACTTTGGTGAGATTCTTGTGCCATCTGCTAAATCGAAACCGATGTTTGCAACAGATGACAGTGCTGATCAACAACTTTTTCCTGGCTACATTTTAGCCGAAATGGAAATGACTCCCGAGTCGCTACGTGTTGTAACGGCAAGCATTCGGGTTTTGAGATTTTTGGGGGGCAAAAATCCTGAACCAATATCCCAAAGAGAAATTGATCGTATTATTTCCCAAGTTAAGGGAGAAGTTGCGGTCGAAACTACGCGCGAAGAGTTTTCGCTTGGCAGTGAAGTAGATATAGTTGAGGGGCCATTTGCTGGGTTTGTCGGTATTATTGATAGCGTAGATTATAATAGCGATAAATTAACAGTTATGGTTAGCATTTTTGGCAGAATGACCCCGGTGGAACTTGGTTTTCATCAAATTAAGCGCTAATTAGTGAGGTAATTTTCTACATGGCAAAAATAGTTAAAGCAAAAATTAAGCTTCAGATTCCAGGTGGCAGCGCTACTCCAGCTCCTCCAGTAGGATCATCACTTGGTCAACATCAAGTTAATATAATGGAGTTTTGTAAAGCATTTAATGCTCAGACATCTAATCGTAAAGGCGAGACTGTGCCGGTAGAAATTACTGTATACACAGATCGCACATTTGAGTTTAGAGTGAAAACTTCACCAACTACTGAGCTTATTAAAAAGCGAATTAATCTTACAAAAGGTTCTTCTCGTCCGCATGAAATTAAAGTTGCAAAGATTTCATGGAAAGATATAGAAGAAATCGCAAAAATTAAAATGCCAGATTTAAATGCAACTGATATAGATCAGGCTAAAAAAATTGTTGCTGGTAGTGCGCGAAGTATTGGAATTGATGTTGTTGAGTGAACTAGGAAAAGATAATGGCTAAACACGGAAAAAAATATCGGGCGGCGGTATCAAAAAAACCTAGTAATGATCTTGGTGTAGATGTAGCATTTCAACAGGTTAAAGATCTTTCTTTTGCTAAGTTTGATGAATCAGTTGATGTGTCTATCAATTTAGGTATTGATGCATCAAAGGGTGAACAAACTGTTCGTGGCTCTGTTGTATTACCGTATGGCAAAGGAAAAGAGAAAGTCGTTATTGTATTTGCAAAAGGTGAATATGCCGATGCTGCAAAAAAAGCAGGCGCTGATTTTGTAGGCATGGAAGACCTTATTGAAAAAATACAAGGCGGCTGGCTTGATTTTGACTATGCAGTAGCGACTCCAGATGTTATGGGTGCAATTGGTGTACTAGCAAAAGTATTGGGACCGCGTGGATTGTTACCGAATAAAAAAGTAGGTACAGTTACGTTCGATGTAGACGCAATTGTTGCTGATTTAAAAAGAGGTCGTGCTTTCTTCAGAAATGACAAGCAAGGCATCGTTCATTTTTCAATCGGTAAGGTCTCATTTGATGTTAAAAAGCTTCATGAAAACTTGGATGCTTTAGTTAAAGCTGTTGTGGCAATAAAGCCTGCAACTGCTAAAGGTAAGTATTTAAAAAAGATGACTGTGTCTTCAACAATGGGCATTGGCATCTCTATTAATCCTGATGAATTTGTGCGTTCCTTATAGGTAAAGAGGTTTCAATGAATCGACAACAAAAAGAATCGGTTGTTGAATTATTTCATAAAGATTTTTTGGCAAATAAGGGCACCTTTTTTGTTAATTACTCTGGATTAACTGTTGTTGAAATGCAACATTTAAGAAAGCAGTTACGTCAAAAAGGTGGCGCGCTTAAAATCGCAAAGATGCGGCTTGTTAGACGAGCGCTTGCAGATGTTGAGGGCGCTGAAGGACTTCTTTCTCATTGTAAAAATCAGGTTGGTGTTGTTTTTGCATTTGATGCAGCCGAAGTTTCCGGCGTAGCAAAAACGCTTAATGATTTTGCAAAAAAGAATGAATCACTCGGTCTTGTTATTGGTTGTGTGGATGCACAGCTTTTGGATAAAGCAGCAATCACTCGTATTGCAACGCTTCCATCAAAAGAAGTATTGCTAGCTCAGCTATGCGGTACGCTTAATGCTCCATTAACCTCGTTTGTATTTGGACTTAATTCTGTGATGGTTAAATTCTTAGTAGCTTTAAAAGAAGTTGAAAAGCAAAAAGCAGTTACAGAGTAAGTTTGTTTTATTTGTATAGATAGTTGTTTTATAGTCACTTTTTAACGTTTAGGGATTGCAATGGCAGCAAAATCTCATGAAAAATTTATTGATGAAATCAGCAATATGACAGTTCTTGAGCTTGCAGATTTAGTGAAAGCTCTTGAAACAAAGTTTGGTATTTCAGCAGCTATGCCAATGGCATCAGCAGCAGCTCCAGCAGCTGAAGCGGCTCCAGCAGCAGCTGAAAAAAGCGAATACAAAGTGTCATTAACTGACGCTGGCGCTGAAAAAATCAAAGTAATTAAAGCATTGCGTGAAGTTATTCCTAACTTAGCGCTTTCTGATGCTAAAAAATTAACAGAAGAAACGCCTGCAGTCATTGCTGAATCAGTATCAAAAGCTGATGCAGAAAAAATGAAAAAGAAACTTGAAGAAGTTGGCGCAAAAGTAGAGCTTGCATAACCTTTGTTATGCAGGCCTTTTTTAGCCCCATCTTCAGTTGCCTCCATAGGAGGATAGTTCTTTTGATGGGGACCCCAATTCGGATAATTTAATTATTCACAAAAAAGCTACTTAGTTGTAGTGAGGTGAATAATTGAGTTAAAAAATTGGGGCACAGTTTTTTGGTGTAGTGGGGGATTGAATCTGTTGGCCACATGTTTGGCGTTAGTGAGGAGTGGTCTTAATGTCTAATGTACTTATAAGCAAGAGTACCCTTCGTAAACAATATGGTAAAATAAGGGACGTTGTTCCGGTACCAAATTTGATCGAAATACAATCAACATCGTTTAATGATTTTGTTCAGCTTGATTATTTACCGCAAGAAAGAAAGCTTATTGGGCTTGAAAAAGTGTTGCGGGATATTTTTCCTATTGAGTATGAAGACAAGCTTTCGCTCGAGTATGTTAGCTATGAGTTAGGGCGTTGGGCTTGTACATGTGGAAAGTTAACTGGTATCGAAAGCCGTTATCAGTGGAGCTGTACATCATGTAAAAAGTCTGATTGTTCACGTTTATCTAAAGATCAGGCATGTACTTTCTGTAAAGAAAAAACAGCGCGTTATATAACGTGTTCTAACTGTTTAGTACGTACAACAGTTCATACGCCGCTTCTGTTAGATGAATGTCGTACGAGTGGCCAAACTTTTTCTATGTCTCTCAGAATTAAAGTGCAGCTGATTAGTTGGACAACTAATAGTGAAGGCAACAAGATCGTCCGTGATATTAAAGAACAAGATATTTTCTTTGCAGACTTGCCAGTTATGGCGGATCTTTATGAAGATCAAGGAAGATTTAAACTCGGTAATTTGGGTTCGTTCTTAATTAATGGAGTTGATCGCGTTGTTGTGAGTCAGTTGCATAGATCCCCTGGTGTGGTGTTCTCACAAAGCAAAAAAATAAAAGATTTTCGTGGTCGTCCGTATTATCTTGCGCGCATTATACCAATGCGTGGTTCATGGATTGATTTTGAATCAGATAGCAATGATATTTTATACGTACGTATAGATAAGAAGAAAAAATTATACGTTACCACGTTTCTTCAAGCACTTGGCTTCTCTCGTGATGAAATAATCCCTTTATTTTATGAGTTTGATACTGTTTCTTTCAAAAAAGATCAATTTTTGAGTGATGTTAATGAACATCTGGTAGGTCAACGTATTGAAAAAGGCATGGTTTCTTCTGAGCATGAAGAAGGTTTTGTTGGTCGTAGAGTAACAAAAGAGTTATTGGCTAAATTTAAAAAAGCTGATATCGAATCAATAACGCTTAAGCCAGAAAGTTTGGTAGGGCGTGTCTTTGCAAAAGATGTTGTAGATTCAGAAACAGGCGAAGTGCTCATCGAGCAAGGCGAACTATTTTCTGAAAACCATCTTAAAATTATTAAAAAGTTCAGTTCACTTCAGTTTGAGTTAATTAGATCCAATGGTTATGCATTACAGCCAACTATTGCTTTAACGCTTGCTCAAGATAAATGTCAATCTCAGGACGCTGCATTAAAAGATTTACATGCAAAAATATGGCCTGGAGATACATCATCTATTAAAGAAGTTGCTGAGCGTTTAACTAATATGCTCTTTAATAATCGCTTTTACGATTTAACACGCGTTGGTCGCGTACGTATGAATCGTAAATTAAGTCTATCAACAGCTGAAGATCAGTTAGCGTTAACACGAGATGATATTGTTCAAACAATTCGTTATCTTGTTAATCTCCGCGAAAGAGGAGAAGGCGAGCTAGATGACATTGATCATTTGGGTAACCGTCGTGTCAGATTGGTTGGTGAGTTGTTAAATAATCAAATGTATCTTGGTTTTACTCGTATAGAACGTATTGTTCGTGAACGTTTTAGAATGCAAGAAGCACATGGTGCATTGATGCCACAAGATTTCCTTAACGTTAAGCCTTTGAGCGCCGTTATCAGAGAATTCTTTGGATTAGGTCAATTGTCTCAATTTATGGATCAAACAAACCCAATGGCAGAGCTTGCGCATAAGCGTCGTTTATCTGCGCTCGGGCCTGGCGGTGTGTTAAAAGATCGTGCGACATTCGAAATTCGTGACGTTCATTCATCTCACTATGGTCGTATTTGTCCTATCGAAACGCCTGAAGGTCAAACTGTTGGTCTGATTTCTTCTCTTGCAACATATGCAATGGTGAATGATTTAGGCTTTATCGAAACGGCATATAGACCAGTAAAAAATGGTAAAATTTTAGATGAAGTTGTTTTCTTGGATGCGTTTGAAGAGTCTGGCAATTATATTGCGCAGGCAGATGCGATTGATCCTAAAACAAATCAGTTGAAACAAGGTAAAATATTTGCTCGACATGATGATAACTTATTGTATGTTGACGCAGAAAATATTAATTACATCGATTTATCACCAAAGCAGCTAGTTTCTGTTTCTGCAGCATTAGTACCATTCCTTGATCATGATGATGCTGTTCGTGCGCTTATGGGTGCAAACATGCAACGTCAAGCAGTTCCACTTATTGCAACCAAAGCGCCAATCGTTGGTACTGGTATGGAGAGTGAAATTGTCAAATCCTCAGGGGCATTGATTTTAGCTAAGCGCGGTGGTGTTGTTGAATATGTTTCTTCAGACAAAATTATTCTTCGTGTCAATGAAGATGAGTGTGCCAATACAGATGATTGGGTCACTCATGGTATTGACACGTACTATCTGAAGAAATTTCAACGTTCAAGTTATAGTACATGGATTCATCATGCTCCAATCGTTCGCGTTGGTGAAGCTGTTAAAGCGGGTGATGTTTTAACGAATGGTGCATCTATTTCCGATGGCGAATTAGCTTTAGGAAAGAACTTCTCTGTAGCATTTATGTTATGGCATGGTTATAACTTTGAGGATGCTATTGTATTGAATAAGCGTCTTGTAAGTGATAACGAACTTACTTCTGTACACATTGATGAATATATTGTTGATGCTCGTGATACAAAGCTTGGGCCTGAAGAACTTACTCGTGATCTTCCAAATGTGAGCGAATCAGCGTTAGAATGTTTGGATGAAGATGGTATTGTTCGTGTGGGTACTCGTGTTAAACCCGGCGATATTCTTGTTGGAAAAGTAA
Organism: uncultured Pseudomonadota bacterium; assembly: GCA_964636815.1. GTDB lineage: Bacteria > Babelota > Babeliae > Babelales > Vermiphilaceae > SOIL31. Next base: position 6,893 of record CAZWTF010000001.1, read on the forward strand.
CTCTGAAGGGTGATATTCAATATTCTCCTGAAGAAAAACTGTTGCGTGCGATTTTTGGAGAAAAATCACGTGAGGTAAGAGATACTTCATTACGCGTTCCACCTGGAATTGAAGGTACAGTAATCGACGTTAAAATATTTTCAAGAAGTGGTGTTCGAAAAGATGCTCGTTATAAGCAAGAAGTAGCTAAACAGATTGAAAAATTAGAAATGAGCAACAAGCATCATACTATTTTCTTGCAAAAGATGATTATGAATAAGGCTTGCGATACTCTTCATGGTAATACACCAGCAACGGCATCTGAGAAAAAAGGTGTTCGTGGCGGTAAGTTCAACAAAGAAGAGCTCAAAGATTGTACACTTGAAGATCTCTTTAAGTTAAAAATAAAAGAAAAACCGGCGCAAGAAGAGTTGAAGCATCTCAAAGATTCTTATGAGAATCAGCTTCGCATCTTGGAAGGGTTGAAAGAAGATCGCATTAATCACTTTAAAAAAGGTGATGTGCTTCCATCAGGCGTGATTAAGATGGTTAAAGTGTATATCGCGATGAAACGTCACATTTCCGTTGGTGATAAAGTGGCGGGTCGTCATGGTAACAAGGGTATTGTTTCTAACATCGTTCCACGTGAAGATATGCCGTATCTTGATGATGGTACGCCAGTTGATATTGTGTTGAATCCATTAGGTATTCCATCACGTATGAACGTCGGACAAATTTTAGAAACGACACTTGGTCTTGCTGGTAGAGAACTTGGTAATAAAATTCAACAACTTCTAGAAACTGATGGATATGATTCAATTAAAAAGTATCTTATTCAATGTTTTGATAAAGAGATGATTGAAGGTTATGAAGTGGACTACGGTAAGGAAGGGGTAATGGCCCTTGCACGTAAAACCGCAGAAAATGGTGTTTGTTTTAAAACGCCAGTGTTTGATGGTGCGAGCTTAACAAAAGATATTGAACCGATGTTGAAAGATCTTGGCCTACCAGCTTCAGGATCATTCAGGTTGCGTAATGGTAGAACGGGTGAGTATTTTGAACAGCCTGTTACTGTTGGTAATCTGTATATGATGAAACTGAATCATATGGTTGATGATAAGTTGCATGCTCGTTCAGTCGGACCTTACTCACTTGTAACGCAACAGCCACTTGGTGGTAAAGCTCAACAAGGTGGTCAGCGTCTTGGAGAGATGGAAGTATGGGCGATGGAAGCTTATGGTGCTGCGTATGCTTTACAAGAAATGTTAACTATCAAGTCTGATGACGTGACTGGTCGACATAAAGCGTATCAAGCTATTATTGCTGGTGATGATTTACCAGAGCCAGGTGTTCCAGAGTCATTTAATGTGCTTATTAAAGAGCTTCAAAGCTTAAATTTACAAGTGGATTTACTCAAGTTGGGCAAGGAGAACGTTAGTGAGTAATCAAATGCTAGAACGGTTTAAAGAATATATAAACGTTACACGTTTTAATGTTATTAAAATTAGTCTTGCGTCTCCTAAAAAAATTCGCTCGTTATCTTATGGCGAAGTGAAGAAAATTGAGACAATCAACTATAGAACGTTAAAACCTGAACGAGATGGATTATTTTGTGCTCGTATTTTTGGTCCGGTAAAAGACTGGGAATGTAATTGCGGTAAATATAAACGCATGAAACATCGCGGTATTACCTGTGAAAAATGTGGCGTTGAAGTTATTCAGTCGCGTGTCCGTCGTGAAAGAATGGGACATATTCAACTTGTTGCACCTGTGTGTCATATTTGGTATCTCAAAGGGATACCAAGTTATCTAGGCTTAGTCCTTGATATGCCGGTAAAGGATTTAGAGCGTGTTATTTATTTTGATATGTACATGGTTGTACGCCAAGGTAAATCACCATATCCTGTTAAAACATTGTTGAGCTCTACTGAGTATGAAAACTATATCATGCAACGCACTGATGATACAGAATTCTTGGCTGAAATAGGCGCAGAAGCAGTTCGTCTTGTTTTAAGTTTTATGGATTTAAAGATTGAAATAGAAAAACTTCAGTCTGATTATAGCCAAACGAGCTCTATTGCCGTGCGTCACAAGATAATGCGTCGTATGAAGGTGCTCACTGGTCTTTCTAATGGAGATATCAATCCTGAATGGATGATTCTTACGGTGTTACCAGTTCTCCCACCTGATCTACGCCCATTAGTACCACTTGAAGGTGGACGCTTTGCAAGCTCTGATTTGAATGAATTATATCGTCGTGTATTAAACAGAAATATTCGTCTACAAAGACTTATTGAAATTGATGCTCCTGGCGTCATTATTAAGAACGAAAAACGTATGCTTCAAGAAGCGGTTGATGCGCTTATTGATAACGGCCGTAGAGGCCAAGCTGTACGTGGTTCTAATAAGCGTCCGTTAAAATCATTGAGTGAAATGCTTCGTGGTAAACAAGGACGTTTCAGACAAAATCTTCTTGGACGTCGTGTAGATTATTCAGGACGATCTGTGATTGTTGTAGATCCAGAATTACGTATGGATCAATGTGGCATTCCAAAAGTGATGGCTTTAGAACTTTTCAAACCATATATTTATGCAGGGCTTATTGAGCGTGAATTAGCGCCTAACATGCGTGTTGCTCGTCGTATGGTTGAAGAACTTGAGCCAGCAGTATGGGATGTGTTGGAAGATATCGTAATAAATAGACCGGTACTTTTAAACCGTGCTCCAACATTGCATCGTCTTGGTATTCAAGCTTTCTACCCAATTCTTGTTGATGGTAAAGCAATTAAAATTCACCCTCTTGTTTGTTCTGCGTTTAACGCGGATTTTGATGGTGACCAGATGGCGGTGCATTTACCGTTAAGCAAAAAGTCTCAGCTAGAAGGTGAACGTTTAATTTTATCAACAAACAATATTCTTTCTCCTTCAAATGGACGTCCTGTAACTGTTCCTTCTCAAGACATGGTTCTTGGTCTTCACTATATGACCAAGGTTCGTAAAGGGTCAAAAGGGGAAGGGATTGTGTTTTCAAGTGTTTCTGAAGTTGTTACTGCTTTCCAAGCTGGTAGCGTAGATCTTCATGCACAAGTAAAAGTACGTTTATTTAATAATGAAATTGTTGAAACAACAGTTGGGCGTGTTTTAGTCTACGAAGCGTTCCCTGAAGGCTTTGTGTTCCAACCAATTAATAAAATCTTGAAACGTAGCGATTTAGGTAAATTGATAGAAATGGTTTACTATCAATTTGGTAAAGATGCGACCGTATCATGCTTAGATAGAGTTAAACACCTTGGTTTTTATTATGCAACTATTTCAGGCATGTCTCTTTCTCTTGATGATCTTATTGTACCGGTAGAAAAAGATGCTATCGTACATAAGGCAGAAAAGGAAGTTGAGAAAATTGAATCATTGTACATGGATGGTGTTATTACCAACGGTGAACGTTATAACAAAGTTGTTGGTATTTGGCGAGATGCAACCGCAGCTGTTGCGCAAACTATGTATAATGAGCTTGATGTAGCAGATAAAAAAGTCTTTGCTAATGAAGATCATCTTAACAAGCCATTCAGTCCTGTGTTTATGATGTTAGAATCAGGGGCTCGTGGTACAAAAGATCAAGTTAAGCAGCTTGTTGGTATGCGTGGATTGATGTCAAAACCGACTGGTGAAATTATTGAAATTCCAGTTAAATCAAACTTTAAACAAGGTTTGAGTGTGTTTGAATACTTCATTTCAACGAACGGTGCTCGTAAAGGTCAATCCGATACAGCGTTGAAAACCGCAAGTTCTGGTTACTTGACTCGTCGATTGGTAGATGTTGCTCAAGATGTTGTTGTAACAATGCCTGATTGTAACACTCTCGGTTATTTAGAAATTTCAGATTTGAAAGAAGCCGGCGATACTGTATATCCAATGGGTAAACGTGTATTTGGTCGTGTTCTTGCAGCTGATCTTAAAGATCCAGTTACTGGAGAACTTATTTTAAGCCGTGGTGATACTGTTACGCGTGAAATGATGGCGCAGCTTGATGGTACTGCTGTTTCTAAAGTTCTTGTTCGATCAGTTCTTTCTTGTCAGGCTAAACGTGGTGTATGTGCACTGTGTTATGGTTATGACTTATCTAAAGGAAGATTGGTTGATGAAGGAACAACGGTTGGTATTATTGCAGCACAATCAATTGGTGAACCCGGTACTCAGCTTACCATGAGAACATTCCATATTGGTGGTTTGGCGAGTGGTCTTACTGAGCAACCATTTATTAATGCAAAATATGATGGAACAGTAGAATGGCATGGCGTGCGTGTAGTTATTGATCCACAAGGACAAATGGTAGTTATGAGTAGAAAAGCTCGACTTCTCATTGTTACTCCAGATGGTCGTGAATTACAGCAACATGCTTTAGAATATGGTTCTATTGTTCACGTTAAAGATAAACAAGATATTAAAGCAGGTACAAAACTTGCAGATTGGGATGCTAACAACAAAGTTCTTATGACTGAAAAAGCGGGAACTGTTGTGTATCTTGATCTTATAAAAAATGTAACGATTCATGAGCGTGCTGACGAAGCAACAGGTAAATCAAGAACAATCGTTATGGGAACGCGTGGAGAACAATATCAGCCAGCAATTAGTATTGTTGATGATAGAGGTGAAGAATTAACTCAGTACTTCCTTCCTGAAGGTTCGTATGTGAACGTTCTTGAAAAACAACGTGTTAACATTGGTGATGTGTTGGTTAAAATGCCTCGTGAAGTTGCAAAATCAAAAGATATTACCACCGGTGGTTTACCTCGTATTGCTGAACTATTTGAAGCGAGAAGTCCAAAAGATGCAGCTATCTTGTCTGATGTAGATGGGGAAGTTGTAATCGGAGGATTACATCGTGGATTTAGAAAAGTAAGTGTTGTAAATGGTGCAGATCGTCATGAATATTTGGTGCCACGTGGTAAACAGTTGAACGTTGTTGATGGTGAGCATGTTAATGCAGGTGATCCGCTAACAGCAGGTGCCCCAGTGCTACATGATATGTTACGTATCTTGGGAGCTGAAAAAGTTCAACGTTATCTTGTAGATCAAATTCAAGAAATTTATCGCTTACAAGACGTTGATATTAACGATCGACATATCGAGTTGATTGTTCGTCAGATGTTACGTAAAGTTCGTGTGATAGAAAATGGTGATAGTGATTTCCTAATTGGAGATCGTGTAGACTGTATCCACTTCCAAACTGTTAATAGTGCGTTACGCGCTCAAGGCAAACGTCCTGTTGTAGCAAAACCTATACTAATGGGTATTACGCAGGCTTCATTGGGTACAGAAAGCTTTATTTCTGCTGCATCATTCCAAGAAACAACACGAATTTTAACAGAAGCGGCAATTAGCGGACAAGTTGATCATTTATATGGCTTAAAAGAAAACGTGATTGTAGGTAAGTTAATTCCTGCAGGAACTGGTGTTAAGTCATTTAGAAAACGATACCTTGGAGATGACCTTTCTGATCTGGAGCGACAAGCTCAAGAGGGAGAGCGTCGTGAAGTTAGAGATAACTCGGCTTCAGGGGTATAAAAATATATCTCAAAAAAAGTCCCCATGTGAAATAAAGCATGGGGTCACTTTATAGGCGCGTAGCTCAGGGGCAGAGCATTGCTTTGACGTAGCAAGGGTCAGCGGTTCAATTCCGCTCGCGCCTACCAATCTATGTGTAAAGCTACGGTTGGTGCGGCCATCTTTTAAAGGGTGGGCACCCTATTTTTTTTGATAAAATTTGGTATACTAAGATTAGTAAAGAATAAAAATTATTTAATTCACAACCCAACAAAAATTATATAGCTTGTTTCTTTTTATTGGAGGGTTTCCAATAAAGGGTGATGGGAGTTGGGGGCTTAAGGAGTCATTACTCATGGCAGTAACAAGAGAAGAAAAACAAGCGATCATTAATGAATTTGGCATGAATGCGCAAGATTCTGGATCTTCACAAGTTCAAGTTGCTTTATTGACTAAAAATATCAATAGATTAACTGAGCATTGTCAAAAAAATCCAAAAGATTTTAGCACTCGCCGTGGTTTGTTACAAATGGTATGCGATCGTCGTGGTTTTTTGAAATATATACAAAAAAACGACGAAAATAAGTATAGAGAATTACTAGCAAAACTTGGCTTACGTAAGTAAAAAAGTAAAAAATTGTAGCTGCAATCGCAGCTACTTTTTTATAGTAAGTAGGTTTTGCTTGCCCTTTGTCCTTCAATAAGCTCAGATGAGCGGAAAAAGAAGTAGGGTACAATAAAAATTTTAGTTATAGGTCCCTTAGAAATGGTACGAACTTTTAAAAATGAAGAATTTGGCTTTGAGGTTGAGATTGGCAAAGTAGCCCGTCAAGCAGATGGCTCAGTGTTATTTAAGCAAGGTGGAACGGTTATTTTGGCAGCAGCAACATCAGCTCCGTCTAAAGAATTTCCTGGTTTTTTACCATTGACAACTGAATACCGTGAAATGTATTCGGCTGCAGGAAAAATTCCTGGTGGATATTTTAAACGAGAAGGTAAACTTTCCGATCGTGAAGTTTTGACAAGTCGTCTCATTGATCGTGCGATTCGTCCATTATTTCCTTACAATTATTTTAATCAACTACAAGTTGTTACAACTGTGTATTCTGTTGATAAAGCACATGCCCCTAATACTAATTCTCTTTTAGCTGCATCTATAGCATTATCAATTTCAAAAATTCCTTTTTTAGGACCAATTGGTGTTATTGAAATTGGACGTGTTAATGGAAATTGGATATTCAATCCAACACATCCAGAGCAAATAGCATCGGATATGCGCATTGTTGTTGCTGGAACAGAAGAAGGCGTCAATATGGTTGAAGGTTCAACCAATGAATTAAGCGAAAAAGATTTTATTGATGTTATGTTCCAAGCGCATGAAAAAATTAAAAAATTGATCGCATGGCAAAAAGAAATTCAACGCGAGCTTGGATATCAAGAAACTCAAGTTGAAGATATATATCAATTTGGTACATGGAAAGGTGAAGTGAGCAATTTCCTTTCTGACGACCGTGTTAAGCGTGTTAACACAACTGATAAACATGAACGTTACACTGCAGTTGCAGATCTTAAAAAAGAGTTTGCGGCTGAGTATCAAGAAAAAATAGATGCAGCAGCTGTACCGCAATCAGTTATTGATTATATTATCAGCGATGAATTACAAGAAAAATTAAGCGCTATGATCTTTAAGACCAATAAACGTGTTGATGGGCGTGATTTTACAACCGTTCGTCCAATCTCTGTTGAAGTTGGTCTTTTACCATCTACACATGGATCATCACTCTTTACTCGTGGTAACACGCAAGCGCTTGCAACAGTAACGCTTGGCAGTGGTGATGATGAGCAAAAATTTGATACATTAATGCAAGAAAATCCTGATGAAGGATTGTTTATGTTGCATTATAATTTCCCTCCTTTTGCAACCGGTGAAGTTAAACCAATGCGTGGCACAAGTAGACGCGAAACAGGTCATGGCTATCTGGCGCGTTCAGCATTTGATTTTTTACGCCCTGCACCAAAAGATTTCCCATACACAATTCGTGTGGTGGTAGATATTTTAGAATCTGATGGTTCTTCTTCTATGGCAACTGCATGTTCAACTACTATGGCATTCATGGATGCTGGTGTACCAATTAAAAAAATGGTTGCTGGTGTTGCAATGGGTCTTCTAGAAAACACCCCAGGTGTTTTTGCAGCATTAACTGATATTTCAGGCTTTGAAGATGCCTTTGGTTTAATGGATTTTAAAGTTGTTGGTACAGATAGTGGTATTACTGCAATTCAAATGGATGTGAAACACAAAGGTGGTTTACCACGTGACGTGTTTGAACAAGCTCTTGAACAAGCTCGTGTAGGACGTTTACACATTCTTGGTGAAATGCGTAAAGTAATGACAGCTCCTAATGCAGAACTTTCTCCATTGGTTCCAAAAGTTGTTACATTGAATATTATTCCTGATAAAATTGGTGCAATTATTGGTTCTGGTGGTAAAACTATTCGTGAAATCACTGAAACTACTGGAACATCAATTGATATTGAACCAGATGGTTTAGTTAAAATTTATGGCGGTCCTGAAGCTCAGATTGATCTTGCTATTCGTTGGGTTAAGACGTTAGCGGGTCAAATAGAAAAAGGCGCTGTCTTTAATGGTAAAGTAAGACGTATTGTTGATTTTGGTATTTTTGTTGAGCTTGTTCCTGGATTAGATGGACTTGCTCACGTTTCTAACTTGCCTCGTGATATACAAAGAAACTTTATGCAAACTATCAAAGTTGATGATGAAGTTAAAGTAGAAGTATTAGATCATGACACAGTAACTGGTCGCACAAGTCTTAAGCTATTATCGTAAGATAAGTGAGAAGTTATGGATTGCATGAAAATTATAAGAAATGATAAACGGACACCGGATCAATTGCGACCGGTGTCTTTTTCACACGGTATTTCTGAATTTGCTGCAGGCTCAGTTCTTTTTGAAATGGGCAAAACAAAAGTTTTATGTGCTGTTTCATTGCAAAATGGAGTTCCTCCATTTTTGCGTGGTAAAGGCACTGGTTGGCTGACTGCAGAATATGCATTGTTGCCGACATCTACTGCTCAACGTACGCAACGTGAAAGTTCACAAGCTGCTAAAAATGGTAGATCAGTTGAAATTGCACGTTTTATTGGCAGATGTTTTAGGTCGATTATTGATCTTTCAACAATTGGTGAACGCACTATAACCATTGATTGTGATGTGTTGCAAGCTGATGGTGGTACACGAACAGCAGCAATTTCTGGTGCATTTCTTGCCTTAAAAATGGCGCAAGAGCATTGGTTAAGAACACGTACTATTTGTAATCCTGTTATTAAGGATTCTATTGCAGCAGTGTCCGTGGGTGTAGTGAATGACAATGTTCTTCTTGATTTGAATTACGAAGAAGACAGTGCTGCAACGGCCGATTTTAATTTTGTTATTACACAGTCTGATAAAATTGTTGAAATGCAAGGCGGGGCTGAAACTGATCCGCTTGCGTGGGATACGTTTGAGTCTGTACGTGCAATGGCACAACAAGGTGCTCAGCAATTATTTACATTGTATTCATCCTCAGCTAAAAACTCCCTCCTTCGCCAAGGCTATGAAGGGCAGGCAGGAGAATACAGTAAAGATCGTTTTGAAAATAAAAAAGAACAACGCGAAGCGCCTGAACGCACTCCTATGTTTAGTTTAAGAAATCGTCAGCAATCATCATCATAAAAATATTATGACCGTACGGAATTTTTTAGAATATATTTCCAAAGCAAAACAGTTGCCGCAAGGTGACGTGTTTTGCTTTTCTGGCCGTGAATATCCGCTACTTTTTTTTTATTATATAGTTTCTTTTTTAAAAAAGAACGGTACCGTTGTTGAAACGGTGAATTGCACGGATGTTGATGTGGTATCAATTAAATCACTGTTATCAATGATGTCATTTTCCGGTGCAGTGACTTATTATCTTGAAAACTTTGTGGGTTTACCTGTAAAAAAACAGCAAGATATGCTGGAATATTTACGTTCCTATCCTGGACCTCATCGTATTATGTTTTTTTCTGATAACACAGCAGGCGAACTTGCTGCTACACAATCAACACATGTTATTCCGTTGGCTCAGGAATTTGCTCCTCGCGATTATTATATGATTCGTTTCTTGGTAAACAATGCATCATTGTCTGATAAAAGTGCGTTTGCATCTGAACTTGTTATGCGCACTGATCAAATTTCGCTTGATAAAGCATGTTTTTTTGCGCAATATGAGCTTTTGCTTGGTAAAAGTTCGCAGGAATTTTTTTCTCAGTGGATGTTACATCTTACCGAACCAACCCATTCATTATTTACATTGAGTCAACATTTTTTTAGCAAAAAAAATAGAGCATTCTTCCGTCAGTGGGCTCAAATGTCTGAATTGTATTTATCACCTTTTTGGGTTTCTTTTTGGGCAGATCAGTTGTGGCGTGCATATGTGTATGTTGAATTGATGCAACAGCAAAAGTTGCTTGAAGCAAAAAAAGCACAATATAAATTGCCGTTCTCATTTATTAATCGTGATTGGTCCGCGTATAGCCTGAATGAATTGCGCGACGCGCACCATTGCTTAGCTACGCTAGATTTTCAACTTAAAAATGGCTCATCTGATATCGGTCTTGAATATTTTTATACACAGTTTTTTGATAATAAGTTTCTTCTTAATCAAAACTAATTTTTTTGCTTCGCATCTCTTTAATTTTACCTCGATGCGCTTTGCTTTTTAACCGCGCTTCTTTTAATGCTCCAGATACTTTTGTTGCAATACGTTTTTTTGGTTTAGCAAGACCGTTACGTATGGCTGCAGCAAGATTATTGAGAGCATTTTTTTTGTTTTGTTGTTGGCTACGAGATTCACTATTGTGTACTATAATTTCTCCATTATCGGTAAGTTGCGATTGCAACTTACTTAAAAGATAATTTTTTTGTTCATCAGTGAGTGCGGTTGTTGTTCTGATATTCCATCGTACGGTAATGCGAGTCTCTGTTTTATTGACATGTTGACCACCAGCACCGCCTGATCTGCTGGTGGCTATTTCTAATTCATGTTCTGGAATGGTGATACCATTTTTGATGAATAAATCGTTTTTCATATATTATTTATTGATTTTGCGTGCATGAATGACTGTTGTAAAATGTTTATCTAAAAATTTGTTATCATCAATTTTTTGTAGTTTGTTGATATATCGAGATATGAAATCTTCAAACAATGTTTCTACTACATCTAATGGTAATGGCTTAATGAATGGTCTGCTGGAAATGATTGGCCATTGTAGTTGTTTAAGTTCTTCTTTTGTTGTGGTGTTATTAAAGTACGCCTCTTCACTTCTGATGATCTCAAATCCTGTTTCTTCAAGGATTGTATTGAATTCTTGAATATGAAGATATGAGACGCCAGCAAGCCTTTGCATGTTGTTACTGTCAAGACCAGATAACTCTTTGCCAGTAGCTAATTTTACAGCTGCTTGAAAGGTTGGCCACATTTCTAGCGCAACAACAAGATTGGTAGGGCTTGGATTTTCAATTGTTTGTACTGTACCAAATAATTCACCTTGCAGTTCTAAACAGTCATTAATACGTTGAAATGCTTGTTTTTTATCTTCAAACCAGTGAATACAGCACGATGCAAGAGCAAGATTGTAAAGCCTGTCAGATGTAATATCTTCAGCAAAGCAATGTTTAAAAGTAAGATTGTCTACGTGGCCAAAATTTTTCTGTGCTTGTTCGATCATGTTTTTACTTGCATCACTTGCGTCTATATGAGTTGCTTTTTCTGCAAGAATGTTTTCAATTTTACCAGTACCACATCCAACACTGAGAATTGTACGATCTTCAATTTTGATATTATTTGTTTCAAGTAAGTGCAGAAAAAGATCTGTTTGTAGTTTATTGCCTTTATCATATGCTTGCGCATCCCATTCGCGTGGTTCACGTGTAATGACAGCTTGTTCCATACTGTTGATAGTATGTATTGTGCATAGAGCAATGATTATATATTTTTTCATCAGATCCCTTTTTATTTTTTTTGAGCATGAACAATCGTTGTAATGATTGTTTCTAAATATGTATCATGACCAACTTTTTCTAATTTTGAAAGATATAGAGATATATAGTTTTTAAAAAAAGACTCGATAAGTGTATCTGGTATATATTTCATTATTGGTCTACTGAAGACAATGGGACGTTCCATTTTTATGATTTCATCTTTTGTCATTGCAAGAGAAAAAGATTGTTCTTCAGATTGTAAAAGTGTAAAGCCAGTCTCCTGAAGCATATTTGTAAGTTCTTGAGTTGAGGGTAAAGTGCACGCTGTTAGGTCAATAATGTTTTTGTCTGTGAACCATTTATATAGTTGATTAACGTTCATTTGTTCTATCATTTCTTGAGCAACTACAAGCCCCAAAGGTGTTGGATTGTTGCTTGTTTGAGCAGTTGCAAAAAAATCACCATTATGTTCTAAGCTGTCATGAATGTGTTGAAAGGCTTGCTTTTGATTTTCAAACCAATGAATGCAGAAAGAGGCAATAGCAAGCTTATGAAGTCTTGGTGAAGTGAAATCTTCTGCAAAGCAATGTTCAAAAGAAAGATTTTTAATATGACCAAAATTTTTCTTTGCCTGTTCAATCATATTTTTACTTGCGTCAAACCCATAAACGTGAGTAGCTTTTTCTGAGAGTTGTGCGGCAATTTTTCCAGTTCCACACCCCACATCAAGAATCGTACGTTTTTCTGTTTCTATCTTATTTTTTTCTAGAAATGTTAAAAAAGCTTTGGTTTGTATTGTATTACCTTCATCATATGCTTGTGCATCCCATTCGCGTGGTTCACGCCCTACTTCGCCAAGGCTTCGAAGGGCAGGTTGGGGTTTTCGTTCCAAAAGTGGTTGTTCCATGCAGTTGATTATATTGGCAAAATATAAAGCGATAATATATTTCTTCATAAGACTCCTTTTTTATTTTTTACGTGCACGGATGATGGTCGTTATCATTGGTTCTAGTAGATGACCATTATAATTTTTTTGCAATGTATTGACATACGCGTCAATAAACAGGGCGGCAACTTCTTGTTTAGCAGTAGGGTCTGGGATATGTTTTAATAGTGGATTTTGTTTGACAATATTGATATACGCGGCGCGTAGGTTCTTTTCAATTATTGCCATCATATTGATTTCTTCTGTATGTGACAGAACTGTAAAGTTAGTTTGGTTTAATATTGTAAGAATTTTTTGGGTGGAAGGATATCGCGGGATCACATGACCTGCAATAGTTTCTATTGCCATATCAGGCATAATTTCCTGTAGCGCTAAAGATGTGTTCTCGTTTGTAGCGACAGCAATATTGGGATGCAATGTGTTATCGTTTGTTACTATAGAAATAAACAATTCGCCATTTTGTGATAAATGCTGGTTAATGCATTGAAACAGGGATTTTCTTTCTTTATTTGTATGGGGATAATCCTTCATTGTTGTGAAATCAATTATTGCTAAATCGCAACTTCTTGGGCAATTAAAGTATGTAGCAGAACAATTTTTAAAAAAAATATTTTTAAGATCTTGATATTCATTATTTGCGATATCAATATAATCTTGATTGGTATCAAAAGCATGAACACGAGATGCTTTTTCTGCAAGTTTGATAGAAAATTTTCCTGTTGAACATCCGATATGAAGAATGGAACGGTCTTTAATATATAGATTATATTTTTGTATGCAATGGGATAAATGACAATTGAGTAATGCAATGTGCATCTGATCTGATTTATCCATTTTATTCATGCCATTAAGTGCGCTTATTATGAAGATTAAAAGTGGGGCATATTTTTTCATGAGAACTCTTTAAAATGGGGTTGTGTGTGGTGATATATTCGATCAAATATTATCAGTGCCACAGTTCATTGTCGAGAAAATCAAACTAAGTCCATTTTGTTGACAGCAGTGAATTATTCAAGAATACAGGTGGTCTGAGTTTGTCTGTTTTACATAAAGTAATTTTTGTAAAATTCCAAGATTCTATCAATTTGCCAAGATCATTTTTTTTATTGCGTTCCATAACAAGTCCTATAAATTGTTCCGTGAGCTGTTGAACTGTTTTTTCAGGCAAGTTATGATGGCGTACATTATGAATAAATGCTGCTTTGAGTGTTTCTTTATAGTCATACGTGTTATCTATAACAGTTTCATAGGTCTTATTTTGGTAAGAAACAATATTGTATCCGTTTGCCCATATAATTTCTTTGAGTTGATCATCAGTAAAATAGTGCGACTGGGACCTTATTGTTGATATTTGCGAATATATAGTCGCAAAGGCTTGTTCAGGTATGGGAATATTATTGGTTTGTGTTCTTATAAAAAAGCAAAATTTGCCTGATGAGGTGAGATAATCATGAACATTTTTGAGATGAATGAGTATGTTCTTTTTATTGAGCATATAGGGATTATATACCGTAATAAGATCATAAGTATTCTGTTGTGGCTCTCTAAAAAATAGATTTTTTATTTCCGGATGTTTTTTTGGTGTTTCAACTGTATTGGTTATATTGTTTGTTTTTTTTATGTTGGAATGAACCAACGTTGCATTTTTTGCTATGAGGATAGCATGATCTTGCCAGCCATCATAATTCAAGATTGTTAAATTTGTAAAGCAGTAGTGTGGTTCTTTTTCGATGAGAGATTGCATACAGTCTAATGGTGTATATAAACTCAAGATGATCATTATATACTTTGACATAAACTTTCTTTTTTATTTTGAAGTATCAGGTTGAATAATGCCGCCAGATATTACCATTGCCATAGCTTCTTGTCGGGATATTTCAAGAATGGCTATTTGTTCTTCAGGTACAATAATTAAAAAACCACTTGTTGGGTTTGGTGTTGTTGGAATAAAAATACTAAAATATTTTGTATGTATATCAGGAGCAATTTTTTCATCAACTTGATTGGCAAGAAATCCAATACTATAGATGCCTGGGCGTGGGAATTCAACACGCACAACTTTGGTGAATGATGCTTTGTCTTGAAAACTAAAAGCGTGAACTAATTTTTTGATTCCAGAATACACAGGTCTGATAAGTGGAATGCGTGAAAAAAGATTTTCTATACCATGAATGATGGGGCGTAAAAGAAACATGTTATACAATGTTCCGGTGATGAATATGATGGCAATCGCTAGAATGACCTCTGAGTAAGGAATTGCATTCAAAAATGGTATGTCAAAGCGGCGTAATGGTTCAAGCCAATTAACAATTACGCGAAATGAAATAGTAAATACTGAAATGGTCAAAGTGACTGGTAGTATGCAAAAAAGTCCTGTTAAAAAAAGAGAGCTGACCGAATCAATAAAAGAGATAAAAACATTTGGTTTTTGAGACATTATTTTTCCTAAGCGTTACTGTTATCTGAAATAGTTATGGTAAGATTTGATGGAATGTACTGCACGAGCGTAATGTTTTCTGGTAAAAATAGATGTTGTTTGGTTAGCAGTATACCATGTTTCCCTGGTAACAGTTTACCGATATTTATGTGTGCAGCAAGCGCTTCTTTGTCGAGTGTATAGATATCTGTACGTTTACCTTTCAGGCAGATATCTATTTTTTCAGGAGCATTCAAATTATAACCGTTTATTTTTCCAGCAAAACAGAGAGGGACATTCAAGTTAAGCATAATAGTTTGATCATAACTTGCGATGTACCAAAAGCTATATCCGAGCACTAAACTGATTATTAACAGTGGTGCATTACTGAGAAATAGTCTTTTCAGATTTTGTATGTTCACGATAAGCTCCTTTAGGCCATTGTGATGATGAAAGAGAAGAAAGTTGTTTTTTGATCATTGTGTGTACGTGATGCGCAGAAAGATTTTTTGTTTCTTTACCATTAATAATAACAGAAAATGCTCTGCTGACAGGGTGTGCGCTAAAAATAATGGCACTATCATATGTTTCTTGTTTGTTATTCCATATCACATTAATGCCACGTATTTTACCTGTTGTATTTACCCAAATCATTTTATGTTCATCGTATGCTGAGCTCATGAGAAAAATATCTAAAATGTTTTTAGTTAAATCAGCATTGATTGTAAAAGGAGTGGTTACAAAATGATCAAGAGCATCTTTGTGTTCGATCATTATGGTGATCAGTTTTTTGTTGTTGATGCTTGTAAGGCTACAACTTAATAATGTATCAAGCCAATCTTCATGTTGTATGCGTGCGGGAGTAATGGAGCATAATGTTACAAGATTACGTTGTAATGTTTTTTCATGCAGGATAATAAAAAGGAGCAACGCTACAGGTGCATAGGCGAATAAAAAAGGTGTTAATGTTGGCATTTGAGCTACCCATGCGCTGAGAGCGAGGGCACAATATGCGAAAAAGTAGACGGTAACATTTTTTGTTTTGTCTGCTCTGAGCCATTGGCATAAAGTAAATATGCATGATGAATAAAAAATGATTTCGATGATGTCGCGCATAATGAGATGGTAAAACATAGGTATCTCCTTTTTATTGTTTTTATCTCAGTAGGTGTATATTTTGCAAGTTGTTTGTTATGTTTTGTATTTTTTTGATGTCATCTGTATGCTTAAACAAAATATGTTTAATAAAAAATTTAAAGTATAAACATGGCACATGAATCTATTGTTTTAACCGGTGATCGCCCAACAGGCCCATTACATTTGGGTCATTATGTTGGTTCATTAAAATCGCGTATTGAATTACAAGAATCATATAAACAGTTTGTGATGATTGCTGATACGCAGGCATTGACTGATTATTTTGATCGACCAGAAATGGTGCGGAAGAATGTTTTGGAAGTTTGTCTTGATTATTTAGCAGTTGGGATTGATCCAAAAAAAACAACTATATTTATTCAATCAATGATTCCAGAAATAGCAGAACTCACCATGCATTTTCTTAATTTGGTTTCTGTGAGCAGATTGATGCGTAATCCAACGGTAAAAACGGAAATTCTTCAGAAAGGTTTTGAGGAACGGTTGCCGGCGGGATTTTTAATTTATCCAGTTTCACAAGCTGCTGATATTGTGATTGTTAAAGGAACAATTGTTCCAGTTGGTGAAGATCAGCTTCCTCATATTGAACAAACAAATGAAATTATTAATGCATTTAATCGCATGTATCATAAAGAAATTTTTGGTCATGTAACAGGCTTGGTTCCTAAGGTTGGCAGATTGCCAGGAATTGATGGCAAAGCGAAGATGAGCAAATCATTGGGCAATGCCATTTATTTGTCAGACCCCGCTGATGTTGTTGCTGAAAAAGTGATGAAAATGTACACCGATCCTGATCATATTCATGTGAATGATCCAGGTAAGGTGGAAGGGAATGTAGTGTTCAGTTATCTTGATCTGTTTGATCAGGATACGCAAAAAGTTGAGGAACTTAAAGCGCATTATCGTCGCGGCGGCCTTGGGGATGTGGTACTAAAAAGACGCTTAATTGAGGTGTTGAATACATTTTTAGAACCGATTCGTGTTCGCAGAGCTCAGTATGCACAAGATCCACAGGCTGTGATGAATATTTTACGTGAAGGTTCTGCCGCAGTGCGTGAGGTTGCTGCTGAAACTATGGATGAAGTGCGACAAGCGATGCATTTAAATTATTGATAAGCATATTTGTATAAAATGATTCTTTGCGCTCGTCCTGAACTTGTTGAAGGATATCTTCGAGCGCTTATAAAGGAAATAGTTATGAAACGAATAAAAAAAAGTTATACGTTAGCAGTAGTTGTTATAGCAGCAACTGTTATTTTTGTTGGCATGACCTTGGTCAATACCGTGTATCGTGCAAAAGATGATGCAGGAATAATGATGGCAGATGCAGTAGTAGAGCTGCGTGATACATTTCATCGTATTCATAAAACATGCGTGATCATTGATTTTGATGACCAGAAAAATTCTATTAATTTTTTGAATGTAGAAAAATTTAGTGGATCAGAAGTTGGACCGATGAATTTGGCTCACCCAGAAAAGTGGGAAGGGCCGTATTTAAAAGAAAACCCTACAATGCAACATATTGCATATCAAGTGGTTTCAACTAACAAAGGGTATTTTATAACACCAGGGGATGGTGTAAAATTACCGAATAAAAAAATTGTTGGTAAAGATATTATTCTTGATAAAAAAGCTGATATTGAAGCAATGATGAGCAATTCTGAGCAGCTTGAGTATAAAGATAGACCGTTGGCGGCACGTTTGGATATTGGTGCACCGTCGCATATTCAATTCTTTTTGAATGATGATAGTCCTGATGCGTAAGAAAACTATTGTGGTGTAATAATTTTATTTTTTCCATTCAAGTAACAATCGAGTAGAATAATACTCGATTGTTTTTTTGAGGCTCTTTTTTAAGAGCTTTAAAGCCTTCGTTGATGCTGATTTCTGCGACAATATTGCACAGAGGATTGGATTTCTTTCTGTTCTTGTTCTTTTTTATATTTTGCTTGATTCTCTTTAATCTCACGTTCGTTTTGCGCTACCCGTGCATCAAGTTTTTCTTGTGATATTTTTGGAAATTGATTGTTGTATTCTACTATTTTTTGATGAGCATATTTATATTCAATCATGATCTGGTGTTCCATTTTTTTTTGAGCATATTCACGTTCAGTCATAAGTGTTTCATTAAGCATTGTCTTTATTGCTGGATTTAATGGGCGTTCTGACGAAAAAGATGAAATATGATATGCGGCAAAGACTATGGTCAAGAGATGTATTTGTTTCATAAAATACCTTTTTATGTGATGTATAATATCTGTTTTTAGTATTATAGCACACTGATATGTAAAAAATTACTTTTTTAAGGAGCAGCAGGCTGTTCTTTTTGATGAAAGTAAAGAATAATAAAAATAGGTCCTTTGAGTGTTATCTCAGAGGACCTATTTTTATTAAGAGCAAAATAGGAAAATTTTCTTTTCTTTTATTCTACGTTGGTAGGAGTGATAGTAAGAGTTAGAGATGTATTCTCATTTTCAGGATCATTGACAATGATTGTAGCTGTTTCATTGAGTGCTGCTTCGGTTTCGAATACCTGAGTAACAGCAACAAGTTCATCATTTTCTGATTTTTGGAAAAATTGTGCATTAAAGATAATGTTATCATCACCTTTTTTTGCAAGTAAACCAACTACCAATCCATTAAGGCCATTGAATTCAACTGGTACGATTACTTCTTCGTCAATAGTGATAGAGCCAGGGATGTTGTTTTGAATATCTTGATTGGTAAGAGTTAGATTAAGATCAAGATTGATTTGTGCAGTTGCTGCAGATACAGTAAATAATGTGCTTAATACTATTTGTTTCAACATAAAGTATCCTTTTGTTGTATGTTACAGTTTATATGAAATAATAATTCCCCTATTTTGCATACGTTGTAGTGTATAGAAATAGTAGGGTAAAGCAAGTTAGAGATTTTCAACTCTTTTTTTGTAATTTTTATCCCAAGGTACTTCTTCAACATCAACATCTTTTAAGAGCTGTCGAGTTTCTTCTCTTGCAGTAAGGCGATCTATCATATCATTGAACCATTTTTTAATAATTGCTTTTTGATATATAGCCAACAAGCTTGCGACTGCCGCGGTTGCAACGTATACTTTTTGTTGATCGCTCCACGCACCAACAACATTCATAATTGAATAAGGTATGCTGATTAATCCGGTAGCTGAACTGATCATTCCTTGGTAAGCATTATATAAGCCGCTTTGCATCCAGGTTATAAGTGATGAACTTGTTGTGCTTGATGCTTCTGAGCAAAGGCTGTTTGCAAATATCCCCATGGAAAGTGTGATTGCTATAATAGCATTCGTTTGTTTCATAATAAAACCCCCTTTTTGTTTTATATATAACGAGAAGTATATCAGATGAGGATTGCGCAAAGCAATTGATAACAATGTTCCTTGTTTCTATTATGGATTTATTCTTTTGTTGAGTGAGGGTGACGGTGAAGCACATGATCTGCAGAATATAAACCGCTGCCTGCAATTAAAAACCCAATCACAAGACACAAACAAAGTGCAGGGAATGCCCATACCGTGAAAGCATCATTTTTTTGAAGATGAAATTTAATGGCAACAATTAAAAGAAAGATGAGGGGTAAAGAAGCAATGCGTGTCCAGAGTCCCATTACATATGAAAGACCACCACATAATTCCGTAAGTGCTGCAAGGTATCCCCATACTAAATATCCATGAGTAATGCCAAACAGTGAGATTGCGCTGCCAAGTTGTGTGAGATTAGCGCTGCCTGAAAACAGCTTGTTGTATCCAAAGATTGTGAACATTACACCAAAACCTATACGCATTAAGGTTAGCCCTACATTTTGTAAGTTTGTAGAATTGTGCATGGTCCATTGTATTATTGTGTTACACATACTCGTCCTTTTTTTATAATTTTTGGCAAGCATACCATTCTTGATGATCTTTTGAAAGATAAACTACTTTTTCCATTAAGAACTACATGCAAAGTATAGATTGCAGTTATGTATTACTTCCAGAAGGGCTTGTTGATCGGTAAAATTTGAATATAATTCAATGTATTCTCCTTCTGCGTCTTCTTTGTGCCAGTAGCGTGTATAATTACCGATATAGTTAGTTGGTATAGTGATATGCCAGACACCATTCTTTTTTTTACTTATTTGCTTTGGTACGTATCCATAATCTTTTTCTTGTTCGTTAATAGTATTTATAATAAAAATGTCACAACGATCAGTGCTGTTTTTTCTGATGTGTGTTACGGTTGGGAGGTTTTTGGATTCATCTTTTTTATCAGGATTATCTGTTGTTGGCTGTATCATGCTTAAAACCATGGGTTTACCAATTTTTTTAATTTTACGCCACACAATCAACTTTTCTATTTCATTCAGTTGGCCTGGAAAGTGTACTTCTTTTTCCATACCTTTGGTTATACATGTGGAAAATAACACTATGAAAGATAGTAACGGTATCATATGCTTCATGATATATCCCCTAGTTTAATGAAGCTTTAGAAAGGTTATTTGTCTTATAAAAGTGATTCTGTATTAAAGGCAAGATGGATTATGGATTGGACTGTTTCTTGTGGTAATGTTTGTAGAGAGCTACCTTGATTGTATCCCCACATAAATAACCATATATTTTTAATGATTTTTTTTTTTGTACATTGTTCCCATAGTGCAAGAAGATTCAGTTTTTTATCTGCGTTGGTAGGTATATAATTTTGTGATAACAATGTTATCATGACTTCTTTTTTGTCCTTAAAAGATATGTTAGGTGCTAATATTATGCTGCTTAAAATGGAATATTCACCCATACGTAAAGTAGGATTACAATGGAGTGTTATTGTGATAGCATCATCTTTATTTTCTGCTTTATAGAGAGAGTGAAAAGCTCCATCTTCTGGAGTCCACATCCAAAAACATTCAGGTGTATCCTCTAATTTTTCTTTTAAATGATTTCTTTCTTTTTGTGTTTCTTCAATGAAGGATTTTTGTTTGATCGAGGCGCGTGGAGAAAGATGAGTCTTTTCATAGCGAATAGTTTCATTTATTTTATTTGACGGTATTTTTATTGCTTTATGCAATTGCGTCTCCATCCCGCATAGAGAAGTGGTGATTGTAATGGTAAGAATGCAGATGTTTTTTATCATGAAACTCTCTTTTTTTATAGAACGCTGAACGCTATAATGGGATTATATCGAATGAATAGAGTAATTGTCACGAGAAAAAATTGACCAGGTATTTTTTTATGTTATTCTAAAATTGATGTTCTCTTAAAATTCCTGTTTCCAGGAGGTCTGATTATGAAAATTACTACTATTTGTACACATTAGTTCATCGAATAATGCAAAGCATTATTTTTATGAAATTCTTTTTTTTAGCCTTTTGCCGTGCTTAAACGCATGTCGAGGTCATTTCTTTTAGAATCTTTATTGTTTTAGTTATGTTTATAAAGTGTATTGCCATTTGTTGGGGCAATGTTTTATTCAGGTTAATGGTGTCATATTTTCGTGGTAAAGGAAAAAATATGAATAAGAGTATTGTTCGGTTTAGGGATATTTTCTGTGCGTTAGTTAGAACGCATTTGTTGATTGCGCGAGAACATATTGGCTCTCAAATTATTAATTTATATATATGGACCAGTTGTACCCTGGTAATTATGGGTTATATTATGCAAAATTTTGGTCTTGCAACTAATTATGGATGCTTTCAGTTTGCATCCATTGTTGGAGTTGTGGGACTTTTTGAAATATATAACGCAGCAGCGCGTAATATTATGGATATAGATGGTGATCGTACTATTTCATATTATTTGACGTTGCCAGCACGACCAGCGACTGTGTTGCTAGCCATGGTTGTATCATATGCTATTGTTGGTTTGTTTTTGACGATCACTGTTTTACCACTTGGTAAATTACTTTTTTATAATAGTTTTAGTTTTGCTCATGTTTCTTGGATTAAGTTTGCTATTACAGCTGTGCTTGTAAATATTTTTTTTGGAATATTTATGATTGTGGTGATTGCGCGTGTTGGGACCATTTCGAGAATGAGAAACATTTGGTCCCGTTTTATTTGGCCGATGTGGGTGTTAGGCTGTTATCAATTTTCATGGACTGCCATGTATGCCGTATCTCCTTTATTGGCTTATCTTGTTTTATGTAATCCTGTTTTGTATGTCATGGAAGGAATGCGCGGAGCATTGTTAGGCAATCCAGACTGTTTGCCATGGGAATTGTGTGTTGGAGCGTTATGCTTTTTCATTGTACTTGGTTGGCGTTATGCATACTGTAAAATGAAACGGCTTTTGGATTTTGTTTAAAAAATTATAAGGAATTATATATGAATAACATTTTATTAAGAATAAAAAATATTAAAAAAAGATATAGTACAAAAGAAGCGCTCAAAGGTGTTTCTCTTGATATTTATAAGGGTGAAATTGTTGGGCTTTTGGGTGTAAATGGTGCTGGTAAAACTACATTGTCATCAATTATTGCAACATTGCATCCACCAACAGAAGGTGATATTGAATGCGAAGGTGTATCAATTTATGATGATATTGCAACATACCGTTATAAAATTGGATTTTGTCCACAACGACCAAATCTTGATCCAGCGCTTACGCTTGAACAAAATTTGCGACTATCTGGAACATATTATCAGATGACAGATGCAGCGATTGATGCTCGTCTTAATTTTTTAATTGATCAATTTGAGTTGCGAGAATATTTGCATCAAAAAGCGAATGTATTGTCTGGTGGTTATAAACAACGTTTTATGATTGCACGAGCATTGATGCATAATCCGCAATTGGTGATTTTGGATGAGCCAACTGTTGGTCTGGATCCGCATATCAGAAGGCAGTTATGGCAGCAGATTAGAGATTTAAAGCAGTTGGGCGTAACAGTTATTTTAACCACGCATTATCTTGATGAAGCTGAACAACTTTCTGATCGTGTCTGTGTTCTTGATAAAGGTTTGATTAAGTTGGTTGATACGCCGGATAAATTAAAAGCTGATTTTAATATGCAAAATCTTGAAGATGTGTTTATTGCATTGATGGATAATGCATCGGTAAATAACTAAGGAAAACTATGTATACAAGTTGTATGCGTTTTTTTGACATTTTTTATAAATTAACCAAAACCCGTTTTTATATAGCACGTCAAGAATTGTGTGACAAAATTATCAATCTTTATATTTGGGTGTTGTGTTCATTGGTAGTCATGGGATATGTAATGCAAGAGTTTGGACTTGGAGCAAACTATGGCTGTTTTCAGTTGGCAACTATCATGGGTACGGTGGGGCTTTTTGAAATATATGGTAATGCATTCAGGTGCATGATTGATTTTGAAGGTGATCGCCATATTAGTTATTATTTGACGTTACCAATTCGCCCAGGAGTTGTTCTTTTGAGTATGGTAACATCATATGTGCTGATGGGTGTTATATTAAGTTGTTTTGTATTACCGTTTGGTAAATTAATTCTTTTTAATAGTTTTAGTTTATCAGATGTAGCTTGGATAAAATTTGCGATCATAACGATTCTGGCAAATATTTTTTATGGTGTATTCACCATAGCAGTTACAGCGCATATTGGTGCAATGGCTAAGATGGAAAATGTATGGACACGTTTTATCTTCCCATTATGGTTTATGGGAGGTTTTCAGTTTTCATGGGAATCGATTTATAATCTTTCTCAGCCGCTTGCATATCTACTTTTGGGTAATCCTATTTTATATGTGATGGAAGGAACACGTGCTGCTTTGTTGGGACAGCAAGATTGTTTGCCGTGGGGGATATGTTGTATCATGTTAAGCTTTTTTACGGTTGTATGTTGGCTTTATGCAAAGTATAAAATGAAGCGAATGCTTGATTTTGTATAATATGGCTTATTGGTTGTGCTAAAATGACGATAATTGTTATTTTAGCACAATTTTTTTTTGTAAAACATAATCTAGAATAAGATGATTTTTCATGTTTAGGGGGTAGTAGTGAAAAGTTTTTCTTGGATTATTTATTACTGCGTTATGGCTATGTTCTGCAGTGCTTACAGCATGCAAAGATATCTTTCTCCCCGCAAATTATCCGCTTTATGTTATATTGTCGGAGAAGAGAACAAAAAAGATATTGCATGGGAAATTGTTTTAAATCAAGGTATTGCGTTTTTTGATTATACAATGATTAGGGCTTTAGCTGTTAATCATCATTTTGATGAAATTTTACGTCGAACTGCAGACAATAGAAAAATGTATTTGCAAAAGTATGCATGTCGCTCCGATTGTGATTACCATAAGGAATATAATGGATCATGCATATACGGAGCTGTCAATGGAAAAGTATTGATCGAATCAATAAGTAATCTTGTCTATATAATAACGATTGAGCGAAATTGTTTATTAAGCCCCATGAGCTCACCTGATAGTTATAACGTAAATAGTTTTCATGGTGTTTTACCGCACCAACCGTCACCATTTTTTAATCAGCATGGAGATTTTTGTTTTTATGGATATGGCGAGAAATCAGATTTGTGTAATGTAAAGAGTGGAACGGTTGCTCTATATTTGTTATCTGCTGAAGGAATGCAAAAGATTATAGAATGTGCAGCATCTATTAAGCAGCGTATCTATAGATTACGAATTTTTTTAGAATTTCCTTATTTATTACGAGCCTTTTTGAATTCTCGCAAAGTATATCAACAAATGATTGATGATAAAATTATGAAAATTTTTGATTTTAAAGGGGTGACTATCCCCAAAGATTATGCAACACATCAAAAATATTTTTCTGATTTTATACAATATGAATCGTTTGATGAACTCTCTGAGTGGGTACAAAAAAATATTGTTGCGCAGTACAAAAAGCAGTGTGCAAGAAAAAAGAAAAAAATTTGAGAGGATGATATGAAAAATTGGTTTAATAAAAATATGATTGGTTTTTGCTTAGCCAGTTTTTTTAGTGATTGGTGTCATGAAATGGGTACTGGTATTTTGCCTATGTTTGTTGTTCAATTGATTGGACCTTTGTATGCGCCAATTGCGCTTGGAGCAATTCAAGGAGTTGCTGATGCAGCTGCAACAGTGACAAAACTGTTATCGGGGTGGCTTGCTGATCGAGTTCCTTATTATAAACCATTTTTAATTATTGGTTATGGCCTTGCAGGAATATGTCTTGTATTGCTTGGAACAGCACATACAATTGGTGCTGTTTTTATATATAAAGTGGGTGCATGGTTTGTAAAGGGCATTAGAGAGCCGATGCGTGATACATGGATTGCTAAAATTGTTCCACCATATGCATATGGACGTGCATTTGGGTTGCAACGAGCATGGGATACGTTAGGTGCATTAATTGGACCAGTGACAGTATTTTTTTTGTTGAAAATGAATATTTCATTACCATCAATTTTTTTTATTGCAGGTGTCCCAGCACTTTTTTCTGTTTTATCAATTGTGTTTTTAACGCGAGAAGAAAAGCGAGAAGAAACTTCAGTACATGGACTTAAGTTTCTTGAGCATATAAAAACCTTGCCTTCAGAATTTATACAGTTTTTATCAATCATGTTTTTGTTTGGCATTGCCAATTTTAATCAGGCATTGCTTATTTATCGTGTGCAAGAGTTGTGGGGATATGAACATTCAGCAATCATCGCAACATCACAAGGTGTTTTGTTATATGCGTTTTTTAATATTATTCGTGCATTGAGCGAATTGGGCATGGGAACTTTGAGTGACTATATTGATAGGAAAAAGTTGTTGGCTATTTTTGGGTTTGGCTTTTTTGGCATTACCGCTCTTGGTTTTATTGTACACACAACATCTTTGTGGTTTTGGTTACTGTTTTTTGGATGCGCAGGGGTGAGTGCTGGAACAGTTAAAGCTTTGGAAAAAGCTCATGCTGCATATATTTTACCAGAATCTGTGCGTGGTACGGGAATGGGTGTATTGCAATCTGTTGATGGGGTGGGTGATTTACTTTCCAGCGTTATTGTGGGAGCCCTGTGGTCATCGGTTACTCCTGTTGCCGGTTTTATCTATGCGGCGGTATTAAGTTTTGTGGCAATGGCCTTATTGTTACGTTTGCGCGACTAATATATTCGTGGAAAATAACCCCTTAAATTGAATATATTGAGATTTTTTGATATAATCACTTTAGTAATTATTTTAATTTGGGGGGCTGAATATATGCAAGAAATCAATGTTCTGATAGAAATTCCTAAAAATTCGATGGTTAAGTACGAAGTAGATAAAGATACTGGGATCTTACAAGTAGATCGCTTTATCCATACAGCTATGGGGTACCCATTCAATTATGGTTATTTGCCTAATACTTTGTCAAAAGATGGCGATCCTGTCGATGTTATGGTTATCTCTACTCATCCAGTTCAGGCAGGTGCTTTATTACCGTCTCGTGTGATTGGTATACTGGAAATGGAAGATGAGGCGGGTATTGATAATAAAATTATCGCAGTGCCAGCAAGAAATGTTGATCCTTTTTATTCAAATGTTCAAGATATTACTGATTTAAGTGAAGCAAAGCAAAAAATGATTAAACATTTCTTTGAGCAGTATAAAGATATTGAACCAGGCAAGTGGACCAAAGTAAAAAACTTTTTGGGTAAAGAAGCTGCGTGGAAAGAAATTGAAGAGAGTAAAATTTAGCTAATCTATTAATTTTGTTGAATATTATATTGTGGATACAGCCCGTTAAGAGTTGTATCCACATTTTGTTAGTACCCCATATTGAATCTGGATTGGTAAAATTATTGACCATTTGAAATCTAACTTGTTACTCTGATGGTAGTATTACTGATGCTGTCTAAATTGGGGGATGTTAGATGAAGATGATTAAAAATATATTGTTTATCGCAGTTTTATCGATCACAAGCTTATGTAATGGTATGGAACCTGAGGTCCCTAAAAAGAGTAAATGGGTTAATGCTTTAAGTGGCACCCTGCTTGGTGATGCTGTGGATAAATTTTTGTCATTTATTCAGTCAGAACCTTCTACCCGATTTAATTTTGGAGGATTGCCTGAAGACATTCAAAAATACATTATTACATTGCTTGCTGAGTATAGCAATGCTACATCTTTAACAGAAGCAGGAGAAGCAATTAATGCTCTTGCTCGAACAAATAAAAAGTTAAACATTTTACTTAATGAACCTCAATTTTGTTTTGATCTCATAAGATTTCTTGCTCAAAGATTTAAGACATCTGATGAAGATGCAGCTAGGGTGGTAGCAACAAAAGAAGTGCAGCGACAATATCGTTTGCAACATAAATTATATTTGTATGTTTGTGAGGGACAGTGGAAGAAGTTTGAGAATGATATAAAACTTTTGTGCGCAACTGAAAAAGATGTAAACAAAGCGGATATAAACTTTCTTTATAAATCGGGTAAGACAGTTTTAATGTGTGCTGCAGAAGACCTTGATATGGAGCTGTTTAATTTTCTTGTTGGGCTGGGTGCAGATATAAATTTTGCAAATCATGAAGGTGTAACAGCATTAATGATGGCTGCAGATTTTGCATCCTTTCATGATTTGTATATGCCTTTTCAACAATTACTTAATGCTCATAAAGATTTTAATCTTAATCAGCAAGATGCAGCAGGTAATACTGCTTTAATGTACGCTCTTATGGAGATGCAAGCAGCTACAGGTACGATAGAAGTTCTTCTTGAGGCAGGAGTTGATCCTGAGCTTGCTAATTTTGCAGGGCAAACGCCACTTGCTTATATAGAAGAAAATGTGAATTGGTATGATAGTAAAGATGCAGTTATTGCTCTTCTTAAAGATGCAATACAAAAAAAACATGAAAAGAAATAAAATAATATATTATTTTACGCATTCATAAACAATAGTATAATCGTATGCCGATGGAGTTGCTGTGTGATCGTACGCAGCAACTTTTTTTATGTGCGAAAAACCAACTTCTTTGAGTAATGTGTACATTTCAATTGGGTCATGGAGTCTAATTTGAAAGTATTCCATTTCCGTTTTGATGATATCTGTTTTATCGATCAGCTCATAGCGGCAGATTACTGTTGCAATATTGTTTTCGATTGGCAATGGTAGCGTGCTGCACATAACAATGAGTCCATTATTTTTTTTATATGCCTTACCTTGCCAGATCCCTACTTTATCAGGAACTGCATAGACTGTTTCAACATCAAAAACGAATGAACCACCATCTTGTAGGAGCGAATATATTTTTTGTAAGCATGCTTTGATATGTGCAAGATCTAAAAATAAACAGAAAGAGCTGTCAGGAATAAAAATTAAATTATACTTTTTTGAGTCAGTAACATCTTCTAAAAACTTCTCCCAGACCTTTGGGTTAAGGTTTTTTTGTGCGCATTTATCGTGTAATGCTTTGAGCATAAAAGGTGATGCATCAAAACCTTCTATATCAAATCCTTCTTCCAAATAGGGAATAAGATATCTTCCTGTGCCGCACATTGGTTCCAAAATTGGTCCCTGGGCTTGTGAAAGATAATGATGGAAAAATGCATATTCTTCCAGTGATGCTACCGGTTTATCTAAATCAAAAAATTCGGTACAAAGGTCAAGATAGAGGGTTGGTGTATTCATGTTGTGAGTGTTATATTTTTTGTACAAATTGCGCAACAATTTTTTTCAAACCAATTTTAAACTGAATTGATAAATGTATGTCACCGTTTGTTTTTTCTTCGACATCTTGAACCGTTCCGATACCATATTTTGCATGCTTTACTGGTTGATTTCTTTTCCAAGATGAGTTTGTTGAACTCATTGGAGCATTCTCTTTTTTGGATGTAATAGGACGAGTGGTTGTGGAGAATTTTTTTGTAGATATATCCTTAAAAGAGTGGGTCTTGCTGTCCGTAGCTTTGGTGTAGGAGGGGATATATATATCAGAAATATTACCTTTTATACCCAACCAATCAGAAAAAAATTGATTAGTTTGTGTTGCATTCCAATATGAACAATCTTCGAGAGGTAAGAGATTGCTAGGGATTTCTCGTAAAAAGCGCGAAGGCAATTGGTCAACCATTTGACCGTATGAATAACGGTGTTTTGCATAAGAAATCATGAGATGTTCACGTGCACGAGTAATGCCAACATAAAACAGGCGTCGTTCTTCTTCAAGTGCATTGTTAGACATCAGAGAACGTGTTGTTGGAATAATGCTTTCTTCTACGCCCGGCAAAATAACCAAATCAAATTCTAAACCTTTTGCAGCGTGCAGTGTCATGAGTGAAACTGCATGTTTATCTCTATTTTGTTTATTCATTTGATCTTGCATAAGCGCAACTTCATCAAGAAAGGCGGTGATTGTTTTTGTGCCATTCTTTTCAAAATGATTAAGCGCATCCAATAACTCTTTAATGTTATCAAGGCGAGCTTGTGCCTCTTGTGGCTCTTCATTGTTTTTGATATATGTTAAATATTTTGTGCGCAGAAGAATCTGTTCAATTGCTTCAGTTGGCAGTGTTGTTGGGTTAATGTCATCAAATATATCAGCAAAAGTTTGTAAGATTGCTGCTTTGGTTGTACCCAAGCTGTTGTTATCTGTTAATTGTTGGATGATGTCGCGCCATGTTGCAAAGGGTTGCTGAGCCCACTGTGCATAAAAAAGCGCTTCAAATTTATCACCTAATCCGCGAGCAGGAATATTAATAATGCGGAAAAAAGAGGTGCGATCAAATGGGTTGGCGATAATTTTCAGGTATGCGAGTAAATCTTTAATCTCTTTACGTTCATAAAACTGAATGCCCCCGATAATACGGTAGGGAATTGAATCTTTGAGTAGTGCTTCTTCAATTGCACGGGATTGGGTATGCGTGCGATACAATATGCCAATATTATTAAGGCCGTATTTTGATTTTGCAACAAGTAACAGTTGCGCAATTGATCGTGCTTCTTGGTATTCAGATAAACAGAGCATTTTGTAAACGCGATTGCTTCCCGTTTTTTCCGACCATAATTTTTTTGGCGTTCTTTCACTATTGTTCTGTATAGTGTGATTTGCAATGGTTAATATTTGCTGCACAGAGCGATAATTTTGCTCAATCGTAATAACTGCAGTATCAGGAAACACTTTTTTAAAGTGAGCCATGTTGCTTGCGTTAGCACCACGCCATGAATAAATCGATTGATCTTCATCGCCAACAGCGCACACTGAATCTATAGCAATTGTGTTATCAGCCAGAGCCATTGCTTTGAGCAATTCATGCTGCACAATGTTGGTATCTTGATACTCATCAACCAAAATATGACGAATTTTTTCTTGAAACTTGTTTTTTATAACACTATTTTTTTTAAACAAGCGTAAAGTTTCGAGTAATAAATCATCAAAATCTAACGCTTTTGATGCTCGCTTTTCTGTTTCATATGCATTGTAAATCTCAGTTAACATTGGATGTGTTAGTTGTTCTGTTGCTGGATGTACTGGATCAACCGTATGATTTTTCATTTGTGATATTTGATACGAAACATTTTTTGCAGTGAACTGTTTTTGTAATCCATTGCGTTGCAAAATTGCTTGGATCATTTTTTGCTGATCATCACTGTCTAAAATAGAAAAGAACTCATTAGGCAAATGTTCATGATGTTTTTTTAACAATTGTACGCAATAAGAATGAAAAGTGCCAATGAACGGAAGTGTTGTTTGATTGCCTAAAAAAGATGCAATACGTTCACGCATTTCAAGCGCAGCTTTGTTCGTAAAAGTCAGTGCTATGATTGATGATGGATTGACGTTTTTATTTAAAATTAAATGCGTAATGCGTGCCGTAATAACACGTGTTTTTCCTGAACCTGCACCAGCAACAACAAGAACTGAGCCTGTTTCATGATGTACTGCTTTTTGTTGTGATGGATTGAGGTTGTCTTGGAGAAAGGTGTTAAAAGAGTCACGCATTATTTTTTGCCTTGTTGTTTATTAATGATAATTAATAAGTTTATAGTACGTGACGATTAGTTCAAGGAGCACATTTTTTACTTGGTCTTGAATTCTTCATATGATTTCTCTTCAGTAATCCTTGAGCCAAGCACCTTATCAATCTCTTTTTTTATGACACAGCGTTTATCATTTGTGATATAAACACTGCGCGCTATTTGAATAAATTCGTCATCAAACTCTTTATTGCGCTCTTTAACGCGAATAGCATCTTCAATATCCCACAAAGCTTGATTCACTTCTTGTAAGTTTTTTTGTAATTTTTCAACTTCATCGTTTTTGCCAATATATTCATCACATGTCTGTTGTAACGCTTCAAGTTCGGTATGCACATTCTTCAATTTTTCTGAATCACTTATGCGTTCAGATTTGATTTTTAGAATAGTAATTTTATCAATAAGTTCGCCGCAAGAAATTTCTGCGCTAATTTTGTTGCAATATGTTTGACTGCTGAATAATAGTATCTGTATAAGTAATCCA
Organism: uncultured Pseudomonadota bacterium; assembly: GCA_964636815.1. Lineage (GTDB taxonomy): Bacteria > Babelota > Babeliae > Babelales > Vermiphilaceae > SOIL31. Next base: position 38,350 of record CAZWTF010000001.1, read on the forward strand.
ATAGATATATTTGTACGCTTCATGATTCTCCTTAATCAATCATGTAACATTTGTTTTTAGTTAGTCGTACAAAAGATTAAAAATAAAGTAAAGGAAAGAACAAGGATTAAAAATATTATGTTGATATTTCTGATATATCGATATAGATTATGGCGGTAAATTATAATTTCTCAAAAAAAAAGGTTTCCTTATGAAAAATTTTTCGCGTGTTTTTGCGGTTGCAACCGTTGCTTTTGTTGGTACGGCGTCTGCGGTGTGTCCTTTGTTTGATAATAGAGTAGTTAATACATTACATAGTCATAAAACTCTTATTGGAGCCTCTATTACAGCAGATCATTTCTGTGATAAACATGAACATGCTAAAAAAGCATTTCTTTGTTCGGCTGCGCAACTAACTACTAAGTCAAGCGCACATGATCTTGCAGAGCGCTTTGTTGTTGATTACGCAATACGTAAAGGCAGTGATGCGATTGGTTTAGATAAGCATGTTGCTGCAATAATAAAAAAATGTGATGTTTTACCAGAAGGTGCGATTAGAGATAACGTTAATCCAGTGGTAAAAGGAGCTGTAGACGTTGCTTTACATCCTGAAGCACTTACTGAACTTGCAATGGGATATGTATTGCCTAAGATTCTAAAAGCATTAGGTAGATAAAAATAGATCATTTTTATATTCATCTGATACAAGAGGGGTTGTAAAAAACCTCTCTTTTTTTTGATCTAAAAAAAGGATTGCATTATGAATAGGTTGCGTGTCATTTTTTATGTTTTATTAATAATGGTGATTGCCTCTGGTAATCTTGCGTTAGCAAAAAAAAGCAATTTTACTGCAGGGACACGTCATCTTGGGCGTAATTCCATGGTAGCTGTAGCAAACAGAAAATTAGAAGGTTATCCATTTGCTCAAGCGGTAACGGCAACTGGTTATAAAATAACTGAAGATTATAAAAAGGGTAATGCTGTAGGAAGTGAAAAATTGGTGCAAGCAAGTGTTCAAGATCATATACCTTATTTTGTGGTTAATTATAGTTTACGTAAAATAGTACAAATTGGTTCAGATCGTGGGTATACAGCAGTTGATGTTATTAAGAAGTGTGATATTGTTCCAGAAAGTTTTTTAAAAGAAATTGTTCAAGATACAATGACATATCTTACGCCAGCAGCCCAAGAAACGGCGTATGATGTTGCAACTGCGGTGATTATAACGTATCTTTTGCCATCTATAATGGAGCGGGTTAAGTAAATTATAATAATCTGTTTGCATGCAAAAAGGGGCTTTTTTTAAGCCCCTTTTGTTTTTAACTTAATATTAATTGTTGTAGCGCAATGTGTACCTGTTCTAAAACGCCAGCATAATCGAACGGTTTTTGTTGCTTAAAAATACGCACATTTGGATACCAATAAGAATCATCACGATGACAAATCCATCGCCAGTCAGCAGTTGCATATGGATGCAGTAACCAAACCTGAGCGCCTAATCCACCAGCAAGATGTACCATTGCAGTATCAACGGTAATAATTAAATCCAGATTTTTGATGATTGCAGCGGTATCCATAAATGGTCCGTAATGTTCGTCAAGATCATCAAATGTATTAATTTTAAAAGTTGATGTAGTAAGTTGTTCAGTACCATCATATTTTTGCAAACTATATAAACTAACACCACTGATTGATGCTAATGATGAAAAGTATTCAAGTGGAATTCCACGGCGCGCAATCGGCAATTTTGATGGTTTATCATTATTAAAATCGGCTTGCCAGCAGATGCCAACTTTAAGGTTGGTGTCAGCAGCAAGGCATTCTTGCCAGTATGTGACAAGTGCTGGATCTGCAAAGAGATAAGGAATGTTTTGTGGTGCTGTTTGATCATTATCATTAAAAATTGCGGGTAAACTCATGAGTGTTGCATCTGCGTCATATTCTGGCATTTGTGAGCCGGATGGTATAATTTGATCAATGTATGGGCAGCGGGATAGGAGCGGAATGAGTGGTTTCTGGCATGCAACAATCACATTGGTTTGCATATCTTTGATAATTTCTGCATAGCGAATAAAGTTGAGCGTATCGCCTAATCCACCTTCTGGTCGTAGAACAATTGTTTTGTATCCGATTTTGTTGTCTTGTAATAATGTGCGTAACTTATCACCATTTTTTCCGCTTTGCTTTAAATAGCGCTCGTGTTGTTTCCAGCCGTTTTCAAAATTTCCGTTGGTTATGTATGCAAATCCCAGTCCCAATTGTGCTGGTTCATAATCAGGATCTATTGCAATAATCTGTTTATATAAATCAATTGCTGTATCAAGATCCCCCATTGTTTTATAGGTGAATGCTTTGTTATACAATGCAGGTAATATTTGTGGGTTGTACATAAGTATAGTATCAAAAGCATTGAGTGCTTTGTTATATTGCCCAAGTGCAAGATAGCAACAACCAAGATTAAAGAGCGCAGATAAATTGCATGGTTCGTTTTGTACTATTTCTTCAAAGCAATCAATTGCTTGCGGGAACTGTTCATTTTTTTGATATTCTGTTGCGGTTTCAATTGAAGGGGTTGAGTAGATCGCTGATGCGAACATCAACGATATTAAAACTGTTTTTTTCATTATTTATTTCCTTGCAATATGTTTCTTCAGTTCTACTGCAACTTCTTGAATCATAGATTTCCAATCACCAGGAGTTGGTTGTTTGAATAAACGGGTAACATGTGGATACCAAGGTGAATCGTTACGATCAATCATCCAGCGCCAATCAGCAGGATTTGGCAATAAGATCCATGTTGGTGTGCCAAGGCCACTTGCAAGATGACTTATTGATGTATCAACCGTGATAACAAGATCAAGGTTTTTAATAACTGCAGCAGTATCCATAAAGCGGCCATGCGTTTGATCAAAATCACCATCAAATGTTTTTACAATCATTGTGCTTGGTATTTCTTTAAGCTGATCGGTCCCCGTCATTTTTTGTAAGCTATAAATACTGACACCAGGTACAGAACAAATAGGTTCAAATTCTTTTGGATGTACTGATTTTTGTGCAACGGTTGTGCGGAGCATTGGTGTTGCGTAGTTATCGTTCCCTTGCCAACAGATACCAATTTTAAAGTTTTTATCTGTTGCTAATTTTTCTTTCCATTCTGCAACAAGTTTTTCGTCAGGATGAAGATATGGAATTTCATTCGGAACAGTTTCAATACGTGTTTTCATAACGTATGGTAATGATAATAGTGGTGAATGAACATCAAAATGTGGTGGAGTGTCATCGAGTGATATTATGTGATCAATTCCTTCACAACGTTTCATCAGTGTAACAAGTGGTTTTTGTACTGCAGCAATAACGGTACCATTTTTTTCTTTAACCAATTTCGCGTAGCGAATAAATTGGAACGTATCGCCAAGTCCTTGTTCTGCATGAATTAAAATTGTTTTACCGTTCAAATCTGATCCATCCCAGCGAGGTTCAGAATAAGAACGCAACGAACCTTGAGAAGGGCGACTGTAGCGCCATTCATATCCATGCCATCCACGTTCAAAATCACCAATTACAAGATATGCAAGGCCACGGCTAAAGAGTGCTTCTGAATGATTAGGGTCAAGTTCAAGTACTTGATTGTAATACGGAAGAGCTGTTGGTAAATCGCCTAATTTTTTATAAGTAAATGCAATGTTGTATAAAATTGATGGATTGTTTGGTAACAGGCGATCAAGTTTTTGATATATTTCGAGTGATTCATCAAGGCGGTTAATAACGTTGTAAATGTTAGCGAGTTCAAATGTCATATTAATATGACCAGGTTCAAGAGCAAGGCCTTCAAAGATGGTTTTAATTGAATCATCAAAACGGTTGCATTCGTTATATGCTCTTGAAAGTAGCAATCGTGCATCATGATTATTTGGCATCAGAATAAGCGATTGTTTGAGTGGTTCAATCGCATCTTTTGTTTGTTTTACATCCATCATTACTTTGGCAATTTGTACATACGCGCGATAATGATCTTTTTTGTGTTGAACGGTTTTTTTGTACGCATACAACGCCTCAGAATATTTTTTTGCGTGATATAGCGCTTGTCCAAGATTAAAAAAAATCTGTGCGCATGTTGGATTGAGTGCAAGTGCTTGTTTGTAAAATGCAATTGCTTCTTCGTATTGTTCAGAGGTAAATAATCCATTTGCATGTTTGCAAAGAGCTTCAAATGATTGGTAATCAACATATGAATGGGGTTGTGGCTTTTTGAGATAGCTTTCAATTGCTTGAAACGTTAGTTGATCTGTAGCGTTACACAGAGAGACTGTGCATAAGAGAAATATCGCTTTTTTTTTCATAAAAAAACTCCTTTTTTGCGCGATAACATTTTTGCTTTGTTATACACAAGAAAGGAGTAATAAGCAATGTAAATGAGTAAGATGGTTTACTCTGGCATCCAGCTGCTAATGTATTCAACAAGAGGAGCAATGCTTGTTTTAGAAAGTGATGAAACAACTACATGAGGTTCATACTTTTCAAGAGCTCCTGCTAATAATAATGTGTCAACTTTATCAGCTTTGTTAAATACGTAAAGGACCGGTGTTACAACTTCTAGATCATGTAAAATGTCGTTAACAACACGGATATGATTTTGCCAGCCTGAATCTGAGATATCAACAACGTGTAATAAAAGATCAGCATGATGCAACTCTGAAAGTGTTGATTTAAATGCATCAATGAGTCGTGTTGGTAAGTTTTGAATAAAACCAACAGTGTCAGATAACGTACCTTTTTTCTTTCCGTTGATAAAAAGTGAACGTGTTGTTGTATCAAGTGTTGCAAACAGTTTGTCTTCAGCAAGAACATTGCTGTTGGTGAGAGTGTTTAATATAGTAGATTTTCCAGCGTTGGTGTACCCAATAAGACAAATGTTTGGCTCTTTGTTGCCTAAGCGTTGTTTGCGTTGTGTTTCACGCGCTCTGTGCATAACTATAAGATGGCGTTTTATTTGTAAGATGCTGTTATCAATGTGACGTGTTTCTTTTTCTTTTGCAGTTTCACCAAAGCCGCCACGGACACCAATAGCACCGCTTTGTTGAGCAAAATGAACTCCTCGGCCTGCAAGGCGTGATTTTTTGTGTTGGAGGCGTGCGATTTCAACTTGCATCTTACCTTCAGCAGTATGAGCAGATTTTTCAAAAATTTCTAAAATAAGTTCAGTTCTATCAAAAATATCACAATGAAACAGTTCTCCAAGGTTGCCTGCTTGGCGTGAAGAAAGTGGTTCTGAAATGATAACCTGTTCAATGTCATGTTCGTCACAAAACGCTTTGACTTCTTCTTGTTTTCCCTTGGTGAGAAAGTAGCCAGCGTCAATAGTACGAATTTTGATGATCATTTCTTCTGGATCGTGTACACCATTGGTACGGGCTAAATTGCGAAATTCTTCAAAATAAGAATCGGTATTAACCATATAGTTTTCAGGGGTTTGTACGCCCAGAAGAAGAGTCTTTGGGTATACTGCGGTAGCTGTTGCTTGTTTTTTCATGAGATTTTTTCCTGTAGGAGCAGTCCTTTTGTTTGTAATTATAACATAAATAATGGGTGATGTGTATAGCGTAAGATAAATAGAAAAGTCTTAATATTTATGATAGGATATGCATTAAAAAATAAAGTAATTTATCCTTAAAAGGACCTTTAACATGTTTGATTTCCTTTCGCAAAAATTTTCGTCACTGTTTTCTGGTTTTGGAGAGTCCAAAAAGCTTACTGAGCAAAATATTCAAGAAACGTTGTATAGTGTGGAACAGGCTCTATTAGAGGCAGATGTTCCGTACGGTGTTGTGCAAACATTCATTGGGTCAATAAAACAGGATGTTATTGGTCAAAAAATAGTTAATGCATTAAAACCAGCAGAACAGCTTATGATGATTGTGCAGCGCAAAACCGTTGAGTTTCTTGGTGGTAATGATGCTGATTTTTCTTTTTCTTTTCCTTTAACCATGATGGTGATAGGATTGCAAGGTTCAGGAAAAACAACAACCATTGGTAAATTGGCTTATAAAATTAAAAAAGATGCTGAAAAAGATAAGGTAGTTAGAAAAATTTTAGTCGGCTCAGTCGATTTTTATCGTCCAGCCGCAATAGATCAGCTTGAAGTGCTTGCACGTCAGGTTGATATTTCTTTTTACCGTGCACAAAACAGTGACCCAGTTATGGCAGCAAAAGAGATTATGTCTTTTGGTAAAGATAACGGTTATGATGTTGTTTTGCTTGATACTGCGGGTCGTTTGCATATTGATAATACTATGTTGCAGGAGTTGCAAGAGATTGATGCACTGCTCAGACCTTCATATAAAGTGCTTGTGCTTGATGCAATGACAGGACAAGAATCATTAGCAGTTGCTAAAGCTTTTGATGATACTATCGGTTTTCAGGGCGCTGTTTTAACCAAAATGGATAGTGATACACGCGGTGGAGCTGCATTTGCATTCCGTTTTGTGCTTAAAAAGCCTATTGTTTTTGTCGGTGAAGGTGAAAAAGTTACTGATTTGAATGTTTTTTACCCTGATAGAGCTGCACAACGCATGCTCGGTATGGGTGATATTCGAAGCTTGCTTGAGCAAGCAGCAGAAAAAGTATCTGTAGCAGAGCAAGAAAAAGCTGAACAGGCACTAAAATCCGGAGCTTTTACTTTGCAAGATTTTGCTGATCAAATGGCAATGATGAATAAGATTGGTTCTCTCTCGCAACTGTTGAAATATATGCCAGGGATGGGGTTAAACATTTCTCCTGAGATGATTCAGAGAGGAGAAGTTGAGTTAATTAAATTTAGGGCAATTATTTCTTCAATGACGTTAAAAGAGCGACTCAATACTACTATTCTTAATAATTCTCGTATCCAACGCATTGCTCAAGGAGCAGGGGTTGCGATTACAGATGTATCTAAGTTATTGAAACGCTTTGAAGAAGCGAAACAATATGTTAAGCTATAAAATAAGTTTGGGCTTCTTAAGGGCCTAGTTAGTAAGAGATATGTACATATTTTCAGTTTTTTTATCAAGGAAAGTTTCCTATGGCAGTTAAAATTCGTTTGTCTCGTGTTGGAACAACTAATCGTCCATACTACCGTATCGTTGCTACTGATGGACGCAACAAAAGAGATGGTGAAATTCTTACAAATATTGGTTCATTCGATCCAATTAATAACACTATATCTCAATTTCATGAAGATCTTTATCTATCATGGTTGTCTAAAGGCGCAATCGCAACAGATTCAGTAAAAAAAATCCACCGTTTATTCAAAAAGTCAGGCACTACTGTAGCAGCTAAACCAGTTGCACAAGAAGCTGTTCAGACAGAAAAAGCTGCAGAATAAAATAGGCATAAGGCGACAGCATGATAAAAGAATTAGTCACTTTTGTAGTCCAGCAATTGGTTTCACATCCAGAAGATGTTGTAATCAACCTGACTGAAAAAGATGATGTTAATCTTCTTGAAATAAAAGTATCACCAGAAGATAGAGGTCGCGTTATCGGTAAAGAAGGGCATACAATTAAGTCATTGCGTGCTTTGATTGATGTAGCAGCACCTTATGGAAAAAATTTTTCACTAGAATTGTCTCGATAACCCCACCATGAATATATCAATTCTCACTGTTTGTGAACAGCTTTATGAGCCATTTGTCCATACCAGTTTGGTTGGGCGGGCACAAGAAAAAGGGATTGTACATATAGATGTACAATCGTTTTTTTCGTATGTACAACCAAAAGAGCGTATTGATGCGTCTACGTTTGGTCCCGGAGCGGGTATGCTTATTCGTCCTGATGTTGTCCAAAAGGCAATAGAAGATAAAGAAGCACGTTACGGCAAAGCATTTAAAATTTTCTTTTCACCGCGAGGACAAAAAGTTGATCAGCGTGTGCTGGAAACTATTGCAGCTCGTGCGCAGGAATGTAAACATGTTATGTTGATTCCTGCTCGGTACGAAGGAATGGATGCTCGCGTAGAAGAAGAATATGCAGATATGACGCTTTCTATGGGAGACTTTGTTATCATGGGTGGTGATTTGCCAGCGATGATACTTGTTGAAGGTGTTTTGCGATTATTGCCACAAGTAGTAGGAAAAGAAGAATCGGTAGCGCGTGAATCATTTAGCGGGCCGTTTGTTGATTTTCCTTCTTACACAGAACCTGTTGAGTGGAAAGATAAGCGTGTTCCTGATGTGCTTCGTTCTGGTCATCATGCAGCTATTGAAAAATGGCGACATGAGCATGCAGTTTCTGCAACGGTCAAAGAGCATTTTTCTTGGTTGCGTTCGCAAAATTTAACCAAAGATGAAAAAGTTGTAGCAAGCAATTATATCCCATCTCATTATGTAGCGTTGATGCATACTGATGTGCTCATTGGTGAAGAAAAAAGATTGGGGCATTCATCAGTTACATCTGTTGATATTCATGATATTGCACGTTCGTCAAAAACATATGGGGTTAAGGAATTTTTTATTGTAACACCGTTACTTGATCAACAAAAAATCGTGCAAAAGATGCTTGATTTTTGGAAAAAGGGAATCGGTTTTGAATACAATAGATGCCGTTATGACGCCATTCAGTTGGTGCAGCTTACAGCTTCCTTACAGGATGTGGTTAAAAGAATTGAAGAGTTAGAAGGTAAAAAGCCATTGATTGTTACTACATCGGCTAAAGTGGTTGACACAGAACAGATGATCTCTTTTTATGATCAGACAAGAGTGTGGAAGTCAGATAGGCCAGTGTTATTGGTTTTTGGAACAGGGCAAGGCTTAGCGCCGTTTGTAATAGAGCAATCAGATTATCTATTGGTTCCTGTGGACGGTTTTTCCGACTTTAATCATCTTTCGGTTCGTTCTGCCGTGGCTATTATTCTTGATAGATGGTTGGGAGTTAATCAGAAGCGAGCTTAAAAAAGTTTGCTGGAACAACGTTTTTTGGGTATATTAAAAATATTATAGATTATAGTGCCCCGCAAAGCTTTAGCGTAGTAGGGTGTATACGAAGAGGAATCTCGCATGAAAGCAGCATTTTACACAAAAGAAACTATTCGCAGTATTGGTATGCAAGATCGTGGTTTTCCATCATTTGGAATAGGCGATGCCGTTATTGTATCACAAAGTATTAAAGAAGCAGGAAAAGAACGTTTGCAAGCTTTTCAAGGTAACGTAATTGCTATGCATAAAAAAGGTATTTCAACTACTTTTATCGTGCGTAAAATAGCAGAAGGTGGCGCTGCAGTGGAACGTATTTTCCCATTGTACTCACCCCTTGTTAAAGCAATTAAAGTGCTCAGCAGAGGCGATGTTCGTCGTGCTAAATTATATTACCTACGTAAAAAAGTTGGTAAAAAAGCACACGTTAAACAGCTTGTTGAAACAAAAATTTCAATGGCAAAAGCGCAAGCAGTAGCTGCTGAATAATCCAATCCATGCGAGGGGATTTTGGTAATACTGTATTGTTTCATGCTTTTGTTTTGTTTGCTCCTTTCCTCTTGCACAAAACAACAATCACGTCAGCATAAAAAAAGCGTTACGCAATTAGTTGATAAAACGCAAAATAGTTTGCTTGATATGATTGAACAACATGAAGCGATGCTTGTTGATGTACCAATACCTCTTTATGATGAACGAATTATAATGCCACTTTCAGATAACCCTGAAGGTGGTACTTTAGTTTTTGGATATAAAAGTCCATTGTCTTGTGAGCAAGCAATCAAATTTTTTATTACTCAAATGGAGCGGTTAGGATGGAAACATCTCGTGACATTTGATGGAATAGAATCGATTTTGCAGTTTGAAAGCCCTGATCGTTATTGTACCGTTGTTGTAAAAAGCAATGCGGCATCACATTCATCTATTTTTATTTATCTAAAAAAGGCAAGCTTGTAAGCCTGCCTTTAATAGTGGGTTTGGGATGAAGAATTTTATATTAATTCTGATTTTCCAGAGCTGAAATTCTTTGTTCTAATTCATCATTTTTTCTTTGAAGCTCTTCATTTTGTTTTTCTATTTTACGCCGTTTGCGTTTTGATGTACGTCGTTCGGAGTAGTCTTCATCGTCGTAACGACGACGTTGATTATTCGCCGCGGCATTGCCCATCATATCCGTTGCCATTCCTACGCCTAAACCTATTCCGGCACCTTTTCTGCCACCAGCTAATCCCCCAATAGCAGCACCTCTCCACATGTTGTTACCGTCATTATAAAAACAATGTACTGCTTGAGAAAAAGCTATGCAGTTTAAAAGAAAGAAGGTGATTTTTTTCGTAATTTTCATACGTACACCTTTTATTCTCTATAGTATTTTGCACTTCTTGCTTCTTTACGTTCCATACGTCTTTGTTCACGATCAGTACGTCTTTGTTCACGGCGATTTTTACGGTCATCCATTCTTTCTTGTACATTTCTTCCACCGAATATCCCGCCAACTGTACCAAAAGCAACGTCACTTGCGCCACCTACAGCGTCGCCAGCTACACGTCCCGTGCCTTCAACAGTTCTGCCTGCTGCGTATCCTGTACCTTCAACAACTTCACTTGCAGATACAGCTGAAACAGTTGCAACAGCAACTAATAATGCGATTAGTTTTTTGTTCATCATGGTCTACTCCTTTATTTGGGCTTTGAGTCTACGATCTTCTTTTTTTCTTTGAATTTTTTCTTGTTTTTCTTGGTATTTTCTTTGTGCTTCTCTTCTTTTGTCTTCTGCTTTTTGTTGAGTTTTTCTTTTTGTATCTTTTAATTCTCTAGATGCCTCTTTACGTTCTTGTGTATCTTGTGGTGCGTCTGAATATCTACCACCAGTTACCGTATCAAGGGCTTCTGTGACAACATCTTGACGATAGTTACCGTATTGGTCATAGTACGCAGATGCGGCTGAAACCGTCACAAGAGTAACAAGAACCATGAGACTTTTTATATTCTTCATGTAACTTCTCCTTTTTAAGTGAGACTTTTTCTATTCTCTACAATATTACCAATAGAAATACTTAAAAAGCAATAATTTGGTGGAAGTTATATGAAAAAAGTAAAAAAACGAGCAACTGGAAAGGTTATTCTGCTATTTCATCAGCAATAAGATGTACTTTTCCTGCCCCGAGAAATAAAAGAAGGTCATTTTGACCAACAGATCGAGCTATTGACTGTTTTATGTGAGAAAAGTCTTCTTGAAAAGGAATATATTCGATGGTAAAAGACGGATTACAAGCTTTGAGCTGTTCCGCAAGACGTTTGCTGGTGACTGCGTGAATGGGGTATTCGCCAGCGGAATAGATATCGGTAATAATCAGATGATCGATATTGCTAGAGGCAAAAGTAGAAAGAAAATCGCTCCATAATTTTTGAGTGCGTGTGTACCGATGAGGTTGAAAGACTACAACCAGTTTATTACGTGTTCGTTTGCGTGCAACATTGAGTGTGTATTCAATCTCCTTAGGGTGATGACCATAGTCATCAAAAATTTCAGCGCCTTGATAGATTCCGTGGAATGAGAATCGTCGAGCAACGCCACCAAAAGAAGCTAAGCTTTTTGCAATTATTTCAAATTTAATTCCCAATTCTTGTGCAACGACAATTGCTGCTAAGCTGTTATACACATTATGTTTGCCAGCAATTGGCAACATAATTACACCGAGAGGAGCATTATTGTTTTTTGTGTGCACAGTAAATGTAGAATGATCAGCATTGAGAACAATATCGCGTGCAAAAAAATCAGATTCATGTTCTATGCCATACGATGTTGCTTTGATCTGTGTATGGGGTAAAATTGAACGTATATTCTTATCATCGGCGCAAATAATTGCTTTACCATTAACCGGAAGATTATTCAGAAATTGTGTAAAACAGTTTTTAATATCATCCAAATCAGCATATGTTTCTAAATGTTCTAAATCTATATTGGTTACCACAGCCATTGTTGCATGTAATTCTAAAAATGAACGATCACTTTCATCTGCCTCCGCAATTAATATATCACCATTGCCAGTACGCGCATTAGAAGAAATATTTTTCAGTTGTCCGCCAATCACCACGGTTGGATCCATGTCAGCTTCAATTACAATATGTGAAATTAATGAAGTTGTAGTTGTTTTACCATGCGATCCAGCAACTGCAATGCTGTATTTGGTGCGCATCAGTTCGGCGAGCATTTGTGCGCGAGAAATAGTTGGAATGCCGTATGATTGTGCTTGTGCAATTTCTGCAGTTATTGCGGGAATTGTTGTCGCATACATAGGAATGTATACAAGAAGATTAATTGTTGTATCATCACATTGCGCAGAATTGTTGCCTTGATAGATTCTGCAGCCTAACTGTTTTAGTTGCGTAACGGTGTCTTGGCTGGTGTCGGGGTCACATCCAGAAACGGTGTAACCTTTTTGTTTTAGGATTATGGCAATTCCACTCATGCCAATTCCGCCAATACCAACAAAATGAATGTGTGATTTTTTCGTAAGCATAAAATTATGTTCGTGTTTAAAAAGATGGTAATCTATTCACCAATGTATATTTTTTTTAAAACATCGCAACGTAAAGAGAAGGCTTGTATGAAAAAGTATGTTCTGGGATTGTTGTTGATTGTGCATAATGTTTGTGCGATGGAAATGGAGCCTGTTAATAACAAAAAAAAACTGTCTAAAAAAGAACTTTTGGAAAAACATTCAAGAAATCCCAATCAAAAAATAAGAATAGGTAAAGATTATTTCCTGCCTATGAATATTCATAGGCAACTTCCTTTTGAGTTGCAAAAAAATATTTTTGTGATGATGTATGAGAAATATAATACAGCAAAAGAAAGATTTATTGCATCAGAGGTTGGTAAATTTAAATGTTTTGTTGATCGTGGTAATGAGGACTGGGAGGTAAGGGTGGTGCTAAGAGACAATTATATATTGTTGCTGAAAAGGGATATCCGTCAATTGCTGAATACAGCAGAGCATCATTCATTTTGTCAAAAAAATAATACAGATAAGTCATTAGAAGTAAGTGGTTACAATTATACACTGCATGTTGTGCATTTAAATGAATATAGTAGTCCCCCAAAGAGCTTTGAGGTTATTGATAAGACAGAAGGAATAACAACTTTTGTTAAAGAACATTACGACCGGATTATTCTGTTCTGGTATATAGTCAATAAAAAAAAGGATCGTTTTGTATGAAAAAATATGTTTTAGGTTTGCTGTTGTTGGTTGTATATAATGTTTTCGCGATGGAAACATTTATTTTGCATGGTATTGATGGAACTGACGAAAAATGTAAGTTGGTTGCAAAATATTTATATAAATATCCCACAGGGCGAGATCGGAAAGAGTCTTCAGTGATTCAGGCTTTTTTTAAGGATCAAAATCGTATTGTGTTATCTCATCGAGTTCAGCAATATATGTCAGTGCTGCAAAAGACTGAAGACAATGCCGAAGAATTTTTACAATTATTGTATGGAGATAACAATTTTCCTGTTGAGTTAAAAGAAAAGGTTTGGTTTTATGCTTTATGGGGTGATGCGCAGCAATATTATGCTATCAGTAATGCCTTGCGGTTTATTGGGAAGGATAAGTGCCACGTTGCTTGCTATAATGGTTCAGTGATTCATGATCATGATTCAGATCCGTTTTTTAAGCCATATTTTTTACGTGAACTTAATGAGGTTAGTCATGACAGTATAGAGTTCTCTTTTTATGGAACCAATAAAAAGGAAATTGTGTCGGATGATTCAGTAAAGTGTATAAAATTTCTTGTGCCGTGTAGATCCTATAAGGCGCCTATTTACTGCGATATTACAATAAGAGAGCTAAAAGAGCTCATGTTTTTTGTAGAGGCAACACAAGATAGGGTGAGTAAGTTTAAACAGTTTTTTAATGAAATTGTTATATATCTTTCAGAGATGGATAACAAAACAGAAATAAGAGAGTTTGTTTATTGGTTAGGATATTTTAAAAACCTAACAAACAGTACACTCTCTTTTTATAAAAAATAATTTTAAATGGTGTAAAAAATTAAAGCATTTCTCGCAATTTGCGTAATTTATTTTTTAAATCAACAATCTGCTGCGAAAGGTGTTCAATTTTTTCATGTTCAGATTGAGCGGAAGATGCTTTTTTTGGTTCTTCCATTGTTGTTTTTTGTGAAGCAATGATAGATTCGCTTTTTGTTGAAGATTTTTCTTTAGAAGGTGATTTATCTTTGAGTTTCTTTTTTGCTCCTGAGATGGTAAAACCTTCTTCATACAGGAGTCGTTTAATTGTCTCAAATTTTTTAAGATCATTTTCATCATAAAAACGCTGGCTGCCTTCAGAACGTTTTGTTTTTATGCTGAACTCTTTTTCCCAAAAACGTACAACGAAGCGTTCAAGTTCAAGTTTGTCTGCAAGTTCACCGATGCGGAATTTTCTTTTTTGCATTTTCATAAGAGATCTTTCCTTTTTTTATTTTATCAAATTTTTAGTTTATGGTGCGCTCTGCTTGGCTAAAGCTGTGAAGGGTAAACTAGATGAAAATTCATTTTTATGGTAACATTAATGTGATAAATTAGTCAATTTTTATGAGGTATGTATATGAATATGCGCGACTTGGTTTTACCCATTAGTTTAGCTTTCGTGAGTGTTATTCTTTTGAATCATTTTTTTCCGAGTAACTCATCAAAAGAATCAGCTGAAAGTACGTTTATTGCTCCAAGAGAAAAAAAAGAGTATAGACCTCTTAATGTAGAAATTGATTTTTATGATCAAAAACGTGCAGCTCATACACAATTGACTGATTGTGAAACAGAGTGGGGGCATCTATCATTTTCAACAGATGGTGCATCGCTTGATAGTGTTGATTTTAAAAGAGAATCTGACGGTCGTATCACAACAGTTCGCACAGTATTTCCGGTAGCAGATGGTCGAGAAAATAGATGTTTCTTGGTTGCATTACAAAACGCAACGCCGTTCTATTACACATTGTTATCGCAAGAAGAAAGTGATAACAGTTATGAATTGTTGTATGTTGGCGGCAATGAAGAGTGTGTAGTTCAAAAACTGTTTACTATTGATAAGCATAATCCAAAAATTGATCTTTCAATTGAGATTGCTCCAAAGAGCGGCCATCATGACGCAATAGAACCACGTATTTTATTCCCTGCTCCAGTAATGCCAGATCTTAAAGGTACTGATGTTATTTCATCAATTGTTATTGATCAAAATGATGTTTTTGCAAAAACATATTTGAACAAATTGGATGTGCATCGCGGATGGTTTAAGCCGATAATGTTTGGAACAGATGATCGTTATTTTATTCATGCGTTAATTGCTGATAATCATCATTTCGCTCAACGTGCATATTATAAAGTTGATGAGCAAACGCATCTGCTATCTATTGTAGAAGGTCCAACGGTTACTGAAAAAGCATCATGGACGTTATCATTTTATTTTGGGCCCAAAGAGCTTAACGCAATTGCTGCTGTTGATACTCGTTTAGAAAAAACATTAGAGTATTCTGGTATGCTATCATTCTTGGCTAAACTGATGTTGCATATTTTAAATTGGTTGTATAAATATGTTCATAATTATGGTTTAGCAATCATTTTATTAACGCTATTAATACAGCTTTGTTTATTGCCACTTACATTACGCAATGGTGAAGAGAAGTTCAAAAAACAGCAAGCAGAGTATCAACGAGAGCTTGCGCACATAGAACAACGTTTTGCGGGAGATCAAGAAAGATTGTTAGCAGAACGCACCGCATTGATTCGTAGAAAAGGTGTCCCAGGATTAGGTTGTTTGTTGCCATTATTGCTGCAAATACCTATCTTTTTTGCACTCAGTCGAGTGCTTTCGAGCTCATTTGAACTATACAAAGCACCAATGTTATGGATACCTGATCTTTCATCACGTGATCCGTATTTTATTCTGCCAGTGTTGGTGGTTATTGCTATGTTAATCCAAGACACAAGCGGCAACCCTCAACAGCGCATGAGTAAGATCACTATGGCATTTGTGTTTGGTGCGTTCACATCAAGCTTTTCAGCAGGATTAACGCTCTATATTTTAATGGGTAGAGTTTTTGGTTTTATACAAACAAGACTTATGCATTTTTTTAAATTGGTGTAATCATGTTAGAAGAGTTGCCAACGCTTGCGCATCTATTAAAAATTTTACAACAAGTTCCCTATCTTGCTTCAAAAAATCTATATCGAGTTGCATCACACTTTTTGGAAATGCAACCGCAACAAGTGGCGCAATTTTGCGCGTCATTAGAGGTGGTAAAAGATCGTTTAAAAAAATGTGATCAATGTTTTTTTTGGCGAGAAGTTACAGCAGGATGTATTTTTTGTGCATCAACAAAACGGGATCATGCAACGGTCTGTGTTGTAGAAACATGGCAAGAAATAGTTGCGATAGAAAAAACAAAAGGATACATCGGACTGTACCATGTGCTTGGGGGATCTATCTCCCCACTTGAGGGTGTGAGTGCAGAAGATTTGACGCTTGATGCTTTAGTTGAACGGGTAGAAAAAGGTACAATTAAAGAACTTATTTTGGCAACAAATCAGACCCCAGAAGGGGAAGCAACTGCAAGTTATATTGCGCGTAAACTAAAAGATAAAAATATTGTTATCTCTTGTTTAGCGCGTGGTTTGCCGGTAGGCTCATCTTTGGAAGGTATGGATCGTTTAACAGTGTTTAAAGCTTTATCAGAGCGACGTCCATTTTAATAATAAAAATTTAAAGGTTTTTAATGATATCAGATTTTTTTGGTGGTTTAGCGCCACGTACAGATAAATTATCGGTGTATTCATTGCGAAGGAAAGAGCTGATTGAATCTATTAAGTCAGAATTTCCGCATAAAGAAAAAAGTGTAGTCGTTTTATTTGCCGCATTTGAGCAAAGTATTGAACGTTTTAGGCAAGATAAAACATTTTATTATTACACTGGCGTGAATGAACCAGGTGCCGCATTGGTTATTGATATGACCGGTAAATCAACGCTGTATATTCCTAACTGTTTTGAAAAACGTGCGCAATGGATGACATTGCCGCCAGCATTGGTTAATCGCGATGCAAAAGCTTTGGGCGTTGATGCAGTTGAGTTGTTAGGTGATGAATGCGCAGGATATGAATTGAATCCTTATTTTTCTGCGGAAGAATATGCACATATGATTGCATTGATGAAAAATGTTATTGCGCAGGAAGGTTCTTTGTTGACAACAGCGCCTAGTAATGGTCATGAATATTTACACGCCCGTTTTGCGTTTGATCATTTGCAAAAATTTATTCCTGAAGTGAACAAAGCAGTTGTTGATGTATCATCATTTATAGCGGCAAGTAGACGCCGTAAAGACATCGGTGAAGTTGAACAAATATATCGTGCAATAGAGATTACTGAACTTGCGCATGAATCTGCAGTACAAGCGATTAAACATGATGTTTTAGAAGCTGAAGTGCAAGCTTCTCTTGAATATATGATGATAGCATCACATGCACGTACATCATTTCCGAGTATTGTTGCGAGTGGTAAAAATGGGACAGTATTACATTATAATCAAAATAATGGAACGCTTAAAGATGGTGATTTGGTGGTAATCGATATTGGTGCAGAGCTTGATAATTACTGCGCAGATTTAACACGTACGTATCCTGTATCTGGAACCTTTACCAAACGCCAAAAAGAGTTATATAACATTGTTCTTGCAACACAAGAACATATTGCGTCGCTTGCAAAGCCAGGAATGTGGCTTAAAAATAAAGATAAAGCTGATAAATCGTTGCATCATTTAGCGGTGAAATTTTTAGCTCAACGCGGTTATGACAAATATTTTCCTCATGGTATTGGGCACTTCCTTGGTCTTGATGTTCATGATGTTGGTGATTACAATGTTCCATTGCATGAAGGTGACGTTATCACTATTGAGCCTGGTATTTATATTCCTGCAGAAAATATAGGTATTCGTATTGAAGATAACTATTGGATTACCAAAGATGGCGCAATCTGTTTAAGCGAACGTTTGCCTAAAGACGCCGATGACATTGAACAATTGATGCAACAAGCATTGAGTGGCGAGAGTGATGATGAAGACGAAGATGAATTTGATGACGAAGATGAAGATTTTGATGATGAGGACTTTAATTAAAAGGATCTTTTATGCCATTAACATGGCTTTCATTGTTGCCGCCATTGATAGTGATTGGTGCTGTTTGTGTAACACAGCACCTTAATGTTTCACTTGCATTGGGTATTATATCTGCGGCATTAATTGCAACGCAAGGTCAGCTTTTACCTGCGTTAATGCTGTGCGGACAAAAGTTTGTTATGCATTTTTCTGATGTAGATAATATTTATTTATATCTTTTAATAATAGCTATTAGTTCGCTTATTACCTTGTTGACTGTAGCAGGATCTGCAGTTGGATGCGCAGAAATTATTGGTAGAAAAATACGTAGAAAGCGTAGTGTTGAACTGTCAACGATTATGCTGTCTTTTTTATTAAGCATAGATGATTATTTGAGTATTTTGACGGTTGGTTTTGTTATGAAACCGATTGCAGATAGACTTGCGGTTGCGCGTACAAAGGTTGCATACATTGTGCATGCTCTCGCAGGACCGTTGGTTATTATTGTGCCAATATCAACGTGGGCAGCTGTTATATTAGCGCAACTTGATAATGCAGGGATTCATATTGCTGCACCACAAAAAATTGTAGCTGATCCTTTGTATGTGTATCTTAAAACAGTCCCTTTTATTTTTTATTCGGTTCTTGTTGTACTATCAGTTTGTTTTGTGGTTATTGTACGCATTGGGTATGGACCAATTGCGCAAGACGAACGTAATGCGGTGGCTTTTGATGATCAGGATTTGATTGAAACACAGAGCAATAATCATTCGTTAATTGAGCTGTTCATGCCTTTGGCGATTCTTATTGGGGGTGTGTTTATTGGCATATTATATGCAGGCAATTATCATCTTTTTGGTGGAAACAACTCATTTTTTGATGCATTTAGAGAAAATAATAAAACATTTTTAATTTTTTTGTTTGCAGCCCTCGGTGCCTTTGCGTGGAGTGTTGTTTTTTCGGTGTATAAAAAAATGATATCAGTTGTTCAAATTCCTATGCTGGTCTATGAAGGTGCTTATCTCATGAAGTCTTCAATCATTATGGTTATTTTGGCATCTGTTTTAGGAAGTTTTTTACGCCTTGAACTGCAGACGGGTAGTTATGTTGCATATCTCTTGCTGGGAACTATTTCATTGTGGTTGATACCAGCAATGTTGTTTGTTGTTTCCTTGATTATTACGCTGACAACAGGGTCTGCATGGGGTACTTTCTCATTGCTGATTCCTATTACTACCCAAATGTTAATCTCATTGTTGCAGCTTGAGACTCCGGTTGTGATTGATCAAATCCCGCTTTTATTTCCAGCTCTTGGAGCTGTTCTTTCAGGAGCAGCGTGTGGAAATCATGTTTCTCCGATTGCAGAGACAACGATTATGACTGCAACCAGTGTAGGAGTAGCGCCGTTAGAGCATGCAAAATCTCAGTTTTATTATGCAGCCCCAGTAATTGTGGGAACGTTAGCATCTTTTATTACAGTCGGGTTGTTGTATGATTATGGGTTGTATCAGAGCTTTTTTGTTTCTTTTGGTGTTGGCGCTGTTGTGAGTGGATTGGCTTTAATTGGGTTGCATTATTGGAAAAAATAGGGTTAAATAGCTGTTTTTCTATTGACCGACTAGCAATAATGAGCTACCTTAGAAGAAAGAGCCCCACTCTTTAAAAATTAGTTACAATAAAATTGTTTTAAAAGGTGATGACTTATGAGTATGAATAATACGTTCTATCCACGTAAAGAAGATGTAGTAGCGGGATGGTGTCATATTGACGCTGATGGTAAGGTTCTTGGTCGTTTGGCTACGTTTGTTGCTGATAGATTACGCGGCAAAGACAAGCCTCACTTTACTCCTCATACTGACTGTGGTGATTATGTAGTAATCACTAATGCTGACAAAATTATTCTTTCTGGTGATAAGTGGGAAGATAAGGAATACGTTAGAGTGAGTGGTTGGCAGGGTGGTAAAAAAGAAATCCCAGCTAAAGATTTACACAAAAAACACCCAACTCAATTGGTTGAATTGGCAGTTAGACGTATGCTTCCTAAAAATAATCTAAGCCGACAAATTATCAAAAAGCTTAAAGTATATGCTGGATCAGAACATCCTCACGTTGCTCAAAATCCAACGGTTGTTGAGTTACACATTCAAAAGCCACGTGGTTAAGCTATAAAAAATAGTTATTAAAAAAGCAGGACTTAAAATCCTGCTTTTTTTGCGTTCAAAATGTTTATATTAACTCATCTTGAAATATGCGAGTATCGCATTAATATATGAGCTTGCGAGTCGACTGATATCGTTGATCGTCAAGTAGGCGAATAAGATCATAAATAGAATAGCTGTGCCTATGTGAATGTATTCACGAATTTTATATGGAATAGGGCGACCAATTAAAGCCTCTATTGAATAAAAAAGTATTTGGCCACCATCAAGTATTGGCAATGGAATAAGATTAAGCACGGCCAAATTGATGCTGATAAGGGCAAGTAGTAGGAAGTAGAGCTGTAATCCTTGAGCGCTGCTTTTTGCAGTCATGGCAATGATCATAACGGGACCGCCAACTTGGTCGATATGTCTTTTTAGTTGTAAAAACCCCTTGATAGTTTCTTTTATCCACTTGTTACATGTTGCCACCCCGAGTGCAAAGGCATCCTTAAAAGAGTGAGCGGGTGTTGGTAGATAATCAAATTCAACGCCCAATACGCCAACTGGACCAGCTTCTGTTTCTTTGCTACTGACGATGATAGTTTTTGTTAGTTGTGCGCCATCGCGTTCAACAACAACAGTAACTTTTTTGAGCGCAAGAGGCTGAATAATTTTTTGAATTTCTTGAACATTGCGACCAATCGGCTGTTCGTTGATTGATACAATGCGATCGCCCGTATGTAATCCGCCATTTTCTGCAGCAGATTGTTGGTGAATAACCGCGATAACTGGCTGGGAGATATGAGGGGTTTTAGGGATGCCGGTCATGAATAAGAGGATCATGGTGAAATATGCGAAGATAAAGTTAAACAGGATGCCCCCAAGCAGGACGCAGACTTTTTGATAGAACGGTTTAACAGCGAAGGATCCTTCGTCAGAGGCAAACGCATCTTTTTGTTCACCTTGACCTACTTCTGCAGCTCCTGCAATCTCAACATAGCCTCCAAAAGGTATAGCTGATAAGCAGAATTCGGTTTCACCGATTTTTTTAGTTATTATTCTTGGCCCAAAACCAAGGGAAAAAGAAGGAACTCTGATTTTAAAAAGTTTAGCAAATAGAAAATGACCAAGTTCATGAAACCCTATCAAAAAGCCTATTCCTAAAATTCCAAGCAGAATAGAAAAAATGGGTTGAAGGGTGAGTAATAATTTCGAAAAATATGCTATAATCATAAAAAGATCCCTTTTATAAGTATAAAACGTGAAAACTGTTTTTGCCAATTAAGTAAAAATAAGCTATCATTATTAGTAGTAGAAGTCCATCGCTTTTTGAACCTCTTTTTTTGCAAAAAAGTTGAATGTAGGGTGCTTTTCTGGTGCAGGTTGCGAATTATTTTCTTGAAAAAATTCACAAAGAGGGTAAAATAGCAATTAGTCAACTTGAGTGCCTGCCTGTAGCATTGGATTAAAAGTTGCGATTATATAATAAACTATTTTTCATAACGTGATAATATAAGGATTTGTGTACATGCCAACGATTAATCAATTATGTCGATTTGGTAGAAATAAAATTAAAGCGAAACCAAAAAGTCCGGCTCTCAGAAGAGGGTTGTTTCTTAAAGGACCTTTCGCTAAAGGGGTTTGTACCCGTGTTTTTACTACGACGCCAAAAAAACCTAACTCTGCGCTTCGAAAAGTTGCTCGTGTTAAGTTAACTACAGGTATAGAAGTAACTGCATATATACCAGGTGAAGGTCATAATTTGCAGGAGCACTCTGTTGTTCTTGTTCGTGGTGGTCGTGTTAAGGATTTACCTGGTGTTAAGTATCATATCGTAAGAGGCGCGTTGGATTGTGCTGGCGTAGATAAAAGAAAACAATCACGTTCTCTTTACGGCGCTAAACGTCCAAAAAGTAAGTAAGGAATTATATGCCAAGGCGTAGATCGGTCGAATTTATAAGAGATATTGGCGTTGATCCAAAATTTGGATCTTCACTCATCCAAAAACTCATCAATGTTGTTATGGAACGCGGTAAAAAAAATTGTGCTAGAACAATCGTGTACGATGCTATGGACCTGCTGACAAAAAAAACAAATGGCGATGAAAAAAAAGCAGTAGAGCTTTTCCATCGTGCATTTGAGCAAGTAGCTCCTTTTATCGAAGTTCGCTCTCGTCGTGTTGGTGGTAGCACCTATCAAATCCCTCGTGAAGTAAGTGAAAAACGCAGAAGAGCATTAGCTTTGCGTTGGCTTGTTTCATCTGCAAAAACTCGTTCTGATAAAACAATGGGGCTGCGTCTTGGGCGTGAACTGTTGGATGCGAGTGAGCAAAAAGGTGGCGCGGTCAAAAAAAGAACTGATGTTCAACGTATGGCGGATGCGAACCGAGCATTCTCTCATTATGCATGGTAAAAGAGGGTTATTATGTCAGTAAAACAACAGCTGCCATTAGAGAGATATAGAAATATTGGTATTGCGGCGCATATTGATGCTGGTAAAACAACTGTAACAGAACGTATTTTGTTTTACACTGGTATTTCACATAAAATTGGTGAAGTGCATGAAGGTGAAGCAACTATGGACTGGATGGAGCAGGAGCAAGAGCGTGGTATTACTATCACGGCTGCTGCGACAACAAGTTTTTGGCGCGATCATCAAATTAATATTATTGACACACCGGGACATATTGATTTCACTATCGAAGTTGAACGCTCAATGCGTGTTCTTGATGGTGTAGTCGCGGTCTTCTCTGGTGTTGAAGGCGTTCAGCCTCAATCTGAAACTGTGTGGAAACAGGCTAATCGCTATAAAGTTCCACGCATTGTTTTTGTTAATAAGCTTGACCGTATTGGTGCAGACTATTTACGCGTTGTTGACAACATTAGAATGAAACTTGGTGCTAATGTTGTTGCAATGCAAATGCAAGTTGGTATGTCAGAAGACTTTGAATCAATTATTGATTTACTAACTCGTAAAATGGCTGTTTTTTCGGGTGAAAAAGGTGAAACTGTTGAGTGGGTTGATGTTCCAAAAGAGTATCATGCTCAAATGGAAGAGCTACGCGCAAAAATGGTTCTTGCTGCATGTGATCTTGATGAAACTTTAGCTGAAAAATATCTTATGGAAGAAGAGATTACTATTGCTGAGATTAAGAATTCTCTTCGCAAAGGTGTTGCAGCACTTAAAGTTGTGCCAGTTTTCTGCGGTTCTGCATTTAAAAATAAAGGTGTACAGTTGTTGCTTGATGGTGTGGTAGATTATCTTCCTTCACCACAAGATGTTCAAGCAATTGAAGGAACCAACACTGACACTGGTGAAAAATTTCCAATCCCATCAGATCCTAATGGACCTTTTTATGGTCTTGTATTCAAGATCATGTCAGATCCTTTTGTTGGGGTTTTAAACTTTGTTCGTATTTATTCAGGCGAATTAAAAGCAGGTTCTTATGTGCATAGCGTAAGAACTGGTGAAAAAGAGCGTGTGAGTAGATTGTTGAAGATGCATGCAAATAAGCGTGAAGAAATCTCGAGTGTAAGAGCTGGAGATATCGCCGCTATTGTAGGTATTAAAGATGCGCAAACTGGGGATACGTTGTGTATAGATAAAGCACCTGTCGTCCTTGAATCTATTACTATTCCGACTCCGGTAATTGCTACATCTGTTGAGCCTAAAAACAAGGCTGATTATGAGAAAATGATCGTTGCATTACGTAAAATGATGCAAGAAGATCCATCTTTTAGATTTTCTTATAATGAAGAAACAGGGCAAACAGAAATCTCTGGTATGGGCGAGTTGCATTTAGAGATCGTTGTTGATCGCTTACGTAGAGAACATAAAGTTGAAGTTGTTCAAGGTAAGTTGCAAGTAGCTTACAGAGAAACTGTTCAGAAGCTTGCTGACGCAGAAGGTAAATTTGTTCGTCAATCTGGTGGTCGCGGTCAATTTGGTCACGTTTGGATAAAAATGGAACCATTGGAGCGCGGTAAAGGATTTGAATTTGTTAACGCCGTTGTTGGTGGAACAATTCCAAGAGAGTTTATCCCTGCTGTTGAAAAAGGTATTCGTGAAACATTGAATGCCGGTATATTAGGTAGCTACCCTGTTGTCGATGTTAAAGTTACTTTGTACGATGGTTCATATCATGATGTTGACTCTTCTGAAATAGCATTTAAAGTTGCCGCTTCAATGGCATTTAGAACAGCTATGGAAAAAGCGTCTCCTGTATTGCTTGAACCAATTATGATGGTTAACGTTTATACGCCAGATGAAAACATCGGTGATGTTATTGGAGATCTTAATGCTCGTCGTGGACGTATCTTAGATTCCAAAACAGAATTTAATCAGCAAATTATTTCGGCAGAGGTGGCTCTTGGAGAGATGTTTGGTTATTCAACAACTCTTCGTTCGATGACTAAGGGACGAGCAAGCTATGACATGGAATTCCTGTGTTATAGAGAGGTTCCTAAAAACGTACAAGATGCAATAGTAGCAAAAAATAAAAAGTAATAATTTTGTGTTAATCGTAGGAGTATAAACGATGGCAAAAGGCGTATTTGAACGTAAAAAACCACATGTGAATGTTGGTACCATCGGCCACGTTGATCATGGCAAAACAACGTTGACCGCTGCAATTACAACTTATTTAGCTAAAAAAGGTTATGCTGAAGCGCGCGGATATGATCAAATCGATAAAGCACCAGAAGAAAAAGCACGCGGTATTACAATCTCTACTTCTCATGTTGAATATGAGTCAGACAAACGCCATTATGCGCATATTGACTGTCCTGGGCATGCTGACTATGTAAAAAACATGATTACTGGTGCGGCACAAATGGATGGCGCAATTTTGGTTGTTTCAGCAGCTGATGGTGCGATGCCACAAACTCGTGAGCATATCATCTTAGCGCGAGAAGTTGGTGTACCAGCTCTTGTTGTTTTCCTTAACAAAGTTGACATGGTTGACGATGCGGAAATGGTTGAAATGGTTGAAGAAGAAATTCGTGACTTGCTTAAAAAGTACGATTTCCCTGGTGATAAGATCCCTGTTATTAAAGGGTCAGCTCTTAAAGCTCTTAATGGCGACCAAGGTGATCTTGGTGAACCTGCAATCCAAAGACTTGTTGATGCTCTTGACACCTACATTCCAGATCCTGCTCGTGAAATTGATAAACCATTCATGATGCCAGTTGAAGGTGTGTTTTCAATCGCTGGTCGTGGTACTGTAGCTACTGGCCGTATTGAAGCAGGAAGAGTTAAAGTTGGTGAAGAAGTTGAACTTGTTGGTCTTCATGACACAGTGAAAACTACTGTTACCGGCGTTGAAATGTTTAGAAAATCATTGAATGAAGGTTTAGCTGGCGATAACGTTGGTTTACTTCTTCGTGGTACTAAAAAAGAAGATATTGAACGTGGTATGGTTATCGCAAAACCAGGCAGTATTAAGCCTCATAAAAAATTCCGTTGCAAAGCGTATATTTTATCAAAAGATGAAGGCGGAAGACACAGCGCGTTTTTTGGCGGATACCGTCCACAGTTTTATTTCAGAACAACAGACGTAACTGGGATCGTTGAATTGCCAGCTGGCCGTGAAATGGTAATGCCTGGTGATACTGTTGAACTTACAGTTGAATTGATTTCAAAAATAGCAATGAATAAAGATCTTCGTTTTGCTATTCGTGAAGGTGGAAGAACTGTTGGATCCGGTGTTATAACTGAAATTTTAGATTAAAACGTTAGGTGATCGATGAAAAAGCAATGTATTAGACTTAAGTTACAATCATTCGATCATCGTTTATTAGATAAAGCCGTTAAACAAATTGTTTTGACTGCAAAAAGAACAGGTGCTCAATTAATGGGACCTGTTCCTCTTCCTAATAAACGACGATGTTTTACTGTATTGCGATCTCCTCATATAGACAAAAAGTCACGTGAGCAATTTGAGTTAACTACTCATAAGCGTATTCTTGATATTATCTCTCCGTCAGATAAAACTATGGATTCTCTTATGAAACTCAATATTTCCTCTGGCGTAGACGTGGAAATTAAGTAAGGAATCAAATGACAACAGGAATATGGGGTCGAAAAATTGGGATGACACAAATATTTGCAAATGACAGAGTGGTGCCAGTCACCGCGATTGACGTTGCAGGTTGGTATGTCACCAATGTTAAAACAGTTGAACGAGATGGTTACAATGCTCTACAAGTAGGCAAAGTAAAAGATCGTTATGCAACTGAAAAATATGACAAAGAATGGATTAAAAAACCAAATCAGTATTATAGTTTTGTTCGAGAAATTCTTCTTCAAGACGCAACAACTGAATATGTAATTGGTAAAGCAATTGATTTTTCACAGCTAGTACAGCTTGGTGATAAAGTTGATGTCCGTAGTAAAACAATAGGTAAATCATTTGCGGGTGTTGTAAAACGCCACAGATTTGGTGGTCCTCGAGCTAGTCATGGTTGTACAATGGGTAAACGCCCAGGATCTATTGGATCTTTGGTGAAAAGTGGCCATGTTATCAAAGGCAAAAGACTTCCAGGTCATATGGGTTGTGATAACCAAATGATGAGAAACTTAGAAGTAGTCATGATGGAAGCAGAAACCAAAACGTTATTAGTAAAAGGATCAATCCCTGGTAAAGCAGGTTCATTGGTCTTTGTACGTAAAGCGTAGGTGAATAATGAATAAACAAACAGTTAATAATTCTACGACAAATAAACTTTATGCAGTTGCTGCGCAAGAATTAGAGTTTAATACGGAAGCATTCGTGAAGGCAACCCCAGCGGTATTTTCAACATGGGTGCGTGTTTTAGCTCAAAATTGGCGACAAGGAACTGTTGCATGTAAAGGTCGTTCGGATGTTGCTTACACCAATCGTAAGCCTTGGAAGCAAAAAGGAACAGGACGTGCGCGTGCTGGTTCTGCTCGTTCACCACTTTGGAAAGGTGGCGGTGCTATTTTTGGTCCACAAGCTCGTGTAAGAACGGTAAAAATGCCTAAGCAAATGAAACGTAAAGTTTTATTGAGTATGCTTGCAAATAATCTTGATCAAAAAAATGTTATTTGTGCTGACTGGGAACTTTCTAGTGAGCAACCAAAAACTGCGCAAGCTCAAGAGCTTGTTAATACACCAGGTCTTGCAAACAAAAAAATAGTTTTATTTGTTGCGCCTTATGATTTTCATTCGGCTTTATCATTTGCGAATATTCCAAATGTGCGACCTTTATCATTTGATCAAGTAAATGCATATGATCTAGCAAATAGTGATTGCTGGTTATTCTTGAAGAAAGATTTTGATCAATTCAGAGGGATGGTTTCACAATGGCTCTAAATCTAAATGTACATGAAATTATTAAAGGACCAGTTGTTTCTGAAAAAGCAACATTGCTTAATCAGAAATTAAGAAAATTGGTACTTAAAGTACATCCACAAGCGAATAAAACGCAAATTAAAGACGCGTTACAGCGCTTGTTCAATGTTAAAGTAGAAAAAGTTAATACTCTCAATCGTGTTGGTAAATCTCGCAGAGTGCGCCGTACGATTATAGAGGGATCAACAACAAAGCGTGTGTATGTGACCCTTAAAGAGGGTTATTCTATTGATATTTTTGGACAATCAGGTAAGCCTGTTAGTCCAAGAGATGTAGAATAAATATACACGTTTTTTTAGTTTTTAATGAGAAAGACACGAGGCTCCAATGGCCATAATAAAACGAAAACCACGAAGTGCTGCATTACGTTTTCAATCGTATGTAACTTCGAATGATATTACGACAACAACGCCACACCCAAGTTTGGTTACTGGATTACAAAGAAGATCCGGCGGTCGTAATAGCTATGGAAGAATTACAACGCGTCATCGTGGTGGCGGTGCCGATAAAAGGTACAGAATCATTGATTTTAAGCGTACTGACCGTGATGTTGTGGGTAAAGTGACTACTGTTGAGTATGATCCAAACCGTAACGTTCGTATTATGCTTATATCGTATGCTAATGGTTCAAAAAAATATTTACTAAAGCCAGAGAATCTTAATGTAGGCGATGTGATTATGGCTGGCGAAAATGCTGATGCCAAAGTTGGTAACGCGCTACCTCTTAAGAATATACCTGATGGCTTTATGATTCATAATATCGAAGTTCGTCCAGGCGCTGGTGGAACATTTGCGCGTAGTGCGGGAACTTCTGCTCAAATCGTTGGTAAAGCCGATGGCTTTGTAACGTTGAAGATGCCTTCTGGGGAAGTCCGTATGGTGCTCGAGAATTGTTGGGCAACTATTGGACAACTTGGCAACGCCGACTTTAAAAATATTTCATGGGGTAAAGCTGGTCGTGTCAGACATCTAGGATTTAGACCGTCTGTTCGTGGTATGGCTATGAACCCAGTTGACCATCCTCACGGTGGTGGTGAAGGTAGATCTAAATCTGGTTCGCATCCAAGATCTCCATGGGGTAAGGGTTGTAAAGGTACACGTACACGTAAAGTACGTAGAGTGAATCAATTAATTATAAAGAGAAGAAAACCATAAGGTTAACGGGGTAAGATATGGCACGTTCTGCAAAAAAGGGCCCATACGTACAAGATTCGTTGGCTCAAAAAGTTGCTAAAGCTAAGGAAGGTGGAAAGCGCGAAGCTATTAAAACATGGTCTCGCAGAAGTCTTATTACACCTGAATTTGTTGGGTTAACTTTTGCAGTGCACAATGGAAAGAAGTTCATTTCAGTTTTTGTAACTGAAAATATGGTTGGACATCGTTTAGGGGAGTTTTCTCCAACAAGAACCTTTAGACTTCATAGCGGTCAGCGTAAAGCAGGTATGTCCGCATAAGTTTAGGGTTGTCACTTGTCAATCTTTACGATAGAATAAATATTAAGATTCAAATTAATTAGATAATGAATCTTAAATAATTAGTTGAGGTTTTCTGATGCAATTTAGTGCGAAAAGTAGATTTTTAAATATTTCTCCCTTTAAACTACGCCCATTTGCGGATGTGGTACGTGGTAAAAATGTGGAGCAAGCGGTTAGGTGGCTTTCTACTGTCACCGTAAAGCGATCAGTACCTATCAAAAAAATGATAGAATCTGCAGCAGCTAATGCTAAAGATCTTCATAATATTATGATGTCTGATTTGAGAATTGTTGATATACGTATTGATCATGGACCTATGCACAAGTACTACAAACCAGGTGCGATGGGTCGATCAAATCCTTATCGTAAACGATTTAGTCACGCAAGCGTTGTTTTAGAATCTTGTACAAAGAAGAAGGAATAAGGTGGGACAAAAGGTACATCCTATAGGATTTCGTTTAGGAATATATCGTTTTTGGGATTCTCGTTGGTTTGCTCAAGGCAATAAATACGGTAAACTTCTTATAGAAGATATGATTATTAGAAGGTATTTAAAATCTGCCCTAGAGAAAGCTGAAGTTTCTCGTATTGAAATAGAAAAAGCTGCCGATAGCATTCGCATCATTATTCATTCAGGTCGCCCTGGTCACATTATTGGTAAAAAGGGTCAAGAAATTGAAACTCTTCGTAACCAACTTTCTTCTTTATTGAAAAAACAAAACATTGAAATTTCAGTACAAGAAGTTGCTAAGCCAGAGCTTGATGCTAATTTAATAGCTCAAAATATAGCTACTCAGCTTGAACAGCGTGTGAGTTATAAGCGAGCTATGAAACGTGCAGCCCAAACTGTTATGCGTGGTGCGGCTAAAGGTATAAAAATTTGTTGTTCTGGCAGACTACAAGGCGCGGAAATTGCTCGCAGAGAGTGGACTCGTGTTGGATCTGTACCCCTTCATACTTTGAGAGCTGATGTCGATTACGGTCGTGCAGAAGCGAAAACAACATATGGTATGATTGGTGTTCAGGTGTGGGTCTGTAAAGGCGAGTATCAACATATCAGATAATGTTTTTTAAATACGAGATTTAATCATGTTGATGCCAAAAAAAATAAAATTTAGAAAAGTTCAAAAAGGTAGAATAAAAGGTTTATCAAAAGGCGCTCGAACCGTTTACTTTGGGGAATACGGTTTGGAAGCGGTTGAACCAAGCAGAGTTTCAGCACAACAAATTGAAGCGATGCGTGTAACCTTATCACGACATTTGAGAAAAATCGGAAGTTCTTATATTCGTGTTTTCCCTGATAAGCCGGTCACTAAAAAGCCAGCTGAAACTCGAATGGGTAAGGGTAAAGGAAACCCTGAGGTTTGGGTTGCAGTGGTAAAACGTGGTCGTGTTGTATGTGAAGTTGCTGGTGTTGATGAAGTGATAGCGAGAAAAGTATTGAAGCTTGCTGCATATAAGCTTCCAATGAAGACTCGTGTAGTTAAAAAAGGCGAAGAATCAGTTAATGAGCATGCAGTTAAAAATGAATCAACAAACGCGGAATAATTTTTAGAGTTGATTATGAAACAAATGAGATTTATGGAAAGACTTCAACAACTGTCAGTTGAAGATTTACAGAAGAAGTTAGAAGGTACACGACAAGATCTTTTTGGGTTGCGCGTGAACGCTGCATCAACTCAGGTTAAGGATTCTTCTCAATATAAAAAACTACGTCAACAAGCTGCGCGTATTTTGACTGCTATGCAAGCAAAAAAAGCTTCAGTTATGAGTAGTCAACAATGAGTGAGGTTTTTATGGAAATAAAATCTGAAAAAGCGAAACAGCTTTTTGAAGGTAAGGTTATTTCGGACAAAATGGATAAAACCATTGTTGTTGAAATAGAGCAAACATATATTCATCCTAAATTTCGTAAGATTTTAAGAAAAACAAAATCTTATAAAGTGCATGATGAAACTAATCAAGCAAAAATTGGTGACATTGTTAGATTCTATCAAGGTCGTCCATTAGCAAAAACAAAATATATGTATCTTGCTACAGTTGTAGCTAGTAGTAAATCATAACATAAGAGGTATTTTGGTATGGTTCAAAAGGAATCGTATCTTGAGGTAGCCGATAATTCTGGTGCAAAAGCTTTGCAATGTATCCATATAATTGGTAGCACAAGAAAGCGTTATGCTCATTTAGGCGATAGAATTAAATGTGCTGTGAAAAAAGCTATTCCAGGTGGTATGGTTAAAAAAGGTGATGTTGTTGAAGCTGTGATTGTGCGAACAAAAAAAGAGTTTCGTCGCGCTGATGGCAGCTATATTCGTTTTAGCGAAAATGCGGCTGTTATTATTAAGCAAGGTGAAATTATTGGAACACGAATTTTTGGGCCGATTGCGCGTGAATTGCGTACGCGTGGATATGCCAAAATTTCGTCTTTAGCCCCAGAAGTTTTGTAAAGGTATAATTCATGATAGCGCGTATTAAGAAAAACGACGTGGTGCAAATCTTGTCGGGAAAAAACAAAGGAAAACAGGGCGCTGTAATTGCAATTTTGCCTAAAAAAGGTAAAGTTATGGTTAAGGGCATCGCTGTTGCTACACATCACGTGAAGCCTCGTCGAGCAGGAGAGCCTGGTGGCATTCGTAAAGAAGAAAGATTTATTGATGTATCTTGCGTTATGCCAGTGTGTTCTGCATGTAAAAAACCATCACGTGTTAATACAAAGCAGTTAGACACAGGAAAAAATGTGCGAGAATGCAATCGTTGTAAAGAAATTTTTTAGAAAAGCAGTGGAACTTGCGTTATGAACAAATCACGATTGGCGATAAAATATAATGATGAAATCCGTTCTCAGTTGCAAACGCAATTGGGTTTGGAAAATATCATGATGGTACCTAAACTTTTAAAAATTGTTTTAAATGTTGGGGTTAAAGAAGCTGTTTCTGATTCAAAAGCACTTCAAGCATCAGTTGATATATTAACAAAAATTGCAGGACAGCGAGCAATGAAACGTTTAGCTCGTAAGTCTATTGCAGGATTTAAGCTTCGTGAAGGCATGGGTATTGGTGCGATGGTAACATTGCGTGGTACTATGATGTATGAATTCTTAGATCGTTTTATTACTTTGGCTTTGCCTAAAGTAAGAGACTTCCAAGGTCTTCCAACTAAGTTAGATGGAAGAGGCAATTACAACGTTGGAATCAAAGACTGGACAGTCTTTCCAGAAGTTGACTTTGATCTTGGGAAAAAAACGCATGGTATGAACATTACTATCCAAACGTCTGCAGAACAAGATGCACATGGATTAGCTTTGTTGCAAGCGTTTAGCATACCATTTAAAAAATTAAAAAATTAAGTGCATTTACGTCAGGATTAAGATGGCAAGAAAAGCATTAATTGAGAAAACAAATAAAACACCAAAATTTGCAGTAAGAGCTTATAATCGTTGTGAGCTTTGTGGAAGAGCACGTGCATATTTTAGGTTGTTTAGAATGTGTCGTATGTGTTTTAGAAAAAATGCGCTTGAAGGTTTACTTCCAGGCGTTAAAAAAACAAGTTGGTAAGGGGTGACTAATGTCAGTTGATTCAATTGCTGATTTTTTAACAATCATCCGAAATGGTGTAATGGTTTCTAAATCTTCTGTTACTGCGCCGTATTCAAAAATGCGTTATTCTATTTCGCAAATTTTGAAAAACGAAGGTTTCATTCATGATTTTGTAATCGTTAATTCAGATTCAGATGTCAAAAAAACACTTAAAGTTGTTTTAAAGTATGTTGATGGTGAATCGGCAATTCACCAAATTCAACGAGTGAGCAAACCGGGACGTCGTGTGTATAAAGGAAGCCAAGAAATTAAACCGGTTATTGGACAGCTTGGTATATCAATATTAACAACAAGTCATGGTGTCATCGTTCACCAGAAAGCAAAAAAACTTTCTGTAGGTGGTGAAATCATTTGTACTGTTTGGTAAAGGAATAGCTCATGTCAAAAGTTGGTAGAAAGCCGATAAAACTTGATGGGGTTAAGGTAGAAGTTAAAGGGCAAGAAGTTCATTATACTGGACCAAAAGCCTCTGGTGTTTATCATTTGCCTTCTGAATTGAGTGCGCATGTAACAAATTCTGAGTTGTTTGTAGCTCCTATGCAAAACAAAGAAGATATGGGACCAAAACAGGTAAGTAAAACTTATCGTGAGTGGGGTCTTCATCACGCTTTGTTAGCTAATAAGTTGAGTGGTGCATCTAAGGAATTTGAAAAATTACTTGAAATTAATGGTTTAGGTTACAAGGCAGCAGTTGCAGGCAGCAAAATTGTTTTGACTCTTGGATATAGCCATAAAATTGAAAAAGATGTTCCTGCCGGAATATCTCTTGAAATAGATAAATCTGGTCAAAAGGTAAAAGTAAGATCTTTTGATAAAGGTCTTGTAGGGCAATTTTGTAGTAACATAAGAAAATTACGTAAGCCAGAGCCTTATAAAGGCAAAGGTATTAAGCTGCAAACAGAAGTGATTTTCCGTAAATCTGCTGGTAAAGGCAAAAAATAAGTAGGAATCTAGATGGCTTTACATAAAAAAGATCGAATCACTGCAGCTCGTAGAGCATTACGTGTTCGTGCCAAAGTGAAACGTTATGGTATGCCGCCACGTGTCTCGGTATTTAGAAGTTTGAACCATGTATATGCTCAAATTATTGATGATATGACCCAAAATACTATTGCTTCATGTTCTTCACTTGAAATGGATGCTATAGAAGGTGACAAGAGCGCAATTGCTCACGCAATTGGTCTTGAGCTTGCAAAGCGTGCAAAAGCAAAAGGTGTTGATGCGGTTGTATTTGACAGAGGTCGCTTTAAATTTCATGGTAGAGTAAAAGCTCTCGCTGATGGATTGCGTGAAGGTACATTGAAGTTTTAGTCGATATAGCAGGAATTTAACGTATGACAATGAATAGAGAAAAAGAAATTAACAGAGAAGACAGCAGAGATAAAAAAGATTCTGCTTTTCTTGACCATGTGGTAAGCCTACGTCGCGTTACCAAGGTTACTAAAGGTGGAAAACGTTTTTCGTTTGCTGCTTTTGTCATTTCTGGCGATAGACAAGGCAAAGTTGGACTTGGCCTTGGTAAAAGTCGTGAAGTTTCTATGGCGATTGCTAAAGCAACCAATAGAGCTCGTAAAAGAATGATCGAAGTTGCTCGTCGTGGGTCAACTATTCCTTATGAAGCGCTTGGTAAGCATGGAGCAAGCACAGTTGTAGTTCGTCCAGCATCTAAAGGTACAGGTAACATTGCTGGTGGCGCTGTTCGTGCTATCATGAGTGCTGCTGGGGTTGAAGATGTTTTAACTAAAGCTGTGGGTTCTAGTAATGGAATCAACGTAGCAAAGGCAACGATGAATGCTTTAGCGCAATTACGTTCAGCTGATCGTATAGCTATGTTACGTGGAAAAACAGTTAAAGAATTGATCAAAGGATCGTAATGTTTAGCTTAGATAATTTGCAAGCAGCAGGAAAAAACAGAAAAAGAGTTGGTCGCGGTGGAGCGCGTGGTGGAACTGCTGGTCGTGGTCATAAAGGACAAAACGCTCGTTCGGGTGGTCCAAAAGGTCGCGGATTTGAAGGCGGTCAAACCCCGTTGCAACGTCGATTACCAAAACGTGGATTTAGTAATGCTCCTTTCTCTAAAGAAGTTTCATTAGTGAATCTCAGCTCTTTAGAAAGAGTATTTGTAGACGGTGACGAAGTAAATGTTCATGTTCTTGTTCAAAAAGGTCTTATAAAACCTAAAAGAAGTGAACAGTCGGATATAAAAAAAGGTACTATTGTTAAAATACTTGGCGATGGTGAATTAAGCAAAAAATTAATAGTTTCTGCTTTTGCATTCAGCGCTTCAGCAATACAAGCAATAGAAAAAGTTGGTGGTAAGGCACTTATAACAAAGGAGTTGTAAGCAGTGGTGCTCCTCAGAAATTTTCTTAACATGTTTAATATCCCTGAGTTACGTAAAAAAATTCTTTTTACTTTAGGGATATTAGTAATTTATCGGTTGGGTAATCATATTCCGGTAATTGGTGTTGATATTGATAAACTTTTGCAAATGATGAGTCAAAGTTCGGGACTAAGTGGGTTTTTTTCTTACTTAGATCTTTTTTCTGGGGGGAACTTGCGACAATGCACCATATTTGCTCTTGGTATTAGTCCATACATTACCGCGTCGATTATGATGCAATTTTTAGGTATGTCTATACCAATGCTTGAGCAGTTAAGTAAAGAAGGCGACTACGGTCGCAGAATACTTAATCAGTACACAAGATATTTGACAGTTTTTGTTGCTATGATTCAAAGTACAGGATTTGTGTTTCTTTTAGAACGATACGGATTGGTTATAGATCCTTGGATCGGTTCA
Organism: uncultured Pseudomonadota bacterium; assembly: GCA_964636815.1. GTDB lineage: Bacteria > Babelota > Babeliae > Babelales > Vermiphilaceae > SOIL31. The sequence continues at coordinate 73,806 of CAZWTF010000001.1, forward strand.
CGAATCCTGTTTGTTATTTCGATTACTGTAGGAACAATGTTTGTAGTATGGCTTGGTGAACAAATATCATTATTTGGTATTGGTAATGGATCATCAATGATCATTTTTGCAGGTATCGTTGCTCGATTCCCTGAAGATATTATAAAAATCCTTGGTGCTATTCAAGAAGGATATTTGGATATAATGGTTGGTGTTTTATTATTTGTCATAGTACTTGCTATGGCAGCAGCCATTGTGTTTCTTGAAAAGGGAGAGCGAAAAATTCCAGTTCAGTATTCTCGAAGAGTTATTGGTAATAAAATATATGGCGGACAAAGCACGTATATTCCGTTTAAAATTAATCCTGCAGGGGTAATGCCAGTTATTCTTGCAAGTGCTATGTTAAATATTCCAATGTTTTCGTTGACTATGCTTGCTGCAAAATGGGTATTTTTTAAACCAATTGCAGAAAGTTTAACGCCGGGTGGATTTTTTTATAGTATTTTAGATTTTGTTTTAATTGTTGGTTTTTCATTTATTTATACAGCATTGGTATTCAATCCTGAAGAGTTGGCTGACAATATTAAAAAAGGTGGCGGTTTTATTCCTGGAATTCGTCCGGGAAGACAAACAGCTGACTTTTTCAGTTATATTTTAACCCGTATAGGGTTAGTGGGAGCGTTTTATCTTGCAGCATTAGCACTTATTCCTAATATAATTCATTGGTTTTTAGCGATGCCTTTTTATTTATCAGGAATACTAAGTGGCACAGCCCTCTTGATTGTTGTTGGTGTGGCAAATGAAACAGCAGCCCAGATCGAATCATATTTAATTGAACATCGTTATGAAGGTTTCTTAACTTCAGGTAGATTAAGAGGTAGGGGCGCGCGTTGAATCAGGCAACTAAAGTATTTATTTTCATTGGTCCTCCTGGTGCGGGGAAAGGGTCTCTTGCAGGTCTTTGTGTAAAGCATTTTGGATGGTTACAGATTTCTACTGGAAATTTGTGCCGAAAACATATTGCAGAACAAACAAAAATAGGCAAAGAAATAGATTTAATTATTAAATCTGGTAAATTAATTAATGATGACCTTATAAACCTTATGGTATTTGAGTGGCTTAATGAGAATACCGGGAAAGCATCAGGGGTTATTTTTGATGGATATCCTCGAACGGTAGCACAGGCTGAAGCGTTTGATGCGTTAATTAACTCACAACTGCCAGATGTGCAGGTACAAGTTGTTTTATTTAAACTTCTTGATGATGTGGTTGTTAATCGCTTGTGTTCTCGCTATATATGTCAAAATAAAGAATGTCAGGCGGTTTATTCGCTTTCTCCTCAATCGGAGCTTTCATCAATTGCAACAACGGTATGTGATTTATGTTCTGGCCATCTGGGTAGAAGAGATGATGACACTGAAGTGGCAGTGAGAAAACGTTTGGATATTTATCATAAACATGAAAATCAATTAATTGATTTTTATCGGAACAATGATACTAAAATAATTACATTAGATGCGTCAAAACCTCTCGGTGAAGTTTTTGAAGCTTTTGTGACCGCTGTAGGTGGGAATTAGATACGTAATATGATTCATATAAAAGATAAATTTTCAATCCAAAAAATGGCTAAGGCAGGCTTTTTATTGTCTGACATCTTGGTTTCAGTAGAACAATTGATTAAACCAGGAATTTCTACAGCTGAGATTGATGCATGGATTGAATCGCAAATTAAGGCAAAAGGGCTCGTTTCCAAGGTTAAGGGTTACATGGGGTATCGTCATGTAAGCTGTATTTCTGTAAACGACGTTGTTGTACACGGAGTTCCTCGAGCCGATTGTTTTTTGAAATCAGGCGATTTAGTAAAAATTGATGTATGCGCTTCTTGGGAAGGCTATTGCGCTGATATGGCACGAAGCTTTTTTGTTGACCAAGCATCTGAAGCTGATCAAAAATTAGTTGATGTAGCTCGGATTGCATTACAAAAAGGAATTGAACAGGCTCGTGTCGGTAATAGACTGTCTGATATTTCAGCAGCAATACAGCAAGAAGTTGAAAAACATGGATTTGGGGTTGTTCGTGATTTTGCAGGTCATGGCATCGGGAAAGATATGCATGAAGCTCCTGAAATAGTAAATTATGGAAAGCCTGGCAAAGGTCCCATTTTACGTGAAGGTATGACATTTGCAATTGAACCGATGATAACAGCTGGTAAATATGATGTATATGTTGCCAACGATGGCTGGACGGTTAAAACAGTTGACCGTAGTTTGGCAGCACATGTAGAAGATACCATTGTTATTACAAGTACAGGTCCTGTTGTTCTGACAAGCAATAATATTGAACAGCACAATAATGCGAGTGTTTCATGAAGCAAAAAGAAGAAGTTATACGAGTCGATGGAATTGTGAAAGAAACATTGCCTAATGCGATGTTTCGAGTAGAAATTGAAGGCGGACATGTCGTTTTAGGACATGTTTCAGGTAAGATGCGGATGCATTATATTCGTATTTTGCCAGGTGATAGAGTTGCGTTAGAGTTGTCTCCGTACGATCTAACACGTGGAAGAATTGTATTGCGATACAAGGATTAATGCAGGAGATTTTTCATGAAAGTTCGAACATCAGTAAAAGCTATTTGTAACGAATGTCGTATTATTAAGCGCAAGGGTGTTGTTCGCGTAATTTGCAATAAGAGCCCTAAGCATAAACAACGACAAGGTTAATGAGGGAACGTAGATTATGGCCAGAATTGAAGGTGTTAATTTACCAGCAAATAAACGAGTAGAATATAGTTTACCGTATATTTTTGGAATCGGTCTTGTAAAATCGCAAGATATCTTAACTAAACTCGGCATTAATTTTAATACACGAGTAAAAGATTTAAGCGATGCTGAAATAGCAGCAATTCAAAAAGAAATCACTGATAACTACACAGTTGAAGGTGAGTTGCGTAAAGAAATTACGTTAAATATTAAACGTTTACAAGAAATTGGTTCTTATAGAGGATTACGACATAAGCGTGGATTGCCAGTTCGTGGTCAACGTACCAAAACGAATGCGCGTACACGTAAGGGTCCAAAGAAAAACCCAGTAGCCTTGAAACGTAAAGTAACTAAGAAATAAATAATGCAGTAAGGGTTTTGATTACATGACTTACAAAAAGAAACCAAAAAAACAAAAACAAAAAGTAGCATCAGCTATTGCACATGTTAAATCAACATTTAACAATACCATTGTTTCAATTACAACAATGGAAGGCGATGTACTATTTTGTTCAAGCGCGGGACGTTTAGGGTTTAAAGGGTCTCGTAAGAGTACTCCTTTTGCGGCATCGCAAATAGCATCTACTTTGGCAAAAGAAATGCAGCTTGTTGGAGTTAAAAATTTGGAAGTAAATATGCAAGGACCGGGATCTGGTAGAGATTCGGTTGTTCGTGCTTTCCAATCTGCGGGTATGACTGTTTCTGTGTTGCGCGATGTTACACCATTGCCACACAACGGTTGCCGAGCTCCTAAAAAACGACGTGTATAAAAGTTAATAATTTTTTAGTGGGATAATTAACCATGGCAGTTGTCAGAGAAGAATCGAACGAAAAACAGCAACAAAAAGCTCCAAGAAGAAAGCTTTCTGAATATGGAAAGCAACTTCAAGAGAAGCAAAAAGTTAAAGAAATGTACGGATTGCGCGAACGCCAATTTAAACGTTTCTTTTATGTAGCAAGTCAACAACGTGACGGTGGACCAGGTGAAAACTTGCTGAGTCTTCTTGAGCGCAGATTAGATAATGTTGTGTATAAATTAAAAATGGCTACAACGCGCACACAAGCGCGCCAAGTTATTGTGCACGGACATGTTTTGGTGAATGGCAAGAAGGTATATTCTCCTTCTTTGTTGGTTTCAGCAGAAGATGTTGTTTCTCTTTCTGAACGCGTACTAAAAATGGAAACATTTTTAAAAGACGTTGTTGAAAAAAGAATGAAAATTGGCATTAAAACTCCAGATTGGCTTGAATTAGACAAGAAGGATAGAGTTGGACGCGTTCTTCGTCTTCCAGTTCGTGCAGACATTCAAGTTCCAATTGAAGAACATTTAATTGTAGAATTGTATTCGAAGTAATAGATAGTTGATTAGTCCAGGCAAGCAGGAGGTTGAATGACTAAGAATAGGGAATACAAACCACTTATCATTCCGCAGTTGAAATGGGAAAAAAAGACGTTAAGTGAAAGTTGCGGCGAATTAGTAGTTCAACCGCTTGAACCAGGTTTTGGAATAACGATTGGAAATTCGTTACGAAGAATTTTGCTTAGTGGCGTAGAAGGATCTGCGATAACGTCGGTTATTATTAAAGGCGTTAACAATGAATTTTCAGCAATACCTGGTGTTGTTGAAGATGCTATGCAGCTTGTCCTTAATATCAAAAATATTGTTATCCGCAATAAAGAGGGTAAACCCGGAAAAATGCGCGTCACCAAAAAAGGTGAAGCGGATGTAAGCGTAGCGGATATCGTTGCTGACGATCATCTTGAACTAATCAATAAAGATTATGTTTTTGCACACGTAGCATTTGATGGTGAACTTGATATAGAATTTTTTGTTGAGTCTGGGCGTGGTTATCAACAAGCTCAGTGGCCAGCAGACAAAGCATATCAAGATGATTCCCGTATTTACTTGGATGCAATGTTTTCTCCAATACGTAAAGTTATGTTTGATGTTGAGAAAACACGTGTTGGTGAAGCAATTGATTACGACAAGCTTATTTTGCGTATTTATACAAATGGCGCTGAAAATCCTGTTGATGCATTACATTATGCTGTTTCAGTTCTTCGTACGCAATTAGAGCATTTCCTTGAAAATACTGAAATTCCATTTAATGAAATATCTTCTCTTCCTGAAGAAAAGGTAGAAAAAGTACCATTAAAAACAAGTGATGCAAGCCTCAAGGGTGTTCCTGTTGATCTATTGCTTAAACCAATTGAAGAACTTGAACTTTCTGTTAGAGCTCATAATTGTTTAATCAATGCTGGTATTAATCGTGTTATTGATTTAGTTAATGTGTCTGAAGATGATGCGTTGAGAATCAAAAATTTTGGTCGCAAATCATTGAATGAAGTTAAAGAAAGCATGAAGGCATTTGGACTTTCCTTTGGCATGAATATCAATGAAGAAAACGTTAAAAAGATATTAGGCCAGGGATAAGAATCTCTGCTTTAAGCAAGGTACAGAAATGGTACATCAAAACGGTCGAAAAAAATTAAATCTTAAAGCGCCTCATAGAAGAGCGATGTTACGTAACCAAGCAATTCATTTGATTAAGTACGGACATCTTGTTTCTACTAAAGCGCGAGTTAAAGAAACGCAACGTCTTGTTGAACGTGTGGTTACTATTGCACGTGATGGTAATGAATTTAACGCTCGTCGTCGTGTGCAATCGTTATTGCCATATGACACTGCAGCAGTTATTAAATTATTTAAAGAAATTGCGCCGCAATACGTTACTCGTCCAGGTGGATACACTCGAGTTATTCCTATGGGCAAACGTATGAGCGATACAGCTACTGTTGCTCGTCTTGAATGGGTGAAGTAGAAATATGGCTGAAGAAGTAACTTCTGAAGTCTTATTGTCTGAAAAGATTGAGCACATTCAACGTGTGCTCGCAGAATTACGCCCCGCTATCTTACAAGATGGTGGGGATATTCATTTTGTACGGTTTGAAAACGGTACAGTATTTGTCAAATTACATGGGGCATGTGTAAGCTGTCCTATCTCCTTTATTACCCTTAAAATGGGTCTTGAAACGCAACTTAAAGAAAAAGTTCCTGGTGTTACATCAGTTGAAGCTATTGATCCTGACGATCTTGCGTAAACTATTCTTGTTTAATACATTTTTTTAATTATTGATTCCTTTGTTTTCTTTTTGGTATATTCAGTTTGAATAAGACATATTGGTTGTTTATTTGAAAAATTAATTTTAGATAAATGATTTTTATAATAGCGATGGTGTGTTCATCATCGCTATTGTTATGAAAAAAGGAATATATGAAAAAAATTATTGCATTGCTTATTACGTGTTGTGTTGTTTTTCAGTTGGCGTTTTTAGAAGGTTCTAAATCAACTGAACAGATGCAGCAAGAAGAACGTTTAGGCGGTGGTGCAGAAAGACATACAGATATAACTTCTCGTGCAGAGGATCGTGAGCGTGAGCAAAATTTTAATAATGCTCAAGCTACTGAACGTGATGAAAAAAATGAACGTATTCATCATTTGAATAATGCTGAGGTAACGGGAGTGCGAGAAAAAGTAGAAAGAAGTGGCCTTTTGGATAATGCTCGTATAACAACGCGTGCGCAAAATCTTGAGCGTCAAGAACTTATTACCAACGCGCAAGTAACTGAGCAAAGAGAGCGACAAGAGCGTAAAGATGCCGTAAATAATGCAAGTTTAACTGAGCGCATGGAAAGAGAATCTCGTCGCGATGCTCATTGATGTAGTTTTTTCTCGGATCGTTTTTTAGATTATCCTTGTTCAATAATACTGATGGTGCTGCCTTGTACACCTTTTTCAATATAAAATTGTACCGGAAACTGATCTTTCATGCTTGGTAAATGGGATACTATGATAATTTTAGAAAAATCATCTTGTATTTTGTGAAGAGCATCCATAATATGTCCCAAGCCTTCTTCATCTTGCGATCCAAAACCTTCATCTATAATTAACGTTTGCAATGCTGTCCCTGCACGACGTGCAAGAAGCTTAGAAATGGCTATGCGCAATGCAAAATCAATACGGAACGCTTCCCCTCCTGAAAATAGTTCATACGGCCTGATACCTGCTTGATCAGAAATTTTGATATCTAATGTTTCCTTGGTTCCACCTTTTTTTAAATCACGTAATGAATCGATAAAAATTTGTGCTTGATTGTTGGTGAGACGAGAAAGTAAAATATTTGCTTCTTGTTCAATTTCAGGAATTGCTTCTTCAATGAGTAGAGCTTGAATTCCATCTTTTCCTGTTGCGGTGGCAATTGTTTGATAATCATCAATAATCGCATCTAATTGTATGACGTTTGTTTGCTCTTGTTCGAATTCTTGTTTTATTTTTTCTAAATGTTTGTGCTGATTTTCGATGCTCCCTTTTGCATGAAGCAATGATTCTTTTGTATGTTTTAGTTCAGCTTTGTGTGTATCAAGTTTTGTTTCTTGCTCGTGTAATATTTGTAATTGCTTTGCAAGATCGCCGAGTGCTGTGCGTTTTTTGTCAGTATTTTGTATGTTTGCTTTAACTGTTTTAAGTTCATCACACAGCTTACTAATACTATTTTTACGCATCTCTTGTTGTGCAATATCTTTTTGCGTTGTTTGATGTTCAACCAGTTGTGCTTCAATGAGTTTGAACTGTTCTTGATCTTTTTTATACGCTTCTTCTTTGTATTGGTGAGTATTAAGTTGCTGTTCGAGATGTTTTTTCTGTTGCAACAGCTCATTATATCGTAGATCATTGATTGTTGGTGTAGCACTTTGTTGGTGTGTGATCTCGTTTTCTTTTTTTGCTATTGTGTCCGCATGATTGATGATGTGCGAATCAGTTTGAGCAGATGCTGTTAATAGTTGCGCTATTTGCTGTGCTATTTTTGCACGTAGTGCGCTGTTATCAGTTATTTTTGTGGTTATAGTAACCGCGTGCTGCAGTTGTTCTTTGTTTTTTGTAATCGTTGCGTGTTGTGCAATCAATATTTCTTTGAGTGCAGGAATAATGCGTTTGAGTCGCTGTAGTCGATGCGCTAAAAATGATTCTTGTTTTTCAAAATTAAGTTTTAAAAATCTTCTGCGTGATGCTGATAAATTTTGTTCACAGAGTGGGCAGCTGGAATCATCGCCATGTACCATCTTTTTTTTGTTTACTAAACTATTCAATTCACTATTGATCCAGTTGCCGAGTGAAACAAAGTGTTGGTATGCAGATTTACGTTTTTCTAAGTGTGATTCTTGTGTGGCAACGGTTTCGGCGGTAACCGTTATTTTTGATAAAGCTTGCTCATCAGTTTTGATGTGCGTTGCAATGAGTGCATCATCAGTTTGTAGTTGAGTAAGCTGTTGCTTACCGTTTTGTGCAATTGTGTTTAGATTTTTTTGTTCTGCACGTAAGCGTTCTAATTCCAATTGCAGCGCATGGCTCTGTTTGGTTAATTCATCTTTGTACTGCTGTTCAATCACATTGATTTGTTGCGTGATGGTGAGTAATGTTTGTTTGTGTTCAAGATTATCTTGTAACAGTTTTTGATGTTGAGCAATTGCGGCGATTAATTTATTTTTTTGTTGTTCAAGCAGATGAATGTTGTTGAGTGCTTGTTTTTTTTTGTTAATCTGGCGCCATTGTGTCAAAAGATCACGTAACTGTTGTTTGTGTATTGTTGCTTGCTCAGTCAGTTGTTGCAGTTGAAATGATACATTGTGGAACTGTTTTTGTTGTTCATCATGCGCAGAGCGTTGTTGTAAAAGTTCTTTGTGTTGACTGGCTAATATTTGTTCTGTTTGCACAAGATTTTTCATTTCTGAATCAAGGCGTGCAAGCTCCGTGTTGAGTGTTTCTTGTGTTGTAAGTTCTTGTAACCGTTTTTCTTGTAACGCCATGAGGACAGTTTTTTTATTGAAGGCATCTTTTACCTTTTCCATGGCAAGTTTGCGGATCACTTCATACTGATCAAGGCCTAAAATGGTTGCTAAAATCTGTTTGCGGTCTTTGGGAGATTTTTTTGAAAATTCATTTGAGCTGCCTTGACGTAAGAAAGCTGAATTAGAAAATGAATCAAAATCAAGGCGTAATGTCTGTTCAATTTTTTCTTGGGTTGTGCGAATTGTCTTATCAGTTAATGGAATAAGTGTATCTGATTGCGCATCGAGCATTCCAAATTCAAGAACGTTAACTGGTTTGCCGTATGTTTCCATATATTCGCGACGGATGCGATAGTGTTTGCCGCCAAATAAAAAATCAAAAACAACAAGCATTTGTGTTTGACCTAATCTGAGTAAACCTTGATCTGCTTTTGATGCACCTGATACTTTACGTGCTTGTCCCCAAATTGCCCACGTCATTGCATCGAGTAACGCTGATTTGCCATGACCATTTTTTCCTGAAAGACAAATAAGGGAATGGTTTGTAAAATCAACGGTTTGTAAGTTGGGACCGTAGCTGAGGAAATTTTTAATTTGGATTTTTTGTGGGATCATACTCAACGCCTTATTTTTTTCTTGATTTTGTGCATACTAGTTTAACATTAGCTGGATTTGCCGGCAAACGGTAAAATAAATAAGTTGAATATACGTAAGAGGATATTATGCACAAGTTGAGTTTAATAAGAGTACAATTATTATTGTTTTTTTTGTGTGGGGTGCAATATTCGTTGCATGGTATGTTGAATATTGAAAAAGATAAAGAAACGGTATGTGATATTGTTGTATTAAATAGGTTGTCTCATGGTGATTATCATATGTATCGTACTGTAGCTGTGTTGAGCAAAGTACATAATGAAATTATAGAAGATAGATATAAGCCAAAGAAAAAATGTATTGAAGAATATATAGAAAAAAATAAAGATAATTTATTATTGGTAACTGGTACAAAATCATGGAATAAAGACTTTAGTAAATGTGCATGGGTAACATATGGTGGTGATGCTGGCAATCTCAAAAAGTTACAGTTAACTTTAGTTGAGAAATGTGATGATCAGGTAATAAGCAAATGTGTTTCACGGGAAGGTTTTTATTTCCCTATTTTTGAAGATAATATACGTCCGTTTTTTGATAAAGATGAACATGTTTCTTTTTATGGGTATGGAGAAACAAAAAATTGTGGTGGTAATAATACACACTCTTTTGTTCAATATTGTTTTGATCTTAAGGGAAATAGCCTATGTTATGAATGTTGGTTTTATTATTACAGCAATTTTTCTGAAAAGAGCAGTCGGACTGGCAAATCGCTGTTGGATTTATTCCAATATCCTGCGTTGGTAAAAGCTATTTTGCAATCAAAAAAAGTAGAGATTACGCATTGTTGTGACAAAGGTGATCAAGTAAAGAGATTGTATATAACAAGAGCAATTATTCCTGATAATTATAAACTTTTTGTAAAGAGTGCTGGGGTGGAAAAAATAGAAAAACTTAAGCGTTGGCGTATTGGTTATCCCACTTATACTTCCTACGATTCTTTAGAGGGTGATTTAAAAAAAGCGATTGATGATCAATATGAACAACAGCAAGCTGAAAAAATAGCGGAGATTTAATATGATGATGAAGGAAACAATTTTTCGTGAATATGATATTCGCGGATTAGTGAATGATGAATTGGTTATAGATGCGGTGTATGATCTTGGCCGTGCAATCGCTTTTTATTTAAAACAACTGAATAACAAGGTTAAAACAGTTGCAGTGGGAATGGATGGTAGAGAAAGTTCACCTGCAATAAAACAAGAGCTATGCCGTGCATTATTAGATAGTGGTATGGATGTACTATTTGTGGGAGTGTGTTCATCTCCCATGATTTATTTTACGACATACACAATGCCGGTTGATGCGGCAGTGATGATTACTGCTTCTCATAATCCTAAAGAATATAATGGTTTAAAAATATGTTTGGGTACGCATTCATTGTGGGGTGCGCAAATTAAAGAGTTAGCAAAACTATATTTTGCAAAAAAATCTCTTACATCTGGATATCCGGGCAGCTATAGCGAACATATGATTAAAGATGATTACATTGCCTGGCATGCAGAAAAATTTGCACATCTGAAAGGTGCTAATATTGCTGCAGTAATTGATTGTGGTAATGGTGCAGCGGGTGTTGTAATACCTGATATTATCAAAACAATGGAATGGAAAAATGCGCATTTATTATGTGCAGAAGTTGATGGTACATTCCCTAATCATGAAGCAGATCCTACTCATATTAAAAATATGCAACATGTGTTGCACGCATTGCAGTCAACAGATGCGGTAGTTGGGATTGGTTTTGATGGCGACGCTGATCGTATGGGTGCTATGACCAAAGAGGGCGAATTGGTTCCTGGCGATAAAATGATTGCATTATTTGCGCAACCGATAATCAAAGAACATCCAGGCATGACGGTTGTATATAATATTGTCTGTTCTTCAGGGTTGACTGAACTATTAGAACAATGGAATGCGCAAACGGTGGTAACACCAGTGGGACATTCAATTATAGAAGAAAGTATGCTTACGCATAATGCAATGCTTGGCGGTGAAACCAGTTGCCATTTCTTTTTTAGAGATAAGCATTTTGGGTATGATGATGGTGTGTATGCAATGTTTAGGCTGATTGAACTTTTAGTGCAATCAAAAAAAAGTTTAACAGATCTACTGACTGTGTTTCCGCATAAAGTTACTTCGCCAGAATTTAGAATCACATGTGCTGAAGATAAAAAGAATAAAGTGGTTGAAGGTGTAAAAGATTTATTTTCTCAGCAGAAAAATGTAAAGCTTATAACCATCGATGGTGTGAAAGTGATCACCGATTATGGATGGGGACTTGTACGCGCATCTAATACTCAGCCAGCACTTTCTATCCGTTTTGAGGCGAATACACAAGAAGATTTGCAACACATTAAGGAAGATTTTATTCAAGTATTGGCGCATTTTTTGGATGAAAAATTTTTGCGAGAGCAGTTAAGGTAGCAAAAAAAGAATTATATGAATAATAGAGTTGGCGCGCATATTCGTATGCATTCATCATTACATGAATTATTGCAAAGGGCAGATGCTTTAAGTCTGCCCTTTTTCCAATGTTTTTTTGTACCAAAAGAAACAGGAAAATTAATTCATGCGCCTAATGATGTGATATTTGAGTTTTTAAAAATACGACGCGCACATTTCGATGAACTTTATTGTCATGCATCATATTGGGCTAATTTAGCAAGTTTGGGTAATAATGGCTTGTCGCAGCTGCGCAGAGAAGTTACATTTGCCAAACGTCTTGAATTTACACACCTTGTGCTCCATGCAGGAACTGCAAAAGGTGCTCAACATAAGAATGAAGGAGTTGATGCATTAGCTATTGCATTGAATAAGTTGTGCAAACAAGAACGCGATATTACAATTTTATTAGAAAATACGTGTCACACTAACTTAGCAGTTGGGAGTGACATTTTTGATTTTAAACTATTGCTTGAAAAAATTGATATGCCAGAACGTATTGGTTTTTGCATTGATACTGCGCATGCACATTCATTTGGGTATGATGTGGTGAGTGCAAAAGGGCAACATGATTTTATTACATTACTCGATACAGCAATTGGTCTTGAGCGTATTCAACTCATTCATTTGAATGACACAACTGAAAAACTGGGCTCATTTATTGATCGTCACAGTATTATGGGTCAAGGTAATATTGGTGAAGGTGCACTCAAAAGATTTGCAATGCATGAACAGTTGCAACATATACCACTGCTGATCGAATCGCCTGAGTTGGCAGCAGAAGATGAGTTATTAATTTTAAATAAAATCCGTAACTGGTGATGATACAAAGTTATGAGGTGGTGTGGTAATGGAAATAAAACGCCATTCCCCAAAGAGAAAAGAATAGCCCAAGGAATCCTGTTGCTCCTGTTGCCATTATGCATTTTATAGGTATAGCATCTATATCGATTTCCTCATTATCTTCACTATCATCTTTTTTAAAAGCTTCGATCGTTATTGTATTGTCTTGTTCGATTACTTCTTGTGTTATATCATTTGACTCAATATTAATATACACAGCATTTGATCCTGGATGTTGTGGCAAATATTTTTCGCGTATAAGCTTTATGGCTGATGTTATTTGTTCAGGGCTGTATCTTTGAGTGATGGCGTTGAATAATGCTAATTTGTCTTTATCATTACCAATCTTAAAATTATGGGTCATAAGGTTTTCAAGGTCATTAATAGAATTTAATGGAGATAATTGCTCGCATATTTCTTTTAATTTTTCGCGATCTTGATGAGAGTATTGTGCGATTGGTTTATTAATAGTGATATCAGATAAATTGAACTCTTGATGTATTGCCAACAATTGCTCATACGATTCTTGCGATGATGAAAATTTTATCTTGTTCGCAACATGGTCTTTGGCAGTTAGCTCATTAGTCATAGCATGTGTATGTAATGTCCCGGTTGCGGCAATGAAGAAAGTGAGAAGGATGTGTATTTTCATGAAAGGCTTTCAATGTATATTTTTGTGTTAACGGTTTCTTCTAGCTATCATGCTAAGATCAACAATCATATCAAAAAAAGCCTTTAAGTACATGTTTTTGTATTAATGTCCAGTTGCTAATACGCTAAGATAAACAATTATACCAATGACTCCTGCGCAACCCCCCATTGCACATAATATTTCTCCTCCTCTTACCGGAGTAGCGTAATCTTGTTGAGTTGTTGTTTCTATTTCAGGAATTTGTTGATTGGCATTCTGGTTGTTGTGCGTATGTGCGCCAGGGTGGTCATTGAGGGGTATAATAATATCTGCTATTTCTTCTTCCTCTTCTTGTTTTTCTTTTAATGCAGCAGTATTGTTTCTTGTTGTAGCATTAAAATTGTTCGTAGAGAAGGTCTTTAGGGGAATGCTTTGATTACTAATTTTGTTTGCAGTTGTGTTATATGTAAGTTTTGGTGAATAAAGTTGTTGAGCCTGGAAGGGTAATATTGGATCGTACATAGCGTGTATTTGTGTGGAGTAGAATGTTGTTACAGTGACGATCGTGTATAGAAGATTCATTTTCAAGAGAAACCTTTTTTTTATATGTACTATTAAATTGTCGTTATTGTACATAATTTATATGTAGAATGCTAGATGGATGAAATGAAGGAGTTTGTTGAAGGATACGAACGGTCAAGGAGTGTAATGATGCGTGTAGCAATTAATGGATTTGGTAGAATTGGACGTAGTTTTTTGCGTTGTGTAGAACAAGATAAAAAGAGTAGTTTTGAGATTGTTGCTATTAATATTGGTAGTTCACAACCGGAATACGTAGCACACATGTTTAAGTATGATACTTTAATGGGTAAATTTCAGGGAGATGTTTCTCTGCATGGTGACGAACTGATTATTGATGGTCATCGTATAAAAATTATTGCTGAACTTGATCCTGAAAAATTGCCATGGAATACGCTGAATATTGATTGGGTTGTCGATTGCACTGGTAAATTTACGCATCGTGAAGGGGCACAAAAACATATCTTTGCCGGTGCTCAACGTGTACTGATTTCTGCCCCCGCACATGATGAAGATATTGCAATTGTTCCTGGTGTTAATGAAGAGCTGTTTAATCCTGAAAAGCACAAAATCGTATCATTGGGCAGTTGTACAACAAATGCATTCATTCCAACACTGAAGGTTTTAGATGATGCATTCGGTCTTGTACGTGGTTGTATGACAACAATACATGCATACACCAATTCACAAGTGTTGTTGGATGTTGATGCAAAAGATTTGCGGTTTTCGCGTGCTGCAGCCCTTAATATTATACCTGCTTCAACAGGTGCCGCAGGTATGTTGGGAAAAATTTTACCACATTTGAAAGATAAAATTTCTGCCAAAGCTATGCGTGTTCCTGTGGGTAAAGTATCTTTGATAGACCTTGTTTTTGAGGCAAAAAAAGGTCTATCGATTGAAGATGTGCACAATGCGTTTAAACATGCTGCGCAAGGTAAAATGAAACATATTGTTGCATTGACTATGGAACCATTAGTTTCGAGTGATTTTAGTGGAGATCCACATTCAGTTATTATTGATGGTTTATTGACAACAACGAATGGCACGATGGGACAAGTTTTTGGGTGGTATGATAATGAATGGGGTTATAGCGAGCGGATGAAGGATTTCTTGGTGTATGTAAGTAAAATAAGATGAATGCGAATCATAAAAAGCGAAAGGGGGCTTTTAAGCCCCCTGTTTTTTTATTTTAATTCATCTTTCTGGCGTGTAGCTTCAAGAATAATATTATTTAAGGTTGTGAGATCTGAAGAAGTAGGATGACTTTCCTGAAGAAGACTTAATATTTTGCGGTATTTAGGATTTTCTTTTGGTTGAACCAGTGGTTGAACCAGTTCGAATTTTTTTAATTGTTGTTCTGCTTGAAGTTTTATGTCGGTTAAAACTTGAACGTCTGTAGGGTTAGCTGACCTTAGCTCGAATGCAGTCAATATATCGCTGTATGTTTTCATGTCAGATGCTGTTTTTATATCAAATCTTTTTGCTCTTCCATCATATTCTTTATTTTCTATGAGATTTATTTTGTATTCAGCTTCATCTTTAATTCTTTTTAAATATGAAAAATCATTAGCTATAGTAGGCTTTTTCTTTTTGAGTGCAGAAAGTATTTGTTCATAGGTTGGCATTGTGTCAAATATTGTTTGATTTGCAGGTTGTACATTAGTTTTTGTTGTACCAGTTTGCTTTGCGTATGCAGATGATATGGCAAAACATGCGATTATGGTAAGTACTTTATTAATTTGTTTCATAAAAAACCTTTCTGTAAAAAATTGATTCTTCTGTTGAATATAATGAAGGTTATCGTTAATGATCAAGAAGTTTGTTATCATTATTATTATTGGTTTTTCTGATAATATAAGATCTTTTGGTGATAAATAAGTTTATGATTATGTCGAAAGAAAAAACTGATGAATGATAACACTTTATATAATGAAGTTTTACAAGCAAATAAGCAGTATGCTGCAAACTATGTAGCGCAGCCATATCAATTTGCGCATAAACGTGCAGTTTTATTAACGTGTATGGATGCTCGTATGTTAACCCATGATATTATGGGTTTTAATGCGGGAGATATGTATGTTATACGTAATGCTGGTGGGCGAGCAAGTGATGATGCTTTAAGATCTTTAATTATTGCATCACAACTGTTACAAGCAAATCAGTTTTTTGTTGTTCATCATACTGATTGTGGCATGCAACGCTTTACTGATACATCAATGAGTGAGCTTTTACAAAGTAGTATTCAACAGAATCCGCAAGTAACGTATTGCAATGCTACATTAAAAAAGGGAAAAAGAAGTAAGATTACGCCATGTAAAAGAAGTACGTGCTGCGGAGAAGATTCATGTGTTGGGTACCAGTGTATTGATTGGATGACCATTCAACAAGGGTTATATAAATCGGTATTAGATGACGTGATAAAGATTCGGAAGCATCCTTTTATTTCACCAAATATTCCAATCTATGGTTTTATTTTTGATGTTATGACGGGAAAGTTGATCCCTGTTGATGAAGCAATAAAAGCAGGAAGGGCACAGAAATCATGTTGTTAAAAAAAAGTAGAGTAGTGAAAAGAGCTGTTATTGGTATGACGATGATGTTTTGTATTGCCGCCAAAGAAAGTGAATATTGGCCTGCGGAAGTAAAGCAACCAAAAGTGGGTAACTTTGCCTTACCAGTTTCTCAGCAGCCGGGGCCATTGATGAGTATTGGTCAAAACTTTCTTACGCAAGGTGAATTGATTTCGTGGGTGTATGCACTTCAGCTGAAGGATCAACGTGGCAGTTATGATCAAGTTGTACCTTCTTTTTTGTATGGTCTTACGGATGAGTTATCTTTACTGGTAGAATTACCCATTGTGGTTAAATCTAAACAGGATAATTGTATAGTACGAGATTTCTCTGATATAGTTGTACAGCTTGAAAAGGTTGTCTATGATCGTGAAACAGATGGCATAGTGAATGATATTAGTATCTTAGGCAATATGTCGTTTCCTGTTGGAGGATCTTTAAGTTTTGGATCCCCAACATTTTTTTTTGGTACTACATTAACTCGTACGTATGTTGATTGGTATTTCTTTGGCTCATTTGGTGGGCAAATAACAACGTTTTCTAAATATAATAAATTTGGCAATCTGTTTTTATATCAAGGTGGTATTGGAAAAAATATAGCGTATAAATCAGATACATGGATTTTAAATTGGCTTATAGAATTCAATGGTATTTATGTTCAACATAATATTGTACGCAACCTGATTGATTCCAATAGTGGTGGAAACAGAATTCTGATAGGCCCTTCGTTGTTTTTTAGTACACATCATCTATTATTTGAATTTGGGGTATCTGCAGTTGCTCACCAACATTTATTTGGCAATCAGTCTAAAGAGAACTATCTTGCAGCGGCGTATCTTGGGTGGAAGTTTTAAAAACCCCATTTCCATCGCATTTCAATCGGGACCCCTTGCTAAGAGAGGGGAAATGTATAGTTTCGCTTCACAATTGTATTGATTTGCTTTATTATAATGGTGCAGCTACGTATTTATCTACGTGCTTCTTGTGATAAAAAAGTGTGGGGCCTATAGCTCAGCTGGTCAGAGCAGTCGGCTCATAACCGAAAGGTCCCAGGTTCAAATCCTGGTGGGCCCACCAAACATTAAAGAGAGCAATTGAGGTAATTACATGAGTGATCATCCATTTCTTCGATTTATCGATCTTGTCAATTTTGATCAAAAAATCCATTCTTTTGAAACTGAAAAAAAATCTCTAATATCTGCAATCGAATCTGTAAAAAAGCAAGAAGAAGATTCTGCGCGTAATCTTGATGAAGCAAACAAATCTATTTTTCAACTCAAGAAAAAAGTTGATGAACAAGAGCTTGAAATGAAATCTCTTGATCAAAAAGAGAAAGAAAAAAAACAACGCTTAGAACGTTTGGTTGATTATAAAGATTATCAAGGGATTAAAGCAGAGATTGAAGCAGTTCAACAGCTGCAGGTTGATCAAGAGCACCAAGTTTTGAATGCGTGGAATCAACTTGACAATGTACAACGTCTTGTACAGAAAAAAACAAAAGAGCATGAAGATTTGTTGCAGCAATTGCATGAAAAAGAACAAGATTTACAAGCAAAGCTTTCTCAGATTAGCAATAACATTATCAATTTGAGCGCAGAGCGCGCAGAAAAAGAATCAAATGTTCCTGCTGAATGGTTAGAAAAATATACTATGATGCGTGCGCGTGTTTCAGATCCCGTTGTAGAAATTTTTCATCAAAGTTGTGCTGCGTGTGCTCATATGATTACTCAGCAAGAAATGATTCGCGCAAAACGTGGTGCTTTGTTGCAGTGTCAACATTGCTATCGTTTACTTTATGCGCCAGAAATTATGGAAAAACATCAATGAAAAAACCTGCAGTGTGGAAACTTTTTGTGGATGGTGCTTCTCGTAATAATCCTGGACCTTCTGGTGCGGGTATGTATATTGAAAAAGATGGTATTTTAGAAATCAAAGAAGGTTATTACCTTGGTATTAAGACCAATAATCAAGCTGAATATTTGGCTTTGTTATTTGGTCTTTTTATTTTAGAAGAACATCTGCATGCTGGTGATACTGTACAAATTATCTCTGATTCACAATTGTTGGTACGTCAGGTAACTGGTATTTATAAAGTGAGACAACCCCATTTACAACCATTACATGCTTTGTGCAATACATACATAAAAAAATTGGGAGCAACCGTTGCTCACGTATTGCGTGATCAAAATACACAAGCTGATGCGATGGCTAATTATGGTATAGATTGTAAACATAGCCCTTCTAAAAAATATATTGCGTTATTGCAAGCACATGATATACATCTTTAAGCGAACAATCTTTTTTATTTTTTTATATTCTGGGTTTTTAAACGCTCATATGACCGTACGCGTTTTACTTGCTCAGTGTGATGCGGCATCGTCTGCGCAATGGCAGTTCACATCTCCAAAAGGTTTTATTATACAAGCAGTTGATGGTAATGACTCGCAACTTAAAAAACCAATTAAGGTAAAACAGTTTAAACTCACGGTAAAACGTGGTTTTTTGTTTTATAAAGGCAAGCGCCTTAAATATGCAGTGCGCGTGCGCCCTATTGATGGGCATACAGAATTGAATGGCGTTGCATATGATGGTGATTTTTGTATTACACGGCATAAAGATAGCTATTTATGTATCAACTCTGTTGAATTAGAAGATTACATTACTGCAGTGCTCAAAACAGAAAGTTGGCCAGGCTGGCCACTCGAAGTGAATAAAGCATTTGCTATAGCATGTCGTAGTTACGGTGCTTATAAAGTATTAGAAGCAAAAAAAAATCAACGTCCTTATCATGTTAAAAATAGCAATGTGCATCAGACATATAAAGGTAGGCATGATTTGCCAGTGCTCAAGTTAGCAGTTGAGCAAACTCAAGGAATCGTGCTTGGTTTTAAAGGCACACCTATTTTGGCGATGTTTGATTCTTGTTGTGGTGGAGTTATTCCCGCACACATTGATGATTTTGATTTTGTAAAAGTCCCTTATTTGGCCCGCTCATATGCATGTACGCATTGCAAAGAATCATCACTGTATTCATGGCAAGTATCATATGATCATGCAATGCTTGATAAGCTGTTACATCATTATAAAAATGAAATTTCATGGTTGCATGACATTCATATTATAAAAAAAGATAAAGCAGGATTGGTGTCTGAGGTGCAATTAAAAGGACCAAAAGCGCATACTGTTGTTTCAGGTAAAAAATTATATTCAGCCCTTAAAGAGGTTAAATCCTTTCATTTTGATGTACAAAAAAAGGCCGGAAAAATAACTTTTTCTGGCCGTGGTTTTGGTCACCATCTTGGATTATGCCAATGGGGCGCACGTCAGATGGTTCGTGAAGGTTGGGATTATAAATCCATTTTACGTTTTTATTATCCAGGTACGTATTTTATGCGTCTGTCTTAAGTGGTTAAGTGTTTTGCATTAAAATATTCTTATAACCCGTCACAACAATGAGTACATTCATCAATTTCATGCTTGCCTATTAAGATTTTAAGTTCACCAGTTTCTTTAGAGTAGTGGAAGGCTGTATCAGTCCCATTAATATAGCTTGCTACACATAATGTATCTTCCTCTACGCAAAATTTATAGAGAGAATTTTTTAATTGCGCTTCTGTTCTGAAGTCCTTTGATGCGATTAATTTTTTCTTGAGAGCAAATCTTTGAGCATTTATATTTTTTTGAGGACGTTGGACTGTTTGTTTTGGAGTAGCAGCTTTTTGGGTAGCTTTTATTTGACGTTCTTTTTTTTGTGCTTCAATGATGCGGTGTTTTTGCAGTTCGCGTTCAATGATCGCTTGTCTTTTTTTTTCTTCTTCAATCTTTTTTTCAAGATCTTTTTGTTCTTGTTTTAAACGCTTATTTTCAGCTTCTTTTTCGTGTGCTAATTGTTGCAGAACAGCTAGTTTTTCACGTAACTGTTTTTCTTGAGCAGCTTGTTGCTCATGACGTAATTTTACAGCAGCAGCTATTGTTTCTTGGCGGAGTTTTTCTGCAGCAATTTCTTTTTCACGTTCTTCTTGTTTGAAGTAGTGCAATGATTTTTTTGTGATGAATTCAATTTTTTGTGACTGTGTTTGTTTTTCTTGGCTAGTTACTATTGGATTATGCTTAATGAATTTTTTAAAACTCGTTTTTGTATAATCATCCTCCTTTGTAGGAATAGAATATCCAAAACGTTTTTGAAAATTTTCTTCGATGGTTATAAATTCTTCTGTTGGTATTGTTTCATAGTTGTCAGATGTGATATCTAAAACAGATTCCATAGCATTGTTGAGACAAAAGGATAGTAATGCTGATGCGACAAGAATTATATTGTTTGGTTTCACTATATACCTTTGCTATTTGATTATTTTATACATATATCATTGTAGCAAAGGCATTTTTTTTATAAAGATATTATTTATATTGGCTCTTAGACAAGTTTTTTGTAATCAATATGGCCAATCAAATCAGATGCAGAAATATTTTCTATACTTTTTGAATCAAATTGTTTAGTAATTTCCCCATCTTCTAAAACCCATATTTTTTTGCCAATTGTAAGCGCAAGTTCTGGATCATGTGTGATAAGTAATGTAGTAAGTTGATGTTCGTTAATAAACTTGATAGCAAATTGTAACAGTTTTGTTGCCGATTGTGGATCAAGTGCAGCAGTTGGTTCATCAAGCATAAAAAGACGTGGTGGTAAAATTGTTGCCATGATAAATGCAACAAGTTGACGTTGTCCACCAGAAAGATCTTTCATAAGCGTGTGTAATATTTTTGCTGAACCTAAGTTAAGCTTATCAAGCTCTGCAGTAAGGTGTGCAGGGAATTTGTGCATGCCATCAACCAAGCTGACCGTTTGCCCTTTATAATTACTCAATGCAAGATTTTGCGCAACTGTCATGGATGCAACACCATTCAGTTGAGGGTTTTGGAAAAGTCGGCTGATAAACAGTGCGCGGTGTTGTTCATCAAGATTGGTAATATCAATGTTATCAAGAAAAATTTTACCGCTTGTTGCAATACGTTTACCGCTGATCATATCAAAAAAAGTACTTTTTCCTGCACCGTTGGGACCAACGATGACAATAAAATCGCCTGTATTAATAGTGCATGAAATATTTTTAAGAATATGCTTACCGTTAATGGTTACTGAAACATTTTCAAATTTTATCATGATTGTCTCTGTGTGAATAAGGTGGAATGTTTTTTTAATGCGATCATGAGAATGATAAGAAGAGCTGTGATTAGTTTATTCCATTCAGGATCAACATTAAATTCAAAGGTTGCTGCAAGAATTGCTTGGTAAAGAATTGCGCCGACTAAAAGATTAAAGCCAAATGTTTTACCAAGTGTTTCAGAAAGTATGAGTCCAGCAAGTGCAATAATTAAAATACCAACACTTGACCAGATAGAAAAATAACCTACATATTGCACAAATAATGCACCAGCAAACGCGGTTATACCGTTAGCAAGAGCAAGTGCTGCAATGGTATACGTATCTGCATCTTTGCCTAAATTGGTAAGCATTTGTGGGTTATCGCCAACTGCTTTGAACAAAAATCCGCATTCGGTGTTCAAAAACCATTTGATGATCATAAGCAGTCCGCAGACTAATGGAAGCAGTATAATAATTTTCATGTTTGCTGAAAGAGCAATCAGATCAAAGAGTGTTGTTCTATTGCCAATCACCATATTGGAACCGGCAATTTTCAGATTGATGGAAAACAGTGCCGTGGTCACAACAATACCACTGATAAGGTTGTTGAGTTTCAGTTTAGTATGCAGTATTCCCGTTGCAAGGCCTGCAATTGCACCTACTGCGATCACCAGTGGGAAGGCAATCAGCCAATGAACATTGCGCGTAAGCAGAAGTGCCATCAGCGCACCACCCAAACCAAAACTTCCTTCAACAGAAAGATCATCAAAGTGAATAATTCGAGAGGTCATATAAATTGCCATGACAGTGATGGCAAAAATAAGACCTCGTTCGATAATTCCTTGTATAATAAGCCATTCAGAAAGCATGTTTAATTTCCTTGTATTGCGTATCAAAAAAATAGGTTATAAGTACTATACTATCAAAGAATGGCTTATATGAGAAAAAAATGTAAATAAATGACGTCTTATTCTTTATTGTTGAACATTTTTTCATACATCGCGGTTGCAATTAATTTTACTGGATGTGGCTTTAGGCGTTTTTTAAGTTTAGAGCATCCAGTGTATCTTGACGTTCCTACAAGGTCAAAATTATGTCTGTAGTAGTAGCGGTTAAGAGTATCATCTGTGGTCATCAATGTTACGGTGTTGACTGAGCGACTTTTGAGATCATCCAATGCATCGTTTAACAAAGCAGTACCCGCTCCTTTGCCGTGATATTCATCATCTATAGCAACAAAATTGATATGAGCATTTGTGATGTTAAGGTTGTTAGTGATTTTCCATGGCTTGCATACATAGTAATTAATAAAGCCGATAGGCTTTTCATCTACGACATATACTTTACTGATAGTCGAAGTGCCATTCATCGTATTTATTATTTGTTGCAGTGTATCATCTTTGTTATCGGGAGTAACGCCTGATATTAATTTCCGTAGATGTGGAGATGCAATGTCCTTAACAATTTTTTCATGATGTTCAGGGTTGTAAGAACTGATTTTACTGCTACAAAATTTTGCTTTATGTTGCTGCAAAGATTGAGGAGATGCTTTTTTTGGCACAAGCATTGCATTGCTATAAAATTGGGTAGTCAATGAGAATATTGACACGATAATAGAAAACAGATTTTTTGTCTGCATAATATTTTCCTTTAAAGATTATATAAAAATGGGAAACGATAATAAAAATATGGTATTAAATGCGATAATTAGAGAGATAATAAGAGTAATAAAAGTGAAGAGACGGCAAAGAGGGTAGCAACGAGCAAAAGAATAGAGTTGCGTGAGAAGAAAGAGACAATGTGTTTACTTTGTCGCATGTGATGCGCATAAGTAGCCATGAGACACTCCTTAAAAGGATTAAAATAGATAAGAACATTATATATATCGTAGCATAAATATTTCAATATGCAAATTTTATAAATAGAAAGGTGAATAATGCCAGGATATAAAGGTCATTTGGTTGGCGGAATTATCGTATTTGGGCTGCTTTTGGTGGTTTTAATGCATCTTATTTTTACCCAGCAGCCATCGCATCTTGTTATGGGTGAATGGCTATTATGTACTTTGGCAGGTGCATTGTTCCCTGATATTGATGTTAAAAGCAAGGGACAAAAATATTTTTATTATGTGGCATTTGTTTGTTTGGCAGTTTTGACGTATCAACAGCGCTTTCAGATGCTTACCTGTTTCAGTTTTGTGATGATTACCCCAATGCTTGTGCGTCATCGGGGTATTTTTCATAATCCATGGTTTGTGATAGTGTTGCCTCTTGTAGTATGGATTGGTGTTGCATCATTGTTGCCGCACAAAGCAACGTATCTTTTTATTGATACGTTGTTTTTTATTGGAGGTGCACTTTCACATCTTTGGCTTGATTTTGGAACACGTCAGTTTTGGAGTAAATTATTGGTGCGCTCCAAAAAGAAATGGTAATTAATCCGTAAGATTTATATATTTTGATATCTCTTTGCGCCAAGCTCAAGCAATAGTGCTATAGCTTTTGCATTTTCTTGTTCGTAGAAATAATCAAGAATTGTTTTATGTTCATTTCCAAGAGCTCTATTTAAGTAAAACAATTTTTTTTGCAATAATTTTTGAGGAATTTCTTTTCTATAGGTAATAACTGCCTTTTGGAATAATTTGATACTATTTTCGCGTATTATTTTTTTTGTATTTTTTTGTTTTAAAAGAACCGTAAAACATTGTATTGCATTATCCTCTAAGGATTGAGTAATTAAAAATTTTTGTCCTGTTTGCGTGGGGGATTTTTGCTGATAGAGTTTTTTAAGTGTTTCAGCATTATCTGACCATACAGCATTGAGATAGAGTAGGAATGAAAAGTCACGATTGTCAGTAGTATACAAACATTGCTTTATATATGGTGGAACAGATGTTTTATCATAAGAATTTTTCCAGCATGTATTCTTAGGATGGTATCTTGATTCAATTAAAAGTCGTGCTAATTCAGGTTTTTTATTTTGTATCGCAATCATAGCGGGATATAATGAGGCCTTATGTGATTCAACGTTAAGCTGTATACCTCCGCTTGTAACAGGTAAGTTATCTATGATCCATTGTATTGATTGACTATCTTCTTCATAAGTACAGTCAAATAAGATTAACATTGTAAAAACAGGCATATTATGCCAATTTTTTTGTTGGCGCTTTTGATCGTATTTTTTTGCGAGATTGTTAGGCATGAATTGCCAATTCGGTCTTGTTTGCCAGTTAACATCTCTTTTAGCCCACCTTTTACAGACTAATCGCATGTCAGCACGATCTTTTTTGTGTACAAGTTTAAAAAATATTTGGGGAATGTCATGATGTGTGAGCATATCATCTATTATTGATTGGTTTTCAGTAAGCATTCCAAAGATTGGCATAGATAACAATGTGATAAGTAAGGAGATTTGTATGGAAAATAATTTGTTCATGGCAAACTTCCTTATCGCGTTGGAAGATCTATAAATTGATAATCATGATGCGTAAGACTTAAAAATTGCTTAATCCCTTCAAATGGAATAGTAAGCGTTGCAGTGTTGATCAGCGGATGGCATTGCAATGTTTTATCTTTGAGATTACTGTCAAAAATAACGGTCACAAGATTCAGTGTATCATTGATAAGGCCAAGTACTGTCACAGATCCTGGAGTAACACCTAAATATTTGTATAAGCGTTCTTCAGATGCAAAACTGAGATTTGATACATCAAGGATAAATCGCAACTGTTTTAAATCTATCTGTTTTTCTTTACCAACAATCACCAAAAAGTGGTGATCTGTTCTTTTATCATATAAAAAAAGATTTTTAATTGATGCACCAGGCATTTTTGGGCATACCGCATCTGCTTGCTCACAGGTGAATGCTGCGGGGTGATCAAAACGTTCGTAGGGGATGTTGTTGGTATCAAGGAATGTGTAGATGTTATTCATATTTTAATTCTTTCACTAAGATCAAATAAGCGCAGCGCATTTTGTGTAGTTTGCTCTGCAATAGTTTCAAAAGTTTCACCACGTAATTCTGCAATATACTGTGCAATAGTTGCAATTTCTTTAGGGTGATTTTGCTTGCCGCGAATGTTTTGTGGTGGTAAGAATGGTGCATCAGTTTCTAACACGATATTTTTTAAGTTGATGTTGGTAACAACGTTACGCAATTCATTATTTTTTGGATAGGTAACTGTTCCGCCAATACCAAGAACAAATCCCCAATCAGTGACTGTGTTTGCAAATGTTTGATCATAAGCAAAACAGTGCATAGTTGCGCGTGTGATATTGTGTTTATATTCTTCTAATATTTTTAATGTTTCATCATACGCATCGCGACTGTGCACAATGAGTGCAAGATCATTTTCTAATGCAAGTTCTATTTGTGCTTTAAATGCATCACGTTGGCGATTAAGATTGTAATCTGGATAATGCATATCAATACCGCATTCACCAATGCCAACAATTTTGTTTTTTTCTTTGTGAGTAACCCATGATTTTAGTAATGCTAAATCCTCTTGCCATGTATCAGAATCATTAGGATGAATACCAACTGTTGCAAAAACAGAATTGAATGTTTGAGCGAGTAGGATGCAGTTTTGGTTCTCAATCTTGCGAGTTCCAACATTAATAATTAAAGAAACTCTTGCCTCATTAGCTTCATTAATGATAGTTTCTGCTTTTGATATATCAGATTTTTGTAAAGGAGTATCAAAACTGTTTTTTACCATCATGTTTATGTGGCAGTGAGTATCTATAAGCATGAAAAATCCTTGCAATAAATTTGACAAAATCGTTTTAAATTATTATATCTTACACTATTATAAAGAAGTTTTAATGAAGAGACAGTGTTTTTTTAAATTTTTACTAACCATAATATGAGGAGTTCTTATGAACAAGAGCGAATTAATAAATGAGCTCAGCGAAGAGACAACATTTAGTAAAATGGATGTTACTCGAGTGCTTGATTCACTAACACGCGTTATCAGCCGCGCATTAAAAAAAGGTGATAAAGTTTCTATCACAGGATTTGGAAGCTTCTGGATTTCTTGCCGTCCTCCGCGCAAAGGAATCAATCCTGCAACAAAAGAACGTATTGATTTACCAGAAATTAGCATCCCGCGTTTCAAAGCAGGTAAAAGCTTACGTGAAGTTGTTCGTTCCGTAAGACTAGGTTAATTAAAAAAACTTTTCGCAAGTAGAGTTTTTACACAAAACCCAAGAATCACATAAAGTAATTCTTGGGTTTTTTTTTAACTCCATTTCCATTACATTCCAATGGGGAGGCCAATTAAGAAAAAATAAGTTGAGTTATATTTTCCATTCAGGAATAGTAGATAAATCTATTTTGTGAGCATCTTTAAATATAGATTCAAAAAGTTTGATATCAATATCTTTTTCCTTCATAGTTTTTTTAATAATAGATAGGAATTTTTGTTGGATAGTTTTGGAGTACTGTGTGATAATATGGATATAATTGCATAAGGCTTTTAAAAAACCATAATTAGAGAATTGTTTTTCTGATACGCCATATTCAAGGGCATTTTTCAAATTTTTTTCTGATAGCTGAATGTTTTTTCTGAGTAATAATCCACGCAAATATTCAATTGAAAGAGTAAGGAATGCTTGTGGATGTTTATCTTTTTCCGCAAGCTTCTTGAGAAGATCCAAATTTCCTTTTGCATTATTGTTGTTCATTTCTTCCGTGGCTTTCAAAAAGTCAGGACTTTCTTTATGGTCTGGATTTTTCAAAAAGGTATTTATTGCTTGACCTATAAACGATTCGTTCAGAGATGATCGCAATTCTTCTTCAGTGAGCACAGAATCTTTCTCTGCGTCTCTCCATTCAGGATATGTCTGTAATTGTATTTTAACTTCATGAGATATGAGATCATAAAAATCCATTAAATTAATGTCATGCTCGAGCAGAATCTCTTTAATAAGCCATAATGCTTGTTTTTTGAATTTAATTTCATCGGGCATATATGGTACAGATACCACATTTTGAATAAATTTGCATAATTTATTGAAAAATAAACAGTTACAAAATTGTTCTTTTATTAAACCTTTATCAAGCGATTTTTTTAAAAAGGCTATTGAAATTAGAAGGCTGTTTTTAGTCTTTTCTTTTTCTAAAAGGTGGTTGGTTGCAATAGTAATGTCAGCACAAGGGTCACCATTGTTTGAGGCTAACTCCAGAAACATAACGCTTTTTATGCTATCTTTTTGGATAATAGCTGTGAAAGCTTTTTTAAAATCTTCAGATACGGTGCTATTGGTAAGATCTTTAATGAGTTGTTTTTTGAGCTCAGTGATGTTTTTTTGTTGAACTATCTCTGCTTGATTAACGGTCTTTGCTTGATTAAGCATTTCTGTCTTAAATTCATCTATGGTGAAATCTTTTTTTTCTATCGATTCATTCAGAAATGACTTTAATTCGTTTTCAGTGAATTGAGAGTCTTTCTCTGCTTCTATCCATTCAGGGTATGTGTGTAACTGTATGTTAACCTCATTGGATATTATGTCATAAAAATCTTCTAAACTAATTTTATGCTTAATGAGTCCTGCTTTAATATGTAATAATAACTGTTTTTTGAATTTAATTTCATCAGGTGTATAGGATACAGAAACTACATGTTGAATAAAATTACATAATTTGTTTAAAAATAAACTATTACAAAATTGTTGCTCAATTAAGCCATAAGAGAGAGCTTCTTGTAAAGAACACATTGAAAGGAAAAGGCTTTTTCTAGTAACTACTTTGCCTAAAAGGTAGTTAATGGCGATAGTAATGCAAGCACAAGGATCATGGTTTTCTGCGGCTAATTCCAGAAGTCTAATACCTTCGGAGGCATTTTTTTGAGCTACAGCTGTGAGAGCTTTTTGAAAATCTTCAGATACATTGTTATTGTTAAGATCTTTAATGAGTTGTTTTTTTACCTCAGTGATGTTTTTCTGTGGAACTATCTCTGTTAGTTTGATTGTTTTTGCTTGATTAAGCATTTCTGTTCTAAATTCATCTATGGTGCAATCTTTATTTGCTATTGACTTGTACAGTAATGATTGTAATTCTTTTTCAGTGCATACAGATTTTTTTTCCAGCACAACGCTTGATGGTTTTGGTAGTTCTTTTTCTAAAGAGATAACTTTATTGTTTGGCCTATTATTATTATTGTTGTTATTATGAGCTGTCCATTCATAAATTGATAATAAATCTATATTCGTACTTTCCTTCACTACCGTGCAAAAAGCGGTTATGTCTACACCGTGATCAGTAAGGTTTTGTTTGATGATTTGCAATAAAGATTTTTTAACGATGTATGGCAGACGTTCATTACTTATCAAATTTGACATGCATGAATAGAGGGTATATAAAAAGTTGTCACTGCAAAACTGTTTTTCGATCAGACCATACGTAAGAGCTTCTTGCAAATATTCTTCAGCAATATCATAATCTTTTGTTACACTTATTCCGAGTAAGTAATTCCAAGAAAGAAGCATGAAAGCAGAAGGCATTTTTTTTGTTGTAGCGGCAAAATACATTTCTTTTGCGGCAGTTATTTTATCTCCTTGTTGAGACGCAGTGAAAGATTTAAGAACGTCTGCAGGAACTTCTGTGTCATTAATATCTTTAACAATAATTTTTCTTGCCTCAGATATTATGCGAGGAGTTTCACTCTTAATTTCGTTTTTTCCGGTCCATTCAGGAAGTGATAATAAATCTATGCCAATACTTTCTTTAAATAGAGCATAAAAAGCTTCCATATCAATCTCGTTATTAGTAAGAGTGTTATTGATTATGGATAATAAATGACGCCTCATTTTTTCAGGATGTTCATCTGTTGTGAGGGTTGTAATAGTACTTATTAAAATATTTAAAAACAGTTTATTATGAAACAGTTTTGTTGTGTTGTTTTTTACTAAGCCGCATGAAAGTGCTTTATCCAACATTATTTCTATTTTGCGATGGTCTTCACTGTTTATTGAGTTTTGCAGATAGATTAATGTCAGTAGTATGCATGCATTGGGAAGATTTTTTTTGCTAGCTTGTTCCAATAATATAATAGCGTCTTTATATTTATTTTTTTTGTTAAGGTTTTCTATCGCGGCCTTAAATATTTTATTGTTTTCTGTATAATTTGGATGTTTCACGAGTGCTGTTGCGTGGGGAGATTGCATTATGAGATCGATTGTGTTAAGGGCATAACCTATTATTTGATCGTTGGTGATTTCTGTTTGATTAGACAACAGTGTACAGAGATTTGTAGGATTAGTTGTGTACGTAATAGAATTGTTTTTATTTTCAGATTCTAGTATTTTCTGACATTTCTCAAATAATTCACGTGAGGGTAGATAGTCAAGATCTTTTGCGAGAAATGGCATAAAATCAGATGTATTTACAAGAATATTTTGGTTGCTATTTTTATGCTGATCTATGTATATATTTGCCAATTTATATACTGCTGGTAGATAACCAGCATGAGAGCTTTGACGCAACAATTTATAATCAATGGTGCCTGTAGTTTTTTCATCCATAAGAGCTAATTTATAATATGCGCTACCAAGAAATAGCTGAATGGGGACTAGATATTGTGGATATGCGTTACAAAGTCCTTTTTGTGCTGCAGTAAGATAAATTGTTCCTGCATCAAGCAAATCATCGTTGTGTTGATACATTGCGCCAAGGGTAAAGGTAGCAATAGCATCTATGAGTGCTATTTTAGATTTTGCATTAGGCGTTGGTTTGTTTGTGGGATTTTGGCTGTTTATATGGCGTGCAGCATATGGTAATAACGTATCTTTGCAAGATGCACATATGTCTTGTATAAGATCAGAGGCATCTTTTTCAGGATGTTCTTGGCTTTTTGCTTCATTAAAAAA
Source organism: uncultured Pseudomonadota bacterium (assembly GCA_964636815.1). Taxonomy (GTDB): domain Bacteria; phylum Babelota; class Babeliae; order Babelales; family Vermiphilaceae; genus SOIL31. The sequence goes on from CAZWTF010000001.1 coordinate 104,120, forward strand.
CAGCATTATTTTTTCAAGTTCCTGAGGGTGACCTTTATAGTAATCACAAAGTACGTAGTAGGCCAAAGCAACACCTGTTTTTGTATACAGTTGTAACGCGTCTATGAGCAAGAGAGTATTGGCTCTTTTGTTGATGCTATTGGTGTTCAGTAATGCCTGACGACTATATCGTAAAATGTCTGTTACGTTGCTTGTAGAAACATATGTTATTGCATTGCAATAAGGCAATACGACCAGTTGAGCGTTCAAGTTGCCTGTTTGTGCAGCTGATAATAAATAACTGGCAAGAGCTCTTTCTTGTTCTACTGATAATTCTGATGGCTGTTTTGCATTGTCGGCAGCTATACAGGCGTTTGCTACAAAACAACACCATTCAATTGCTTCATCAGTAAAAATAATTTTGTCTAGTATGTATTGTGTATGTTTGTGAATGTGAGTGCATGTGCCAAATCGTATAATATTATTCTTATTATAACTTTTAAGTTGTTCAAAACATGCCATTATTTGATTATAAGGCATATTGTTGAGATTTTCTGGCAATAGAAATTCTATTTTTTGTAGTAATAGTTTTTCTTTGGTTATATTGCGTAAGGTTGATACATCTTGGGCATTGAGTATAAGGTCAATATCTTTAATGGCTTTGTCAAATTGCTCGAGTTTAGCGTGCAATTCCATACGATGAGATATGTAATCAATGTTGGTTGGGTTATTATCTATTAAAATATTGATATGTTCTAATGCTTTTCTTAAATGGATATTTTTTTCATCCCAATTGTTTATTGCATCGGCGTTTTGTATACATATATATACGAATGTTTTTAAAAGTTCTTCGTTGTTGATCTGATGTTGTAGATACGTGATTGCTTTGTTGATATTAAGTGGAATCAGTTTTTGCAGCATTGGAATACGTGTCAGATCATTGCTGTGATTGCAATATGCTTGTACTAACGCTATTCGGGAGAGTCCGAATACAGAACTTTCTTGTGGAATGTTTTCTAATAACTGTAACGCATTATTAACCAGATCTTGATCATCACTATGATTAAGAATAGTCATCGCTTTTTTGAACAGTAGGTCGCTGTGGTTATCATATTGTAGTGCTTTATCAAATAATGCTATGCGTGCGCTGTGATCATCAGTTGTTGCCATAGCCCATTCATTGTATAGAGCTGCAACTGTTTTTTTTGTTTTCTCAACTATTTCTGGTAACAGTTCGTTACTATCAATTGCTGCAACAAAATATGAGATGGTTTTTTCATAATTTGGTATAAGTGTGTTTTGCATACATAATGCACCAGCAGTAATATTGGTTTCACCATTATAACGTGAAGGTGCTCCAAGGTTTGTGTAAAACTGGGGGCAGGAAATGAGTTTTTTTTGCCATTCTTGACTGTCAGGGCTTTGTATATCATCAAGGCTTTTTGTTACATATAAGGCTAAGAGGATTGAAGTTTCTGCGAGTAGTGGTAAAATGTGCGGGTTTTGTTGATTATTGAGTTTTGTGATTAATTTAATCACAAAATCATGGTTTTTTGTTTGAATAAAAAAATCGTTATGGGATGCGATAAGATATAAAATTGTTTCTTGGTCTTTGAAAAATGTCTTTTTGTTTACGATAAATGATTTTAAGATAGTTTCTAAATCAGTGTCGGATAGTTTTTGTTGTGCTGTGATGTAGATTTGTGCTTTAAACAGCAGTTCTTGATGTGACAATGGTTGTGGTAATATATTTATATATTTACATGCATTATGCACATCACCTGTCTGTTGATGACTGAGTGCCATAAAGCAAATGATATCATTGTTCGCATTTTTATTTTTTTCATACGCTTGTTCACAATAAGGTAATAGTTCAGCGCATAGGCCAGATGAGACAAGTTCAGAGAGTAGAGTGTAATTTTTTTTGATATCAGAAACATCATGTTCGTTATTGATAAAAATTATAATATTTTTTATCAATTGCGCATGCTGTTTATACAACTCAGGATTATTTTTTTCTGCGTTATCAAGAATGTTTGCTATGGCATGGTTTTGTGTGTTGGTAGGATTGTGTGAATAGTATTGCAAAGCATATTTAGTGTGTTTGAGCGCAGCAACATGATTATTTTTGTTTGTATATATGGTAGATAATAGTGTATGCAGCTCTATGCACGTTGTGACTACTTTTTGTTGCTCTGTTGCATTTAAGTTACCATCTTTCTGAGCGTACTCAAGGTGACGCAATGCATCGGAAAGCATGTTAGTTTTTTCTGAGATATCCATCTTAGGATTATTGTTGATAAGGGCATGTATGAGCAATCCTACTTTGTATGATAATACTGGATTAGTTGTGTCTATTTTTTTTAATTGATTATAAATGTTACCGACAAGAGACGAGAGATAATGAATATCTTGTTTACCAAAGCTTTGCGCTGTAGTAATGCTTGTAGTAAATGCATGATGTTGCACTTTTTTTTCTTTAAGAAATGCAACTTTATTTTTTTTATAAAAACTGTCAGCTTGCGCGTAATTGTTATCTTTGTAATAGAGTTCAGCCAAAATATAATTAAAATCTGATATAAGAGGATCATTGCTATCAAGCGTTACACAGCTCAGTTTTTGTATAACTTTAGAAAACAGTGGGTTTTTTGCTATAGCCGTGAGTAAGTCAGCACTCTTTTTTTGAGAAGTAACAGTTCGCTTTAATTGCTCTACAATATCTTGAGGCGATAATGTATTACTTTTACAGTTTTTAATCGTTTGAATGATCTGTTTTGTATCATTTCCGCAGTTATTGATAGTTTCAATAAACTTTTTTACAACATCTTGTGGTGATAATGTACTGTCTCCATAATTGATTAGCAGTTGGCATATAGCTTCAGTTTCTGCTGTTTCCGGTGTCATGTTCGATAGTTTTGAATAACGAAATTTGCTTTCACTCTCCGTAACAGACTGCAAATAGTATATTGATTGAATAATGTATGATACAGAAGGATTCGTTTTGCTCGTTTGATTTCTGATATCAATGAGTTGCTTTCCTTGAGAATCGGTTGCGGTTGTTGGAATGTTATTGCTTTTGAGTTTTGTAGTAAAATCAAGGAATTCATAAGCATATAAGCATAGTTGAAATTTTATTTTTTCAAGAAATTCGGGTGCGTTAATAATTGGGTTGAGTTTATCTATGTACTGTTCAATTATCAGTGATTGTGCGGTTGTATTACCTTCAAGAGCATATTTATTAACGGTATTGTTGATTGCAGTATATCTGTTTTGAGTTTCTGGTTTTAGGATTGAAAGGTCATTGGGTAGGCGATTTTTTATTGTATTGTATTGATTGAAAGTTTGTTGTGTTTTGTACTCATGAAGAGCTTGTTTGTCTTCTTTATTCTCATTCACTAATTTAGTGCGGTTAAGTTTAATTAAAGTACTATCTATAATTTCAGGCAGGGGTTGCATGATAGAACGGGAGTTTTTAGGCGTTTCTGCTATATCATATTTTTCATAAAGCTTGGTGTGTACGATATTTTTTTGTTTTGTATTCATTGCCTGAAGTGAACTGCAGACGGAAAGAAAAAATATCGATTGAATTAATCTTGCTAACATGAAAAACCTTTTAATGACTGCTATTTTTGTCTAAAATTGAACATTGAAATTTTTTTTGTCTTGTAATTGGTTAGTGTATCTGATGTTGTTCCAGTAGTCAAAAAGGCTTATTTGGGGTATGCTTTTTATGATAAATTTTATGTTTGAATGTATAAGGGATACTCATGATTGACCTTACGCTTTTGCGTGAAAATCCTGAACATGTTAGAGCCGCGCTTGCAAAAAAAGATCCACATTATGATGTGGTAAAGCTTATAACATTAGATAAAGAGTTACGAGTTATTAAAAGTGAAGTTGAGCAGTTACGCTGCGCTAAGAATGAATTAGCAAAGCAGGGCAAATCGGGCATAACGCCAGAATTGCGTGAACAGTCGATTGCATTAAATAATCAGTTAAAAGAAAAAGAACAACTATTAGAAACATTGCAGCATACATTTAAAGAACAGTATCTTGCATGTCCAAACTTGTTGCTTGATGAAGTGCCTGCGGGTAATAAAGAAGAAAATGTTGTGGTGAGTATGTTTGGAGAAAAACCAACATTTTCATTTACCCCACAAAACCATCTTGATCTTGGTGAAAAACTTGGATGGATTGATTTTGAAACAGCAGCAAAAGTTGGTGGGGCAAGCCTTGCTTTGTATAAAAGTGAAGGCGTGTCTCTTCTGTTTTCTTTAGCAATGTTTATGTTGAAGCATAATCGTAAGCATGGATTTAATTTTGTATTACCTTCACTGTTTGTGAATGAAAAATCATTAGAAACAACGGGTAATTTTCCAAAATTTAGAGATCAAGTGTTTGCAGTGCCGTCTGATGATCTTTTTTTAACTCCAACATCAGAAGTTAATTTAACCAATATGTATCGTGATCACATTTTTGCTGCTTCAGACTTACCATTGCGTATGACATCTTTCACCAGCTGTTTTAGACGTGAGGGTGGTGCGTATGGTTCAAGTGAACGTGGTTTGATTCGTATGCGTCAGTTTGAAAAAGTAGAAATTGTATCGATGTGTGAACCGGAAAAGTCTGAGCAAGAACATCAACGTATGCTTGCGTGTGCTGAAGGTATTTTACAAGCACTTGGCTTACATTATCGTGTGATGTTATTGGCTGGTCAAGATGCATCATGGGCATCGGCTAAAACATATGATCTTGAAGTATGGTGTCCAGGCCAAGGCGAATATAAAGAGGTTTCATCTGTCAGTAATTGTACTGATTTTCAGGCACGTCGCGGCATGATTCGGTTTAAAGAGAAGATGGATAGCAAAACACAGTTGGTGCATACATTGAATGGTTCATCTTTGGCATTACCACGATTAATGGTAGCCTTGATGGAAACATATCAACAAGAAGATGGAAGCATTAAAATTCCAGAAATATTAAAAAAAGACGGCTTATTTTAACGGATAAGTGAGTATCGTGAAAAAAAAGAGTTTAGTCGCGCCAGAAATTGTAAGTAAGATAAAGCAGCTCGAAATTTTTACTCGTCGCCTATTAAATGGAACATTAGTAGGCGATAGCCGTTCTGCAATTAAAGGCACCGGTTTTGAATTTGATCAAATTCGTGAATATGCTTTTGGTGATGATATCCGATTTATTGATTGGAAGGCATCGGCGCGTAATGATAAACTTCTGGTTAAACAGTATATTGAAGAACGCAGCAGAACAATTTTTTTAGCAGTTGATGTTTCACAATCATCTCTTTTTGGTTCTGGAAAACAGAATAAAAACAGTCGTATTGTAGAACTTGCAAGTGTGCTTGCTTTGGTAGCTCAACATGGTAAAGATCATGTTGGGCTATTGATGTTTTCGGATGCTGTTGAAGCGTACATTCCACCGGGCAGTAGTTTGCATCATATTCATCATATTATGGAAACAATGCTCAGTTTTCAGCCAAAACAATCAACTACAGATATATCAAAGGCGTTACAACATCTTCTTTCTGTTAAAAAAAGTGATGCGATTGTATTTCTTATTTCCGATTTTATTGATGATACATTAGACACGTATCTTGCGCAGGCAGCACGTAAATATGATTTAATTGCAGTGCGCTGTTTGGATGCAAATGAAAAACTGATTCCAGCTGTTGGGTTTATTACCGTAGAAGATTTGGAAACAGGAGAGTTGGTTGAACTGGATTTGCGCAATAGTCGTAATAATGAAGTGAGAAGATTTTTAACAGCGCGCGTTGATACGCAGAATAAACTGTTACGTCGGTGCGGCGTTGATCTTTTTGAAGTGTCGCCGGAAAGAACAGATTATTTATGTGAAATGATTAATTTCTTTAGACGACGAATGCAGTATTAAAAAAAATATAGGTTGTATGAAGTTAAATGAAAAAACTGGTTTATATGAAAATTATGGCTTGTGGCATGTACCATTTTGGCAAACGGAAAAGTTCCAATTAGGGATAAAAATTGCTGCAGCTGTATTATTGTTTTTATGTGTTGCATATGTTGTCAGAAAATATGTGCAATATCGCAGAAGAAAAAGATTGCCGTTATGGGATCAGGCGCTTGCAGATTTGAATCAATTAAAACAGGAACATAAAGTTGACGTGCTGTATGGCAAAGAATTTTATGTGACGGTTTCTGCATTATTAAAAAAATATTTTTATGATCGCTTTGGCTATGATGTAATAGGCAAAACTGATGATGAAATGATTCAGTATTTGCAGGAGCATTACCCTGATACGCAGAGTATTGAAGATATCAAGGCGTTATTGCAGGGTAGTGTGATTATTAAGTTTGCCAATGTTCAAGCGGCTCAAGAGCAGATTGATCATGATTATGTTCGATCTATTGCTATTATTACACGGACTATCCCAGAAAAACAATAACAATTTGTTGATGAAAAAAAGTAAAAAGGGGCCTTTTGAGGCCCTTTTCTTTTGATCAAAATTCAAATATTTGGTAGGATTCAACAGTATATGAGTTCAAAATTTCACTAAACAGTAAGGGTTCTTGTATGAACGTACGCAGCGGTATATTATCTGGATTGTTGATTACATCATCTTTTGTTTCAGTCGCAGGTAATCATGGGTTTTATTACAGCGAATTGAAAGCGTTTAAAAAAGATCCGGCTACTAAAGAGATGTTTGATAAAGATGCGCATTCTGGATTGGCTAGCATTCAATGTGATATAATTACTCATAAAAATCTAACTTTTTTTCAAAGATTTGTAAGATCTTTTTTCTTTATGTTTGATGTGATTGTTGCTACACCAGAAACATTACCAACATTGCATCAATATGTTGATGGTCTTTGCAAAAAGGCACAAATTGAAACCCCCACTATTTTTGTGACACGCAAAAAATGGTTATTTAATGCAGCTGCTCAAAAGTTATTGATGAGTTCGGGTGCAATTATTATTGGACAAAAATTAATGCATGATGTTTCTGATGATGCTTTGGAAGCGATAGTTGCACATGAGATTGGTCATATTAAATATAATCATGTTAATAAAAATATGGCTTTGAAGATAGCTAGAGATATTTTGTCTACCAAGCTGTGTACATTATTGGGACTGAATGGATTAATACTAGCTTCTTCTCAAGCAGAACTTCAGTCAAAAATAAAATCTAATGTAAGGAAACAAATATTATTAGATATAAGTTTATACCTTGCGCTTTGGTGGATAATGGATAAGCGTTTTGAAAAAGAAGCAGATGCATTTGCATGTGATAATGGCAAAAGCAAAGGTCTTATTGAGTTCTTTGAGTTGACGTTAGAAAAAGAACAATTACGGGAAGAAGAGTTTGTAGCGGTTTATGAATTGTTACAGCAGAACGCAGCAGAACTTTCTTTATGGAGTAATGCAACTCTTAGATTGTGTTATTATTTGGCAAAAGGTGGTCATCTTTGTGGTAAAGCTTTTGAATATATATATCATAATACCCCATTAGGTGCGCATCCAAGCTCTGAAGAGCGTATTGCAGCTGCACAGAAATATTTGCAACAAGAAGCGTAATATTGTTTTTTGGTTGAGATAAAGAATAACCCCGCTGAGAAATTGGCGGGGTGTTTTGTTTAAGAGAAGAGTGAAGAAAAGATAAATCCCCAGTTTAACGCCGGGGACTCTACTGCTTATGCAGTAAATTCTTTTGCAAAGTGGTCTCGTGACTTAACCCCAACTTTCGCTGCGCTACAGTCGGGGGACCCCTAAAAAGAACCCCTCCGGTGGCCTTCGAAGCCTTGGCGAAGGAGGCTGCACTCGCACACAAACAGTTCCTTTTGATCCCTACGAGTTATAGGCTTCGGTCCCCATCAGTTGATGGGGATGTGATCCATATCGCTCAGAAGCGCTAGAATCACCCCGATAACTCGCACATGTACTCATTTTAATTAACGTTCGCTCATTTCGACAAGCTCAATGCGAACGGAAGAAAAAATTCCAATCGCGCTCGTCCTGAACTTGCTGTGTCCTCCGAAGCTTTATGCGAAGGAGGATTGATGGGTATCTTCGAGCGCAAATAATGTAAGTACATGGAGAGCTTTTAGTGAGTCTCTAGCGCTTCTGAGCGATATGGGGCTCAGTCGCCATCAAATCGTCGCGGGATCAGGAGCAGATTTGATCAGCGACCTTGCTTTAAGCTCGATAAGGAATCCAAGGGAACTATTGGTGCACGAGTGCAGAGGGGTTGCAAAACCCCTTTGCGAAAAAAAACACCGTAGTGGAAACTACGGTGTAGGTCTCCGGCGTTAAGCTGGAGATTAATTCTTTTTTAGAAAAGAGCGCTCGAAGATATCCTTCAATCCTCCTTCGCATAAAGCTTCGGAGGACACAGCAAGTTCAGGACGAGCGCACAAGATACAAAAATGCACTATTTAATAAACTGATTTTCATACAATCGTTTAATTTCATGATCCGTACTTGCTTCTTCCGCACTTTTATCAGTTCTATAATCCATAAAACGTGGGAATCGCAATGCATAACCAAGTGTGGTTGAAGTTTTTCCTGCAGTGTGAAGTGGAGACAATGTAATTTCATCAGCGCGCACTCTGCATACAATTGTAGGTGTTACCCAAACATCAGGAGTTAGTTCTTTAGCACATTCGATATTTTTGGGTTTATCTTCAACTGCTAATGTATCGCATTTCTTCTTTAAATCACGCCATTCATCATCAGTCATTCCGGTGCCAATTTTTGCAACAGTTTGGAATATGTCTCTATCTTTATTGAATATACCAACCAAGAACGCACCAATACCAAAATGTGATCGCTTTCCTTTGCCGGCATAATAACCTAAGACAACACAATCGATGGTATCTTCAAGATGACCTTCTTCTTGGCGTTTTAGTTTAATCCAATTAAAGTTGCGTTTACCTGGTTGATAGATTGCATCAGGGCGTTTGACAACAAGACCTTCAAGGCCTTGTGCTACTTCCGTATAAAAATAATCTTCTAATTCTTTTCCGTTATGTATGTGCTTGTGTTGAATGGCAAAAAGGTGTTCAGAAGATACACCATTCAGAATGTTTGTTAATGTGTCATGGCGTTGGTTGTAGGGAACGTTTAAACAGCTTTCGCCATTAAGGTACAATAAATCAAATAAAAAGAGTTGCAGCGGAAATTCTGCTGCCATCTCTTCCACACCATGTTTACGTTTACGTTTTACTGTTTCTTGGAATGGTAAAAAGTTGCCAGTGTCTGGATCATACCCTATTGCTTCGCCTTCACAGATCAAGCTTGTAACGTTTAATTTGAGCATTTCTTTGGTTAGATCAGGAAACATTGCTGACATGTCTTGCAGGTTGCGAGAGAAGAAATGAATTTCTGGCTTGGATGTGTTTTTATTAAGATGTATTTGTAATCTAAATCCATCAAGTTTTGGTTCTGCAATGCACGGTCCCAGTTTGTCAAAAATTGCTTGTGCAGTTGGTAAACGTTCAGCTGCAGCAGGTATAATAGGGGTGCCAAGTTTGATATTCATATGTGCAATTGCATTCACGCCACCTTCTTTGAGTGTTTTTGCAATCAACCCAATATCGGCACAAATATTGTATGCGTTTTCAAGTTCAGCGCGTAATGATTTGTTGCCATTTTCCATCCATGAAAGTGCGTCAATAATGGTCATATCAGAAAAACCAAGACGTAATTTACCGATAATAATACGTGCAATAAATTTTGCAGAAAGAGGATCTAAATGTTTGAAAAGATTAATAAGAACATTTGTTTTTTCTTCTTGTGATCCAGTGCCACTGATCTCTTCTAGTGTGCAGAGCGATTGATACACCGCTTCAACAGAAAGATCTGCATCATGCTCCCAGGTATGTTTGCTGAGCAATAAACCAATATCACCAACTTGTTTCATTTCTTTTTTAATGGTCTCTTCTGGAATATCCAAAAATTCTGCAATTGCTTTGAGTAAGTTTTTTTCCGCGATGTTAAATTGTGTGCCAATGTGAGGAGGATGCAATTGACCTAAAGAAAGCGATGCAATGATTTCAGCTTCATACGGTGATGCTTTTTTGAATAGTTCAGCAAGTAAACGTGTAATTTCTAAACGTGCTGCAATTGGTTCAATTTCATTAAAACTGTGCGTGACTTCTATAAAGTTCATGGGGTTCCTAGATTATTCCAATATTGTTTTATATTGGATTGATGACTGTTAATAATCCATGCTGCGGCAAAAAGAGAGAATATAAAAAATGGATTATTGTGTGTTGTATATGCGTAACATGGAAGACATAATGCTGCGCTTATTGAAGCAATCCCAACAGTTTTTGTGATGAGTAATAGTAATATCCATACAGATAATAACGGCAAAATTACTGTTGGAGCTAATGAGGCTACTAATCCACAGAGTGTTGCAACTCCTTTACCACCACCACCATTTAAAAATATTGAGTATCCGTTGCCAAAAAGCAGTACGCCAGCAAAAAGACAAAGGTAGTTAAAGTCAAAATATGGCTGAACAAGATGCATAAATAAAAATGCTTTTCCTGCATCAAGAAAAAAAATAATAAAAAAATAATGTTTACCCAAAAATCGTGCCACATTGGTTGCTCCAATATTGCCAGATCCATGTGCACGGATATCGGCAATTCCGTTTAACTTTGCGATCAGATAACCGGTTGGAATTGCACCAATCAGATATGCGAGTAATCCAATAATGAAGGTGAAAAAAATCATTATGATAATCCTTATTTTTTTTGTAATGAGAGGCATAATGTAAGGGTATCATGTTTTTGTAGAAACTTGAAAAATTGCTTGCTAATCCCATCAAAGAGTTCATAATGTTCATGTTTTTAAATGTAAAGGATGAATAGATGAAAAAGAATATTGCGGTGTTGGTAGTTTTATGTACATCGTTTATGCATGGTATGGAAAAAGAAAATACGTGGAGTATTACAGCATATGGTACAAATATCAATCTTTATAAAGAAGATATATTGGACCATTATGCTGATCAAACGAACAAAATAGATGTTGTTATTTGTGTGGGACAATATAAACAGGAAGAGCTTGGTGAAACTCCGATTGGGGGTAATGTAACGGGAAAATGCTGGAAGCAGAAAACAGTTAGATTTTCACCAAAAGAAGACAGTATTAATTATCAAAAAGCTCGAACATGTGGTTGGGATTTTCCTCAAAGAGAAGGTATTCAATTTTTAGTTGTTACTGAGCCGCGTGTTTTTAATCAGCCTGGGGAAGATTTCAAGTATTGGTTCGACGATAGTGAATGTTATACAAAAGAGGCAGCAATTACAGAAAGCTGTAAATCTTTATTGGATTGTTATAGTGCTGTGCTGAATGCAGGAATAGAGTTGCAGAAAGAAAAAAACATTAAAAATATAGCGTTGCCTATGTTGGGTGCAGATTCTCAATACGAGCATGCCCGTATGTTTAAAGAAGATGTTGTTCCAATTGCAGTAAATTCTGTTGTTGAATTTTTAAGGAATAAACGTCGTGTGTATGATAATCTAGAGTTTTTTGTAGATGAAGGTTCTGATTTTGGTTTGTACAAAGAGTTGTTGATGGAATGGAGAGGCAAAGAGAATGTGTTGCTTTTTTATTTTGCGCAACAAGATTCTGAAAATATACTCTCGGTATTGTTACGCGATCTTATTCATTATATAGCAAAGTTGATTTAACATACTTAGGCAGCAGGATTTTTATGAAAAACAACATGGTTTTTATTGCGTCTTTTTTTACATTGTTTGCTCATCCAATGGAGCAAGAAAGTAAGTGGAGCATTACAGCATACGGTACAAAGATTAGTCTTTATAAAGGAGACATGGTACGGCATTATGCTTATGATAAGGGAACAGAAGAGATTGTTATTTGTACAGGAAGATGTCAAGATCGTGGTCAGTATCAAGGCTTATCGTGGCCACGATTGCCTTTGGGAAAATGTTATAAAATGGGTGGCCTTAGTTTTAGATTATATGAAGATAACAATACATATGTAGTTATGGGTCTCCGTTCATGGGATCAATTCCTAAAGCATAAAGCATCAGATTCGGTTGGTGCTCGGAAAGGTATTCATTTGCGATGTATGGACGAGCCTTGGTTTTATAAGAAAGATGATAAGGGTCTTTATTATGAGCGTTATAATGTAACACAATGGAAAAGAAATGAGCCAATGGAAAAATATTATGGAGATGAAGCAATTCAAGAGTATCTTGAAGATGTATCATTGTGTTACAAAATTTTACTGAATCAAGAAGCGCTAGCTGGTAATGTTAAAAATATAGCTATATCAGTGTTGGGTACGGGATTTAAATATAATGAAAATTTTTTTGCTCCAAAAGAAAGGCTATCTTTATCTGCGGTAAAAGCAATTTTGGAATATATAAAAAGTTCTCCAAGAGCTTACAGCTGTATAGAATTGTTTATAGAAGATTCTGATTTTGATGTGTACAAAAAGGCATTGATGGAACAATGTGGGTTAATAACAAAAATATGTCTTTTTTTGTTTGCTCAAAAAGACTCTGAAAATATAGTTGCGTTGTTGCCAGCTGATCTTATTCGTTATATAGCACTCTTAATTGCAGATAGCTGAAGGTTGTAGGATTTTTATGAAAAACAACATGGTTTTTATCGTGTCTTTTTTTACACTGTTTGCTCAAGCAATGGAGCAGGAAGATATGTGGGGGATAACTATTGGCAAGACAAAAATTAATTTTAATACAGGTTTTATCAGTGATGTTGCTAATAAAGTAGATGCAATACTCCTCGGGTTAAATCAACAGCTGGGTTGTTTTGATTGTGCTGTAGGAGAGTTGTATCAGAAGAAATCTATTGTGTTTGAAGATAAGAGAGACAATTATTCTTATGACGATAGTTATGAGATCTATGTATACACTTGGGATGAAGTGACTAATATTAGAAAAACTATTATGAAGAGAACAGTAGATTGTTCTGTTTTTAATATAGTGGAACCTCGTATAAAATCATACGCACAATTTCCGTATAGTGTAGATAGACCCGTTGATGAAAAAAAACATCGTTGGATTAATTATCACTTTGGTGCACACAATGCTATTAAAGAGGCAAGTAAAGATTTAGCGAATTGTTATACACTAGCCCTTGATGGCGTTCTGAAAAAACTAGCTGACAAAGCAGAAAAAAGCATAGCTGTTGCAACATTGAGCGTAGATATTGGGTTTCCAAGAGAAGACGCTGCGCTAATTGCGGTAAGTGCTATTTTTGAATATGTACAAAAGAATCCTGATGCATATGATCGAATGGAGTTATTTGTTAGTACAAGATCTGAATTTATGTGGTATAAATTATTATTCATGAAACATTGTGGGTTAACTCAGAATGTTTCTCTTTTGTATTTGGCAAAGGATAAAGATCAAGATAGTGCACTGGTGCGTCTACCGCGTGAGTTGATTGATTATATAGCAAAACTGATTTAGTTGTTATTGAATTGTTTCATAAAAACAGAAAAATAATTATAGGCGCTGCCAACTGAGAGTGAAGTGCCTAATAATAAAAGCAATAGTTCTATACCATTCCAATATAAAGCTGAAAAAGCTTGTGCATGATACGGATTAACGATAATAAAAACTAAGCATGACATTTGCGCAACAGTTTTGAGTTTTCCATATGATGACACTGTAATAGTAAAGTTGTTTTCCAGAGCGATTTGACGCAACGACATAATAAACAGTTCTCTACCTATCCAAATAATAGCCCAGAAAAAATAAAGTTTGTGTGCAGCGATAAGTGCGATGAGTGTTGAATAGAGTAAAAATTTATCAGCAACATGATCAAGCATTGCGCCTGTGGCAGTAACAAGATGATATTTGCGTGCTAAATATCCATCAAAAAAATCAGTCAATCCAAATAAAATAAAAATTGCAGCTATGCTGCAGTTTATCCAAAAAATATTATACGGTAATAAATAGACAAGTAAAAAAGGTAAAATAATTGGAGAGCCAATTAATCTAATACATGTGAGAAGCATGGGAAGAGAGATTTCTGTGTTCAACATGAGAGTTTTATTTTCTGGTAGCGGCGCAGGGACTCGAACCCCGGACCTACGGATTATGATTCCGCCGCTCTAACCGGCTGAGCTACGCCGCCACTAATTTTTTTTCACCTTGCGCTCGTCTTGAGCGTGTCGAAAGATATCTTTGCGCGCGCCTAATTTTTTTAAAATTTAGAACAAACGCAAGGTGAAATATCAAACATTTCAATATTATAAACTATAGTATAACACTAAATAGAAAGCTTTTGAATACTAAAGTTACTTAAAATAAATTTAAAGAATGATTTCAAGAAAAGGAGTGTTGCAATAAGTGTTGCGATAATTCCCAACATCAATGTAACTGCAAATCCTTGAATTGGTCCTGACCCTAAATTGTATAAAACAATACCACTAATAAAGGTAGTAATGTTTCCATCTAAGATTACACCCATTGCACCATTAAATCCAGCATCAACAGCATTTTTAATACTGCTACCTTTTGTAAGTTCTTCTTTAATACGTTCGTAAATTAAAATTGCAGCATCAATTGCCATACCAATGGTGAGTGTCATACCTGCAATACCAGGCAATGTTAATGTTGCATGCAACCATGCAAGCCCCATGAGAATTAGAATAAGATTATACACAAGCGCCAAGAATGCGAGTAATCCACTTAATTTGTAGTAGTATACACTGAAAAGGAAAACGAGCCCAAAGCCACCAAGGCACGAATATAAACCATTTTTAATTGATTCAGCACCAAGTGAAGGCCCTATTTGACGTTCTTCTTCAAAGGTTACTGGTGCTACAAATGATCCTGATTTTAGAAGATACGCTAATTTTTTAACTTCTTGTGTTGTGAAGTTTCCGGTAATTGTACCAGTGCCGCGAATTGCTGATTCAATCCGTGGTGCAGAAATAACTTCACCATCAAGGACTATTGCAAGTTGACGGTTGTAATTTTTGCTTGTTAATTCATAGAATTTGTCGCCACCATCTTCATTGAATGAGAACTGTACAACTGGTTCAACTCCAGTTTTACCACCCATTGCAGGGCGTGCATCAGCAAGCATGTTGCCAGTTACTTTTGCATATCTTTGTACAACAAAATAAGGAGTGCGTCCGTGATCGCGTTCGCCTGGTAAAATTTGTAAATCATCAGGCAGGTCGCCATCGTATTCAAGAAGTAATTCTTGTTCACTTGAACCTACTTTTTCAACTAATTTGAATTCAAGAAGCGCCGCACGGCCAATCATTTCTTTTGCTTCTTGGGGATTTGATACGTCTGGAAGTTCGATAATAATTTCTTTATCGCCTTGTTTTGCGATAGAAATTTCCGCAACGCTGAATCTGTCAAGACGTGTACGTAACACTTCAATGTTTCGTAATACAGCATCTTCTTTGATGCGTTTTTCCATAGCCTCAGAAAAATTTAATGTGATGGTATTGCGTTCAACTGATTGAACCAATTCACGTTCGTCAGATTTGATGATGCGAGCTGCATCTTGTGTTTGTTGTGGAGTGTCGAATGTAAGAATAATTTTTTGATTTTGGACTGTTCGAGAGATTATATTAATGCGTTCACGCTTGCATTTTGTTTCAATTGATTGAAGTTTTCTAATCAGTTCCGCTTCAATTGCAACGTCAGTTTTTACTTCTAAAGTAAGATAACTTCCGCCAACCAGATCAATTCCAAAACGTAGTGATTTGCGTAATGGATATAAAAAATAGATACCGATAGCAATTAACAGTATCCATATCATTAAACTAGAACTAGCAAAACGCTTTGCTGTTGAATTCATTAAAAAACTCCTTAAAAAACGTGGGCTTCTCTACTTTTTTTACATAAAGATTGGTGCCAGAGAGGGGACTCGAACCCCTACGGGATTTCTCCCACAGCCACCTCAAGGCTGCGTGTATGCCAATTTCACCACCCCGGCAAGTATTTCAATTATTTAGTGTTTTTAGTATAGCGATAAATTCGATATTATCAATTTTTTTTAAATGAATTGAGCGCTGTGTCCTAAGACAAAGCGCTCAAATTATATGCGATAAATATTTGTGTTATTGACCAAAAATAAGGTCGTACGGAATTCTAATAATAGAGAAAATATAATCAGAAATGCTGCCAAATCCGGACATAATCCAACCAAACCAACTTAATTTTGGTTTTGGTGCAACTTCTTCTTCCTCTTCTTCTTCCGGTTGTTCTTGTTTTTGTTCAAGAAGTTCCGTTTGGTGTTTAAAGCTTACACCTTTTTCTTTGAGAGATTCTATTTGATTTTGTACACGATCAATATGTTTTGTTGCTTCTTCAACTAACTTAGTGAAATGGTTGAAAAAGTCTTGCTCAACATAGGAACTGATATTTTTGATGTTGCGCGCAGCTCCTTCAATCATGTAATAAAGCTCGCGTGCTTTTGTATCATTTAAGATATGAGCAATCTCTTTAAAGTTTTCCCAAGCTTGACGTTCATATTGACGGACACGGTTGATTTGATTCATCAGTGTGCCAAGCGCATCATCAATAGCGTGGTCAAGGTTTGCAACAGATTCAACATCAAGTTTGAGTTGTTTTAATGATTCTTCTTCTGTTGCGATAGTGTCATACAATGAACGTTCTTGTTCATTTAAGTCGCCTTGTTTTTCGCGATGTTTTTCAAAGAAATCAACAAGTTCAGAAAGTATAGTTTGCAGTTCGCCTTGTCCAATGCCAACGTTAAGATAAAAAGGATCAAGTACATTTCTATCAAGTTCATTACGTTTTACAAAAAAGATAGTGCGTGATTCCCATATTGCATCAACAAGAAGACGAATTTTTTCATAACGTTCTTCTGCACGTTCCCACCAGATACGTTTATAAAGCCAGTTGCCTTGTGGGTTTTCAAGAGAAACAGTATCAATTCCTGCAGGAGCTTCAGTTTTTTCTGGCTCTTCTGGAATAATAATTGGTTCTTCTTCTACCGGTTCTGGCATTTCTGTCATAGCTTTAGTTAATGATGTATCAGGTTGTGTTGCTATAGGTTCTGTTGTTGCCTGCCCTTCGAAGCCTTGCTGCACGTCTTCCGTAGTTGTAGCGGAAGAGGGGCGAAGTAGGGTTACTTGTTCTTCTTCCGGTTGAATGTTTTC
Source organism: uncultured Pseudomonadota bacterium (assembly GCA_964636815.1). GTDB lineage: Bacteria > Babelota > Babeliae > Babelales > Vermiphilaceae > SOIL31. The sequence goes on from CAZWTF010000001.1 coordinate 121,251, forward strand.
ATCGTCCGGTAAAACAACTTCAACAGTTTCTTCTTGAGTGGGTTGTTCTATTGGTTCTTCTGTTTCAGTAGTGGTAGATGTTTCTTCTGGAGTAACGTCAGCAGGTGTTGCAGTTTCTGTTTCTTGAGTTGCTATCACAACAGGTTGTTTGGCTGCTATTTCTTCAGTAGTAGCTTCTGTTGGAGTCTGTTTTTCTTCCATAGCTTCTATCTGCGATATCATGCTGAGCATTGCTACAGTTATGATGGTAGGTTTATGCATAATACTAATCTCCTTTATTTATTTTATAGTGATTCAGAGAGTTCATCCAACTCTGCCATAAGAGCATTTGAAAGCTCTTCAGCATCAGGAGAAGTATAACTCCATCTTACGCCACTTTCTACTTTAGTAAGAACTGATCTATCACTTTTAATGTCAATGATATCAATACGCACAATGTTCATAAAAGGGTGAACAAGAGATGGGGCGCGTACAACGCCAGCACGGCCTAATATACTATATGCAACGTTACCTTCATCCAAAAAGCAAATCATCACTTTTTTTTGCCATACCATGTTGTGGTAGCCTGTGTGATCTTTGTGGATAGTAAGCAAAATGCTTTCAAGGCCTTTGGCAGCAATGCATTGCACAGGAGTTGTATTTGGCAAACCTTTTTCAGAGAAGGTTGCAAGAATGCCTACTGTTTGGCCTTTTTTTAAAACCGCTAATAAATCTTCTGGTAATTTTACACCAACATGTTTTGCCATGGATACCCTAACTTACTTAAAACAAGTACTAAAATATTTTTATAAAGAAAGTTGTGTGATAATTTCATTTTCTACAACAAGGCCTGCAGGGCTGAGTTGTAAATGACCATTATTTTCTGTAATTAATTTTTTTTGTTGCAACATATCTATTGTTAATCTAATTTTTCTTTTTTGTTCGCTATCCAAATTACTACTAATTTCTTCCCAGCAAACCCCCTTTGTTCTTCGTAATCCCAACATAACTTTTTCGGTATATATCTGATTTTGAGAGAGTGTCTCAGCAAATATTGGTTTATAATCGTTTTGCTCAATGCTTTGCAAGTATTTCATAAGATTTTTTTCATTTTGCAGTCGAGATGTCCCATCAAATGAACATGCACCAAGTCCAAAACCACGATAAGGACGGCGTTCCCAGTATGTACTGTTGTGACGTGATTCTTTTCCGTTTCGTGCAAAGCTAGAAACTTCATATTGGGTAAAACCATGATTGGCAAGAAATTCACGTGACCAATAATATGCATTAATCACATCGTCATCGCAAGGTAATGTAACTTTCTTTGATTTAACGTTAAAAAACAGGGGAGTACTGTCATGAACTTCAAGAACATACATTGAGATATGGGTAATTTTCCATGTCACTATTGTCGCAAGTAAACTTTCCCATTCAGTTGTACTAATGCCTGGTAGGCCTAAAATAACATCTACTGATATGTTATCAAAATAGTCAGGAGCGGTATTGAGTAACGTGTAAACGTCGGCAGCCTTTTGAAGGCGATTGAGTTTTTTAAGGACATCATCATTGAGGCTTTGAACGCCAATGCTGATGCGATTGATTCCGAGTTTTTTCCATAGAGCTAGCTGTTCAAAGCGTACCGTACCGGGATTAACTTCTAGGGTTATTTCAGTGTTGTTGTTAAGAATGAAATATTCGTTGAGTACAGCAAACATTTCAATGAGCAGGTGGTCGGGGTAGGTGCTTGGGGTGCCACCGCCAAAATAAATGGTATCAAGCGGTAGCTTTTCTGAATAATTTTCGCCAAATTCTTTAATTTCTTTGATGAGGGCGTTATGATACCGCTCCATAAATGGATCATGGGATGCCAGTGCTACGAAAGGGCAGTAATGGCAACGATAGGGACAAAAGGGCCAATGTATGTATAAAGAGCGTGTATTGGCTGAAATGTCATAAAACATAAAAAACCTATTCTTTTGAAAAGCTAAAAAAGAGTACATTTCATTGTATCATAGGTCTTGTTATGCAGCAAATTCTAGTAAGAATTAAAGTTTGGGGATGTAGAGTATGTCGGCGACATTCTTTATGCTGATGGAGTCTGTTTGTAACATGGTGTTAATATCTTCCATTAGTTTTTCATGTTCATGGATGCCGTCAGTTATAGCGTTAGGAAAGGTGGGCATGATGGTATTGTTTGGGTCTATTTTTTGTAAGTTGATAATAACTCTGAAGTTTGCTGCAGTTTGAATAGCACCTTGGATGAATGGAATTTTTTTGTGCACCATAAATTGTTCTATAGTAGGTGCTGTAAATTCATTTTTTTTAAGATGAGCTTTATGTTGTGTAATTCTTTCAAAAAAAACGCTTATATAAAGAGGCATGGTGTCAAAGTTTTTTGATGGAAGAAGAGATGTTTTATTGTTTCGTTTTTGCTGTTGAAGATGTTGGTTATAAGCGAATCTTCCAATGCTGTCTTCTTCACAACCATCATTTTGCAATTTTGTTGTTGCATCAATTATGCTAAATATACTTTTAATACTTTGCTCGTCACGAGGATTATAATTCTTTAATATGAGATAAGTGTTTTTGTAGAGATCGTTGATACTATAGTAATATTTTTGGTTGGATTGTGTTTGTGTTGAGCTATGAGTTGTAGATACTGTTTGTTGTTCCATTGCGCATAAAGAAAATGATACACAAGAAATGGTACATAATATTTCGTAAGACAATGTCATGAAAATCCTTTTTTTGTGAGGTTATCGTTTTTTTTTGCTACGTTACAGTATTAAAAAAAACTCATTTAAGGGTTATTTTATAATGAGTGTGTTTACCATAAAATTTTTTATCATCGAAATCAAGAGTGAATGTTGTGTATAAAAATAGAATTGTGATAGGTACGGTTTTTGTGATTATATTTTTTTTTGTGATACGGCATTCTGTACCGGTGGGAATTTCAGCTTTGGAAACAGTATCTTCATGTTGTTTGTATCCATTATTGCGCGCTCAACAGTTGATTGTTGAACCTGTTTGCCTATGGATGAATCGTACAAATTCTATTGCAGAATTAGAAAAAAACATTGGTGACTTACAAAACAAATATGAAAATGTTTGCGCAGAAAATGTAGCATTAAAAGCAATGCATCAGTATGCAGATGAAACGGATGATCTGCGTACATTTAATAAAAGATATGCATTACAGAAGGGATGTGTTGCGCAAGTGCTAGCACGTCATTTTTCCGCAAACAACCAATTTTTCTTGGTAGATGCAGGTAGCTCTCAGGGTATAAAAAAAGATATGGTAGCGTTGCATTGCAATGCAATTGTAGGAAGGGTTGCTGAAGTGTATCCGTGGTATTGTAAAGTCTCTTTGATTACCGATATTGATTGTAAGGTTGCGGTGCTTTGTGTGCCATTTTCTGTAAAAATTCAAAATGTAGATAAAATTTCGCAGTTACGTAAAACTAACAAGGTTTCGTTAAAAGGTGCAAGCGGCATTCATGAAGGCACTAATGATGCAACATGTACAAGCTTGAGCTATGTCAGTCATTTGGAGTTAATTCGTGAAGGTGATGATGTGCTTTCCAGTGGTGAAGGATTAGTGTTTCCTAAAGGGTTTTTATTAGGGAAAGTTATTTCAGCCGATAAAGGGGAGCTTTTTTATACTATTGCGGTGAAACCATCATTAGATTTTCAAACGTTACGCTACTGTACTCTCATTGCTAAAGAAGATATTTAATTGGTGTTGTTTGTTGTGGTTGTGTTCAATCCATTTAATTTCTCCCTCAATGAGGGCTTTTTCTTTAATAATTTTTATCACAGTGCAGAGTGAACCAATTTCATTAATTAATCCAAGAGCTATTGCTTGTGTTCCAGTGAATATTTTTCCATCAGCCCAGTTGGCAACCGTGGTTAGCGATAATTTTCTACTCAGAGCGATCTGTTTGATCAGTTGTTGATATGACTCGTGTTCTAAGTTTGGAGCGTTATTTTCAGGCATGGCTTGTTGTATGCTGTGAGAGCTAAATGTTTGTCCGATGTTGCCAATAAGTGCAGATTCTGGAGCAACAATACAATCGCATGCGCTTGCGATCAGATATGTCCCGGAAAGGCACATGTTTTCCACCAAGGCAATGATCGGTTTTGGGTACTGTTTTTTAAGGCAGCGGATATCATGAAAAATAGATTGGCTTGTGCCAGAAGAGATTTCGGCACAGTTTATTTTTATGACGATACCTTTAATGCTTGGGTCTTTAAAAAAAGAGTGTAAATCTTTGATTGGGTAACAGTCGCTTTGCAGGGGTTTAGTGATGGATATGACACCAATGGGGGTCTGAGGCTCTAGAAGGTTGATGTATTGTTGTTTAATGCCATCCATAAAAAATGGAGCTATGTAGAGAATAATGGTCAAAAGGAGGAGAGACCTGAGCAGATTGAGGAGTGTCATGACAAACTTTCTTGATGTAAAAAAGAGGCCTTTTCAACGTGTTTTTTTAGTAGCATATATAAAAAGAGATCATTGTAAAATAAATGTGATATAATTTTTTGACTTTTGACGCTATATACATTACACTTTCTTCAGTAAGTTTAGGTGGGATTTAAGGGCGATTAGCTCAGTGGTAGAGCATCAGTCTTACAAACTGGGGGTCGTAGGTTCGAAACCTACATCGCCCACCATACTTCGCCAAGGCTTCGTATGGCAGGCCATCTTTTTAAAAGGTGGGGTCATATAAGAATTGAAATTTTATTACCGTTCGTCCTGAGCCTGTCGAAGGATACGAACGTAAAAATATATTCCTCGGTAGCTCAGTGGTAGAGCAAACGACTGTTAATCGTTGGGTCGCAGGTTCGAATCCTGCCCGGGGAGCCACTATTTTGGGGGTGGTAGCTCAGCACGGATAGAGCGTCCGCCTGTCACGCGGAAGGTCGCGGGTTCAAGTCCCGTCCACCCCGCCAGATTACATGAAAATTTCTCTGGTAAGTTATAGTGTTAAAAATAAAAAAAGATCAACTTATATAGTTGATCTTTTTTTTGTGAAAAATTTATTAAAAGGCTTCTGAATCAGGAGCTTTTTTTTGTATTTAATTCTGTATTATTTTTTAATGTTTTCAAGAAATATAGGTTTACTACTATATTGTTTCACATCTTGAAACTGTTGTTCAAACTGAGCTATCATATGTAAGTCATCTGAAATTGTCATATCTTCCCAGTTGCGTTGTATAGCATTATTTGTGTAATTAAATGAACCATGACAAAGAACTGTTTTATTGAGCAAGTTTCGTTTGAATATACTAAATTTATGATGGTTAGTTTCCCATTTATCATTTTGTGGTGCTAATACTGGAATGCCGTTATTCACAAGAAGGTTAATAGCTTGTAGGTTGCTTTGTCCTTGGCCTTGATCTGTAACAAGAGTAATTTCCACACCTTTTTTGTGTTTTTTTATGAGTTTTTTAGCAATATCAAAAAGGTCGAATCGAAAGCAGCATATTGATATTTTTTCTTGCTCATTTTTGATTAAAGCTAAAAGAGCTTGATCCGGTGTTGGGTTATGGGTTGTTGTTCGATATTGCTGAGCATTGGTAAAAAATGCTTGAGGGAATGTTAATTTTGGTAATGTTTTTAATGCATACAAGCGACGAGATATTTGTTGTGCATCACCGTATTCCGAGTCGAATGAAAATTTTTCTTTAATTTTTTCATTGTCGGTTTTGTTAATAATCTCATATCCTATTATGTTTAAGTTTTTTATGTGTTGTCTCTGTTGTTTTGCGTGCGCGTATAGTTCTTCTTTTTGCTCTTTACTCAGTTGTGTGATTTCGTCGGTGGTTAGTATGGTATCAAGTTTAATAGGATCAAAGTTATTAATTGTTTTTTTAATCTGATCAAATGTTGTTAATTGTAGAGTTTGTAAGTCTTGTTGTTTTTCTGAAGAGCCAATGGCTGTAGTGTTATCTGTTTTTATTTTTTTTTCTAGAGTCGTAGGAGGAAGATCGGTTTCAGAAACTCTTTTTAATGAAGAGGGTTTGTTGTTAATGATACTTAATTGTGAAGATTGAGGAGCGTTTGAATTTTGTGGTTCCATGCCATAAAATTGCAATGTGGATAGTGAAATGAGTATGAACAGCAAAATATTTTTGTTTGTCATGCATATTACCCTTTTTAAAATTAATGTAATTCGATATATATTGAGTCAAATTGACTGTTAGTATTAAGTTTATATGTAGGCAGTTTTTTTGCAATTGATTTTTAAGAGATATGTTCTCGCCCATTTTTTTGTTGCTTTATAGGGTTTTTTTTTGACTTGATAATATTTATGAACTTTTTCTATGTTAACTCCAGGATAGGGTAAAACATTTTAATACTGGAGGTTGTCTTATGAATATAAAGCAGTTTTTTTTAGCGTTTATACTGATTGCGAGCTTACCTTTCTCTCTGTGTGCTGATACATGGAGAGTTTTTTTTTACATGGATTCAAGTGATGCGTTAAGTGATATGGCAATTAAAAACATTACTGATATGGTCCGTGGTAAACCGAATGATATGGTTGATTTTGTTATTCAACTGCATGCGTATTATGATGCAGGACTCCGTTTTCGTGTAACAGAATATGGGTTGGAGTTTGTAGAAGAAGTAATATTGACTGGTAATAGCAAGGAAGACTTTATTAATGCAGCACAGTGGGGTTTTGCAAATAATGATCGTGATCACGCTATGTTGATTATGTCGAATCATGGATATGGTATTTTAGATCCTCAATGGAATGAGGTAACGAATGAATGGGAAATGGATGAGGGCGGATTAAATAGTCAATGTGGCTGCACTGTTAAATCGCTCAAAGAGCATAAAAAGCACCGTGGTTTTATGTTTAGTACTACTCCTCGAACATATCTGACCAATAATGATCTTGTAGCCGGTTTGGAATTTATTAATCGTCATATTTTAAATAATAACAAAATAGATATTCTCGCGTTTGATACATGTATGGGTGACATGTTTGAAATAGCCTATTTGGTTGCGCCTTATGCGCATTATTTGGTAGGTAATCAAAGTTGTTCTTTGGTGGATGGTTTTGATTATCAGGGCGTTATGGCAGTACTTAATCAAGGTCTTGCTGTGCGTGAAGTTGGTATTGGAATGGTGGAAGCTTTTGATGCATATTATAGTGAACATGATAGTTCTGGTATATATACTCATGCAGTGCTCGATTTATCGCACATGTATAACGTGAGCCATGCTTTGGATAATGTTATTGAACAGTTGTTACATATGCCCAACATAGAAGAGTTGCTTGTTGAAGCTCGCAACATGAGCCCACGTTTTTGTTTGTGGCCAATGTACACTGATCTCATTGCATTTTGTAAGCTCATAGACGCTGGATTATCAGAAATGGAGTGGTCAGGTAGCGTGTTTGCAGTAGAAGATGCTTTGCGGGATTTTTATAAAGCAGCATCTTCTTTGATTGTTGCTCGGTGTGGTGGATTTACAACGCAAGATCTTGCTCATGGTGTTGCAATATATTTGCCATGGAGAGATATTGATAGTTCATATTATGTAACAGATTTTATACAAAAATCATCATGGATTAAATTGTTGGAATTGATTGTTGAGTTTGAAAAAAATGATGATTTTTTTACTGTATAAATTTAAAAACGCATTGTTATTAATAAAGCCCCAAATAGGGGCTTTGTTTTTTTTAAGAGGCAGGTGTTGCTATTAAATTGACATAAACCGAGTTTGTTGGAGCTTCGACGATACTGACAACTGCTATGAGCGTACTGAATTTATAAACTGTGACAGTTGTCGACGTAGCACTATTTGCAGATACCTCTGCTGTGTAGGTAGTGCTTGTAACGTGAGAACCATTTTGTTGTATTGTTAATTGCACAATTGGGGCAGAAGAAAAGAAGCTGGCAGGGTAATTAAATGTAACTCCTCCTGAGCTGTATAGTGAACTTGCAGAGTATGTTCCAGAAGTCCCGGTAGCGCCAGTAGAGCCTGTTACGCCGGTAGCGCCGGTGTTTCCTGTTACACCAGTTGCCCCGGTAGTGCCAGTTGGACCTGTCGTTCCAGTGACACCAGTGCTTCCAGTTGCTCCCGTAGCTCCGGTATTGCCATCGATCCCATTAATACCGTTAATACCATTGGTGCCATCAGCGCCAGTAGTTCCAGTAATACCCGTAGCGCCTGTGCTGCCGGTATTTCCTGTGCCTCCAGTTGTACCAGTGACACCTGTTGATCCTGTTGCACCAGTGGCTCCGGTATTACCGTTAGAGCCAGTGTTGCCTGTGGCGCCTGTTACACCAGTTACGCCGGTAGCGCCTGTACTGCCATCAATTCCATTCACTCCATCTAATCCAGTAGCACCCGTTGTGCCTGTGACACCGGTACCTCCAGTGTTACCCGTTGATCCTGTACTTCCTGTTGCTCCTGTTGCCCCAGTGACTCCTGTAATGCCAGTTGATCCTGTGTTGCCAGTAGCGCCAGTTACTCCGGTAGCTCCGGTATTGCCATCGATTCCATTAATACCGTCAATACCATTGGTGCCATCAGCGCCAGTAGTTCCAGTAATACCCGTAGCGCCTGTGCTGCCGGTATTTCCTGTGCCTCCAGTTGCACCAGTGACACCTGTTGATCCTGTTGCACCAGTGGCTCCGGTATTACCGTTAGATCCAGTGTTGCCAGTAGCGCCAGTTACTCCGGTAGCACCTGTATTGCCATCGATTCCATTAATACCGTCAATACCATTGGTTCCATCAGAGCCAGTATTTCCAGTTGCACCAGTGATACCAGTTGATCCTGTTGCGCCAGTGGCTCCGGTATTACCATTAGAGCCAGTGTTGCCTGTGGCGCCTGTTACACCAGTTGCGCCGGTAGCACCTGTATTGCCATCAATTCCATTCACTCCATCTAATCCAGTAGCACCCGTTGTGCCTGTGATACCGGTAGCTCCAGTGACTCCTGTAATGCCAGTTGATCCAGTGTTGCCAGTAGCGCCAGTTACTCCGGTAGCACCTGTATTGCCATCGATTCCATTAATACCGTCAATACCATTGGTTCCATCAGAGCCAGTATTTCCAGTTGCACCAGTGATACCAGTTGATCCTGTTGCGCCAGTGGCTCCGGTATTACCGTTAGAGCCAGTGGCGCCTGTGGCGCCTATTACACCAGTTGCGCCAGTAGCGCCTGTATTGCCATCAATACCATTGGTACCATCTAGTCCGTTAGTGCCATCGGCACCAGTAGCTCCTGTTGAACCTGTTGCGCCTGTAGTACCAGTTGGACCAGTATTGCCCATATTTCCAGTACCTCCGGTGATTCCGGTTGATCCTGTGTTTCCAGTTGCACCAGTTACGCCTGTGGTTCCGGTAGCGCCTGTATTGCCATCGATTCCATTAATACCGTCAATGCCATTCGTGCCGTCAGTTCCATTTGCTCCGGTTGGTCCAGTTGGGCCGGTGACTCCTGTAATACCAGTTGATCCTGTGTTGCCAGTAGCGCCAGTTAATCCGGTAGCACCTGTATTGCCATCAATTCCATTCATTCCATCTAATCCAGTAGCACCCGTTGCGCCTGTGATACCAGTAACTCCAGTGTTACCAGTTGAACCTGTGTTCCCTGTTTCGCCAGTTGCACCGGTAATGCCAGTAGCGCCTGTAATACCTGCGGCGCCTGTTGCGCCAGTCGCTCCGGCAGCACCTGTGTTTCCAGTAGAGCCAGTATTACCAATTGCACCTGTTATGCCAGTTGCTCCGATGATTGTTATGGGTGCAATAGAGTCCACATACGATTTGGTTGCAACATCTGTTGGTTGTGTAGGTATTCCTTCTAAGGAGATCATGTTTGCCGCAAAATTACCTTCTTGGTCTCGAATGATAATATGGTCTGGGATATTCATGCTTGATCGTGTGGCTAATTTATCGCAAGTGATTGTTGATGGAGCAATATCTGCATCAGTAATTAAACCTGTCCAAATTTGATTAGGAGAACGATTATTTGGTCCTTTTGTTGCGGTAAAATGGATTACGCCACTTGATGTTAATGTGGAAAAAATAGAATTGAGATTTTTAATTTCTAAGTTTTCTATAATAGCATCTGATAAAGACAAAGTTCCTGCTATGAGCACATTCTCATCAAAAATAACAGGACCATAAAAGTGAGCCTTTTTTTTCACTCTAAGGTTTTTCTTAAGTACTAGTTTTTTGAGTATAATAAGTTTGTTTTTTGTTGTTTTACGATGAAAATTCCAATCAAGTAAAAGTGCTTTTAAAGAATTGAAATCAAGGGGTAATGCATCGGTATCATTACTATCTAGATCAATAAGTTTTTGTTGTATAAAGAGTTCTGTCAAAATATTTATCACGGCATCGTTTTTTTGCTTTGTATAGAGTGGAATGAGAGTAATAAGTAAAGTAATAGATAAAGTTATCGAGTAGATTTTTGACATATAAGAATGTTGCATTGTATATTACCTTTTTTTATAAACCATTGTTTGTATTATAAGAAAACAGTATCCATAAGAGGCAAGGTTTTATTCCACAAAAAAAGATGGTATACATATATACGCATTATTGCATTAGAGTTGATGAAGATTAAAATTACATAAAAATGGAGTTATTATGGCTATCGGTGTTCAAGATCAATTAACTATTCCTGCAGGGCTATTGGTAACAGCAGGTTTATCACCAGCATTTGTTGCGCAATTTGCACTGTTTTTAGCAGTGATTTTGATATGGACAATTACGTGGGGGAAGATTTTAAAAAAATTATGCAATCTCCCTGTCATTGCAGGGCGTATTGTTGCAGGTATTTTGCTCGGACCATCATTGTTAAATGTTGGTTCTTTTTCTTTTTTTTCTCAACCATTACTTTTACTGGATCATATGACAGGGCAGTTGTATAGTCTTGCCAGTTATGATGTTATGCTTTTTGTTGTGTTGCTTATTTCATCTGCGCTTACTGTGTCATATCTCTTGTGGATTGCAGGGCATGAAACTGATCTGCAAGATGCTTTTTCGATTGGACCTGTTGCAATCTTAGCTGGAATTTTTGGTGCAGTATTGCCTATCATTATGATTGCTGCGCCACTCTATTATGGTTTTGGTAGTGAGTGGAATTTGATACAGTCTATTGGTATGGGTCTTATTTTTGCAGCAACGAGTGTTTCTATTCCTGTGGCAATGTTGTTTGCGTATAATAAAATGCATCTAAAAAGCTCCAAGGCTGCACTGGGAGCAGCAGTTGCTGATGATATTTTTGCCGTAATTTTATTGGCGATTTTTTCGTTGAGCGTACAGGCAGGGTTGCTTGGTGTTGTTGATGGGGCAGTGTTGCAGGGGCACGATGCATCTGTTGGTTTTGCGATGCTTTCTATAGTTATCGCCTTTATTGTTATGACTCTTTTTGGATATTATTGCATGCGACCATTTCTTGAATGGTTAAAACGTTCTCGCTTATCACATCTTATTGCACCAGCAGCAAATGGCATTATGCTTATTTATTTTGCATTTGCTGAAATTGTGGGTGGACTTGCTGGTATTACTGGTGCATATTTTGCAGGTTTGTTTCACCGCATGGGTGATCATAGACACGCAGCAGAAAAAGTTATTTCTCCGTTTGTGAATGCATTTTTACTACCAATATTTTTGGGTTCAATTGGGTTGCAGCTTGATGTGCGTTTGTTGAATGGCTCTGATTGGTTATTGGTGCTATTATTATTGGTTATTGCAATTATCTCTAAACTGGTTGGCTGTTGGATGGCTACTGCCTTGAGCAATCGTTTTGCTCATAAAGATAGTTATCGTTGGACAAGTCTTGATACATATTTATTTGGTTCATCAATGGTTGCTCGTGGTGAAGTTGGTTTAGTGGTCTCCACTATTTTGTTTGGAGCAGGGATTATTCAACCTGCTCACTACGTGATTGCCATTGTGGTTATTGTGCTGACTACCGTAGCAACACCGATTATGCTTGCGCAGGGTTTTGAGCGTCTTGCGCTGATCACGAAAGATCAGGTTTTTACGCTTAATATTGGGCGATTTCTTTTTATTGGTACTACCCAAATGTTCCATATTATCACCGGGTGCCTTGAAAAGCAGGGGGCGCATTTTACGGTTGTGCAGATCAGTGACGGCTCTACAGTAGCTAATCTTGAGGGCGATAATGTAAAAATTATTCTCAATTCTGATAATGGGATCCTCTTTGAAGGGGATAAGGAGAAGATTGAAGAGATTGTCCAGCTCGTTAAAGAGAGCATACAAGATGACCTTATGGGCCTTTGAGCCTTTACAAAAGGACACTTTTAGGCTACAGTTAGAATTAAGATTTTTTATAAAAAACAAGACAAGGACGCCTTATGAAAAAAAATATCCATCCAGAGCTTCATGAATTAGTTGCACGCTGTGCATGCGGTAATTCATTTGAAACTCATTCAACAAATAATGAACTCAGAGTTACTATCTGCTCTAACTGTCATCCTTTCTTTACTGGCCAACAAAAATTTATTGATACTGCTGGCCGTATTGATAAGTTCAATAAAAAATACGCAAAAAAAGCTTAGTTTTTTATGAATATGACTGATCTGACGATACTTCAGAAAAAGTACGATGATCTTGCAAGCGAGCTTGCTTCCATTACTGATAGCGCAAAACGAATAGTGCTACAAAAGGAGTTAGCTCGTCTTTCGCGTATTATAGATGCGCAAAAAGATCTTATACGCTGTGATGCATTGATTGCTGATGCCAAAAATCAGCTCAAACATTCAGCAGAAGATCCGGAAATGACAGAGCTTTTCAAGCTTGAATTGCATGATTTGGAGCTCAAAAAGTTAGCAAAAGAGAGAGTTCTTGAAGATCTTATGATTCCTTCTGATGAACATGATGAGCGTTCAGTTTTTATAGAAATACGTGCAGGAGCTGGTGGACAAGAAGCGGCACTGTTTGCGGCAGACCTCTTGAGAATGTATACAAACTATGCATTGCGCAAAGGTTGGAGAGCAACGGTGGTTGATGAAAGTTTTACTGATCTTGGTGGTATTCGTGAGGTAACTTTACACGTTGAGGGTACTGGCGTTTATGGACATTTAAAATTTGAAGCGGGTGTTCATCGTGTGCAACGTGTGCCAAAAACTGAAACGCAGGGGCGTGTTCATACATCAACAGCAACAGTAGCAGTATTGCCTGAAGCGGAAGAAGTTGATGTAACTGTTAACCCCGCAGATTTACGTATTGATGTATTCCGTGCAAGTGGTGCTGGTGGCCAGCATGTTAACACAACTGACTCAGCGGTACGTATAACGCATATTCCTTCTGGTGTTGTGGTTTCATGTCAGGATGAGAGATCTCAGCATAAAAATAAAGCTAAAGCATTAAAAGTTTTACAATCGCGTTTGCTTGTGTTTGAAAAAGAACGGCATGCAGCTGAGGTTGGAAAGCAACGTAAAGATCAAGTGGGTAGAGGTATGCGATCTGAAAAAACGCGTACATATAATTTCCCTCAAAATCGTGTTACTGATCATAATGCTGATATAACATTAAAAAAATTAGATTATGTTATTGAGGGTGATCTTGATGAGATTGTTGAAGCTTTGCGTACGCTTGATCGTGAAGAAAGACGTAGATTAGCTTTGCAGAAGTAAATTAACATTATTGTGACTTTAAAAAAGGATTGATTTTTAGATCAATCCTTTTTTTGTTTCTTTTTATAGTTTCGCCGCTTGTTGGTGGTAATTGTTATTAAGGAAAGAGTGCCATTCTAGTGATATTTTTTTATAGAACTTTTTGATGTCACCGCTGATATGATTACTTTTTGTTACGGGCGTTTTTTTCCAACTGTCTTTGCGTGGTATCAATCTTTGCTTGATATGTTCTTTATGTGTTGCTTTATTGCCATATGAAACTAATCCAATATTGCTATCTTGAGCATTTACTATTTTGAGCATGAGCGGATAAATTTCTGTGGTTAGTTTGTTTATCTCGTCATACGCTTCAGGTGACATTGCTTCAACCGTTTCAATATGTTCATTAGGAATAATATCTATCTCTCCAAAATAGGTAGGATAATGAGAAAGCATGATTGTTGCGTGTTGACCGCGATGAATAATGAAATTTTCTTGAGAATCTTGTTGCAAAATTAAGCAATAATAACAGTTTTGATGGCAACTGGTCGGTTGCTTTTGCGTAGAAGTAACATTTTCTAGGTTGTTGATCTGTGGTAGTAGTTGTCCGTATAATGATTGCAAATCAATATGTTTTTTTGTTTTCTGTATTGCTTCTATAAGATTGTAATACTGTGGAGCGTGATTGATCATGATATGTTTATGATGATGTTCCGGGATACTTGCTCCAGCAGCAACTCCTTGATTGCTATTGATGTATGTTTCATTAGCGTCTGATGAAAATAAAGCGCATAATTGCTGGGTAAACATATTTTCTTCATAATATGTTTCTGCTGATAACTCAGATACTTCCTTTTTGTGTTCATAAGGTATAATCAGAAAATGTATTCCGTTATCTATATAAGGTTGACTTGCAAGCATAATCAGTGAATGTTTTCCGCGATGCAAAATAAGATTTTCACGATTATTTTTATTGTTGATTATGCTACAAAAAGTACAAGGTTTACGGATGAAATTTTTTGTTTTTTGTGCATTAATATACTTTTCTCGCCATGGTGCATAAATAATAGCTTGTGGTTGTGGTTGGTAGAGTGAATGTATAGTGTCCATACAAAAAAGATAAGAAAATTGTGATATTATTGTGATCATAAAAATAATGAAACATTTCTTCATAAATTACTCACTTTCTCGTGCGAATAATAACAATCTTCATGATATTCTTTGAACAGCTGGAGTCGCATTCGTAATATTATTTTTGAAATTTGTTCTTCAAGATTTTTCACGAGGAATAACCTTTTTTTTGAGCATATTTGCTACCTGGTAATGGATGTTTTCATGTATAGGTTATTATATGTAACTTACATTGTATGTCAAAATGGATGCTGTTTTTTGACTTTTTTATATTATGGTATATCGTTTAAGCAGAATTGAACTAAATGTTTTAATTTTTTATAAAAAAAGGGTTGTCATGATCAGTTTGACTACGCGTACAAAATCAGTTGCATTAGCGTTTGCAATAATTATCTCATCGAGTAATGTTTCTTGTTTTAGTCTTCTAAAGCCGTTCTCAGGAGCGAGTGCTCATTGCCCTGTTGATAAAAAAACTTTGTTAGTTGCTGCAGCTATCGTAGCACTTGCAGGTAAAGTTCGTCTTGATACAAAACCAAGAGGCACTTACAACTATGATAACATACAAGCAGATGTTCTAGAATTACTTAATTCTTATAACATTTTTGATGCAGAAGCTCGCGCAACTATTATCAAATTTATTGATAAATACTTTGTTGGATCAAAATTCAAAAAAGATGAATATACTATTAGAACAAAAGAAGATGATGGTTCTGTTCTATCTGTTAAACGTAATAAAGTAACTCAAAAACCATCAGGTGTGATTGGCTTGGTTGATGCTTATGTATTGCAACAATTAAAAGCGAATAACGAATTGTTACCTGCAGCTGCAGCAATGTTTGTTTTTGCTGCTGCGCCACAAGATGCATGGGATCGTGCGATAGCAAATGCAAAAAAATAATTATAGATAATTATGAGATTAAAAATAGGTTCGTGGAAACACGGACCTATTTTTTTGTAAGAATTCGCAGATTACGTGTAAAACTTGAAAAAAAACAGCTAATTTTTTTAGGATGTGGATATTGCTTTTTAATAATATTCTTACAAAGGAGTTAGTATGATCAGAGGGTTATGGAAGGGTTTATTAATTATAAGCGCTTCTTTTTTTGTTTATACAGCAGAAGTTGTTGCTCAAAAACCATGGACATTTTTGGTGTATATGGCAGCAGCGAATGATTTAAATCCATACGCATTATTAGATTTACAAGAAATGACGCAGGTAGGATCTAATGGGAATATCAATGTTATTGTATATCTTACATTGCATCAAGATGGGCAACAAAAATATACGGTAAAATTATATATCGAAAAAGGATCAATTGTACAAATTGGTGATACAATGGTGCGTGATAGTGGTGATGTGGTAACCTTGCAAGAAGCATTGCAATGGGCGTGTGTCGATTATCCTTCAGATCATATTGCCGTTGTATTATGGAACCATGGATCAGGACCTTTAAATAGATCTATGATGATGCATCCTAAAGGGGTTTGTTATGATTTTGATACAGATAATTATTTAACTGATCGTGATTGTTTACAAGCATTTTTATGGGCGCGTGATAATTTACGTGGAGGTCAAAAATTTGACATCATAGCATTTGACGCATGTCTTTTGGGGTCAATTGAAATGGCTTACACATTATCACCTTGTGCTGATTATATGGTTGCATCAGAAGAAACAATTCCTGCTGATGGATATGAATATGCATATGTGTTGCGGCAATTTGCAACCAAGAATTTGGATCCACTTTCTTTTGCCCGATTAATGGTGAGTGCATATAAACAAGAATACAAGGGAACGTCTGATTATACTTTGTCTGCAATTGATTTAAATGTGTTACAGCCATTAGTTAATAATTGCAATGCAGTTGCTCAAATTTTAACAACGCAGTTAATGGGAAAAAATAAAACTGCTGTTCGATCTACTCTTAAAAAATGCACGAGCACAAGCAGTTGTCCTTCTTTTGATCAGGGTATTTACATTGATCTGTCTCAATTTTATAAGAATTTATTAAAAAATATCAGTGGATTAAAATTATCAAAATCAGTGGTTAGTAGTTTTAAGCAGCTTTTGAATAATGGCTTGCGTGCATTTTCGAACACTGTTAAAGCTAATGTGACGAGTACTAATCATAGTAAAGCTGGTGGACTTTCTGTATATTTTCCTCGTTATTCGCTTGATCCATCGTATTATGGTCTATACTGGACTGAGCATAACCCAAATTGGTTGAATCTTATTGAAGCTTATTTGGAATAAAAATTAATTAAGGTGAGAGCGCATGCGTTATATAAAATATTTTGAAGAGATACGTATTGCTGATGTTAAAAAAGTTGGCGGAAAAAATGCATCATTGGGTGAAATGATAACGCAGCTCTCATCACAAGCAATTAGAGTGCCAACAGGTTTTGCTGTAACAGCAGATGCTTATTGGCACTATATTAATGAAAATAAATTGCTTGTAAAAATGAAGCAGGTTATGAGCAAATTGCATGATGCAAAGCATGTGCATAAAATTGGTTCTGAAATTCGCAAGCTAATTTTGAGCGGATATATGCCTGATGATCTGGCGCAAGAAATTATCACGGCATATCATCAACTTTCTCAACGATACAAAAAAAATACGATTGATGTTGCGGTCAGATCGTCTGCAACAGCTGAAGATTTACCTACAGCATCGTTTGCAGGGCAACAAGACACTTTTTTAAATATAGTTGGTGATAAAGAGTTGTTAGATGCATGCAAAAAAAGTATTGCGTCGTTATTTACTGATCGTGCGATTATCTATCGGATTGAACAAGGATTTGATCATTTTAAAGTGGCGCTTTCTATTGGTGTGCAAAAAATGATTCGTTCTGATAAGGCAGTATCTGGCGTTGCATTTTCATTGGATACAGAAAGTGGTTTTAAAGATGTAGTGATGATTGAAGCATCATATGGTCTTGGTGAATCAATTGTACAAGGTTTAGTGACTCCTGATGAATATATGGTGCATAAACCAACATTAGAACTTGGATATGCTCCGATTATCAAAAAAAGATGTGGTGATAAAAAGACAAAAATTATATATGGAACTTCTGACACCAAAACAGTAAAAGTTTCAGAAAAAGATCGTCATCAGTTTGCTTTGTCAGATAAAGAGATTGTTGAATTAGCGCAGTATGTGGTTACGATTGAAAAGTATTATTCGTCACGTAAAAAATCCTACTCCGCCAAGGCTACGAAGGACAAGCCTTGGTCTCCCATGGACATTGAATGGGCAAAAGATGCGCGTGATGGGAAATTGTATATTGTCCAAGCGCGCCCAGAAACGGTGTATGCAGGTAAAAAAGAGCTGACATTGCAGCAATATAATATTAAGGGTGAGAACAAAAAAGATGCAATAGTAACTGGGTTAAGTATTGGTCATAAAATTGTATCAGGCGTTGCTCGTGTGGTAAAAGGAGCACAAGATATTGGTAAAGTGCGTGATGGTGATATTATTGTTACCACAATGACTGATCCTGACTGGGTTCCTGCAATGAAGCGTGCGGCTGGCATTGTTACTGATCGTGGTGGACGTACATGTCATGCAGCAATTGTGAGTCGTGAACTAGGTATTCCTGCAATTGTTGGTACAGAAAACGGAACAACGGTAATAAAAAATGGTGATAAGATTACCATTGATTGTTCTAAAGGCGCCAGTGGCACCGTTTATAAGGGCGCATTGGAATATAAAGTTAAAAATATAGCGATTGTCGACATTCCCAAATCAAAAGTTGATGTCATGGTGAACATTGCAGACCCTGATAGCGCCTTTCAAACATCATTGTTACCTGTTGCAGGTGTTGGTCTTGCCCGTATGGAATTTATTATCACCAATTTGATTAAAATTCATCCCATGGCATTAATTAACCCAAAACAAGTTTTGGATACGAAAATAAGAAAAAAAATCGATGCAATGACTCTGTTGTTCGATAGAAAAACAGATTTTTTTATTGAACGATTAGCACAAGGCATTGGCATGATTGGTGCAGCGTTTTATCCACGTCCTGTGAGTGTGCGGTTGTCTGATTTTAAAAGTAATGAATATCGCAATCTGATTGGTGGCATTTATTTTGAACCAGTAGAAGAAAACCCGATGATTGGATTTCGTGGGGCGTCGCGTTATTACAATGATCTTTATAAAAAAGCGTTTGCATTGGAATGTAAAGCGCTTGTGTATGCTCGTGATGTGATGGGTTTAAAAAATATAAAAATTATGGTTCCATTTGTCCGCACAGTGCAAGAAGCAAAGTTGGTTGAAGCTGAAATGGCAAAGCATGGATTAAGAAGAAGTAAAGACTTAGAATTTGTGATGATGTGTGAAGTGCCATCAAACGTGATTATGATTAATGAATTGAGTCATCATTTTGATGGGTTTTCTATTGGGTCAAACGATTTAACACAACTGGTTTTAGGTGTTGACCGTGATTCTACAATTTTAGCAGATGTATTTGATGAGCGTGATGAAGCAGTCAAGCGAATGATGGCACTGGCAATTGAAGGTGCTCATAAACAAAAGAAATATATTGGTATTTGTGGCCAGGCACCATCTGATTATCCTGAAATTGCTGAATTTTTAATAAAAGCGGGTATTGATTCGCTTTCATTAAATGTAGATTCAGTATTGCCGTTTCTTATGAAGAAACATAAAAAATAACATGAATTCGATATAAAAATTGAAAATATCTTATCGCGCTCGTCAGCTACTCCCCATCTTCAGTTTCTTTCGATGGGGTCCCCAATAAGAACACAGTGATATTGGGGGAAAAGGATATCTTCGAGCGCTTTTGTCTTATAAAAGAATTAAGGTCTCCAGCTTAACGCCGGAGGCCTTAATTTTCGTTTCACTCAAATTGTTTTTTCGCAAAGTGGTCACGAGACCACTCTGCACTCGCACGCAAACAGTTCCTTTTGATCCCTACGAGTTATAGGCTTAGGTCCCCATCAGTTGATGGGGATGTGATCCATATCGCTCAGAAGCGCTAGAATCACCCCGATAACTCGCACATGTATTCATTTAAATTATTAAGATGACTACCTACACATTTCACCTGATGACTTAGGCTGTGCATTCCTATGTGCAGACTGTGGTCTGAAGTTGAAATGATCGGGGGAATCCAAGGGAACTATTGGTGTCCATGGCGCGGAAGGGTGACAAGACCCTTTCGCAAAAAACAACCGTAACGGAGTGAAGGTTTAGGTCTCCGGCGTTAAGCTGGAGATTTGTTTTCTATTAAAAAAAATGATTTTTGTTACACATTATATTTATTCTCAACATACTGAGTTGCAAGTTGTTCGAGCACAGTTTGTGGATCTTGACGATTATATATGCGTGATCTTTGTCTGATCGCGCTATTTTCTTTTGGTTCTATAACTGTGATTGGCCGTGCATCTTGTAAATGAGAACATTCAATGCAATGTCTTCCTTTGATAACATTGCAATTGCAAGGGCAATCAAGAAATTGTTCTTGTTTATCGATACAGTTAGGTCCAGAAAAAACTGGTGCAGTGAATAGGGAGATTAGTAGTATCAGTCCCGCGCTCGCCCTGAACTTGTTGAAGGGTTTCTTCGAGCGCTCTAAGATATCCTGCGACAGGCTCAGGATGAGCGCAATTGTATTTATTTTTTTCATGATTTTTTATCCTTTTCTTGCGTGTTAATTGCATTTTCTTCTATTTCATACTGTTCAAAAAATGGCCGTTCATCATCGCATGAAAATTCACAAGGGCATGATATGAGATTATTGTTTTGTAGGATGCTTATGATGGTGAATATAAAAAATATATATTTTCTCATAGCAATATCCTCACAGTTAATAAATTTTATCGCTATTTTTCTATTGTCACAATTATTATACTGTTGTTAAAATTCAAATTGCAATAATAGAAATTAATTAAGAGGAAAAGATCGTAGCAAGCTTAGTGTATAGAGCCCAAAAGAAAAAATGACTATTCCCGAAATATAATTGAGGTAGGAAAGAAGTTTGATAATGACTTTTGTGGGCAATAATTCATCGGATATTGATAAACACAACCACCAAAGTAATGAACCTAAAAATACTCCCACTACAAAAATAAGTAATTCGGAATATTGTGTAAATTCAATTTTGAACCCTATAAAAAGCGATATAAATTCTAAAATTGTTGAGCTGTTGGTGAGTGTGAAAAGGAATGTGACAATAAAAACCTTTATTGCTTTTCCTGGGATAGGTTTTACTTTATCAAGAGATGGTGCATCTAAAAATCTTTTTATTCCAAAGGCGCATAGAAATAATCCACCAATAATAGTAAGTATTGTTTCATGATGAATAAGGTAAGGTTTGCTTACTTGAAACACAATGATTGCTAAAATTCCGTAGATAAGATCGGCGCATGCCGCCGCTAATCCCGTGATGATACCTATTGCAATGTTTCGTTCGGTTTCTTTGATGCAGAGAAATCCAATAGCTTCTCCAGGTGCAGCAAGAGCAAAACCAGCAACAATGCCTTGTGTAATGATAGTATGTACATTAAACATGATAGTCCTTTTTTTGTTGAGAGCTTATAGACATTATAAAAAAAAGAAGCGGTTTGTTTCCGCTTCTTTTTTTTATAATCACTTATTTTTAATATCCAGCAGGTGTTTTTGTATGCCAATCAGTTGCCTGTTGGAATGCATGACCAACTTGGAATAATAGTTCTTCAGATAGATGAGGGCCAACAATCTGGAATCCAATTGGGAGATTGTCTTTGCTGATACCACATGACAATGAAAGCGCAGGAATGCCTGCTATGTTCATTGCGCAGGTGAAGTAGTCTTGCAGATCCATTTGCAGCTTATCGTTTTCGAATGCGCCTATTTTGAATGCCGGTGCAGGGTGTACTGGCATAACCAAGATATCAACATCAGCAAATGCTTGTTTAAATTCATGGCTGATGAGATTTTGTACTTTTTGTGCATTGTTGTAAAACTGTCCAGCATGACCTGCTGAAAGAACATAATTACCAACTAAAATACGCGATCGTACTTCCTGCCCAAAGCCATCATGACGACTATTGAAGTACATTTTTGATAAGCTTTGTGCTTTTTTATTGCGTAGGCCGTAGCGAACGCCATCAAAACGAGCCAAATTGGATGCGGCTTCTGCACGGCTTAAAATAAAGTATGTTGCTGCTGCGTAATCAAGTGTTGGTAGTTGCATCTCTTTGATTGATGCACCTTGTGACTCAAAAACTTTAATTGCTTCTTTAATTTTTTCTATAATTTCTGTATCCATGCCTTCTGCATAGAGAGCATTTTTTACAACACCAATTTTGAGATTTTGTGGTAATTTACCATCAAGTTTTTGCGTGTAGTCTTTTTTTTCGACTTGTTGCATTGATGCATCATTTTTGTCTTTACCAGCAATAACAGAAAGGACGCGTGCATTATCATACACCGTTCGTGTTGCAATACCGATTTGATCAAGTGATGATGCGTAAGCAACCAATCCATAGCGAGAAATTAATCCGTATGTTGGTTTGAGGCCTACAATTCCACACAGTGCCGCTGGTTGACGCACAGATCCGCCTGTTTCAGAACCAAGAGCCCATGGAACAAGTCCTGCAGCTACTGCCGCAATAGATCCACCACTAGATCCGCCAGGTACACGTGAAAGATCCCATGGATTGTGAGTTTTTTTAAATGCAGATGTTTCGGTGGAGCTTCCCATGGCAAACTCATCCATATTTGCTCGACCAATCAGCAAAGCACCCGCATCTTTTAAGCGCTTGGTGGCAGTTGCATCATATGTTGCAACAAAATTTTCTAATATTTTTGATGCACATGAAGTGGTACGATCTTTTTGGCAAATATTATCTTTAATAAGCCCAGGGATGCCGAATAGTTCACCGCCTTGTGCGTTACTGTCTTTTAAGATTGATTCTTTATCAAATATTTCTAATGCTGAACCAATTTCACCATCAAAAGCTTCAAATCGTCTGATGTAAAATTCGAGAATTTCTTCTCGAGTGATTTCTTTATTTGCTAATTTTTGTTCTAATTCTTGGATTGTTATAAATGGATGGATGCTCATTATTGACCTTCAATAATTACGGGAACTACAAAGAAGTCGCCTTCACGTTCTGGTGCTTGCGCAAGAATAGCTTGTGAATCTGTAGGAATAACAACATCTTCACGTTCAACATTGCTATTTTTTAAAGATGGCATATTAACATCTTTTGCTATTTCTTGTACGCGTGCAGCGTAGCTGAGTACTGCGCTTACATGCTGTATTGTTGAAGCGATTTCTGTTTCATGAAGTTCTATGTGTGAGAGACGTGCAATTTTTTCAATTTCTTCTTTAGTAATCAGTTGTGTCATATATTTCCTTTGGTTTAAACCGTTGGTGTTTTCCAATGTTCACTGCGGAATCGTCTAATATACCATATGCTCATTAATGCATTGCCAAGATAAAATGACCCATATAGTAAAACAAGTTTTATTACTTCATTTTTGAATGTTAATGTTGATAACAAATATGACATGGGAACAAAATAACAAAAACAGGTAACAAATCTTACTATCATGACAATGCGAACATTACCAGCTCCGCGTAGGGCTCCTGATAAGATTAATTGTACCAGATCAAAAATAATAAATATACTCAGGAGCGGAAACGCTTGCATCGCCAGATCGGTAAAATCACCTTTTTTATCAAAAATATTAATGATGTATTCGCGCTTGTAAATAAAAAAACCGAGAACAATTGATACCATTCCAGAAGCTAAGAACATTATTTTTTTAATGTTAATTTTAACACCATCCCAGTTTTTTATGCCAACATCATTGCTGACAAGAAAGGTAATAACTTGCGCAAAGGCAAGCGCTGGTAAGAATGCAAATCGTTCCATATCTTTTACCACACATGCAGCTGCAATGCCATTGGTTCCCATTGTTGCAACCATTTTTCCAAGCCACACATATGCCCATGCCATAACTGCTTTATCAAGCATTACAGGCCATGATACAGAAATAAGATGCTTAACGTATGAAATATCAGTAAGTGCAGAAAAAAGTTTGATGCCATATTTGCGATTTTTTTCATTGAATAGTACATACCCAAGCGCAAGGGTCATCATGCTGCCATATTGAATAATTGTAGCAATCGCAGAACCCTGCAGACCCATTTCAGGAAATCCCCATTTTCCAAAAATAAGTACATAGTCAAAGAAAACAAAAAGTATCGATCCAAAAATAAAAATTTTCATTGGAGTGCGTGCATTTTTAATACCACGCAAAAATCCTACGAGCGCCAGATAAATAAACATACAAAGAACGCCAACAGCGCGTAATCGTAAAAACGGAACGCCTAGCGCTATGATCTCTTCTGAAACGCCATACCATGCATAAATAGTATGTGCACCAAAAAAAAGAAAGCTCCCAAAAAGTATTCCCACAATGGTGGTAAGCCAAAAAGCATCACGAATGGTGCGACCGACATTTTCAAATGAGTTTTGACCATTAAATTGACCACTGATAACGATAGTACCCACAGAAAGTGCTTCGCCAACTTTAATAATTAAGTGAAGGAAGCTATTGGTAACGCCGAGTGTTGCATAGGTATGAACGGAAGCGAGTGATCCAATAAATGCTGCGTCAAGCCAAAAAGGCATTGCGTATAAGAGAAAGTTTGTGATGAATTCAGGTAAGAAATAATGCAATAGCGTGCTATACGTTTCACCTTTTTCGCTTGTCCAGATGTCGTTGAGATGTCGTGTGAGAGAACTTCTTACCATGCTGCTCCTTAAAAAGGGTTATGGACTTTGTTTAAAAAAAACAAATTTCCTTTGTTTGTTATCTATCGTATAGAATACCTCTTTTTCTATAAAAGGCGCTTCTATTTTTTCAGGAACCCATTGTTGTGAAGCCCAGTAGACAAGTGTAGCATTTTTATACGCAGATGTTGGTTTGAATATACGTACCAGCTCTTCTGGTTGTAATGATGCTCGGGCAAAGAAATAATCTATTGAATATTTTGTACTGCGTAAAAAGGTTCTCCAGTCATGGGGATATACCGTGACATTGTCGAGTGCAAATTGTTTAATGATATACTCAAGAAAGGTTCTTTTTTTATTGTTTACTTCAATCAAGGTTGTGTGTAGGTGTGGATATAAGATTTTTAAAGGAATTCCCGGAAAACCAGCTCCCGTACCAATATCAGCAGTTGATTGTATGGTTGTAAAATCTATATGTTTGGAAAGAGCCAGAGAATCATTGAAATGGTACTGGATAATGCCTTTAGGGTCAGTTATTGCTGTGAGGTTGAATTTATTATTCCATTCAATCAATAGTTTTAAATATTGGCCTAACATATCAGTTTGGGTTTTTGTTAAGTTATATTCTTTGGCTAGTATGTCTAACTGGGTGACTGAAGAATTGTTCTCTGGATGCTGTTTGTCCATTTTTATTCCCTTGAAATATAGCTTTTATATTTTGATCTATGGTAGCATGATTATGAGCAAAATACAATTTGTATTACCTGTGGGGCGGTGTATGAAAAAAAGTTATTATGTTCTTGTGATGGCATTATTGTGTTGTTCTGTAAGGGTTGTGGCTGATCCTATAATCACCTTTTTTTTTAAACCTGTTCCTGATATAAAAAAAGTTACTCAGAAGATTAAAAAGCCGGGTAGGCTCGCTAAGCATGCTGCGAATGGTATTGTGCAACACACTCCTGTTGCGGGTATTTTGGTGACATACGCAGGTTATGTGACCGCATCAAATTATAATGGAGAAATTGTACTACCAAGAAAGCATCAAAAAACAGGTATTACTATTTTAGTGACACCAGAAATGACACCAATTGCGTTATTTGAAAATACTATCTTACATTGGCAACTGATACCAGGATTACCAGCTCAAATGTACTCATGTGAACTGCAGCAGGATGGTAAAACAGGAGGTTATTATTGGAATACACAAGAAGCTGATTTGCCAGAAGATAATAAAATTCCTCTTTCTGCTATAGTGATTACAGCTGATCCAAAAAATATTGTAATCAACCCAGGTCAATCTGTAACTAATGAGACGGCAAATCTTGTATTGCCAGATATCTTTGTAAGAAAAGGGATTAATATTGTGAAAAACAGTTCTTATATGTTGACTGTTCGACATTTCTTTAAACCTATTGATACGGAAGAAAAGCGTGAACCGCTCAAAATGATTACTCATATTATTGATTAAGGAGCGTCATTTTTTAAAATTATAAATCCTGCTATACTAGACTAGATGGGCATTATTCCACATTCTTTGAGGAACGTGATATGAAGTTACAAATTTCATTTGATCTTATTGATTTAGATAAGGCGATTGCTATTAGTTCAAAAGTTGCTCAATATGCCGATATTATTGAAGTGGGGACAATTCTTATTTATCATCATGGAACAGATGCTGTAAAGCGATTTAAAGAAGCATTTCCTGATAAAATTATCTTAGCTGATACAAAAATTGTTGATCGCGGCAAAGAAGTAGTAGACCTATTTGCACAAGCAGGAGCAGATTGGATTACTGTCATGGCGGGAACGTCTGCAAATGTGATTCACGCAACAACTACTGCAGCGCATAACGTAAATATTAAAGTAATGCTTGATCTTATTGATTCAGATTCAGTAGGTCAATCAGCATTAGAAGCAAAAAATATTGGTGCTGATGCATTACTATTTCACCAGCCGTATAGCGAAGCAGATTCCCTTGTTTTTCTTGATAAGTGGGATCTGATAAAAGGCAATAGCAATTTGCCTATTTTTGTTTCTGCAAAAATAAATCGTGAGAATGTTGATAAAATTGTGGCTCTGGGCCCCGACGCTATTATCGTTGGCTTGGCGATCACTGATGCGGAAGATAGTGCACAGGAGGCACAATATTTTGCGGATTTACTGGGTAAGTTATAATTACCAGTTAATCACCTCAGGAAAAAACTCAGCCACTAATTCTTGGTAATATGGTAAAAGCTCAGCGCTATTAATTGGTTCTGGGCTTTTTGAATAAAGATCATAGCTGCTAAATAGTTTGAGCCATTGCATCATTGATATATCATAATCATTCATTAAATAATCATATGCGCTTTCTTTGTGTGCAGCATAAAATGAATGATATCTAATAATATATAACGCTTCTTTAGGCAGATAATTTTTGACGACAGAGTAAAGATATTCATCATGTCCCCAAGACATATGGACGTTATCAAGTCCACAATGTGGTGTGTATATGCCATATTGTGTTTGTAGCCCAGGGTTATTGATATCAGGATTATATTGAAAGTATGGTGTAAAGATTATTTTGTCTGAATAAGCGCAACCAACGGGGAATGTGTCGCCAACAACAGCCCATTGAGGTTCGTTGAACAGTAATAAAACTTTTCCAAGATCATGAATCAGTCCAGTTAAAATAAGCCAGCGTGGATGACCATCCTTGCGTAATTTTTCAGCAGTTTGGAATGCGTGAACAGATTGAGGTAGTGATAAATCAGGATCGCTTTCATCAACAATGTTATCAAGAGCTTCTATTGCTTGCCAAATTCCCATATGCAGCTTATCGAGCGCTGCATATTTTTGTTTTTGTGTAAGTACAAATTCTAATGTTTGATATGTGTGATTGAGGCGATAAAACTGTTTAACCGTTTCAGATGCACTATTTTCATAATCGCGAAATTCAGTTTGAGGTTTCATAGTAAAACTGTTTGTTGAAGTTAGGAGTGATATGCAAAACAGAATATTGCTTTTTTTCATACTTTTTCTCTCTAAAATTTCATAGATAATTGCATTGCAGGATTACCAAAATCATCACGAGTCAATCCAAGGTTAAAATCTCTTCTTTGTGCCAATCTTGAATCAATGAGACGGTTAGCTGAAAATGCATACATTGCACCAAATCCAGCACCGGCAATCATTTGAGAAAGATAATGGCGGTTACTTGATAAGAATATTACACCAACAAAGAGAGCAATGCTACCCAATGGTAATGCAAAATTTGGACCAAAGCGCATACCATACAGAACAGCGGTATATGTTGCTTCTGCTAAATGCCCTGATGGAAATCCGCCAAATTTGCGTTGATGTTTTGCGAATTTTTCGTGAAAAGGTCTTTTACAGACATCAAAATCCAATTTTTTAATAATATCTTTTGCGATCAACACGAATGGCATACCAGTAAGAAAGATTCGACCTGTGAGTTGCATATCGTCATTATGGCTGAAAAAAGCTTGTGTCCCGAGTAATGCGATCGGAATTCCAATACTTAAACGTGCAGTTTCTTTAGCCCATTGAGCAGGTTCGTTTCTATTTTTTTTGTGTCTTTGATCAAAAAAACAGTGATGAAGTTTTTCATCAACCATACGAGCGCCAACAAAGAAAGGTGCTGTAGTTGCAAATATTTTGAGTGAATCCCATGAAAAAAGACCTATATTGATTCGTGCAGCATCTTCTAGAAGTTCTCCGAGTGTTTGTGTAAGGCGATGTTTTGCGGGAGGTCTGTTGCGTAACCATGGACGGTGATTACGTTTTTTGCGTATTGCAGCAGTACCTTCTTTTTTTTCCTGAGTTTTTTGGTTTCGACGTTGGATATAATTTTTGTTTGTTTTATTGTCAGGATATGGCAATGCAATACCGTTTATGAGTGCGATACAACAAACTATTTTTTTTGCATATTTCATTGCCACCTCAATAGTTAGGCTTATGACGCAGAAAACTTATACTTGTAGGATATAATTTTTGGATGAGGTAATACAAGGGTGAAGATTGTTGTTGAAAGGAAAGTAGGGTATAATATGTTTCGTTTTGGAAATTGAATAATAATTATATGTTTAATCTTTTTACTATTGAAGAAATAAAAAATGACAAAATATTTTTCATCAGGCTTACTTGTTTTTTCTAATATTTTTCTTATTGGTATGGAACCGGAGGACGGGGCGCCGAAAGTATGCTCTTCAATTAAGTATGAAGTGTCTTCATGCACTACCCCAGAATGTAAAGAGTTAGTTGATAACTATTATAAATGCACGGAAGCTCTTAGTGGCTATGCTCAAGCAGATAATAGAGAAGCGTTTAAACATACATGGTATTTTCATAGAAAAGTCCGAGAATATGATCTGAGTCTTAATGCCCCTAAAAAAGATCAAAAAGCATCTCAATTGGATACGGCAATAGAATGGTACAAGAAGGCTTATCATACTGAAGAAAAAATTAAAACCAATATTGATAATCTTACTGTAAATGTGTTTGAAAGAAAAAATGGTGAGATGTTATTGTTGCTGTGTAGAGGTAGAAAGTTAGCTGTTCCTCATATTTCAACCAAAGATCTTTTTGAATCGCTGTGGATTATACAAAATGTTGATCTTGTCTCTTTATATCACAAAACATATGAGAATAAAGACAGGCAAAAGACATGTGAATGGATTATAAAGAATGGAGGGAAACCTCATTTTATTGCGGGATTGATTGAAAATAACTATATAGCAATTGATGCTGATAAAAACCGTAAAACACCAGCGCATTTTGCAGTAGAGCATAATAGATGTGATCTTCTTAACTGTTTATTTGAGCACGGGGTTAATATAAATGGTGTTGATTTTGATGGCAGAACAGCATTGCATTATGCAGTTATTTATGCCGATATTAACGCTGTAAAAGTGTTGCTCAAAAATACAAAAGTTGATAAAACCCTTGTTGATAAGCGTGGTAAAAAAGCGTTTGATTACAGCAATATCTCATTGAAAAAACAGGCAAAATTGTATGTTGCAGGAGACGATGTATCTGTTCTGAAAGATCGTTATAAAAAAATACAGGATCTTTTTAAAGAGACTATATAAGAAAAATTTTAGATCTATTACAACCTTGTACATAATTTTTTTTTGTTTTATGTTCAGAAAATAGAACAATGTAATGATGAATTATCCTTTATGTATGAGGATGTATTGATTATGTATAAACAGTTAATAGCAGGGCTCATTATTACAATGAGCCCTTTGTATTCTATGGAAAAGAGTGAACCTGTAGCATCGGGTACGATGATGGTTTTGACTCAAGATATTGCTCGCGATCAGATACAATCACGGCTTACGTTTCAAGAGATATCCCGCCTTAAGCGATCATCAAAATATTATAATGCTTTATATGATATGATATGTCCTTATTGGCGTGACCAGGAGTGTTCAACATATGCATGTAATGGATGCCCAAAAAGTTATTATTATTGTACCAAAATGATAGTTTATTTTGCGCTAACACGTAATGAGCGGATGTTTAAACATGTATGGTTGCATCATATATGGTTGTATCATAGAGATATAAGGCAACGTAATGTTGCTGGGTATATTACAAAGCATAAAAAAAAGCCAGAGAGTGTTATAGAGGGTGAAAAGAGTTGTTTTCGAGGTTCAAAGATAAGAACAAAAGATGCGATCCGATATTACCGTCATTCTTTTAAGCGGCCAAAAGATGTTCATCGTCATATATTTAACTATGCAAAAACAGCAATTGAGTATGAGAATATACCTTTAGCCAATACAATTTTATCAGGAAGTGGTTTAAATTTATTTAAGCTATCCAAAAAAATGTTTGTGGATGATGAAGATATAGATTTTATGTTTTCAGATGCTTGTTTGTTGAACAATACGGATCTTATAAAAAATATGTGTGGAGGGCGTGTGGATACGAATTCATTTTTGTATGTTATACGTTATGCTAATGATCAGTTGTTGTATCAATTACTTGTTCAAGATATTTTGCCTCCCGAAAGTGCTACTAAACGTGAGAAAAAGTCTTTATTGCATCATGCCGCTAAGTATGGGTTTGAGAATGTTATTAGAGTAGCGCTTGAAAAAGGTGCATATGTAAATTGTAGAGATTCTCATGACATGACTCCATTGCATTATGCAGTAAAGAGAGCTCGTTTTGGAGTAGTGACAGAGCTTTTAAGTTGCGGGGATGTAGAAGTCCGTCTTAAAGATAAACATGGTAGAATGGCGATTGATTATAATGTTCCTAGAAGAAAGCATTTGCTTCATGCCCCCAGAAGAAGTGTGACAAGACAGGAAATAGCCAGAATGTTGAAGGACCATAAAGATCAGCATCATGTTTCTGGCTATAGTCGTTCTAAAGTCCATTCTAATGGTTATCAGGCGCTTCTATAAATTTATTTGGTGGCGAGTAATTTTGCGCAATATTCTTTTAATGCAGGGCCAACTTTTGGGTTTTTAAATCCAATATCAATATTTGCTTGGAGCCATCCGAGCGGGTTGCCAACATCGTAGCGTGATGTATTCATAACGTACGCGATGACACGTTCGCCATTGTTCATCATGTTTACAATTCCGTCAGTTAATTGAATTTCGTTGCCGGCACCAGGTTTAGTGTTTTCTAAGGCGGTAAAAATACGTGGAGAAAGAACATAGCGGCCTACGATTGCCAAATTTGATGGCGCTTGATCAATAGAAGGTTTTTCAACTAGCTGTGCAACGTCAAAAATTCCATTTTCTAACTGTTCTTTAATAGCAACAATTCCGTATGATGACACTTTATCGTGAGGAACTTCAAGTACCCCAATAACGGAAGCATTATACTTTTGTGCAACTTCAATCAGTTGTGCGAGTGCAGGCACATCGCCTATCATAATTTCATCAGGTAAAAAAATGCCAAAATACTCATCTCCAACAGCATCTTTTGTTTGTAGCACAGCATGGCCAAGGCCGAGTGCTTTTGGTTGTGGAACAAAGTTGAATTCTGCGGTATCGATAATTTTATTCAGGCCAGCTAAAAGGTCTAATTTGCCTCGTTCATCCAGCTCATTTTCTAGCGCAGTTTGGTGAGAAAGAAAGTTTTTGAGAGCCTGTTTGTCGTCATTAGCGATAACAATAAAATCATTAATTCCACACCCAAGGCCTTCTTCAACAATTAATTGTATTGATGGTTTTTCTAGGATGGGTAGCATTTCTTTGGGAATTGATTTTGTATACGGTAAAAAACGTGTACCAAGACCAGCTGCAGGAATAACTGCTTTATTTATTTTCATAGTGGTTTCCATAGGTTGAGATATTTGTGCTATAGAAAGCATACAAATAGTAGCTAATACTCTTTTCATCACACCCCCCTTTTTTTTATTGAATACGTTGCAATAAAAAAGTCCCTATGGAACAAGAGTATTACTTTTAATGAGTGCTATTCAAGAGAAATGAGATTACACAAATTGGTTCAGGAATTTTATTTTGCTGGAATGGAACAGGCGAATATCGTTAATGCCATATTTAATCATAGCAAGACGCTCAACACCACCACCCAAGGCAAATCCAGAATAGATAGTTGGGTCAATACCACCAGCACGTAGTACATTTGGATGGATGATACCACTGCCAAATAGTTCAATCCAGCGGGTATGCTTGCAAACAGAGCAACCTGTTGTGCAGAACGGACATGAAGCGTCAATTTCTATTCCCGGTTCTACAAAAGGGAAAAATCCAGGACGAGCTCGAATTTCGATAGTGTCATTGTCTAATATTTTTTGTAAAAAGGTACGGGCGGTAGCAAGGAGATTGCTGACTGATATATTTTTATCAATGAGCATCACTTCGTATTGTGTAAATTGATAATCATGGGTTTGGTCTGTTGCTTCTTGTCTGTATGTTCTTCCCGGTGAAAATATAGCGATAGGAGGTTGGGAGTTTTGCATGGTGCGAACTTGCACGTTAGAGCATTGCGTGCGGAGTAAAAGTCCTTTTTTTTCTAAAAAGAATGAATCTTCTGCTTCGCGTGCAGGGTGATCGGCGGGAATGTTGAGAGATTCAAAGTTATAGAACTCATTTTCTACTTCGGGGCCGTCAGCTATGCTGTATCCCATAGATATAAAAATATCTTCTAAGTCAGAGATAATTTGCGTATAAATATGAGATGTTCCTTTAAGTTCATTATGTTTGTATGCTGAAACATCAAAGTTTTTATGTGATAGTTTTTGTTGAGCAGACACTTCTTGTTTGAGTAATGCTGTGCGATCATCAAGTTGTTGTTGCGCTTCTGTTTTGAGTTGATTAAGTAATGGCCCAACTATTTTTTTTTCTTCAATGGGTAAGTTTTTAAGCTGTTCCATGAGATCAGCAATTTTGCCCTTACGGCCTAAAAATGCGATACGGACTGATTCCAGGGCATTTTCATTGGTTGCAGCAGTAATGGCTTCTGCAAGTTCTTTTTTAATGATTTCAAGTTCTTGTGAGAGGCTTTTCATACATTTTTCCGCAAGGATTAAAAAACTGATTTTTATATGTAAATAAGATAACAAAGAATAAGTGGGTTGGCAATTTGGTGCAAATTTTTTAATTATTGCAAAAATGACTCTTTTTATTGACAAAAACCTACAAACAGGTACCATAATTGCATACATTGATAGTTTTTGTCATTATTGCCGGGGTAGCTCAGTGGTAGAGCGGAAGCCTGAAGAGCTTCGCGTCGTTGGTTCAATTCCGACCCCCGGCACCATATTTCATATAAAGCTACAGTTAGCGTAGCTAATTTCTTAAATAATTATTTTATTCTTTTCGATTTTATCAAAATTCTTATTTTAAAATCCTTGCATATCATTTTTGTTTATTGTTAATTCTTTGTTATCGTGGTAAGTTTTTTTTTAATATTATATTTGTCACGAGTATTGAATGAAAAAGGAAAATACGATGAACAAAGTGGTTCTTGTGATGTCATGCTTAGTAGCATCTTCTTTTTTATCCGCAATGGAACAAAATCAATCATCAGGCAAATTGTCTTTGGATAATTTGAGGCCAAAGCAGTCGTCAAGTCAATCATCTCCGCTTTCTTTAACAATAGCACAGCCTGATTCTATTACACCAACTCGCTCAAGAATGCCGAGTGATCCAATTATAAGAGTGAAAAGTCAGTCAAAAGAAAGCAGGTCTTTTGTAAAGGAGGAAAATGCCAAGAACATTTATCCTTACTATAACGAAAAAGAGAATAAATAATTTTTGAGATGTTTTAAAAAAGAGGGGAGTATGAAACAGACACAAGTAGATAAGCACACAATCGCATGGTTTAAAATTGCTGAATGTGTGTCGCGGGGTGAAAAAGAACGCGCCTTGGGTGTGTATCGTCTTCTCTCACATTCATTTAATGATATTGCTATTAAACATCAGCTCGAAGCGGATATTTATTGTTCTTTTGGTGAAATTGAATTAGCCATTTCTTTGTATCAACACGCAATGGAATCATATATAAAATCACAACGGTTTCTTGAAGCCACAGCGGTAGGGCAACATTTGGTTGTTTTGCAGCCTGCAGAAATGTCGTTGCATCGTAAGTTGATTCAATTATATCTTTGTTTGGGAATGATATTAAAAGTGCAAGCACATATTCACGTGCTTGCTGATTTTTTTGGACACAAGAAGCAATGGATTGAACAATTGCTTGATGATCTTTGTGCTGTTGATAATAAAAAATATGTTCAAGAATTTGTATCGTCACTCCAAGGGTGTTCACATGAATTGCATCAGCATGCGGTGACGTATCTGAAGAAATAGTTATAAGCAACACTTAATCGTAATATTATGCTTTTCTAGTTCCTGTGCGCTTTCAGCACTCAAAAGAATCTTTTCTTTTGTTGTTAAGCGCAATTTTTTTTCATTTTCCTGAAAACCAAGATGCAACGGTGCGTTGCCTCTTGTTAACTCATTTTTAATGGTAGTAATCGCTTCTTCTGTGATATCATCAGGAAGCATAAATAAGATATTTTCAATAACAGGCCATTCGCTGAGTACCAATTCAATAGGAACAATATCGTTTGCTTTTATTTTGCAACCAGCCTCTACATCAGTATCAACAACTCCTTTTATTATAAAGACGTGATATGAGCCGAGCCATTTTTCTGTTTTAGCAAATGTTTTGGGGAAAGCGATAATTTCTGCGGTTCCTGACATATCTTCAAATTGCAAAAATGACATGCGATCACCTTTTTTGGTGACAATATCTTTGCGTGTTTTAAGGAGTCCGCAAGTAATTGTTGTATATTCACCGGAAGCTTTTTTTGCTTTTTCTACTGCAGTTTCAAACGATTCAATAGCAAACCATGCGAGCTGTTTTTTATATGTTTCAAGAGGATGTGAGCTGATATAAAAACCAACAACTTCCCGTTCTTTTTCTAATTTTTCTTTGTCAGACCATTCTGGCAGTGCAGAAAAAACATAGAGATCATTATCGGAGTTTGATTTTTTAGCTGCCATAGAAAAGAGATCCATTTGCCCAGTGAGACTATTTTTTTTATGAGTAGTAGCCAGATCTATGATATGTTCAACTTCTTTATATTGCTGTGCGCGGTTGCCATGTAATGTATCAAAAGCGCCAGCGCAAATAAGGCTTTCAATAACTCGTTTATTTGCTGTGCGCAGATCTACCCGTTTACAAAAATCGAGTAAATCTTTAAAGGGACCTTTTTTAGCACGTTCTTCAACAATATTTTCCAGTGCAGCAAGACCAACGTTTTTAATGCCTTGTAATCCAAATAAAATGTTGCCATTAATCACAGAAAAATCGATGCTTGATCTGTTAATATCTGGAGGTAGTAGTGTGATTCCCAAATCTTTTGATTCTTGTAAGTAGAAAGACATTTTATCGGGATGCGTTGCTTCTAAAGAGATAAGGCATGCTAAAAATTCAGGTAAATAGTTTGCTTTAAGATATGCGGTTTGATACGCGATGAGTGCATAGGCAGCAGAGTGAGATTTATTAAAACCATATCCGGCGAAGTATGCAAGCAGGTCAAACAGCTCTTGTGCTTTTTTACCATCAAAATTACGTGCGGTTGCTTTTTCAACAAATATAGCACTTTGTTCTGCCATCACTTCTGCTTTTTTCTTACCCATCGCACGGCGTAAAATATCCGCTTCACCAAGTGAATAACCACCAATTGCAGAAGCAATTTTCATTACCTGTTCTTGGTAGACAATAACACCAAATGTTTCTGCTAAAATGGGTTCCAGTTCAGGGAACAGGTATTTAATTTTTTGGCGGCCATGTCTACGTTCAATAAAGTCATCGACCATGCCAGATCCGAGTGGCCCTGGGCGATACAGTGCGTTCACCGCAATAATATCTTCAAATTTGTCAGGTTTAAGTTTGCGTAATACTTCTTTTAGTCCGCTTGATTCAAGCTGGAAGACGCCTGATGTTTTGCCTTCGCAGATGAGTACAAATGTTGGCCCATCATCAAGAGGAAGTTTATTCATATCAAGTGAAATGCCATAACTTTTTTTAATAAGTTGTAACACACGATCAATAAGCGTAAGGTTTTTGAGCCCCAAAAAGTCTATTTTCAGAAAACCGATTGCTTCAAGTTCCGTCATAGCATATTGTGTGACTAATTCAGTACTTTTTGACGGTATATAAACAGGAAGAACTTCATCAATTGGGTCTGGTGAAATTACAATGCCGGCAGCATGTTTTGATGCGTGACGGGTAAGACCTTCAAGTCTAAAAGCGATATCAAAAATATGTTTTGTGCGTGGATTATTGTTAATTAACTCTGCTAGTCGTGGTTCTTGTTCAATTGCTTCCGTGAGGGTGATTTTAAGTTGTTCAGGAATAAGATTGGTCATGGCATTGGAGTCTTCAAATGAAAATCCAAGCACACGTGCAACATCTTTGATCACACCTTTTGCCATCATGGTACCAAAGGTTATGATGTTACATACTTTATCATGTCCATATGTATCACGTACGTATTGAATAACTTTATCACGACCTTCAATACAAAAATCGATATCGATATCAGGCATGCTGACACGTTCAGGATTTAAAAAACGTTCAAAAAGAAGATTATATTTTAATGGATCAATATTGGTAATTTGCAATGCCCATGCAACCAAAGAGCCTGCTGCAGAACCACGGCCAGGGCCAACAGGAATACCGTTGCGGTATGCCCATTGAATAAAATCACTCACTACCAAAAAGTAACCAACAAAGCCCATGCGAGTGATGAGATCAATTTCAAGTTCTAATCGAGCGTCGTATGCTTCTGTTTGGTCCTGTGGCACAAGTTGCTCATCTTTTAAGCGCTGCAAGCCAATGCGGCACATGTGCGCAAAATACGTTTCTTGCGTATAATTTTCAGGAATAACAAATTGCGGGAAAAATAACTTATCAGTTTCAAAATCAAAATTACACATGTCGGCAATCATGCCGGCATTCCATACTGCTTGTGGATGATCTTTAAATTCATCGAGCATTTGTTCTGTGGTGCGCATGTATGCACGGCAATCACCAAAACTAAAACGGTTTGGGCTATCCATTTTTGCTTGTGTTTGAATAGAGAGCATAATTTCATGCGCTTCATGATCATCAAGGGAAACATAATGGCAATCACCTGCAGCAACACAATTAAGATTTTTGCGTTGTGCCAAATCAAACAGTTTTTGATTTAAAATAGTTTGTTCTTCTTGATCTTCTGGTTGAACTTCAAGGAAAAAACGATCACGTCCAAACACTCTTAAAAACCAATCAACGCGTTCTTCCGCTTCTTTGGTTTGGTTTGTCATTAAAAGCTTAGGGATGTGACCACCAAGACATGCACTCGTAACGATTAAACCTTCAGAATGTTTTTCCAGAATGTTGTAATCGATACGTGGTTTAAAATAAAAACCTTCTTGATATGAATAAGAGATGAGTTTGCAAAGATTTTTATAGCCTGTTGCATTTTGTACAAGAAGAATCAAGTGATAGTATTTGTTGTCAGCATTTTTTACTTTTGCATCTTCTGTAAAATACGCTTCCATGCCTAAGATTGGTTTGATGCCAGCTTTTTTACATTTTTGGAAAAATTTAACCGCGGCAAAAATATTACCATGATCGGTTATGGCAAGGGCTTTATAATTATGTGCTTTACCAAACTCTACAAGTTTATCGAGTGATATTGCACCATCAAGGAGTGAGTATTCGGTATGAAGATGTAAATGTGTAAAATGTTGCTGCGACATACTATGTTTGTGTCCCTAAAAGTTTGTTCTGGATTATGTATTATAAGAATAAGGGATATTGAAGAAAATGTTGAGCATAAATATTTTAGACCTTTAGTTTTTGAGCGTTGTCTCGAGCGTCACGAACATAAAACAATTGACCAATAAATCCTCCTGAAATCCCTCCTCCAAGAATTCCTACGCATGGTGGAACAATGTACCAAATAGGGTTTCCAGTGGTTATTCCAGCTGCTAACGCAATTATTCCACCGCATACTAGTCCACACATTCCTCCTGTTAAAGATACGATTCCAAAACCGGTCGCAACGTTACTTCGTTCGTCTTTTGTCATTATGATAATATTTTTATCAGCAAAAAAGGTTTTCTGAATGTCTGGATTAAAAGATAGAATCTCTTTTTGTTGGGATTCATCAATTATAATTCTACCTTCATCTATTGGTTTTCTGCTTGGTGTTAGATTAATTATGATTTTTTTTTGCGTATCTTTAGAAGATCTAAAAAATAAAGGGATCGATTTATCTGTTGGCAAGGGGTCTGTAAAGTATATAATGACTGCATCAACGAGCGGGTCCATGTTGGTTTTTGTTAATAGTTTTTGAATTTTCTTTTTTGCGTCGTAATATCTTTTGTGCGCATACCACAATGGTGTTTCATAAAATAGCTTGGCTGATAGTTCATCGTTATCCATTAACAATCTCAGAATATTCAGTTGGATTTCTTTTGGAAGAAAGCGTGCAATTTTAAGAGGTAATGATTCTGCAAGAGTTTTGTTATTGTTATTTTTTGTTGCTAAAAGTTGGTTCTGTTGTTCTTCTGATAAAAGATTAAAAAAGGCAGATATATCTTTGAGAGGTAGCTTGGGAATTGCGTCTATTATATTTTCGAGAGGTTGCTCGTGAATGGTATTTATTATGTTTTTGAGAGGTAGTTTGTAAATGTTTTCTATCCTGTTTTTGAACGGTATTTCGTGAAAGGTGTTTGTTATGTTTGTCTGGATTTGATAATAGTTGTGAGCAGATTTGAGCGGGGTACATTCATTGTTGAGTTTGTTCAGTTCAATTTCCATTGCATAAGCAGTTGAGCAAATCAGTAGTATGGAGCACATGAAAGCAATATTTATTTTTATTAAAGTTTTCATTGTCTTCCTTTTGTATAATTATGCTTAAAATACTAATTTTTTTTTATCATCTCTCTTTCTTATTATAGCAGATGTTATAGCAAAGCAACAAACAGCAAACACTTTTGTTGTGGTGGAAGTAACAGAAAATAATAGAGCGAGAGATGGACAATAACCGAAAGAGCTACATGTTATGAATGGAATTGTGTACATAGCGACCGTAGTGCTTGCAGTTAAAAGAGTGGTTAATGTTAAACATTTAACTGCGTAAATACAGAGAGGAAGTTGTTCTTCAAGTTTTTGTACGGTAACAATATTTTGGTTTTGAAACATTTTTTTTATTATTTTTTCATCGATCATTGCTAATGTATCTTCTGAAATAATAGAACCACTATAGGCTAATTGTGTACCAAAAGATGGATTAATAACATTATTGATCATTGTTTTTTGGTAAGTAGGTAACGCAAAAATCTGCATTGTTAATTCTTCTGTTTCTTTTTCAGAAAGATTATCTTTTGATGCAGTTATTCTTGCTTCATGATATCTCTTGCATGCATATAAAAATGGTACTTTATAATAAGCCTCAGCAAGCTGTGTGTTTCCATGAAACATATTAGAAATAATTTTTTCTCTCAGTTCTTTTGGCAATAGGATAATATTAAAAGTGAAAGAATTGGATAGCTGTTTTTTGAAAGAGGCAGATTTTTTTGGTGACAATTGTGCGATATCTGCCCCTATTTTTTTAAGTGATATTTTGGGGACATCTTGAATAGTTTTTAGTTTGATTTCTTGTTCGCACTCTTCAGGAATGAATAACATTGCGTGTAGTGTGGTGTCAACTGCCAATAGGCAGCATAATAGCAATGTGATGATCTTTTTCATTATAGAAATACCAGGTGTTATGTGTGCTGTTATACTATATTTTGAATCTGTTCACGTATTTTTTCAATTTCCACTTTGACGTTAATAGCATGAGCGCTGATTGTTGCATCAGAGCATTTTGATGCGATGGTGTTGACTTCACGTCCCAATTCTTGCAGTGTAAAATCAAGTCGTTTGCCTTTTTCAGCTTCTTGAGAACTTAAGGTTTTGATTAACTGATCCAAATGACTGTTGAGACGAGTGATTTCTTCATGAATATCAATTTTATCAAGCATGGAATAGAGACCACTTTTTTGCGCATTGGCAAGCAAGTTTTCATCAGTTCCAATTTCTTGGAGTGTTGCATGTACTTTCTTTTTCCATCCTTCAACAACAACATGAGCTTGTTCAGAAATGCTTTTCATTTCTGTTTTAATGATACCGATACGTTTATCAATATCAGTTGCCAGAGAGTTTCCTTCAACAGCTCTATCTTCCATAACTTTTGCAACAACTTGTGTAATAACATCAAGAATTTGTTGTGTTGATGCTTCATCAAGTTGTTGTTCTTCTTTGGAGAAAATATTAGGCAGGCGCAATATGTTATCAAGTTTGATCTCATCAGCAAGCGTATATTTTGATTTGATCTGATTGATGGCAGTCACATAACTATCAATAACGCTTATTGCTGGTGTAATTGCACCTTCAAAGATATTAGGATTACTCAAGTATGCGGTAAAATAGATATGTCCGCGGCGCAATGTTTCTTTAAACTGTTTGAGGAGTGTTGTTTCTAAATGAGATAGACCAAAAGGCAATTTGATTGACGCTTCAAAAAAACGAGAATTAAGTGTTTTAAGATTAACTGAAACGTTTGAACGTTCCCCTGATGCAGTTGTTATAATAAATGTTTTTGATGCAAATCCTGTCATGCTGGATAATGTATATTTTTTCATCAGGGAGTTCCTTCGCGGTTTATTGCGCCCTTCGTAGCTTGAAGAGCGGAGTAGGGTTTAACCCAAATTTGTGTAGACATTTTCTACGTCATCATGATCTTGTAGTGTTGATAAAAAAGAAAGTGCTTTTTCAGCTTTGTCTTCAGGTAAAGTAACGTTACTTTTTGCAACCCATTCAAGTGCAGCATTTTCTATTTTTAAACCAGCTTTTTCTACTGCGCTTTTGATTGATTCAAGTGATTTGATATCAGAATATATTGTGATGTTTTCATCATCAATATTGATGTCGTTGATATCATAATCAATAAGTAATTCTAAAAGCTCATCTTCAGTTTTTTTGCCGATTGCATTAACCACGCCTTGTTTTTCAAACATCCATGCAACAGTACCGGTTTCGCCAAGTGTCCCGCTGTTTTCAGAAAATAGACGACGGAATTCTGCAACAGTACGATTTTTGTTGTCAGTAATCACGTCAACCATTACTGCAATTCCGTTGGGGCCGTATCCTTCATACATACACCCTTCATATGCTACGCCAGGAAGTTCGCCAGTTCCTTTTTTAATAGCACGCGTTGTGTTATCTATGGGCATGTTTGCTTCACGTGCTTTTTCCATAAGAAGGCGCAAGCGAGGGTTGCCATCAGGATTGCCGCCGCCTTCGCGAGCAGCCATGGTAATTTCTTTGATAAGTTTAGTGAAAACTTTTGCTCTTTTACCGTCTTCTTTAGCTTTTTTATGCTTAATATTGGCCCATTTACTATGACCTGCCATGGCGTTCATGCCTCCGATAAATAAAGATTTCTTATAAAATAGGATTTATCTTTATTTTACTGTTAATTTGGGTATCTGTCTAACAAGCCTTTCTTGAGGTAGGATTGTAATTCTGGTGGAGATGATTCTGGTACGAATATGTAGTATCAAATTTATGTTTGCTACAGTAATTGACGTTTTTATATCAGTGAATAATAAACCCCCTTTGCGTAATGCAGAGGGGGTTTATCTTTGTGAGTTTATGATAACATTATAAAATTTTCTACTCATGTGTATTGGAAATAAAAGACTTCATGTTTTGATGCATAAAATTATCTGGAACATAAGAGGGATATTGAATATATAGGTCATCATTGTTTATTTGAAGATCTGGTAAAGATAATGAACTTGATGTATCTTTTTCAAACCCTGGAAAATGATTGAGTATTTTTTGTTCGGTGCTATGACTATGAAATGACCCGGCATGAATAATAGATAAAGAATGTTTATCAGATACATCGATTGTTTTGTGTAATAAATTCATATCAACAGTAAAAGAATGTTCTTCAGTCAATATTTTAAATAATTGTTTTTTCTCTGTGTTGTTAAGTTGGGTAATTAAATTAAAGAAATGATGGCGGTCTTGATCAACATTGTATTTTTTTAATAACGTAGAAATGATTTGGTGACAATTTCTATTTTTCTGGTGATTTGAGGTTTTATATTGATCTTTAATATTTTGGTTGGTAGGCAAATTGTCGATTGTATTGATATTGTAATATTGTCGACTATCAAGATGATTTAAAACTGTTGCAGCTGTTATATTATAAAAAGAAGATGGAAATTTAAAGCCTTCTTCTATTGCATGGCTAAATTCATTTTCTTGTAATAGCATATCTCGCACCCAAAAATCAGTCTCTGCTCTGTTGTCAAAAGCAATAAAGTTAATATTGCCGTATTTCATGTTGTTATTGAGAGCTATTTTTACAGGTATGTTGCCGGGAGAATCGATCATATTTTTGAGACGATCTGGATTTTTATGAGCTTCAGATATTTCAAGTAAAAAAGGAACTGGTTGTGGATTTTTTGATGTTATATTGATTATTTTTTGTATATCGTTGACATGGCCTTTTTTTATTGTGTCACTATGATCAAATGCGTGTTTGTCGTATAATATAACCAGCTTATTAGTCTTGTTGCGTTTAAGACATGAACCACCAATAATCATAGCCTGTGATTCGATGGATATAAAAGATATGACTGTTAAGGTTACTATTTTAGATAACTGCATAAATAGCGATATAGTAGGTTTTTTCATTAAAGTCCCCCTTGTTTTTAGCACTATATTTGAATGTATTTCTAATTGAATAATATCAAATATGGAAAAAAAGTCAATTCAATCCAGTTTTTTCGATTGTTTATCGGTAATATTTTTTATATTGTCTGTTGTCTCAAAAATCTTTTAATGAGCATTGGCAGGACATTTGCGGGGATTTGCCGCCCTCGGGATGTCTTTTCTAAGAAACCTTTGCGTAATAAATATGGTTCATATGCCATTTCAATAGTGTCAGCATCTTCACCAACAAGCGATGCAAGGGTATCAAGACCTACGGGGCCGCCATTAAAATTACAGACAATTTTTTGCAAAATCATAGTATCAACTGCGGTTAGACCGTCATGGTCAATGCCGAGAAATTTAAGAGACTGTTCAACAAAATCTTTATCAACATGCGCATTGCGTACTTGTGCTAAGTCACGCACGCGACGAATTATTTTTTTGGCAATACGTGGTGTCCCGCGTGAACATGCGCCAATCATGAGTGCTGCATCTGGGGTAATAGAAAGTTTTAAAAAGTGAGCACTCTGCAACACAATGTCACGCAATTCTTCATCATTATAAAAATCAAGACGTTCAATGATTCCAAAACGGCTGCGCAACGGTGCAGAAATGATACCACTTTTTGTTGTAGCACCAACAAGCGTGAATGGGTGAATGGGTAAACCGACTGATTTTGCACCAGCACCTTGTCCAATGATCACATCAACACGGTATTGTTCCATGGCGCTATACAAAACTTCTTCAACGCTTGCAGGCATCCGGTGAATTTCATCAATAAAAAAAATATCACGTGGTTGTAAGCTGGATAAGATTCCAACCAAATCGCCGGTGCGCTCTATCATCGGTCCACTACAGAGTTTAATATTTACGTTCATGATTTGTGCCATAATCATAGAAAGCGTTGTTTTACCGAGGCCTGGAGGTCCAAACAGCAATAAGTGGTCAAGTGGCTCACCGCGCATTTTCGCGGCCTGTGTGTAAATGGAAAGTTTTTCTTTGAGCTCTTTTTGACCAATGTAATCGTCAAAGGTTTGAGGAGAAAAATCATGGGATCGTTCTTCTGGTGTTTCGCCTAAATCAAGAATAAGTGGTGTTTTTTGCATGAAAAAATTTTCAGTTAATAGGTTTTTCTTTTGAAATAGATTATATTTTATGGCAAAAATAATGCAATGTAATCAGTAATTTTTATGCGTTTAGGACAGGATATGCAACAATTGGCGATATTTGTCATAAGTAGTTTTTTGTTCATGAGTGGTGTTACTTGTATGGAAGTAGAGATAAAGAAAGATCCTGGATGCCCTATTGCTTTATTGGAGGATAGCGGCAAACATCTCAAAGAATTAGTGAATATCGAACGTGATGGTTGTTTCTCACCAGATTTATACACAGCAGAAAAAACGTTACAAGATTTTTTGAAGCAAAATGATGAGCAAAAATTGAAAGAAACTTATGGCAAAAAAACATTAACATTAGCCCAGTGTGTAGCGCGGCGTTATGAAGATTATAACAAATTGCATATAGCCCTTGTAAAACATGATTTTCATGAAGCAACAAGAGTTGCTGGCAACAATAAATATTGTGTCAATGCCGCATATCCTCAAGTGCTTTTATCTTTGAT
Organism: uncultured Pseudomonadota bacterium; assembly: GCA_964636815.1. Taxonomy (GTDB): domain Bacteria; phylum Babelota; class Babeliae; order Babelales; family Vermiphilaceae; genus SOIL31. The sequence continues at coordinate 165,610 of CAZWTF010000001.1, forward strand.
TAAAGAACGTTTTTTGGCTGAGTTTCTGGTTATGTCGGGTGCCAATGTTGATCAAAAAGATACATTAGGAAAAACACCATTGTTTTATGATCATCACTGGGCCGATGTATGGCCTTGTTTGTTGCAGTATGGAGCACAAGTTAATCACGTAGATAATCAAGGCAATACAAGTTTATATGACCTTTTAGCGGTTAAGGGAATGTTGAGTGTTCCTTTTGATGAAAAGCAGATTTCATTACTATTATCACACGGAGCATCTCTTTATGTTGTCAACAAATATGGACAAATGGGTTTTAATATTATAGAGAAATTTAATATTTCGAAGGAACTTTTTTGTAGCTCTCTAGGTGCACAGAAGATGTGTGTATTGCAAGATGTGCCAGAAGCAGGAAAAGATATATCTTTTGGTGGAAATGCTACTGATACAAAACAAGTAATTGCGATAAGTGATAAGGTGAAGAGAGTTTTAAAAGAAGCACTTTATGATGCAGCAGATCGAAGAGATGTGTTTATGTTGCAGAGTATTATAGGTACTAACGTTATAATTAATTGGCGCTGGCAAGATAAAATTTTACGTAAGATTGTAAACAATCATGATAATGAATCTTTGCAATATTGTTTAACTGTTGGTTTTTCTCCAGAGGGGCTGCATAAATCTGATGAGTGCAATCTTTTGCTATGTGCGTTGCGATGTGATAATGCGGAAGCAATAGAATTATTAGTACAGAGTGGGTATCGTTGGGATCAGATTTTGGAAGTATTAGAAGAATCTATGTTAAAGAAACATAAAGAATGTACCAAAGTATTAAATGCTTATTTTGCTAATGCATTAAAAGAAAAAACGTTCGAGATAAAGTCGAATAATTTAGGAAAATTTGATGAGATGATCAAAGAAATGAACGAAGGAATGAGGATTGAAAAAGAGAAAAAACAGGCAATGTGGTATAAGTAGCTTTATGCAATTTATCTGCAGTGCATTATAATATTTTGAAATATTCCAAGACACGTCATAGTCATCCATAGATTACTTAATCCATAGCTCATGAGTGGTAATGGGATTCCTACAACGGGCATCATGCCCAATACCATGCCAATATTAATAATGGTAGCCAAAAGAATGTGTAAAATGAGTCCTATTGCAAAGAGTTGCGCGTAGACATCTTTTAATGTTCCAATTAAAAAAAATGAGCGCAAAAAGAGTAATAAATAGCAAGATATAATACAGAGTGCACCAAGTAGGCCTAACTCTTCACACAACACTGCAAAAATACAGTCAGTTCGGCTTTCTGGCAGAAACCGCAGTCTATTTTGTGTTCCGTTAAAAAGTCCTTTTCCTAATAATCCCCCAGAGCCAATTGCAATACTTGCTTGTTCAATTTGGTATCCTTCTTTTTTCTGATCACCTTGTCCTAAAAAAACAATAATACGGTTTTTTTGATAATCACGCAGCACAAATGACCATATTACTGGCGTCATAATAACTGTTATTAAAAATCCATACATAAAAAATTTTTTTGGTAATCCTGCAAGCCAACATAAAATAAGTCCCGAAAAAAGAACAATCAGAGCTGTTCCTAAGTCAGGCTGTTTGAGAATAAGAACAAAACTGATGCCCAGTGTAAAAAGCAAAGGTGTAAATGTATTGAATGCATAAATCACATTTTTTTTATTCATATGCAGATGATTGACCATGTATGCAGGAAATAACAGTTTTGTTAATTCAGAAGGTTGTAGTTTGAAAAAAAACAGATTGATCCAACGTTTTGCTCCCATTCCAATACTGCCTTTAATAAGTGTAAATATTAATAAACCAATAATGCTGAAGTAGGCAACAGATCCCCAGCGCATAATGGTGCGATAGTCAGGAATTAAGCATAAAAAATAGATAATAATGCCGCTGCATATTCCAAGGCATTGTTTCATTAAAAAATAAGAAAAAGGTTGTTCGCAGGTGTATGTTGCGCTGAAAATAAATAATAGTCCGCATGCTGAAAGGGCAAGCATAAGAATAAATGTTACAAAATCAAAAGATCTCAGTGTTGAACTGTATTTGATGCCCACAAAATTTTCCTTGCGAATCGTTGATATACTAATTCCCCATCTTTGGATGGGGAATTAGTATATCATGTTTATGGTATTTTTGATGCTGAAAAAAAAGTTATCTTGCAAACAATTTTTGTATGAGGTTATAGACAAGTGCAATACATAGAAAAAGTAAAAACGCGAGTGTTGTATGAGTTATGAGCCCCATAATAACTGCTTGTGGGGTTACTTTAATAAAAGATTTAATGTAATCAAGTTTTGGTAACATATGAATAGTGCCGATAAATTTGAGTGTCTGTGTTGGCCAAAATTTGAGAAGAAAGGCAAAGCCTGTGTACATTGCGCATACAGTTGTTGCGGCAGCAAGTCCAAAACTTGGAGCGTTTATTTTCATAACGGTCTCTTTTTTTAGGAAGGTTATATTTATTTTCATTTTACTCTAAAAAAAGAAAGTGTGAAAAAACAACAAAAAAACTCACGCATGTTTTCTGTTTCCAGTTTTGTCCTGCGTGAGTTTTTATTAAGTTTTTTATCTAAAAAGGGGTCCCCATTGAAATGGAATATAAATGGGTAAGTTTATTCTGGTTGAGGTAAAGCTTTTGTGCGATTTTGTTGAGGTATTACGCCATTGTCATCAAACATATATGCAGGCGTTAAAGCACCTTTTGTAACCAGGTTGCTGTACACATGTTGATAATAAATACCATTGATGTATGTAATCAGTTCCTGAATTTTTGTTTCTAACTTTTGGAACAAGGTTTCTTCTTCTTCCTCAGTCATATTTTTTTTACGACTGATTTTTTCTTCAACTTTTTCACTATATTCTTGTAAGATTTGAATAGTGTTTATGGCTAAATCTTGTGAAGATGCAATCATTTCATCATGTGATTCAATATATTCTGCACATTTTATGAGAGCTCTGCTTGGTTGTCCTTCTAAAAGAAGAGCAAAAAAGTTAGCCCATGCAAGTTGTAATTCTGTATCTAATGTATGCAATACATCTTGTGACCAAGGCTCAGCATTTTTGGTGATTTTTGCAGTGAGTTTTGCAAATTCAATAGGCGCAGTTAAACAGGTTGTTGTTTGCGCAAAAACAACTGCGGAGATTAGAACAAGTGAATTAAAATATTTGTTCATAGTGAACCTTTTTTTATTGTTGTACAAATTCCGTTTGAGTATACAGTTTTGTTGTTTCTAACATGTGTGAAAAGACGTTGTTGGCGTCAGGCAATACAGTTTTATATTCTTGCGGTAAAATATCATGCATGCCAAACATTGTTGTTGCATATTGTTTATCAAGCATTGGTGACATGAGCATGTAGTGTATCATTGCATAATACTGTTTATATATTTCTGCTGTAGCAGTAACAAGTTCTGTTACATCCTGAGATGCATCATTAAAGATGATTGCCAAGTTTTCAGCAACCGCAACGCATTGAGGGGTACTTCTTAGAATAAGGTCGAGTAAAATAAGTG
>CAZWTF010000001.1:169138-261171 GCA_964636815.1 uncultured Pseudomonadota bacterium
GATTTGTTAACTTCATTTTCCGGGGCTATATCAAACGGTAAATCACCTTCACTTAAGCGATTATATGTGCCTGATATTCCTGTAAGATATTGTGTAGATTGCCCAATATCAGCACTTGCTTTTTTGAGTTGTTCAGCAGTTGCACTTGCTTTTTCATTTGCCCATGCGCGCAGTTGTATTTGAGCATCTTGTTGCACGCTTTCTAATGCAGCTTGAATAGCTTGATTTGGGTGTTCACTGTAATATTTTTGGCATACATTATATGTTTCCATATAAATAGTACGTGCGCCAGTAATAACTGAAAGGCGATCTAACAATGTTTTAAGTGTGACAAAATCATCAGTTGCACTTTGATAATTGACGATGTTTAATCTAATAGATTGATTTAAGTGTACAATTGGATTATTGAACTGTCTGATTTTTGCTTCAACAAGAGCGATAGCGTAAGAAAGATAAAGAAAGTTTGCAGTAAATTGTAACTCTTCTGGAGTCATGGTATTGAGGTACGTTGTGTGCCAGGTCTTGAGTTGATCGTGAGACGTAGATGCAATTGTAGAGATTGAAGAAAATAAAATAGATAATGATAGTAATATTCGATGGGTAAATTTCATATCTCTCCTTTAAAAGAATGGTCGGGGTGGCCAGACTCGAACTGACAACCCCTCGCTCCCAAAGCGAGTGCGCTACCAATTGCGCCACACCCCGAATATTTCAAATGACTTTAAATACAGAGATAATGTATCTTTTTTTTGTTTGATCTGCAACTGTTTTTTTGGGGTGAATGGTGGGGATCGAACCCACGACCACCAGAGCCACAACCTGGTGCTCTACCGACTGAGCTACATTCACCATGTCAAACTAGGTCTAAGTATACGGTTTTATTGATAAAAATCAAAAAAACCTTTCATTTATTAGTAACCCAGTTGGCTAAAGATCGATTATTTGCTATTATAATACTAATAGGTAATATTGTAAGGTGTTTTTTTAATAAATTGGAAAAAAAGAGAATGAAGAACAATTTTAAACCTGCGACAATTGCTCATTGGATCAATGTTTTTGGCGCTCGTGAGCATAATTTAAAAAATATCGATGTCAGTATTCCAAAAAATAAGCTTACTGTTATCACTGGTCCTTCTGGGTCAGGTAAAAGCTCCTTGGCGCTTGATATTCTCTTTGCTGAGGGTAAAAGACGCTATGTAGAGTCTCTTTCTTCATATGCACGGCAATTTTTGGGTATTAGTAAAAAGCCAGAAGTTGATCGTATTGATGGTCTTTGCCCTGCAATTGCTATTGAACAAAAGACCGTTGGGTCAAATCCTCGTTCCACCGTTGGGACTATTACTGAGATTTATGACTATTTCCGTATTCTTTTTGCACGTATAGGTAAGGTTTTTTGTCCTAACTGTCGCCTAGAAATTAGGGCAGAATCTGTTGATGCGATCTGTCAGATGCTTCATAAAGAGTTTAACCATAAAACTATTTCTGTGCTTGCGCCTATTGTTCATGAGCAAAAAGGTGAATTTGTCCATGAACTGACCAATCTTTTTGATAAAGGATATTACCGTGTCAAGGTAGATGGTGAGCGTTATAAATTCAAATCTCATGATGAAATTAAAAGTCTTAACTTGAAAAAGAGTTATAAACATAGCATTGATGTGATTATTGATGCTCTTGAAGTAAACACCGAAGATAGTGCACGTTTGCAGGAAGCTGTTAACGCTGCATTTAAGCTTACTGGTGGGACATGTAAAATTGTGGTGGGTGAGCGGGAATATCTGTATTCATCTCACCGCATGTGTATTGCATGTTCTCAATCTATTCCTGAATTAGAACCGCGCTGTTTTTCATTTAATTCTCCTATTGGCGCATGTAAAGGGTGCGAAGGTCTTGGTACTATTAATGAGTGGCCGTGGGGTGCTGGCGATAAAGATTCATGGAAGGCAGATTATCCAGAATTTTTTGGCGATAAATATGCCACAGTAAAAACTTGTAAAGAATGCCATGGAAAACGCCTTAATAAATATGCATTATCAGTGTTTGTTGGTGGTAAAGATATTTATGAGCTGAGTGATTTATCTATTAAAAAACTGATCCATTTTTTTGACACCTTGGTGTTAACATCAACTGAATTAGAGATTGCGCAAAGTTTAATTAGAGAAATTAAAAACAGACTCACATTTATTAATGATGTTGGTTTATCTTATCTTACGCTGAATCGTACTGCGCGAACATTATCGGGTGGTGAAGGTCAGCGTATTCGTCTTGCAACGCAAATTGGTTCGGCATTAAGTGGTGTTTTATATATTCTTGATGAACCAAGTATTGGCTTGCATCAACGTGATAATGACCGCTTGATTGAAACACTTAAAAAATTACGAGATCAAGATAATACCGTTGTCGTAGTTGAACATGATATGGATACGATTGCGCAAGCTGATTATGTTATTGATATGGGGCCTGCGGCAGGTGTATTAGGTGGTACGGTAACTGCGGTAGGAACACCAACTGATTTACAAAAAAACAGTAATTCAATGACGGGTGCATATTTAAGTGGTAAACGTGGCATTGTTATTCCAAAAAGATTACGTCAACCTCAAGGGTTTATGACCTTAGAAAATGCATCAAAACATAATTTAAAAGACGTTACGTTACGAGTTCCACTTGGAGTGCTGTGTGGTGTTTCTGGTGTGTCTGGTTCTGGTAAAAGTACGCTGATTATGGATGAGCTTGTTTCTGCGGTTAAGCGTGAATTTTCTGGTGGATACAAAAGAGTATATAAACAAGCAAGTGCCGAAGCTGTTAATTTGCAAGGTGCTGAAAATTTAGAAAGTTTAGTTGTTATTGATCAAAGCCCAATTGGACGTACACCACGCTCGAACCCAGCAACATATCTTGGTATTTTTGATGAAATAAGAAAACTGTTTGCATCATTACCAGAAAGTAATGCGCGTGGATATGCTGTTGGTAGATTTAGTTTTAACGTAGCGCAAGGTAGATGTTCTGAGTGTAATGGCGATGGTGTTATTAAAGTAGAGATGCATTTTTTACCTGAAGTTATTATGACATGTAAAGCATGTGATGGTACACGTTATAATAGTGAAACATTATCTATTACGTATAAAGGTAAATCAATTGCTGATGTGTTGAATATGACGGCATATGAAGCATTACAATTTTTTGAACATCATAAAACAATTGCTAAACGTTTACAGTTATTATGTGATGTTGGTCTTGATTATCTTTCATTAGGCCAACCATCAACAACACTGTCAGGTGGTGAAGCGCAACGTATTAAGCTTGTTGATGAGCTAGCAAAACGTGAACAACATACATTGTATATTTTAGATGAGCCAACAACTGGTTTGCACAATAGTGATATTGAAAAGTTGTTACAAGTTCTTAACCGTCTTGTTGATAAAAATAACTCTATGATTTTAATTGAGCATAATCTTGATGTACTTAAAACAGCTGATTATCTTATCGATTTAGGCCCTGAAGGTGGCGATGGTGGTGGTACTATTGTTGCACAAGGTACCCCGGCAGATGTTACACAATGTCTGGAAAGTCATACAGGGCGATATTTAAAGCCTTACTTTGAGAAAATTTAATATTCTGATACGCTGCAGAAATTAAAAACAGTATAGATTATGGAGTTTTCATGAATTATGCACAAGCATCTTTATCAACATTAATCTTTATGTCGTCATGCATAAGCATGTGCGAAGTACGTCTTCTTGATCAGAAAAAAATTGATCAGCATGCCATAGCAATAGAAAAGAAAGTAACGCGTGATTATTATATACGCATGGCGTTGGTAGGTATGGTTGCAGGGCGTGTTGCTTATGCAGGTGTTACCTGGCTTAATACTCCTTTTGAAAAAAAGTCTGAGAATCTCATCCCAGTACAACAACAAAAAGATTCTCCTGAAGTTCCAAAACTTTCATGGGAGGAATGGGCTTGTAATGTAAAAACTTCATGGGTCAATTGGGGCAAGTATGTGGTGAGTAAAGAGAATGTTAAAAAGCAGGCTATTGATTTTGGTAAATTTGCATGCGGGAATGTTGTGCAGACAGGTATAAGTTTTGTTATGGAAGGTGTGTATGGAAAGTTGAATTATCCTAATACACTCCGTTGGTATATCTGTTCTCATGTGCCATACACCGCAACGATTAAAGTTATTAAAGAGCTGCTCACACCTTTACAGGATCAATCGTCATTAATGCATGATCAAGTTTGTTATAATAAACAGTTGCTACAAGAGGCGTGTAATCGTCTTGTATATGATGGTGAAAAGCTGTGCGCATACATGATCTATAAAGCTAAACAGCTTGATATCGAAGAGCAGCAGATAGCTGAACGTACTACACGATATTTCTTTAATTATTATAATGAATTTTTACAACGTTTATCTGATCAATTAGCATCTGATGTTATTGATTGTGCTGCTCTTGATACTATGCTTATTTCATTTGAAGCAGATATTAAACGCCAGTTTAAGCTTTTCTTTTATATTGAAGGTGAGACGGATGAAGAGAGGGCTATGATTGGTGAGAAGATGAAACGTTCATTGGTTATTGAGCATATAGCTTCATTGTTTTAAAAGATTTAAGATTTTTTAATATAACGGTATACTTGAGTTATAATATAAAACATAATTCAGCTATACCGTTTTTTATGATAAAAAATTCAGAACACACCCCATTGATGCAGCAGTATCATGATATTAAAATTGATTATCCTGATACGCTTCTTTTTTTTCAAGTCGGTGATTTTTACGAACTTTTTTTTGATGACGCAAAACAAGCAGCAGCATTTTTAGGAATTGCTTTAACAGCTCGCGGTAAAAGTAAAGGTGAGCCAATTCCGTTGTGCGGTGTGCCATTACATGCAATAGATCATTATTTAGCAAAATTGGTAAAAGGTGGTTTTAAAGTTGCACTGTGTGATCAACTGGAAGATCCAAAACCGGGCAGCATTGTTAAGCGCGGTGTAAAGCAGGTGTTAACGCCAGGAACATTAACAGATTCTCAGCTTCTTGATGAACGTACTGCATCATATCTTTTTTCATTCTATCCTGCAGGCGATTCATGGGGATTAGTTTTTAGTGAATTGTTAACTGCGCAAATTTTTATAACAACAGTGCCTGCAGGTTCAGAAAAATTATTGGAATCAGAGCTGATTCGTTTTTTTCCTGATGAAGTTTTAATTCCAAGCTCTGTTCGTACGCAAGAATTTCAAACTTATTTTAAACGTTTGGGATATTTTACCACTGTTGTGCATGACGAAAAATCATCGGAAGATGACGCCCAACAATGGCTCAAACAACAATTTCCAGAATCAGCTTGTACACAAGTTGATTCTGATGAATCTATGCGCCAAGCGCTTTTTTATTTTTATGCATACATGTCAAAACATCAACGCTCATCACTTGATCAATTCACGACACTGTTTTTTTATAAACCAGATGATTTTTTGATTATGGATGCAGCAACGCAACGTAATCTGGAACTCGTTAAAAATGCGCAAGATGGCAGCAGTAAAAATACCTTGTTTAGCGTTATGGATAGAGCGAGAACTGCGATGGGTTCTCGGATGATCAAAAAATGGATTTTGCGACCGCTAGTTAAAAAAGAAGCAATTGTGCAACGGCAAGATGTTGTCAGTTTGTGCTGTGCAGATTTAGCGCTGGTGAACAGCGTAGAACAGTTGCTTGCGCATGTTGGCGATGTTGAACGTGTTGTGGGGCGTATTGCTTTGCAACGGGCTTCATTAATAGATTACAGTGTGTTATCACGTGTGTTGATGATTATTCCGCAATTTAAAAAAAGCATAGAAGCGTACAAGCATATTTTTTTACTGCGAGTGATTACAGATCATTTGGGTGAATTTAATGCACTTTCTGATCTTTTGCGCGTAGCATTGTGCGATGAGCCGTCACAAGAAATGATTATAAAAGCTGGCTTTGATCAAAAACTTGATGAAATGCGCATGCTTGTTAATAACAGTAATGAAAAAATTACAGAATTAGAGATTGCAGAACAAAAAGCAACGGGAATTACATCCCTTAAAATTCGCTATAATGCTATTCAAGGATATTACATAGAAGTTACTAATACCAACTTATCTGCAGTTCCAGAACGCTATCGCCGTTTACAAACATTGGTTGGGCGAGAACGATTTATTACTCCTGAGTTGCAGCAGTTGCAATATGGTATTGAATCAGCGCGTAAGGATATTGTTAATCATGAACAAGAGATTTTTGATAGCATTAAGCATGAAGTTGCACAACATATTTCTGCCTTACGCAAATCAGCGCATGCAATTGCTCATATTGATGCACTGTTATCATTGACGCGTTTGGCATACGATAATGGCTATGCACGACCAAGTTTAAATGATAGTCGTGATATTATGATCACCAAAGGGCGCCACCCGGTTGTGGAGCAATTTTTATTCCATACCTTTATCCCGAATGATACAGAGTTAACAGATGAACAATCATTGTGGATTATCACTGGTCCGAACATGGGTGGTAAATCTACCTATCTGCGTCAAGTTGCATTGATTTCTCTTATGGCTCATATTGGTTCTTTTGTTCCTGCTCAAAATGCTAACATTGCACTGCTTGATCGTATTTTTACTCGTCTTGGGGCGAGTGATAATGTGGCAGAGGGTAAAAGTACCTTTTTAGTTGAAATGGAAGAAACCGCGATGATTTGTACGCAAGCAACTGAAAAAAGTTTGGTTATTTTGGATGAAGTTGGCCGTGGAACGAGTACCTTTGATGGTTTGGCCATTGCTCAGGCGGTTGTAGAGTATATTTTTACTACTATTGGCGCGCGTTGCTTATTTGCGACGCATTACCATGAACTGACCAATTTACCTCAGACATATCCTGGAATTGCGATTTATCAGGCGGCGAGCAAGAAAATGGGACATGGCATAGTTTTTTTATATACCATTATCCGTGGGGTTGCTGATGGTAGTTTTGGTATAGAAGTGGCAAAACTTGCCCACTTGCCAGAAAAAGTGATTGAACGATCGTCTGGGTTGGTTCAAAGCTTTGCCCAAGGGGCTACGCAGATTATTCCTGCAGTAGTGGATCAGTCAGATTTATCTGCTGAGATCAAAGTTTTAAGGGCGGAAAACAAGCGGTTGCTTGCTGATAAGGATAAGGCTGCAAAAGTGATGAATATGCTTGCAGGGCTTGATTTTGATACTTTATCGCCTAAAAAGGCGTTTGATTTGTTGTGGTCATACAAACATGAAGTTTAATTTCTTTGCGCTCGTCCTGAACTTGTTGAAGGATATCTTCGAGCGCTTTTTTTAGAATTAATATATAAGACAAGATAAAAGATAAATCTCCAGCTTAACGCCGGAGACCTGCACCGTAGTTTTCACTACGGTGTTTTTTTTCGCAAAGGGGTCTTGCAACCCCTCTGCACTCGTGCACAAACGTTCCCTTTGATCCCTTAAAGGCGCGAACTTAAGCCCTAGTCTGTTCATAAGAATTCACAGCCTAAAGCTTTTCATACAGGCGCGCCTTATCAGACTTTTGTTACTAAACTACTCCGATCTCATAATTTAGTGTGATCTCACAATGCATATTCCTGTAGTCCTCTCCTTCTATACGCCTTCGCCTTCGGCGGGCATTGAAGTTACCTAAAATATGGATTTTTATGCGCTCTTTGAGCGCAAATATAGTGTAAGTACATGTGCGAGTTATCGGGGTGATTCTAGCGCTTTTGAGGGATATGGATCACATCCCCATCAACTGATGGGGACCGAAGCCTATAACTCGTAGGAATCCAAGGGAACCATTGGTGCACGAGTGCAGCCTCCTTCGCCAAGGCTTCGAAGGCCACGGGAGGGGTTTTTTTTAGGGGTCCCCGACTGTAGCGCAGCGAAAGTTGGGGTTAAGTTGCAAAACCCCTTTGCGAAAAAACAACTGGAGTAAAGCGACAGTTGGGGTCCCCGGCGTTAAGCTGGGGATTGGTTTAGTCATGCACATTCCACTGGACGCCCCCCCCTTTTTTTGGTATAGTAGGAATAAAATAATCATTTAAATATGAGTTAAAATCGTTCGTAGCGTTGCTTTTTAATACTTGGTAAAATGCCAGTTAAAAACCATGCGAACACAAATGTGTAGGGAAAAGTCTGATGGTACATGCAGAAAAATACGATAAATACGCGATATTTGCAAACGGTGGTAAGCAATATCAAGCAATCGAAGGCAAAACTGTAGCTATTGAAAAAATAGTAGGTGAAGCTGGCGATAAATATGAAATTAACACTATTTTATTCCGTAAATTAGCTGACGGCCAGTTTGAAATTGGTCAACCGCTTGTTGAAGGTACAATCACTGCAACAATCGTTAAACAAACCAAAGATCCAAAAGTGATTGTTTTCAAATTTAAAAGACGTAAAAAAGTTCGCGTGAAAAACGGACATCGTCAACCAAAAACAATCATTCGCATTGATTCAATCGCGTAAGATTTGGTTGAGATTAAGAAATTAAAGAGATCCTTTTAGGGTCTCTTTTTTTTGTGCCAAAATACCTTTTTTTATATTATGCTATGCGTGATATTGCATTGTTAATATAAAAAAGGGAACAATTTTGATGAAAAAAGCATGGTTTCTGTCACTTATAATGATAATGGTAGTGATGCCACTTATTTCTATGGAACGTGAGAGTGTTGTTCAAATAATGGGAGATGTCTCTGTTATTTCCATTAAAAAATCCAATCTAGCGTTAATGAAAACGCTGCATAAATATAGTCAGTTTCATCAGAAAAATAGTAAACAACGTGGTCTCATTTCAAGATATCCTCATGTATGTTCTGATGGAATAGTTTTAGTTGATAAAGCTCTGACAGTAAGGCCTGATAAATTTCAAGATTATTATAATAATTTATCACAACACGATCGTCTTCTTTTGATAAAAGCATCAGGCCAATATAATGAAGACGGTAAGAAGGTAATGTTAGACGCGTCTGAAGTTACCAAGCGATTAATTGAAGTTTATTTTGCGGGTGATTTACGCAATCATATAAAAAGCTATCTTAAAAGTGAAGATGAAGCTGCTGTGCGTACCTATTTTAAAGAGCAACTTATTTATAGCAAGCGGTTGTTGATGTTAAAACAGCCGGAGTTGCTTAGTGCGCCAACAAAATATCGATTGATTGAGGATGTTTATTTGGGGTCAGTTTTTTTAAATGCCTTTCATACAATTCATCAATATGATTATCCGATTGATTTGTATACCAAAGATAAGGTCCGGAAAACATATGCAACGTATTTTGGTATTGATAATTATGAATATCGTATAACGGATGTGTGTGGTGATAAGTGTCTTTTATGGGTTGTGAATCATAATAATCCAGATGCTACATTTTCTACAGTTATTAAGCATAAGAAAAACATTAAGGGTTGTGCTGTGAGTAGTACAAAAACTGATGTGGAAGGTGTACTGACATATTCTGATCACGATATGGTTTTTTCTACCATAACAACGCTTAATGGAGTGGTGTTCGTAGATTCATTTTCTGTTGAAAATCCTCATCATATTGTTGATGTATGTTTTGAACCTATTAAGAATTGTTGGGTTGTTGGAACATATGAAGGTCTTGAGTATGTATGTAGTAGGTGGAGCATGCAAGGCAAGTATATAGAATCACGTTTGAGTCGATCATTGAAGCAGTTTGGATTCTTGGAAAAAATAGCTATTTGCTCAACATCTGAGGGATATCGTTGGGCAGAGATAGTTGGAGTTGCAAATATGTATTCAACAGCAGTAAGTAAGATAGCAACTGATGATGGAGTTTACAGTTGTCTCTCTATGACTGGATTAGCAAAGCCGTTTATGGTTGATAATCAATATGGTGGTGGTGATATTGATGAACCTTTAATTTTTAAGGTTGCTGATTTGATTAATGTTCTTAATTGGGATTATTCTGTCTTGAAAGAAGACGGTCAAGTACATAGAGTGTATAGTCCACAAGGTACATTTTTGATCAGCAATTTACTTAAGCAAAAATACGGTATGTTTTATGTTGAAACAGTACTACAAGATGCGATAACTCATAAGCAGATATTTTCTATTGATACGTTATATCACGGCTTTCAAGGAGTTGGTTTTTCGCATGATGAAACAGAGCTCTTTTTTTTCGATCTTTTGAAGGCATCTAGAGTGTCTTTATTGAATGATGCAGATAAAAAGATGCTTTCTCAGATTGAAGATATAGCATGTAAAGATCTTGGAGTTGTATCATTGATGAGGCGATTGTGTGCGGAATGCAAAGAAAAGAAAACTCTATCATTATGTGCTGATGATCCAGCGCGTGCAATGTTACTTGATTGGTCAAAGAAATCCCCCGAGTTATTGGAATTTCTTAAGACATGTTTACCAATCACAATAATAAAAAAATAATCGGAGTATTTTTTTGAGTGAATTGAGTTGCGAAAAGAGAGAGGCCCTTTTATGGGCCTCTTTTTAATTATAATTTTGCTAACTTTTCCAAATTTTTATTTGGTCCAGCAAAGATGAGTTTATCCAACTCTTTAACAATATAATCAGGACCAACAGAGACAATTTTTTCTTCTTCTTTCTTGCCAATGCAATGAACTTCGTATTCTTCAAACAGATCAAGTTCTTTAATGGTTTTACCAATAAATTCTTCTGGCGTAACAATATTGATTACAGAAAATTGCTTAGTCAAACGCGTAACATCAACAAAAGGAGAACTTAGGTTATCTGCAAGACGAATGCCAATTTCTTTTTCTGGCAATATAACGCGATCAGCGCCAACTAATGTTAATATTTCTTTATTTAATTCATCAATTGCGCGAGTAATAACATATGGAGTTTTAAGATGCTTTTTAAGAATAGCAGTAATAAGAATTGTTTGCGTACTATTTTCACCCATTGCAACAATAACGGTATCTATTTCATCAACACCAATGCTGCGCAGTGATGCTTCATCAGTTACATCCATAACAATTGCATGGGCAACAGAGTCACGAATTGATGCAACAATTGATTCGTCACTATCAATGGCTAATACTTCCATGCCATTTTCAGCAAGTACTGTTGCTACTTGATAGCCAAATCGTCCAAGTCCAATGACACAAAATTTCATGGTAATCCTTATATTTTACCCAAGCATAACGCGTTCTTCGGGGTACGAATATTCAATTGTTTCTTTTCTTGTTTTTAATTTAAGGCCTAAAATAAAGGTAAGAGATCCGATACGACCAATAAACATGGTCGCAATAATAAACAGTTTGCCAACTGTAGAAAGTGTTTGTGTTCCTTTGAGTGAATACCCAACGTTGCTGAATGCAGACACTGTTTCAAAGAAAACATCCAAAAATGACCAACCTGTTTCTGTTAACAGTAAACAGAATGTAGTGAATAAAATCCATCCAAGTCCGAGTGATATTACTGCAATAACTTTAAATATTTGATCAAGTGCAATTTCACGTTCAAATATTTCTACTGAAGTTTCTCCATTAATTGCAGCTTTGACGGTGTTCAAGAATAGTATAAATGTAGTGATTTTAAAACCACTACCGGTTGAGCCTGGAGCTGATCCAATCAGACCAATGAGCATGACAAAAAAGAGTGTGGCAGGAAGAAAAGCGGCGAGGTTTCCTAATATAAATCCACAACTTTTAAATGATATTGCGTGAAAGATTGAATTGACAACTTTTAACGGTAAAGAAAGTGTTGTGAGCGTATTATAATATTCAAGGAAGAAGAATAATAAAGAAGTAATTAATAATGATGTTCCCGTACCATACAGAATAATTTTACTATGTAATGAAAATCGGTGTGGCTTTTTTGATGAAAAATAAGAGCGAATGCGAAGCATAATTTCATGCCACGTGATGAACCCTAACCCCCCAAAGAATGTTAACACGCTGGTGGCTATAAGAAAAAGATAGTTGCTATTATAGTGTTCCAAGTTTTGTTCTGTTAAAAAGTGGAAAAAAGATATACCGGCATTACAAAATGCTGATATTGAATGGAAGAATGAAAAGAAAATTGCGTTTTCTAGTGCATATTCTGATTTGAATATGGAGTAAAAACACAATGCGCCAATAATTTCTAAAATGAGAGTTGCTCTAAAGGTGAAGATAAGTATTTTTTTTATGTTTTGCCATGAATCAAGTTCAAACAGCTGTCCAGCCATAAATCGTGTTCCAAGACCCAGATCAATAAACAATGAAATAATAAAAAGACTCATGGTTGCAAGTCCCAAGGCGCCAATTTGAATGAGAGCAAGGATGACTGCTTTACCAAAAAAAGTAAAATTACTGAGTGGTATGGTAAAAAGCCCCGTCACGCATGTTGCGGATGTTGCAGTAAAAAAAAGATCGATAAATGATATCGATTTTGTGTGCGCTATAGGGAGCGCAAGAAGTAATGTTCCGCACAAAATGAGGATAAAAAATGAAAAGAAGATAATATGTGCGGGAGATATATCAATTATTTTATTCTTACTCATAAAAACCTTTGCCCCAACAACACTTTGTTTTATTGGGGACCTCTTTGAAGGATATGAATTCTAAATTTAACAGCTCTATTTAGTTTTTAACATGTCGGCCAGATATAATTCAATCTTTTCGATATTAATACGTTCTTGTTTGAGAGTATCGCGATCACGAACAGTAACACAGTTATCATTTAAGCTATCAAAATCATAGGTAAAACATACTGGTGTACCAATTTCATCTTGTCGGCGGTAGCGTTTACCAATTGAGCCTGATTCATCAAATTCAACAGCAAATCCAGCGGCAGCGATTGCACGATAAATAGGAAGCATATTTTCACTAAGTTTTTTGCTGAGTGGTAAAAATGCTGCTTTAACCGGTGCAATTATAGGATGCAATTTAAGCACGGTACGTTCTTCGCCACCGAGCGTGTCAATGCTATATGCATCAAAGAGAACTGTTAAGAAAAGACGATCAGTTCCAACTGAACATTCAACAACATTTGGCATAAATGATGTTTGTGTTTCTTCATCAAAGACAGATAAATCTTTGCCAGAAAATTTGCTGTGTTGTGATAAATCATAATCACCACGATGAGCAATACCTTCTAACTCTTTCCAACCGAATGGGTATTCATATTCAACATCACTTGTTTTGGATGAGTAATGAGAAAGTTCATCTTTGTCATGAGGCCGCAGACGAATGCGACTGATTGTAAGACCGATTGTTTCATAGAATGCAAGACGTAGTTTGCACCAATAATCAAAAAAGTTATGTGAACTTTCTGCGGTACAGAACCATTCAATTTCCATCTGTTCAAATTCACGCATGCGGAAAAGAAACTGTTTTGGAGTGATTTCATTACGGAATGATTTACCAATTTGTGCAATGCCGAATGGAATTTTTACTCTGTTAGAGGACATGACATTTTTAAAGTTGATAAAAATAGATTGTGCTGTTTCAGGGCGGAGATATGCGACCTGTCCAGCAACTGCACCAAGTTCTGTTTTAAACATCATGTTAAATTGACGAGCCTGCGTCCATGCTTTTTTACCACAGTGTGGGCATGGTCCATTGAGATCAATATCAGGATCATCAGCACGGAAACGTTTTTTACAGTTAGTGCAATCAACCATAGGGTCATTAAAGTTATCAATATGTCCTGAAGCTTTCCATGTGCTTTCTGGTCCGAGTAGTGCACCTTCTAAAAAGAAGACTGTTTTATCAGGGGAGCTAATTGCTTTTGTCCATGCATTGCGGAGATTATTTTTGAGAATAGTACCGAGAGGGCCAAAATCATAAACACCGTTGAGTCCACCATAGATCTCTGCTGATTGGAATACAAAACCACGTCTTTTGCAGAGAGAAACAATATCGTCAAGTGTTGGTCTGTAGGATGACATGAGTAAATCCTTAATTAATTTTTTCAAAATCTAATAATATTAGAATAGCTATTTAGCGTTATTTTGACAAATTCCTACCAGATTACGTCTGTTTTGGTTTTTGCATTGACATAAAATATAGGCTTGCCATAATGTCTGCCAGGGTATAGAAATAATGTCATTATTGATGTTTATATAAAGGATTATTGCAATGAATTATATACATATGCGGTATATTGTGGTCATGGTTATTGGGTTGCCGTTAGCAATGAATGGAATGGTTACGAAACAATTAACCGTGCATAAAAAAACAATTGGTATGCAAAAAATGCAAAAGCGCTTATTTTTTTCAGAAAATTGTGATTTTTATAAGCTTATTGCTGATCCACAACATAGTTTTGTTGATGTTGATGATGTGATTAAAAGAGAGATAGCAAGTGTTGATATGCCTTTGTGTTTAGGGAAGGTTACGAGAGTTCAAAAAAAGATTGTTTTGGAAGCACTTAAGCACATGCCTGCAAAGATAACGGTATTGCAACCAAGATTTGAAGGCGAGAAATATGATCATAAATTTAATATATATGATCCTGATGCATATTATACATATGCATTGGCAGAATTCCATAGACAAGTCAGAGGAAAGATTTGTTCGTGTAATAGAAGAAAAATACATTGGCATAAATCTCAGGCATGGGATCTTGCGTATTTATATAATTTAGATCATATGCTTGATGAATTGAATTTGTTTGATGAAAGATTAGAAAGAGAGTAATTTTTTTTGCTTAATAAAAGCTGCGGTATGTTCAAGAGCATATCGCAGCTTTTTTGTATGGTAATAAATTATAAAACTGTTGGTTGGTTGCAATATTGTTTGATACGTTGCAATTAAAACAACGTTATAATTGTTATGCAAAGGAGAGTGTTTATGAATAATATTAAAAAAGGGATATTGCTTGTGTCGTTGAGTACGGCTTTATTTTCTTATGCGATAGTGGTGCAAGATGTTCAAAAACTAACAGTTAATAATTTTTTTGGTACATGGTCTAAGTTCTTAGATCAAGTTTTGCAAGCGCAGCAGGAACAGATATCGCCTGAAAATGAGCAGATATATCAAGCATTTATTCAGAGAGCAAAAGAGTTAAATATCCCTAAAGTGACAGGAAACAAAAAGTCTATTCGTGCGATGAAAGAGCAGATGGAATCTGTTAAAAAAAGAATGGGGGATGAAAAAAACATTTTGCAAGAATGGACTCAATTGAGTGAGACGTTAATGAATGCTGGGCAGCCGATATTACCTGAGCAGCAAGAGCAGTATAAAGCATTGATTAAGCAAGCAAAAGCTGTAGGTGTTTCAAAAAAACAGTTAGATGATATGGCAGCAAAAATGAAGGAAGCAAAAGATAAATTCGGTGTAGTCGCTCCTCAATCAGAAATACCAGCTCCAGTTATGTCGACGTATGTGAAAGAAGAGATAGGCAATCAGGAAATGCAATATGTAAAAGAAGAGGTAGAGAATAAGGAAGTGCCATATGGAGAACTCACAAAAGAACAATAAAGTTTACTATGGATTATGATCTAAGGTGTGTTTTGGATTTTGTACATTCTATTGTATACTAACATGCGATCTCATGATAAATACGTATAGAGTAAGATTGAAAAAAAGGTTATAGCGCATGGTAGCAAAAAATAGTGTATTGGTGAGTGTATGTGGAGCGATGGCTCTTTTTTTTAGTTTTTCTTTATTATATGTCCATAGAAATCAGATTAAGTTACAAAGTCAGCTTGAGCAATCGCAATCTAAAGTTACGTTTACCCCAATAAGTCAAACAAATCCACACGTTTCAGAGAATATGATTACTGCTTCGCAATTATGGCGCCCTGTGCAGGATCGTGTGCGTGATACCGTGGTGCAACTGTTTGTACAACTTTCTGCCATCGATTTATTAGAACCGTATAAAACTCCCCAGCAGGGATCTGCCTGTGGGAGTGGTTTTTTTATTAATGATGAAGGGTATTTGATTACCAATGCTCATGTGGTTATCTCTGCAAAAACAATTTGGGGACAAATTCCTTCCTTGGGTAAACATATTATTGATTTTGATGTTGTTGGTATCAGTCCAGAGCGTGATTTGGCACTGTTGCGAGTGACACAAGAAGGGCGTGAGTTGATTACCAAAGAGCTGGGAGGAATTCCGTATTTATCACTTGGAGATTCTGATTTGGTGCGCCGTTCAGATGATGTGCTTGCGCTTGGATATCCATTAGGACAACAATCAGTTAAAAGTACCAACGGTATTATCAGCGGTCATGAACATCACTTGATTCAGATGAGTGCACCGATTAATCCAGGTAGTTCTGGGGGTCCATTATTAAATATTAAGGGTGAAGTGATTGGTGTGAACTCATCAGGAATAACGGAAGCACAAAATGTTGGGTATGCAATTCCGATTAATACGTTAAAAACAATTCTTAATGATCTGTATGAAGTTAAAATATTACGCAAACCATTCTTGGGTGTGCGCTTTAATAATAGCACTGAAACATTAACAAAATTTTTAGGCAATCCCCTCCCAGGTGGATGTTATATTATTGAAACTATTAAGGGCAGTCCACTTGAAAAAGCTGGAGTTATGCGCGGTGATATGATCTATGAAATTAATGGTCATGCGGTTGATATGTATGGTGATATGAGTGTGCCATGGAGTGAAGATAAAATTTCTATCATTGAGTATCCATTACGTTTAGCGATTGGTGATACCATTACCATTGTAGCATTCCGTAAAGGGCAAAAAAAACAGTTTACTGTTACTTTGGAACTTCCTGAGCTACAAGCAATTCGTGCTATTTATCCTGGGTATGAATCTGTTGATTATGAAATTTTTGGCGGCATGGTTATACAAGAACTTAATGTTAATTTGATTCGTTTAATAGGTGATCATGCGCCAGGTTTGCGTAAGTATGGAGAATTAAAACATCAATCAGAACCTGTTCTGATTATTACGCATGTGTTTCCTGACACGCAATTATATAGAGGTCGCAATTTGCCGATCGGTGCAACATTAAATGAAATTAATGGCACAAAAGTAAAAACACTTAATGAATTTAGGCAAGTGATTAAAAATAGCGCAACCAAAGAATATTTCACCATTGGTGCGGATGATAATGTATCACGTGCAGCAGAATCAATATTTATTGTGTTGGATATGCCAAGAATTATTGAACAAGAAACACGGCTTGCGCGTGATTATCGTTACCAACTTTCTGATACGGTCAAAGAAGTGTTAAAGATTGCAAGTGCAGGAAAAGCGTTAAGTAATTAAAAGGGTTGCAATGAAACAATACATTGCGCAACTGATGATGTTGTTAAGTCTTGTTGGTTGTTCTAGTGCAATGGAAGTAATCAAACCAGACCCATCAGTTCCATGTAATGATATTTGTTATTTCAATGAAATGCCTCGCGATATATTAGAGTATATCGCGAGGTTTTTAATGGAAACAGAAGAAGAGTTTATTGAACGGACGCAAATAACAAGCCTAATTATCTCTGAAGCAGGTGACTTTTATTGTCGCACTTTTCGTGTGCGTTTTATGAAGCATGCATTATGTCCTGATGAAGAAAAATGTTTAGTGTTGGGTAGAAATTATTGCAGAGAGTATGAAGAGAGATTTGATCGTACTTTTTTAAATAGTTTTTATGAAGATAAGATAATGATTATTGATTTGCCAAAAGGAAAAGGTGCTGAACATAAAGTTATGTATGAAAAAGCACTTGATAATTTTGATAAATACAAATGTTGTGCGCTCTCTCGCGGTGGGAATAGGATTGGTATGGTACATAGCTATTCATATAGGGGGCGTTCCTATGATAGGCTTGATATACAAAAAACTACTACACAAGAACAGAAAGTATATTATCTTCCTGCTGCATTATGTGCTGAAAGATTGTTTTTCAATAAACAAGGAACGCATATTATTCTTCATGGCAAGGAATATTTGACTCAGGAAAAATTATATCACATTGTTTCATTAAAAAATGTTACATCTCATCAAATGGATGTTGAACCAGAAAAAACAAATCAATTACAAAATTACTTTAGGGATAAGTTTGTGTGTAATAAAAATATTGAGGGTGAAAAGTAAGGTGAAACAATACATTGTGCAATTGATGATCTTATCTGTTTTCTCTTATTCCAGAGCAATGGAAATAATTAAACAAGATCCATTAGTCCCATGTGATAATATTTGTTATTTGAGTAAGATGCCACAAAACGTAACAGATCGTATAGCGCATTTTTTGGGATGGGAAACCAGGAAGGCATTCGTTGAACGAACTCGTCGATATGTATGTGGTCAAAATGGATTTCCGTATTTTTACAATGCGCTTTCTCCTGATAAAAAGAGGCGAGCTATATTGCATGTTGATGAGCGAGAACCATGGTATGTAGAATTGAACGTATATAATGTTAATAAGAACAAAAAAAAGAGTGCTGTTTTTAATATGCCTTTTATACGTGGATACTCGTTTACTCAGCTTGATTTTAATTTACAAGCAACAGTGCTACTTGCACGTTATTTTTATTCTCCTTCTGGAAAAGTTTGGTTTTGTGAAAAAGATGAATCATTATTCTATAAAAAGCGTATTTTTTTTAAATTGAATAGCATTGTTCACTATGAGAAGCCGAGTGGCGATAAAAAAGAAGAGAATGTATTAGAAGAATATTTAAAACATCATTTGGTGTGTAAAAAAGTAACGTAATTTTTTTTGCACCCTTCGATACATTCTACTACGTTATACTTCGTAGAACACTCAGGGCGAGCGGCGGGCAGGATATAAGTTTTTTCTTCCGGTCATCCTGAGTGTTTTTGTCTTCAAAAATGTATCGAAGGATGGGGTTTAAAAGATACAGGCCTGCGAATGTTCGCAAGGCCTGCTTTTATAAGGAGGAGAATTATGATTAAGTTATTGTGTGTAACGCATAAGAAATGGGATGACAGTGTCAGGTGTCAAAGAAACTGAATTGATTCCTGTTTCTATTAAGAATTCAGCAAGATCAGGAAAATCTGATGGCGCCTGACCGCAAATACCAATATATTTACCAATTCTATTTGCTTCCTGTATTGCTCTGACAAGCATTCTTTTGACCGCTAAATCGCGTTCATCAAAAATTGCACTGATCAATGCGGAATCGCGATCAATTCCCATAGTAGTTTGTGTAAGATCGTTAGAACCTATTGAAAATCCATCAAAATATTCACCAAACTCTTCTATTTGCATAACATTGCATGGCAGTTCGCACATCATAATTACTTCAAGGCCGTTAACGCCACGTTCTAATCCATTGTTCCGCATTTCTGTAATAACACTTTCCGCTTCTTTAAGTGAACGTACAAAAGGTATCATCATTTTGACATTAGTGAGGCCCATCTTTTCGCGAACAATTTTTATTGCTGCACATTCCAGCGCAAATCCTTCTTTATAGCGTGGATGGTAATAGCGTGATGCTCCGCGAAAACCGATCATGGGGTTTTCTTCAATCGGTTCAAAATATGATCCGCCAAGTAAATCGTAATATTCGTTACTTTTAAAATCAGAAAAACGAACAATAATTGGGCGTGGATAAAATGCTGCTGCCATCATACCAACCGCGCACGCAAGTTGTTCTACAAAAAAGTCAGTTGGGCTATCATATGCGGCAGTTGTTTGTTCAATTTTTTCTCTGACGATTGGATCGGTAATTATATCAGGATACAGTAATGCCATTGGATGTATTTTTAGTGCATTGGTGATGATAAATTCCAAGCGCACAAGACCAATTCCTGCAGATGGTAAGAATGATGTTTTGAATGCGCTATCAGGATCAGCAATGTTGACCATTATTGGAACAGGTGCTGTACCGATGTTATCTAAAGAGATGCGTGCAACGTTAAATGGTACGTGTCCATTATATACAAGACCAACAGTGCCACCGCTGCAATCAAGTGTAATGTTTTGGCCATTGCTTATTTTTTTTGTTGCATCTTGTGTGCCAACAATTGCAGGGATGCCAAGTTCACGGCTGACAATTGCTGCATGACATGTTCTTCCGCCACGATTGGTGATAATGCCAGCAGCTTGTTTCATCGCAGGAACCCAGTCAGGATTTGTCATATCGGTGATAATAATATCTGTTGCGTTGATTTGATTAATGTCTTCTATTGAATTGATAATACGCGCAGTGCCATGTGCAATTTTTTGCCCAACACTGATTCCTTTTACGATAACGTTATCCTCTGATTGATGTTGTGAAAGAGTGTAGAGCTGTAAGACATTTTCGCGAACTGCGCTGTGTACGGTTTCTGGGCGCGCTTGTACAATATAAAGTTTTCCATCAATACCATCTTTTGCCCATTCAACATCCATTGGAGTCCAGCTACCGTTTCGTTTGATGTATTGTTGTGAATAATGCTGTTCAATGGTCATGACCATGCGTGCAAGTTCAATGATTTCATCATTGGTTAAGCAATATTGTTGTTGATCATCTTGTTTAACTGCAACTGTTTCTATTAAATTTTGTTCATCGCTATAAATAACTTTATTATTTTTAAGACCAAGGTGTTTTTTTATAATCGGTGTAAATCCTTGGTTTAATGTTGGTTTATGTACAATATATTCATCAGGAGTAACCGCACCTTGTACAATTGCTTCGCCCAGGCCATATGAACCATTAATAACCACAACATCGGAAAATCCGCTTTCTGTATCAAGTGAAAATGCAACTCCTGAGCATGCAAGATCAGAACGCACCATTTTTTGTACACCAACAGAAAGGGCAACTTCTACTTGATCAAAACCTTGTTCTTTACGATATGCAATTGCACGATCATTAAAAAGTGATGCGATACATTTTTTATAATACGTCAGAACATTATTAGGGCCTTGTACGTGTAAAAAGGTATCTTGTTGTCCGGCAAATGATGCATCTGGTAAATCTTCTGCGGTGGCAGATGAGCGCACTGCAACATCGCATTGATTTTCATTATAATAGGTTGATAAATCTTGATATGCGTAAGCAATTTCTTGAGCAAGATCGTTTGGAATATGTCCGTTTTCAATAAGAGAGCGAATTTCTTCACTTACTTTTTTGAGGTTTTTTAAATCATTGATATCGGTGATTTGATTGGCAAGATGAGTAATTTGTTCTGTCAAGTTGTTGTGATTCATGTAAGCATTATAGCCGTCAACAGTGATCGCAAAACCTTGTGGGACTCTAATGCCATTATTGCTTAATGCATTAATCATTTGTCCAAGAGATGCATTTTTTCCACCAACTAAAGGAAGATCGGAAAGGTTTACGTTTTGAAGGGATTTAATGTAGCGGTATTCTGACTTTGTTTCTTCAGGGGTAGAAAGAAAGAGGAGTAAAATGCTGTAACGTAATGCTTTCATATATATCCTTTAGCTTATCTTTAAATAAATCGTTACCCAGTATGGTACTAAAGGGTAGTTTGTAAAAACAATGCTTAGGATTATTTTGTAAGATATAAAGTTATTGTAAGGAACAACTAACGTTTTTTAATTAGGAGATTATACAGATTGAGTCTTTGTTTTCTGCTTTATTTAATTCTGGGTACTCTTGGATAATGTCAGCTGTTTGTTGTGTAATATAAGCATTGAGTTCTTGTTGTCTTTTATTTTTTCCTGTGGTGATATAGTCTACCAAGAGATAAGTAATTTTAGGATTGGATGAATGTTTGTAAGCTTCTTGTATGCAATGCTCATCGAATAATGGTTTTTTGGTTGCCAAAAGCCATTGTATAAAATCAGGGTTATTTTGTTCAATGCCATATTTAAATATGGATGTGAGTTCATGTTGATTGCTAGGGATTATCTTTTTTGCATCACCCTGCTGTTTTTTGAAAAATGTGTAAATTTCTTCATTTTTATTTACAATTTTTTCTATTTCCATGCTATGAGCTGTATAAACATTACACAAAAAGAAGCTAAACAATAATGTGTAGCGCATGTTATCTCCGATGTTGCATTGGATGCAACAATTAATAATATAATTTTTACATTTTTGTAAATCAGTTAAAAAATATCAGTTGTTCGTGGTATAAGCAAATAATGATTGTTTGTTTTGTATCTCTATGGAGGTTGAATGTGAAAAAATATATACCGTTTCAACTGATTATAATGATGTGTTTGTGTAATGCATTATATGTATATTCTATGGAAATTGAGCCTGTTCAAGATAAAGTGTGTTATTTGACAATATTACCTATGGAAATATGTAATTATATATTTGAATGGTTGGAGCGTGCCAATCGAGATGAGTTTATTGCACAGACGACTAAGGAAAAAGATGAGAAATTTCCTGAGAAATATTATACATACTTTGGATGTAAAGACTCTGTAAAAACAGAGCATATCATTGGTGTTTTTTCTCCTGATAGGCATAAAATAGCTTTATTTAATAACTATAATGAGGGGTGTCTTAGTCCTGGTTTATGCACCAACTGTATGGCGCCAACGGTAGTTGCTGTTGATCTAGAAGCACAAACGGAAGATAATAAAATATTATTTGTAGCCACTTTGGATGCACGATTTTATCGAACCATAGCTCTTTCTTCTTCAGGTAATATGTATGCAACAATCAAAAAAGAAATAAAAAATCAAGATGTTGGTATGCCATCTCATAAAGACTATGAAGATGTTTTGGTGATATATAACAGAGTTAAAAACAAAGAGCGTACTTTTAAAATCCCAGATGGTTTTTATGTATCACATTTGATGTTTAATAAGCAGGGGACTTCTGTTATTGCACATGCTCGCGATTTTCGTTGTGATCCAGCACAAGCAGAGTATTTAGAAAATTATATGTTGTTTGATATAAAAACATATGATGATAAAGAAAAAAATGATGCAAATAAAAAAGTTATTGTAGAAAATAAAGATGAAAAAAATTTTTTGTTAGATTACTTTAGAAATTATACTGTGTGTAACAAGATTACGGGAATTGAAAAATAGTTATGGCTAAAATAAAAAAACGTCTTGATATTAAGTTGCATGAACTGTTACCAGAGTATGATGAAAAACATATTCAAGGGTGGATCATGCAAGGGAAAGTGTTTGTTGATGGTGAAAAGGTAACCAAACCCGGCACCATTGTGACTGAAGATGCAAAAATCACTCACTCTATTGAAGAGCCAAAGTTTGTTAGTCGTGCAGGGTTAAAATTAGAAAAAGCGCTTGATCATTTTCATATTGATGTACATGGTCTGACTGTTTTGGATGCAGGAATTTCTACCGGTGGTTTTACCGATTGTTTGTTGCAGCGTGGCGCAAAAAAGGTGTATGGAGTTGATGTTGGTTATGGTGATGTCC
Organism: uncultured Pseudomonadota bacterium; assembly: GCA_964636815.1. Classification (GTDB taxonomy): domain Bacteria; phylum Babelota; class Babeliae; order Babelales; family Vermiphilaceae; genus SOIL31. The sequence continues at coordinate 192,380 of CAZWTF010000001.1, forward strand.
ATGAAAAAATACGTACTGATGAGCGTCTTGTTTTATTAGAAAAAACAAATTTAAGATTGCTGGAATCTGTTGGTGAACCTGTTGATTTGGTGACGCTTGATTTATCATTTATTTCTGTTTTGGCTGTGATGCAAACTGTGAGCAAAGTATTAAAAAAAGATGGCAGTTTAATGGTGCTCATCAAACCGCAGTTTGAAGCAAGCAAAGAAGAAATTGGCTCTGGTGGTATTGTGCGAGATGATCATGTTCGGCAGGCAATCGTGAATGTGGTTGTCAGAGGAATTGAAAAGCACGGTTTTGAATCTAAAGGTGTGATTGATTCGCCAATTACAGGTACAAAAGGCAATAAAGAATTTTTGGCCTATTTTTTACGCCATTAATTTTATTGCCTGTTTATTGTTACCCAGTGCACAATTAATTGTTTGTGCGGGCATAAATTCTGAGCTGTTATTGGTCTTTGCAAAAACAGCACTCAGATCATTTACAACATTCAGAAGTTTTTGCTCAAGCTGCGCTTCTTTTACTACAATTGCAGCAGAACCAATTGGCCCGAGCAAAGCAAGGCCGGGCGAATTTTTTTTGTACTTTTCTTCAATGGTTGCTAGCTGTTGTTTGATCTCTGCAAGAGCATTGGCATATTCATGCGCATACAGAGGGTGTTCTTCTAAGAAGTGTAATTGGCGTTGCGCTGTGTAAATTTGATCAATAAAATTGGTATCAAGCTCATGAATCATAGAATCTTTGTGTAGTTTTATGAATGACGTAGTTCGCTCAATGGCTGTTTTTGCTAAAAGCACTAATGCGCAAAGAAATAATATGTCTCTTATTCGACTAAAAAATGAATATTTCATGTAAAAACCCCTATTTTTATACGATTTTATCCCTATTTTAAGGTTATCATGTATAATTATTGTGGTCAAAAGGGTCCAATTTATGGGCCTTTTGCCTCACAAAAGGCCTTATTGATAAAGATATGCTGTTATTGTAGGATATATCCGGAATTTGCTGGAAACTCTGTTTAAAGGAATAGTTATGAAAAATATAGTAAAGTTGCTAGTTAGTGGTATTGGGTGTTTTGCGGTAGTTGATGTTATGCCGATGATGGTAGTAAAAAAAAGACAAATAACATCAAACATAGGTATGAGAAAATGTTCGCAGGATAAGGATTGTCCTAATGATGTTAGGAGAAAGCAGATTGAAGCTGAACTTATTGCGCTGCAGCAGGCAAAATTATTGATTATCGAACAAAGTTTGCATATAGAGTTGGAAGACCAGTTTGAGTTTGTGCAAAGACATTATGAATTAGCTGTTAAGCTAACAAAGTGTGATTTGGACATTTATCGTAATATCAAGTTGTTCGCAGGATTGGAGAAAGAAGATCAAGAATTAAAAGAAAAAAATAAAAACAGCAAGAGAGAGTAAAATACGTATTTTTCTAGTCTAGAGTGCATTTTTCTGGTATTATATTCTTGTAAAATGCGCTCCCTTCGACAAGCTTAGGATAAACTCCGCTTGGGAAGCTAGGGCGTAAAAGATCAAAATATAAATAATTGCGCCCGTAGCTCAGTCGGATAGAGCGCCTGACTTCGAATCAGTAGGTCGCAGGTTCGAATCCTGCCGGGCGCGCCATTTTTTACCTATCTTTATCCCATCCAAAGAGACAAACCCTACAATTTTAGAGCCCCGAGTTTTTCATAATACTTTAACGTCACCCTTCAAGATATTGACAATTTGAATAGTTATTGGGTAGATTTATGGAGTAATGAATATATTATTAATCTCGTAAAAGGAGACGGTTTTATGAAAAACATAAAAATGTTACTCAGTACAGGCGTAATCCTGGCAATTACATTGTTTTTACCAGTTCAAATATTGGCGGGACAGAGAAATCCTTATGAGAATCCCGAACTTACCACCAAGCAAATCAGCTTTCTTGATGATCATCGTAAAGATGTGGAAAGTCTAAAAAATAGGACTTTTGATGCCTGGAAGGATGCGAGAGATTTGAACACTAAGGCATTCTATGCGAAAAAGATAGAAGGATATGACAGAGTGCTCAACGCTATCCACAAAATATCCTATGGTGTTCCATATGAAAAATATACGGATGACCAAATAAGAGAACTGACAAAACTTTAATTTGTTTTTATAAACATCAGATACAATAAAAATGGTGCTCAAAAAATGAGCACCATTTTTATTGCGTCTAATGGCATTGTAAAGCTTTGCATACCGAGTGAAAAAGGGTTTGCATGCCTTATGAACTAACGGTAAACTGTGTAGTGAGCTAGCATTTAAAAAGTCAAAATATAAGTAATTACGCTTAAACCCCATTTTTGTGAAACTACAATGGGGACCCTTAAAAAGATGTAGAATTTAAGCAGTAATTTTTGAGAAATATGCGCCCGTAGCTCAGTAGGATAGAGCGATAGATTCCTAATCTGTAGGCCACAGGTTCGAATCCTGTCGGGCGCGCCAGTCTCCGTTGCTGCGCAACTTCGTCTGGCTATCGCCTTATAAGAATCTTAAAATCAAAAAGGTATAGATTTAATCTATGCCTTTTCTTTTTATATGGTTTGTATAACTTGTAAAAAAATCAATCAGATCAAAAAACACTATTGGAGTCCACGAAATGGCACAGCAAAAAATTCAATTACCATTACCAAGTGGCCTTTATAAAGTTGGCGTAAGTACTCATTTTTTAAAGGATACATCTCGTGATCATAATGAAGAAATAGGTCGTCCTCTTTTAGTCCGTATTTATTATCCGTCTGTGGAAGAACAAAAAGAATATCCTTCTTATTTGTCTGATACTATGCATCTTTATAAAGAAAAGATTCTTCGTATTTATAGCGTATTGTTAGAAGATCTGGAATATTTGGATGAAATCAGCGATTGGGCCATGCCTGATGCTCCGATTAATAGAGAAAATTTACCTTATCCCATTCTGTTTTTCTCGCCAGGGTTTTTTATGGCAGCACAATTATATTCATCACTGATAGAGGAAATGGCTAGCCATGGATATGTTGTGGTTACCATTAATCATACTGATGCTTGTTGGCCGGTGATGTTTCCTGATGGATCTAGTCCTGTAATTTTGCCAGAACTAGCGAATATTTTCTCCAATAAAGAGCGATCATGTATGGAAATATTTGATACGACCCAAAATGCATGGATTAAAGATGTTGAGTTTGTTCTTTCATGGTTGCGTAATCAACCATTAACAAAATATTTTGATCTCTCTCTTATGGGTATATTTGGTCACTCATTTGGTGGTAGTACGGCAATTGAAGCTGCACGACAAAATGATGCTTTTAGGGCTGTTGTAAATTTAGATGGATTTTTATTTGGTCAGAATTGGGATAAAGCATTTAAAACACCAAGTTTGTTTGTTGTGGCAGAAAAACAATTAACGAGTGAAGACGCTGTTAATGCAGGGCTTACCATAGAACAATTTGATGGTCTGATAGCAAGAAGCTCTAAGAAAATTTTTGATCAGTTAAAAGATAATTCTTTTTATGTAACGGTTAAAGATGCTGATCATGCAACCTTTGTTGATTCAAGGATCATCAAAAGCCCTTTGCTAAAAAAAGAAGTGGATTCTTTTAGTGGTATTACAACTGCACGCGCTTTATTAGTAGATTTTTTTGATCACTATTTAAAAAATAAGAATCTGATTTTTCTTAATAGCCAATCTACAAATGTTGTTGTTATAAAGAAATGAATGGTGCTTGAGTTTTTTTTTAATTTTATTGAAAATTTCCGATCATTTTTTAAAGTTTTTATAAAAAATCTATTTTTGACACATTGTCGCGTGATTGATAAAATAATCCTTATAAGTAAATACATTCTTATTTTTTTTTGGGGGTTTTGCATATGGTCAATTTGAATAAATTATTGATGAGTGCTGTTATTATGACAGCTGTTGCCGTAAAAGCGGAAGAAACAAAAAAATCTGAAGTTGCTGCGCAAAAAAGTGAAATATATACAGAACTAAAAAAAATGTTTATAGATGCAACTTCGCAAGAAAATATTGATGATGCGAAGGATTGTGTAAACAAAGCGCTAGAGCAAACAGAAAAAGCTTTTACTCAATATCCAATGTACGTTCCTGCTGCATTTTTCTTTGGAAGAGCGTCAATGGCTGGTAAAGTTGCTTATAGAGCAAAGAACAGAAATATGTATGTTAGTCTTGGATTGTTAGCGGGCCATTTTTATTACAATCGTAACGAACGATCTGTTCAAAATGAGCCAGTTGTTATTCTTGAAAACAGTCAAGCAACTGCGTAAATATACCTATAGTTTTTGAAGATATAAGGTGATATCCATGTGGTATCACCTTATTTTATTTCCATACACTTGCCATTGAATAGAGCTGAAGATTGGCAAATGTTCCTCGTACTTTTCCTTGTTTATCTTTTAATTTAATGACTGATTTGTTGAAGTATGCATCAGTTAGATCTTGATATGTTTCTATTCCTTCAAACATTTGATTCAGTGGAATTTCATGAAGTTTGCCATATCCATGAGCATATGAGCGTGCTTCAATAAGTAAGTTTTTGTGGACATCAGAAATGGCCATAACATGACCTTTAATCAAAATAAGATCTCCTGCTGATACATTTTGTTCTTTGGTAATGGGTTGTAAGCATTGGGCAATAGTGGTTGTATTTTTACAAAAATAGGGAATGCCGCAGATTTGTGTTGCGCGTCCAATTACACCAGAACAGTCAAAACCACTTTTAGGGCAACTGTTATCTTTATCGTATTCATAAGCGGAGTAGTCACCGTTATGTGTTGCGTGCGTAACTTCTTTAAAATTGCCCTGTGTTGCGTGTGCAAAACTTGTGCCGCCCCAAGTGTAGGGAATGCAACCTTGTTTGACGTGAGCCCATTTTTTGAGCAAATGGACGTAGTCTGTAACCCGTTTGTGTGGTTCTTTTTGGTCATCGATAATCATGCATTTGTGACGTGGGATTCTGATGCAGTGTTCTTTGTGTGTTTGGTAATTCACAGCAAACACTTCTATGGTTGTATGTTTTTTTTTGGGTAATGTTGGTGTGCGTACAAAACGTGTTCCTACCGAAAAAGTTAATTGTAATGTTGAGTCATGATGTGGTTCTATTAGGGTTATGATATCATTATAGTGAAGTGATTGTTGAGATTTATGAGAATAACTTATTGGTTCTGGGAGATGATTGTGTGGAATGTTGTGTTGAGTAAGTTCTTCAAGTGGAGTGATATTTGTTTTTAATGTCCAGTAATTTGATTGTGGTGTAGAAGATGAAGGAGTGAGGTAATATGTTTGGGAAATGCGAATATATGCTTCATCACCAACTGTTTTTATGATTTCCACAATGTCATTGTATAGTGCTTGATGTAATCGTGGACATGAATAAGATGAGTTTGTTTTACCACCGCAAAGAGCTATTGAACCGTATGCAGTTTGTGAAGATTGATCTGGGCGTAGAGTGGTTATTTGTTGTCCAATTAAATCAGCTATGGGAACATTGATGACAGCTTTTTGCATTTCTTCTGCACGGCTGGTAATGGAGATGCTCGTTAACAAGTAAAAAAGAGTAGAATATATTAATTTCATAGGAATTCCCCTTTATTCCAATGTTCAAAACTATTCCCAAATTGTATTTCCAGCGCTCGTCCTGAGCCTGTCGAAGGATATCCCCGAGCGCTCGAAGAAACCCTTCAACATGTTCAGGGCGAGCGCTATTAGGATTTCTAATTTAGGAATAGATTTTGTTTACAACGTGAGTTTAATAAAACATCTTTATGCTTATCTATAATTTTGCGGTTATAATTCAAATTAATAGTTTATTTTTGTATTTTTTAAATTATTATTGACTACTTGATAATTTAGTCGTTATTCTGAAATTAGAAAAAGGAAGTAGTATTGAAGCAAAACTTTAGGGGTTGAGATGAGTAAAATAATAGAAAATTTTTTAGTGCCATTGTTTGTGATAGTGAGTATGTTGTATGCGTTTAATTCGTTTGGCAGTGATGGTCCTCCCATTCAGTTAAGTAAAGTGTTTCATCATATTGCACAAAGTCCGGTGTATATTGAGCGGGCAAATGTGTCGTGCTATTTTTCCAGCGATCCACAACTGCAAGAAATAAAAAATAAAAAAAGTTGTGCGTGCAGTTTTTTTTTCCCAAAAGTAGTTGTTAATTCAGATGAATGCGCGTCTATGATACAACGTTTGCGTGAATATAATGATAGTTATACTGTAACTATTGAAGAAGTTAGTAAGCCAGTAAAAGGAATTATTGTTGTTTTTAATTTTGATCAGAATAAATTTGCATTGAGTTATGAACGGTTTGATTCTATTGGTTTGCAAAAAGGTATTGTGTTCAGGTTATACAATAAAGAGTTGCTCAAAGTGCTTGAACAGAAAAATAATCAACCTGTGTTGCGCACATTGTGGCATACTCCTCACAACTCCGACTTCGCCAAGGCTTCGTCGGACAGGGTTTGCATAGCGATTGATCCTGGGCATGGTGGTATTGATTCTGGTGCAATAGGGCTTGGTGGTATTCAAGAAAAAGATATCTGTTTGGCGATAGGTACCAAGGTTGGCAATTTATTAGAACAGCATGGCTTTTCCGTGGTGATGACACGTAACAGTGATTGCACTGTTGGGTTAGATGAACGTACATCATATGCGCACAACAATCATGCGGATCTATTTGTTTCTATTCATGCCAATCGCGCGTCAAGTCAACGAGCAGTTGGTGTTGAAACATTTTGCTTGAAACCTTCTTTGCTACAAAAAGGTTTTTCGCAACTGTCTGATGTTCAGCAAAATATTTATACTGATTTTATCAATCGACGTGCAGATTCGTCTTTTGAATTAGCACGTTCGGTGCAACGTCATGTGTGTGATGCAGTGTCACCGTTCCATGAGGGTTCAATTGATCGTAAAGTTAAGCATTCTGTATCTCAAGTATTATTGGGTTTTCAGTCGCCTGCAATTCTTGTTGAAGTTGGTTTTGTTTCTCATCCAAAAGAAGCAGTATTATTGAATGATGCTGAGTATCAAAACAGTGTTGCTCGAGGCATTTGTGACGGTATCTTGTCTGCTATTACTTTGTAATATCTTTGTAACAAAAAATTATTCTTTATTGTTGCTTGCCCAAAAAGGTGGTACTATACAAACTTATTGGGGCTTTTTTATTTAGGTGGGTAAAATACCGGTGATGCGTTTTATTTGGGAAGATTTTTTAAAAATTGCTAAAGAAGAGCTGGGTAGCCGTGTTGTAGAAACATGGTTTAAAGCTGTTTCTATAACCAAATGGGATAGCAAAGAAAAAGTTATTTATTTGCAAGCGCCGAATGTGTTTGTGTGTAATTGGCTTGAAAAAAATTACCGTTCTATTTTTCAGACTCATCTTGGCCGTTTATTAAATGTTGTTGATCCAAAAGTTGTTTTCTTAACAACGGCATTAAAAAAGAATGAAGAAGTTGCTGAGACCAGTGAACTGCAGGTGTCAGTAATGGAAGTAAAAACACCTCAATCAAAGATATTTCGCCCTGCGCATGTCATTCCATATAACAATTCTCAAAGAACTCATCTGATTAGTTCCAAGTTATCAGAACGGCAAGGGCATCTTAATAAAAAGTACGTGTTTGAAACATTTGTTGTTGGGCCAAGTAATTCTCTTGCATATGCTGCTGCATGTGCTGTTGCTCAAAAGCCAGGAGAACTTTATAACCCGTTATTTTTTTATGGTGGATCCGGGTTGGGAAAAACGCATTTATTACATGCTATTGGCAACACTATTCAAGCTCAGAATAAAAAAGCGGTTGTTTTGTATCAAACAGCAGATCGTTTTGTGAGTGAATTTATTAATGCAATTCGATTTGATAAAATAGACCGTTTTCAAAAAAAATATCAGCAAGTTGATGTATTATTGGTTGATGATATTCAGTTCATTTCTAATAAGGACACAACGCAAGAAGCATTTTTTCATATCTTTAATTCATTGTACGATGCGCGTAAGCAAATTGTATTTTCCAGCGACACTTTCCCGCAAAATATTAATGGGATAGCAGAACGTTTACGATCTCGATTAGCTTCTGGTATGATTGCAGACATTCATCAGCCTTGTATTGAAGTTAAAACAGCCATTTTAAAAAGAAAAGCTGAAGTGATTGGTGAGTTTTTAAGTGATGAAGTAGCGCACTTTCTTGCAGCGCACGTTACTTCTAATATTAGAGAGCTTGAAGGAGCATTAATACGCGTCATTGCGTTTGCTCATTTAACCAAAGAGCCAATTAGCTTGGCTCTGGTACAAAAAGTTTTTTTTAATGATGAAGTGCCGACCGAAAAGCAAGGGATTGATTTTAAGGCTGTTGTGAGAGCAGTAGGAAAACATTTTCCATATTCATTAGATGAGCTCAGATCAGAGAACAGAAATAAGGAGTTGGCGTTAGTCCGACAACTTACCATGTACATTATGAAAAAACACACCAATAAATCATTACGAGAAATTGGTGCGTATCTTGGTGACCGTAATCATACAACGGTCAAACATGCCATATCAAAAATAGAGCAATGCATCCTTGAAGATGCAAAGCTACAAAGACAATTGACTACGATAGAAAAAGAGTTTGAGCATTAAGATCTTATCGGATATTTTTTATTGTCGATAGCATATCTAAAAAAGTAAAAACATTGTTATTAATTGATGTAATATTTTATGCTTTTTAAAAGTAGTTGATTAGAAATAACAATAAGGAAATTAATTATGATACCTTTCTGTAAAAAAACTATTGCAATAGCAATGATATTTTTTGGAACAAATGTTTATTCTTATGAATATAATATAAAATCTACCGCAAAATCATGGTTACCATCTCCAGTGTATGTTGCATTAAAAAAGTGGTTTTTTTATCAGCCAAGATATGTAAAACTTCAAAGACAGTACGAAAAAGAAAAATATAAAACAGTCATTGAAAATCCAGAGCAATCAGCGCAAGCATTGCGCGCTGCTATACAAAATAGCACTGTTCTTAATCAAAAACTCAAAGATAATCCTAATCTATTTCTTCTTGGGGCATCATCATCTTCTTATCAAATTGAAGGTGGCTTAGATGATGTTAATGCAACGGCACAATTTAATAAAAAACGGGGTCTAGCAATGGCAGGTGATGCTATTGATTTTTGGAATCGTTATAAAACAGATACCCCACAAATGAAAAATGAGCTTGCTATTAACAGCTTTAGACTTACTCTTGAGTGGGCAAGAATACAACCGACTAAAGATACATGGGATGAGAATGCCATTGCAACATATGTTGATATCATCAAACAATTAAAAGAGCATGGTATAGAACCTGTATTAGAACTGAATCACTATACAATACCGGTATGGTTTGCGCAGTTAAAAGGCTTTGAGAAAGTTGAAAATAACTCATATTTTGTAAAATTTGGGGAAAGAATGTATGAGGCCTTGCATGAACATGCTACCTATTGGTCAAGCTTTTGTGCTATTGAAGGTTATGCATTCAAAGGCTACTATCAGGCAGACAATGAACCTGGAGAAAGAAATCTTCAAAAAACTATGGAAGTTATGGCTAATATGCTTGAAGCACATGTTGATGTCTATCAAGCCATCAAATCTCTTTATAATAAAAAATCTGCAACTAATAAAAATATACCTAATCCACAAATTGGTATTCAAAAAAATATTGTGCCATTAGATGCTGTTACTCAAACATGGAGACAGACTGCTAATTGGCCTATATCAAAACTGTTTACAATGATGGGTGAGGCAGCCCAAAATAAAGGATTTTTCAACTTCTTTAATACAGGGTCTTTTAATGTATGGCTTCCAACAAAAGCGTACGTTAAAACAAAATATAACCCTCATGCGAAGAATTCTCTTGATTGGATTGGTGTTAATATATATTCAAATATGTATATGCTATGGAGTCAACGTCAAGAAGAAACAGTTACGGATAGGCAAACGGCAAATGTAAATTACAGAGACTATCCTGAAGGGATTTATCGCGCAGTAGAAACTATAAACACCAATATTGCAAAGCCATTAAATATTCCTATTATTGTTATTGAAAACGGTATCGCAACAGATAATAGCACTGCAGGGAATGAAAAACGGGCTCGCTTTTTCCAAAGAACTCTTTTCACTATTCGTAAACTGCTTGAAGAAGGTTACAATATTATTGGATACACTCCATGGTCAGCCCATGATAATTATGAATGGCCAAGCGTTGAACAACCTGATCCTTGGGATTCACGACGTTATGGATTTTTCTATGTAGATTTTGATAAAAATTCGCCTACTTATTTACAGCGTACTCTTAAAACAGGCGCTTACTATTACCGTGATTTTTTAAGATCATTTTTTGGCTAAAAAAATAGCGCAATAAACATGTATTATAATTTGTTTATTGCGCTATTAATTATTATAGCTTTGCTAGTCTATCTTTAAATCTATTAGCACGTCGTAAATCGCTTGGATGTTCTGTGCTTGAATGAAACACAGTATCCATTACGATTGATTTATTGAATGTATTTTTAGGAAGCATTTTCATAGCAAGAAGTTGAGGTCTGGTAAAATCATTTCCTTCAGGTGGAGAAATAATATCGCCAAATGACGCTCTTTCTTTAATAACATCTACATAATGTAAATGTGTATCATGACGTTTTTCGTGTCTTTTTATTTGCGCTACAAGCAAATCTTTTTCATTAGGTATACCATCATCAGCCTTTAATTCATCATATTTTTTGTAAAGATTCATGCTCATTACATTAAAAGCAAAAGGAAGTGCTAATGCACCACGTACAAGTTTAAAAGTATTGCGCAAAGCAAAGTTTTGTTGAATGCCTGGGTAATATTTATACGCAAAGCGTGTTAGTGTAGTAGATAATGATAGAGCGCTAGCTGTTCCAATTGCAGCGTCATACATTGGGGCGTATTTAAGACTGCGCATGATACCATGAGTAATTTCATGATGCAAAGTGCCAGTATGTTCATTAAGCTGTTCTTTTTCTTCAGATGTTAAGGTTGATTTACCGAGCAAGGTTTCAAGTTCTTGAGCTTGCTTGTCTGGAATTAAAATAATGCCAGCATTGTCATCGGTACTATAGTCATGAGCATCACTGCTCATAACAACTTTAACATTATGAACACCTCGTGTTTTTGCTATATCTGTAACAAAGGTAGTAATTGATTCAGGTGCGTTGGATTGTACATTTTTGAGTTTTTCTGCACGAATATCAGCAGGATTGAATAAGTATTTATCAAGCAATGGTGCACAAGTTAAGAGCATTTCTGTTGTTGAACATAGACCACTTATTGTTTCTTTTGCGACTGTAATTGCCATATTCATGCTAAAGGTACTTTGTGTACTTGTAATACAGAAAAGTATGATTGGTAAAAAGATATTACGTATTTTCATAATTTTATACCTATTTTTAAGGTGTTTACTCATTATTAGTAATGATAATTAAAATTGAAAAAACCTGCAATAGGCCCCTTAAATAGGGCATTTCCAGAGGTTTTTGTCTTTGTGTTCGACTAAGTATCAGGATGAGGTGGAAATCTTGTTTGGGGAAATTTACCATTTCAACGCGCATGGACTGAGGCCAAGTTGTTGCGCTTCTCGGCGACTAGTTTTTGTTTGTAAAAATGCATCTTGGAAGTATTTTGCACCAAGATACAAGAACCATTCAAGGTGATTGTTAAAGAAAGGCTCTTCTTTTAGTCCGACCATTGACGGGAAATGTTCTGTATCAACAATGCTGATATCATAATCGTTGGTTTTCTTGTTGTACTTAAGAACAAAATTATCTGAATGAGGGTCAACAAAAAGATGGAGATCCATACAAAGTTCCATAATCAGTTCACTGCGTTGTTGCGCTGAAAGCATTGGAGCATCTTCTTTGGTATCAAGTGTGTCTGCTATAATTGCATAGGTTCCAGGCATAACGGTTGAGACCTCTTTTTTACCACCTACGTTATATCCATTAATTTTCATCCAACGAGGTCTTTTGGGTAACCAGTACCATTTTCGAGGAGTAGTAATTTTGCCTTTCCAGCGTGGATGAGTATCTATTTGATTATTTACTGCGTCAAGATTTTTTACGCGCGTTAAGCCCGCAATATGTCTATTCATGCCACCGGACATATAAAAGAAGAATTGCGTTTCAAATCCTTTGCAATATGGATCGCTAAATGTTTTTGGTGTTTCCATAAACAGTTTAAGAACAAAAGGATAATCTTTAAATTGGAGTACAAGCAGTCCGCAAGGTACTTTGTAATTAAAGTTTTTGTCTTGTAATAGCTTAAAATGAGTGAACTGTTTTGAGCCTTTTTTGATCTCTTTTAAAAGATTTTCAATAAGCGCATTGAGGGTATGGCAATCGTATGATTCTGCTGAATTGTGGATATCATAAATGCTGGTTTTTGGAAGAAGATGATTATAAAAATAATCTTTATTGAAGGAAGTGAAGATAGGGTACTCTGTGTATGCCCAGTTGGTATGGGTTACTAAATTTTTTGAATGCCTCCACCCAAGAGTTATTTTGGGCATATCTTTGTCTTTTTTTCTAAAAGGACTGCGTGCTGTCAATGAGGTAAGGCTTAAGAGGGCACAGATAAGAGTTAATTTTTTCATATTTTATATCTATTTATATGTCGTTACACTTTATTACTACGTTACAATAACCTAAAACAAGAGCTTTTTTAACTCTTTTTTATTTATTATTTTATCATATTAGAAAATATTGTCACGGAAAAGGTAGGCTTGGCAGTCTTTTCCGTTTTTTCCCTTTTAATTTGGACGATTGGAACGAGATCATTGTTTTGGTAAAGGCTGTATGATACGATGGATTGAGGAGTTTGTGAGTAGTTGCAGTTACGGATAAGGTGGAGTATGTTGGGAGAGAGTAGTAGTAGGAGATGGCTGAAAAAGGAGTAGTTATGAAGCCAGAAATGTTGATGGGGCGAAATGCCCAAATTGCTGATAATTTGCGACGATTACCAAGGAAAATGTTACAGCTGCATGGGCTTGAAAATGTTACAGATTTTGTTTTGCACGAGCTATGTAGCAAGGATTACTTTAATATCCCCAAGGCGGCCTATTTTGTTGAAAATCCTGCCTTTAACTGCCTCAAAGGCATTGTGGGTGTTTCTACTCAAGAATTGCAGAGTGTTGAGAATATTTGGACCAACCCTGATCAGTTTGTTAAGACAATCACCGATTCAGTATTTCATCAAAAAGTCAGATCTTTTCATTATGAGAGTCATAAAAATCGTGGACATTCGCCAGAAGAAATGGCAAAAATAATTGCTCAAGAATTGGGTTTTGGCGATTATAATTTTTATGCATGGGACATGAAACATGATAATCATGGACTTCTTGTATGCGAAAAAGCTCCGGAAGAAGATCATGCTCATGATGTTATGGTTGATGGGTTCAGTTTGTTAGGTTTTTGTCCTATTTATTAATTTGCCCCAATTTCCGTTTTACTTTAATTGGGGTCCCCATTGAAGAGTAAAGAAAATGGAATAAACGAGCGGAAAAATATTATCGTTCTTCAAAAGGGATTAATCCTGGTAATAACGTATTACTCAGATAGGCTAATGCGGCACCCCCACCAGTTGAAAGATGATCAATCTGCTGATACTGTTTGGTGTGGAATGCAATATTAATTGAATCACCACCAGCAATGATCGTATTTGCTGATGATTGTGCCATTGCAGCAATAATATCTTGAGAGCTTTGTTGTGTTTTAGGTCTCTCTGAAAAGCCCATTGCACAGTTTAAAAATATTGTTTTTGCCTGATTGATCTCTTTTGAAATGAGTTCTACTGTTTTTGGTCCTATCGAAATGCCGATTGCATCATCTGGAAAATTATCTGCAGAGATAATAGAAAGAGGCGCATCAATTGAATTGTAAGTTACTTGATAATCAATAGGAAACATATACGATATGCCCGAGCGTTCAGCTTCGAGTATAATTTTTTTACAGGTATCAAGCATACTATCATCTACAAGTGATTTTCCTACTGGTTTTCCCATCGCTTTCAGAAATGTAAAACAAAGTGCAGGACAGATAATAATTGTGTTAATTTTTTGCAATAAACTGTGAATGAGTGGAATCTTATCTTTAATTTTGCCACCGCCAAGAATAGCAAGAAAAGGTTGAGGAGTGCTTTCCGTGAGTGGTATAAGAGCTTGCAGCTCTTTTTCTATTAATAAGCCAATACTACGTCTATTTTCAGGGAATTCATAAGGCAATGATGTTGTAGAACATGCATGCTCATGAATAGTGCCAAAAGCATCATTAACATAATAGTGTGCAGTTCGAGCGAGCTCTTTTGCAAAAAAAATATCTCCGTTTTTTTCTCCAGGAAAGAAGCGGAGATTTTCCAGTAACAGAATCTGCTTTGGTATTATATTAAGATTGGCAACTGTGGAGATGTTAGGAATAAATGTAATGGAATATCCGCGCTGTTCAAACCATGGTACAAGCTGTTGCGTGGAAAGTTCAGGTTCTTGTTTTTGTGGTCTGCCAATATGTGTGGCTAAAACAATGCTTGCATTTTTATTAAGCAGATAATTGAGTGTTGGTAAAATGCTGATAAGACGAAAATCATTTTCAATTTTTCCATCTGATAGTGGAACGTTGAGGTCGGCACGGAGAAAAACTCTTTTATTTTCTAGTTTCCATGATGAAAATGTTGGATGAATCATATTTATCCTTCAAACCTTAAAACGCGAGAAACGTTAATAGTTTTAATGTGCCGTATTGGTAACCATGTTGCAAAGAGAGTAAATAAAATAACAACGCAAAAAACAGCGGTTATAATTTCCCCATCCATAGTAATGGGTAGCTGTGTGACGTAATAACTGTCTGGTAGGGTAATAAAAGGGTATTTTTGCAACAACCAACTTATAAATAGTGCGCAAGCTAGACCAAGTCCAGAAGCTATGCAACTGATTGTCATACCTATCATAAAAAAAATTGAACTAATTGATCTATCAGACATGCCCATAGCTTTCAGTATCGCAATATCAGGTCGTTTTTGTGTTATTTGCATAAAAAGTAAAGAGATAATATTCATGCTTGCAACAAGAAGTATGAGTGCAAGAATAAAAAATGAAACATATTTTTCCAGTTTTAATGTTGCTACCAATGATGGATATAAATCTTTCCAAGAATAGACATCAAGCCCAAGTCGTTTGCGAAGTTTTTGTATCAGTTGTTCTTCATTAACATGTGGATTAATTGTGACATTAATTTGATCTACATCAATATTGGGGTACAGTTTTTCCAAAAAATCGAGAGAACAGTACACAACTCCATTATCAAATTCATCAATACCTGTATCAAAAATTCCTGTTACTATTGTCTGTTGTGAATCAAAAACAACTTTTTTGCCATGTATATGACCATCGCGAAGAAAAAGAAGTTCGATGTTGTCGTTTACATTTATTTTGTTATATTCTGCTAATTTTTTGCCAATAATAATATGGTTCTTCTTAAATAGCTGTGTAAAAGGTTTGTTGTCTAATGTAGTAACCATTTTATGTGATAATGTGCTCGTATTTTTTTCTGCTTGAGGATCAATTCCTTTAATGATGACTATTGTTGGTGTATCTTCTTGAAGTTGATCATTGGTACGCAAGAGTACATGATGGGTTGCCATGGGAGAAAAAGACCGTATTTCTGGAAACTCTTTATGTAAAATTGAAGAAAGAACTTTTGTGTTGATACCATTGCGATATGATTGAATAATAATATTGGAGTGAATGCCTTGCATTTTTTGATGGATAGTTATCTCAAAGCCATTCATTATTGCCGTTACGAGTGCTAATGAAAAAGAACCAATAAAAATACCAATAAAACAGATCAAGGTCATTGTGGAGATATTTTTTTGATATACGTTACCTAATAATATCCGTTGAGCTAAAAAAAATGCTGTCATATTCATGATTGTTAACCTTTTTTTTAACCCCAATACTCGCTAGACTCTTATTGGGGGAAAATAGTTGACGAGCGTGGGATAGAGTTTAATATAGAAATAGTTTTATTATAGGTTACAAAGGAAAAAGGGAATATGAAAGTATTAATGAAAATTAACATTGTTTATATGATTGCGATGATACTATTGTTGCCAAGCTGTGGAAGATGGGCTGATTGGGGGACGCGTACATTTGAGCAAACACCAACCGTGAATGCAACAGTGACAGCAGCACAACAATATATCCGCTCGGTAACATCGTATGATCAACTTACAACAACAGCTCGCTTTGACGTGTTATGGTTAGCAGATGATGTTCGCACCAACTATGCAGATTTATATGCATTAAAATTTGCAAAAACTGATGAACAAAGAAAAATTTTTTTACGTCGACAACTGGAAGAAAATAATCATTTCATATCATTTTATTTACTAAGTTTATATGATCAGCCACTTGGCGATACCAATAGTGATTGGAGTGTGTTTTTAGTTATAGATGATAAAAGCTATTCTCCAATTGAAATCAAAGCAGTGGAACTTGCTCCAGAATATATTCATATTTTTGGTAAAAAATATAATCGGTTTAAAGTTCCGTATAGTGTAAAATTTGATGCCAAAGATATTAATGATGTCTTCTTGATTACTCCTGAAACAAAAAACATTACACTTCATTGCAGATCATTGCACTCAGATGTTACTTTTGTGTGGGATTTACCTGTCGCATTATAAGATGGAGAGTGTATGAAAATTGCCATTGGCGCTGATCACCGTGGTTTTCTGCATAAAGAATTTATTAAAAAACATATGCCAAGTATTGAATGGGTTGATGTTGGCACGCATAATGAAGAACGTACTGATTATCCGATATTTGCAGATAAAGTTGTGCAATTAATACTCAATAATACTGTGAGTGCAGGTGTGTTATTGTGCGCCTCTGGCGGAGGTATGGCAATTGCTGCAAACAGAAATAAACATGTTTACGCTGTTGTTGCATGGAGTGATGAGATTGCTCGCCAGTCTAAATTAGAAGATAACGCTAATATTTTAGTTTTGCCGTCTGATTTTGTTTTGTGTGATGAAGCGGTACATATGATTGATGTGTGGCTTGCGCAAGAATTTAAAGGTGGTCGCTATGCTGAACGCATTGCGATGCTTGATAAGTAAAATAATAAACAAAAAAGGCTGCTCAATTTGAGCAGCCTTTTTTGTTTATATCTATGTAAAATTATGCGGTAGCTTCTTGTGTATCAGTTTTAGGTTCTTCGATTATTCTACCTTCAGCTTTATCAATAACTGCCTGTACTTCTTTATCAGTCATGATTTGTTTTTTCATGAGTTCATCAACAAGCGCAATTAATGCATCTTTATGATTATTGAGTAATAACATAGCATCTTCATGACATTTTTTGAGTGCATTATATGCTTGCAGTTTTAATTGCTGAGTAACTTCTTTTGGTAATGTCTCAGGATTAAGCCCACCAAACATAAGATCAGTAATTATTTTGAATGCGCGGTCACGGCTTTGAGGATGGCACGTAAATCCACGTGAATTGAGTAACAGTTCCTCTGCTGCAAAACCAGCAATAAGCGTGATAGCCTCATTAATAATAGCGCCTTCAGTCTTCACGTTGATTGAATCATATGGTTGTTTTGTTGAAAGGTAACCATATTCAATTTTTTGTTGATGATCTTTTTCATCTTTTTTTGCAAGTGTATCCCACACCATTTCATCTTTAAGATCAGTCATGTGTGCATGTATCGTTACTTTATCAAGTTGTTCATGTGTTTCAAGTAACGTTGTAGCAAGTGCTCTTCCTGCAAAATGTGTTGCAATAATACGCAGTTCATTTTCAGGAAGATCTTTTTGATTAAATGGAATGATACGATGAATTTCTGTATCAATACTGTATTCCAGAAGTTCTTGTGTTAAAGATTCTCCATTAAACCATGCCCGTGTCATTGCATTACGGATAATCGCTTTTAAATCTTCAAAAGATTTTTGGTTTGTTCTATCAGCAAGATTTTCTATGTCGAATTGTGAAAGATCAACTGCCATAGCAGAAAGTTCGCGTTTAATGAATTCTGTGCGGTATTTGCGCGCTGGGTATTCAAAGCGAATCTCTTTACCAAAACGTCCATTTTGTCGTAATGCTTTATCAATGTTTTGCGGGTTATTTGTTGCAGCAATAACGATTACTATTTTTGACGGATCTGCATTCATAGAGCTTTGCATTGATGTTAAGAATTCACTCAATAACTGATTGTTACCAACACGGTTTAATCCAAGTAAATCAATTTCATCAATAAAGATTACCGCAGGTGCGTTTTCTCTGACTTGTTCAAGAATATCTTTAATACCATATTTATTAACCAAGAATGAATCTATATTAAAGAATTTTATGGTGTTAGCTTTGCCACGTTTTGCCATCAGAAGTTCTATTTCACCGCAAAGACATTCAACGCTGAATGATTTACCGGTACGCGTAGGCCCTGTGAGTAACCAACCTTTTTCTGGAGTAGCTTCAATACGCATCAGTTGTTCAGGGTCATCAATGTATTGAATAATTTGTGAGAACGCTTCTTTAACATTATCAAGGCCAACCATATCTTTGAATGTGTATGTTGGTTTGATTTGATTGAGTCCCATTTTACGGCTTCTGCGATATTCACCACCACGAAGGAAGTTCCAGACTTCATCTCTTTTTTCAGCTATTTTTGGAGCGATTTTTTCTTTCCATGTTTCAGAGAATGATGCGTATAAATGTGTTGCTCCTAAAGCTGCAAGAGGCACTTGATTGCCCATTAATTGATTAATCATGTAATCAGCAACGGCAAAGCTACTTGCATTATGTGGAATTCCTGCATCAAGCTGATCGTTTGGATTGATCACTTTGAGTGGATCTCGCGGTCCTGTTGCGGTGGATAAGATAGGGCCACCGTTTGCGTACATGTTATTAAATTTTTCTTTAAATGTTCTGGTGATATAAGGATCATTGCTGCTTGGTTGTTGTAGATTATTTTTGAATAGATATCCATAAAGCCATAATGAATAAAGGCTAAATAGAGCCGTTCCTGTACCGTAGTATGCGATTGTAGGTATGTTCCATTTGTTTGCAGGAGTCACAACATATTCATCAACTTTACGGAAGAATTTATTATAAACCGTAAGACCGATATTTTTAACGTTGTGATGTAATAGCGCAAGTTCTGTATTTGTTTTTTTAATATTCTGTTTTAATAGTTCTGGTTTGAGATGACTTCCTTTTGATCTTTTTTTTGCCTTATTCATGTTCATAACAAAACTTTTAAGATCAAATGGTTTTGCATTTTTAAAACTATTTTTTATCTGTTCATTAAAATAAGGAATAAAGGTATTACAAAATTCAGTAATCAGATGAGCGTATTCTAAGTACATAGTAGGATCTTGTAATTCTGCTATTTCTGACTGACTTTTGAGTAATGCATTAATCATCATCTTGTTTTCAGTGATGACAGTCATAATATTTTGCAGTTCATTTACAGGCAGTTGTAAGGTGCCTTTTCTAATTAAAAGAGCAACTTCTGTGAGCGTGTTTTCAATTTTCTGGAGAGAACTGAATGATTTGATGATTGCTTTTTCTGCAAATTCTATGATTTTTATTAATTCTGCTCTTTGGGCAGGGGTTAATGTTATTTCCTGCTTGTCCTGAGTGGTTTGGTCAGAGGTAGAGTGGGATTGAGTTTCTTGTGTGGTAGGTTCTATCTGAGGTGTTTCTGCTGGGATGACTGTACAGAATGAAAATGCACATAGAAATAGCGAATATATCGTTTTTATTGATTTCATCGGTCTATATCTCCTCGCTCTAGATGGTTAATTTGTTTAAAAAAGCTGTTGCTTGTTCAATAAATATACCATTTTTTTATGTTTTCGTTACTTTTTATCTCTAAGGTAGGCCTTTTTTTACCTTTTTGGAAAAAATATACACAATTTGATATTTCTTTAATAATTTTATAAAAATTGTTGCAGTTTGTCAATTTGGATTGGTATGCTAAGGGTAGAAAAAGAAAGGTTAAAAAAGGGTTTTTAAACAATTAGGGGAAGTAATGTTTCCATATAAAAAGGCTAAAATGCCGGCAATGATGCGACTGAGTCGCTCTGTTGCTCTTTTATTATCTATTTTTTATTTCTGGATGCCAGCTCTTAATGGGGCTATAGATAATATGTATGGTCATGTTATTCCAGAAAAGACTAAAACAGCTCATGGGGTTGTTGTTGAACATATTCTTTTATATCCCCAAGAAGCACATGATTCCTTAAAGCGTATTGCTCGCAGAGGTATGCTTGTACGATCTGACGATGCAAGAGCAACTATTTTGGTATGTCATGGTTTTATGTGTGACAAGTACGACGTTGGGGTATTACGACGTATTTTTAAAACAAAGCAGTTTAATGTTATGACGTTTGATTTCCGTGCTCATGGTCAAGATGGTGAAGGTCAATATTGTACCTTTGGGCGTGATGAGGCGTTGGATGTGACAGCTGCGGCAAAGTTTTTAAGAAATCATCCAGACTTGTCTGATAAGCCACTTTTTGCCTATGGGTTTTCTATGGGAGCAGTTTCTGCTATCGAAGCTCAAAGTCAGTGTTCAGAATTGTTTGATGCAATGATTTTGGATTGTCCATTTGATTCAAGTGAAAGAGTGATTAAAATGGGGCTTGAATGCCTCAAGTGTTCTCTTTTTGGATATGAATTTGATTTGCCAGGTAGAGATCTGTTGCAAAAATATGCTTTTCACCCATATGTTCAGGCGCTTGTTAAAGCGGTATTGAAAACCGTTGCGCAGTTGGATGCGACTGGTGTGAGTACAAATTTTTGCCCAATACATCCAGCTGAATCAGCGAGAAACATTACAGTTCCAGTATTTTTGATTCATTGTAAAAATGATCAAAAAGTTTCAGTTGATCAAGTAAGAAATGTATACGAAGCTCTTGCTGGATATAAGCGGTGGTGGTTAACTAATGGTCGTCGTCATTATGATTCATTTTTCTATAATCCAGAAAAATATATTGAGAATGTACGAGAATTTTTTAATCAGTTTCTTGATGGTGAGTTAGAAGGAATGGAACAGACTGGAATTATTGAAGATGGCGACGAGGATGAACATTTGTTTGGTGGGTAATAAACAATATAAAGGAACGTAATGAATAAAAAATTAATAGTGTTGATGACTGCATGTGTGATGATGAGTGGCGTTGTGTGCGCAAAAATGAAATCAGTTAATTCACGCAGAGATTTTGAACAGAATGTCGCTCATGAAAGTATGGTAGTAGCTTTATTTTATGATTACAAGGATAAAGGCTTAACGCAAATGTATGAAGATGTGAGTAAAGTTCAAAGATTTGATGACGCTGATGTTATGTTTTTACGGGTAAATGCTGCACGCCCAGAACTTAATCAGGTTGCTGAATTATATGGTATTACTGCTACTGCAATGCCAACTATTATATTGTTCAATAAAGGAAAGCGCTTGTCTCAGGCAAAAGGGCGTGCTGAAACAGTACTCTCTGGTAAGATTGCTCGTGGTGAATTAGAAGGAATAATCAATGTTCATTTTGGCGCAGAAATGGATAAATACATTGCAAATAAAAATGCAAAAAATAGTAACAGATTAGCGCAAGAGAAAGAATCTTGGAAAGCGTATTATTACCCGCGTAATACATTTGTAAATAGTTATGGTCCAGAAGAACGTGATTTGGAATAATCCTTCGATACATTTTTTGAAGACAAAAAACACTCAGGATGATCGGAAGAAATTATTTTTCCGCTCGCCCTGAGTGTTCTACGTAGTAGAACGTATCGAAGGGTGCTTTTTACGCAGAGCCTTTTTTTTGGTACTCTTGATTTAATCATAGGTACTTATTTTATGGAGAAATGTATATGCTTACCATTTCAGTTTCAACTGAAAATTTATTATCACAAAAGGTTGACTGTTACGCTTATATT
Source organism: uncultured Pseudomonadota bacterium (assembly GCA_964636815.1). Lineage (GTDB taxonomy): Bacteria > Babelota > Babeliae > Babelales > Vermiphilaceae > SOIL31. The sequence continues at coordinate 214,375 of CAZWTF010000001.1, forward strand.
GTTGAAAAAAAATTTGATGTAGCGCAATTACATGAGGTTACAAAAGTATGCCCGGAGTTTGCTGATGTTATTAAACATCGTGGTTTTACAGGAAGCTTGCAAGATGTAGTTTCTATTCCATTTTCTCATGAAGGCAGAATCGCTTTTTGTATTGTTGTTGGAATGGGTGATAATTCTGCAAAAGGAGTCTCAACTGTTGAGCGCTATCGCCGTGCGTTGGGGCAACTTGCTAAAGAGATACGTGCATGTAAAGGCACCTCGGTAGCTTTGAGCTGCGCTACAAATTTACTTGGTAATGTTACGCATGAATATTGTGCTGAACAAACCGTGATAACATTAAAAACAGCAGAGTATCATTTTGATGATTATATCACAGAAAAATCACGCAAAGAAAAATCTTTTGCAAAAATAGTTTTAGTGACTGATTTTGAGTATCAACATCAAGTGCAACAAGGTATTAATAAAGGAACTATTGTTGGTGATGCTGTTAACCAAGCACGTCATTGGATTGATATGCCACCGTCACATTTTACGCCTGGACATTTAGTAGAAAAAGCACAAGAAATTGCTCAGCGTAACAATTTAAAAGTTACTGCATTTGGCGAGCAAGAAATTATTGATATGGGTATGGGTGGTTTAGCATCTGTCTCGCGTGGATCAGATATTGATTGTGCGCTTATTATTCTTGAATATAAAGCAACATCAGCTAACGCACCGACACTTTGTTTTGTTGGAAAAGGTATTACGTTTGATTCTGGTGGGTTAAGTTTAAAACCAGCAGATTCTATGGAAACAATGAAAGAAGATATGTCAGGCGCAGCAGCAGTAATTTGTGCCATTGATGCACTTGCACAGTTAAAGCCTGATATTAATATTGTTGTGATTGCACCAACATCAGAAAACTTACCGAGTGGACATGCAACAAAACCTGGTGATATTGTAAAATTCTATAACGGAAAAACAGCAGAAATTAAAAACACTGATGCAGAAGGGCGTTTAATTTTAGCTGATGCGCTTTCTTATGCAGTGAAACATTATAAACCAGATGCAATGGTGGATTTAGCAACATTGACCGGTGCATGTGCGTATGCGCTTGGACCTGTGTATAGTGGGTTGTTTAGTGATCATACTGACTTGATTGCAAAATTGCAGGCGGCGGCGAATATTTCCGGTGATCGTTTATGGCAAATGCCAATGGGTGATGATTATAAAAAAGCGATAACATCAACCGTTGCTGATATGTGTAATATTGGTAGTAAGCAAATTAGAGCGGGCGGTACAACTGCTGCGCATTTCTTGCAAAACTTTGTTGATGATACTGTGTGGGCCCATATTGATATTGCAGGCACTGCATTTGATGTACCAAATATTTCTTATTTCCGTCCTGGTGGAACAGGAGTTGGTGTGAGATTGTTGGTTGCTTTGGCAATGAACTGGAAATAAAACTGTTAATATTGTGATATTAAAAAGATTGGTGGGCTTATGCCCACCTTTTTTGTTGTACGCTCGTTTCGCATAACGCAATTGATTTTGTAAACATTACATACATTGTGGAAAATATGGATTGTGTATAAAGATTTATGAGACCTTATTATAAAAATAAGAAAAAATCATAAGGAGAAAGAATGAAGATTTCTAGAAATATAATTATAACGATGCTGATTGTTTTGATTGTAAGCTCATTGAGTGCAAAACAGGCAGCTAAAACAACAGCAACCATGCAGCCAGTTACGCCTGTGCAACCAATAAACCGTCCCGTAGAAAATCGTCCTGTAGAACGACCAATACAATCTCAAGTAAAAGAAAGTTCGTTTGCACGCGCGCTGAGAATTATAAGAACAGAAATGCGCTCTGACTATGTATTAAAAAATAATAAATTTACTCAGAATTTTATCAATTTTGTGAGAGATGGTGTGCAAGGTGGTGAGTATGCGGATGTTTTTGCAAAAGCTTTGTTAGAAGCTGGAGCATATTTGCATATAACGTTTACAGGAGATAATGCAATTGATCGTACTATAGTGACTGATATACATGCAGAAATTGATCGTCAGGTGCAATTATTATTTCCCAAAAATATGTCTCAGTTGGATAAGCCTGTAGAGCAAAAAAAACCAACAGGTTCTGCAATACATTTCGTTCCAACAGAAACATATGCGTTAAAAGAGTATAATTTATGTCCGTTATTTGGAAATAATGTTGGTCATTATTCTGTTTTTAATGCAAAAGCGCGGACATCATCAGGTGGAACTGTGGCTCGTTTTGAATATGAAAATGTGAATCAAGCTGCGCCTTGTGTTGTTCAATTAGGCAGATATGGCAATTGGAATAGAACCTTGATGCAATATAAAACGCTTGATCAATTCGAACTTGCTGATAAAACTGGGTTGTCAGCAGCTATGTGTGGAGGGCTTTCATTGAATAATGGACGATTAATTCGCGATTATGCGCTCACTGGTAATGTGCAGCGCTTCAATAATATGCATAACATAAAAGATGCAGAACAATTCTTACGCAAACTTAATATTGGTGATTGGCTTAATGCAGAAGTGTTGCGAGATAATCTTGTCCGTGTGCAGCAAGAGCTTGGGGTTGATGGTGTTAATGTTTCAGTGGTAAGTTCGGTGTCTCTGTTTGATTCTCAGTTAGATAAAAAGCCAGGATTTGCTGTATTTAGTCCAGAAGAGTTTGCTTATGCACAACAAGTTAAAGCAGTAATTCGCGATGGTCTTAAACAGAATGATTATATTCATATTATGATTATTGGTAATGAAGAAGCTGTAGAATCTTTAGGGCATTATTTTTGTTTTGCAATTATTAAAGTGGGTAATCAAATACAATATGTTGTATTAGACACCATACCAAGCGCATATCATTTGCAAGAAGGATCACATGAAAGAGATCGATTAATGTTTGTTATTGATAATATTGAAAAAGGAATCTCGTCGATTAATGTAACTAACTTGCGTGTAAGGTTTATAAGTTAAAAATAGATTTTTGTGTATAAAAACCATCTTTAAATATTAAAAAATTTGAAGATGGTTTTTATATTTTAAAAATTATTCAGCTGTGTTGGTAAAGTTTTTGGTGAACAGATCTTCTTCAATTTCTAGTTCTGCTGCATGTATACGTTTCCATTCACCAAGTGAAATAGAAAAATGTGGCAGCGCAAGTTTGAGCATTGCTTGTGCATACATTCTGATTTCGTATTGAGCACCAGCATGCAAGCGGAGTTTAAGAAAATGCATGAGAGAATGTAAGTTGCATGTGAAGATAAATTCTGTGTATGTGCAGAGTGGTAATACGCTGCGTGCAATTTCTCTACCAATACCATTTTCTAATAAGTATTCATATGCTTGTACGCTGTGAGCGATTGATTCTTTAAATTTTTGCGTAAACTCTTCATTATCAAATGAACCGATTGAAGCTTGTTTGTTTTTAAGATCTTGTGAACGCCATTTTGGTGGTACATAAAATTCAAGTGATGCTTTGACATAGCGGTAACTGATTTCATTGTATGAATTCATGCGGTGACGCATCCATTGACGTGCTACAAAAATAGGAGCTTTTATGCGGAAAGAAAGTTGGTTGTGTTCAAAAGGACTTGTGTGGTTATGTTCCATTAAAAAACTAATCAGTTTTTTGTCACGTTCAGTTACTTCTGTTGAAACTTTACCGTAAGAAACACGTGCAGCATTAACAACGTCAAGATCAGATCCAGATACGCGAACAAGTTCAACAGAACTGATGGTGTCGTTAAGTGGATCGATATTGTTAATTGGTGCAGAGTATTCTAAAACATCATGCGCATTAAATGCAGGTTTTATGGGTTCCATTTTTATGCCTTTTTATAAAAAGTTATTATTGCAATAATAAACAAAAAAACAGTTTACATTTTTAAGCTGTTTTTTTGTTATAAACCATGTTGATAATAACACCGATCATAAAAAGATAACAGACCAATGATGTATTTCCGTAACTAACAAAAGGCATACCAACCCCTTTGGTTGGTGCTAATCCAGTTGCAACTGCCATATTCATGACTGTTTGCAGATGAATAAGAATCATAAAACCAAGCGTGACCAATGTGCTGAATGTATCAGTGAGTTGATGTGCGATGCGTATGCCAAAATAAAGGAGAATAATAAATAAGGTAATTAAAAAAAGACATCCAATTAATCCTGTTTCTTCTGCAATAATAGAGAATATAAAATCAGTATGTTGCATTGGTAGATAGAAAAATTTTTGACGTGAATGTGCGATGCCAATTCCTAGCCAACCGCCAGAACCAATAGCAATTAATGATTGGATAATTTGAAAGCCCGCACCCCTTGGATCTTGCCATGGGTTTAAGAATGTCATAACACGTTGCAAGCGATACGGTCTGAAGAGAATTAAAAATACTGCGCTTATTGCTAGTGCTAATAATGTCATAATAACATGTTTAATTTGTGCATGTGCGCAAAAAAATAAAATAATTGTGGTGAGTAATAATGTTACGGTCATGCCAAAATCAGGCTGTTTGAGTAGGGCGATGCACATAGTGCTAATGAAGAGCGCAAATGGGATAAAATGTTTGAATGTGATTGTTCCTTTGACGGTTTTTTTTTCAAGAAAATACGCAACATAAAACAGTAAAGTTATTTTAAGTAGTTCACTGGGTTGGAATGAAAAACCTGAAAATGTAAGCCATCTACTTGATCCATGAATAGTACGAGAAAATTTTGGTAGCAGGGTGATGAGAACTAAAAAAAGTGAACCAAGAAATAAGAAGGGTGCATTTTTTTTAATAAAACTGAGTGGAATAGTTCTACCAATGCAGAGTGCAATGAGTCCTAACAATAGACCTGCAAATTGTCGTTTTACAAAAAAAAGAGATGTGCCAAATGTTTCTAATGCGTACACGGAACTTGATGAATATACAAAGAGGCATCCGATGAGAATGAGTGTTGCAATTATCGTGAGAAATACTTGCAGATCTCCGTATAGAGGTAATTTTTTTGAAATCATAATTTTAACCCAATTTTTCCCCCAATTTTCGTTCCACTTCAATCGGGGTCCCCATCGAAGAGTATTGAAGATGGGGTAGAATTGTGGGCCCCATTTTTAATGAAGTTCATTACTAATTCTTTAAAATGTCTTCCTCGTTGTTCATAGTTTTCATAGAGATCATAACTGCTTCCCGCAGGAGATAGCAATACACAATCTCCGGATGTTGTCAGAAGTGTGCAAGCATTAACGGCATCGTTGAGTGTAGCAAAAGAAGTTGCGGGGATATTGTTGACAATACACATGTTATATAGCGCTTCTGCTTCTTTGCCAAAACAGTAGATATGTTTTACCTGACGTTGCAGTTGTTTAATAAATGGTGCACGATCAACGCCTTTACTGAGTCCACCAAGAAAAAGATGAAGAGGGCGGTTGCGTAGTTTTGCAACAGCAGCAAGTGTTGATGCGGTGGTGGTTGCTTTTGAATCATTATAAAAATCTATATTGTTAATGGCACCAATTTTTTCAATGCGGTGTTCAGGTAATTGTACTGTATGAGCGATTGTTTGTAATGCTGTGGTATGTAAGTTGAGTAAATCGCAAGCGGCCGTGAGCAGTAAAATATTATCAATAAATGTAAGGTCAATGAGTGCAGGTGTTAATTCCATAATTGGTTCATATATGCCTTGGGCATAACGCATGACGGTATTATTTGTAAGATAATAAATTTGTTCATTATCACTGCATGAACTGAGTTCATGCATATTAGGACAATCTTTAATAAAATAAGAGCGTTTGCGACCATCAACTGGGGCATGCATTTTATTGCGTAGTGCAAAATGCACCAATGATAGTTGATGTTTTGTTTGATGTGCAACTATATTTTCTTTGGCTAAAAAATATTCATTTTCATCCGCATGATGATCAAGATGATTGGGATGGAAATTGGTCCAGAGAGCAAGGTGTGGTGCGAACTGTTTGCAGTAATTAAGTTGAAAACTTGAAACTTCTATAATAGCGTAATCGACACTGTTTTGTTGATTGATCAGGTCAAAGGTGGGAATGCCAATATTACCTCCGATAGCAACAGGAATGGATAGTTCTTTACATATTTGGCCAAGAATATGTGTTGTTGATGTTTTACCAATGCTTCCAGTGATGGCAATAATTGGTTTTTTAAATGCAGTGTAAAAAAAATCCAGTTCATGAAACCATTTATCCTTATGTGTCGCGTAACACATTTGAGATATGTTAATCCCTGGGGAAGGAATAATGATGTCACAAGAATTAAAAAATGTTTTTTGCACCTGCTCGCTATACCACGTGATATTTTTTTCTTGTAAATAACGTAATTCTATTTCTGTTGGCGTACGCTTATCCATGATGCTCAGTTGGTAACCTTGAGCATGTAAATAATCAATTGCCGATTTGCCGACAACCCCAAAACCCCATATACCAATATGTTTATTTTTAGTAATAATCACGATACCTCATATTCATATAATTCGTTTTCAAATAAAGGATTTATTGGTTGATATATAGAAGTAGCTGGAACAGGGTTTCTTTTGTCAGCATAGTGTGTCCATGTATGTGAGAAGAGACTGCTTCTGTGGGCGTAGCGTTTGGGGCATTCAGAGCAGGCATATGGCTTTGTTGTAGAATGTGTATACGCGTGTGCTGTGAGATTGCTTTTGAAATGAAACCTTTCCCCGCATTTAGTGCAGGCGTATGGCTTTTTTCTCAAATGTCTTTGTTCATGTGCGGCAAGATTGCCTTTTCTGTAAAAGCTTTTATTGCAGGTGACACAGCTATATGGCTTCACTCCAGAGTGTATTAGCATATGTGCAATAAGATTGCCTTGATAAGTAAAACGTTTATCACATTTGGTACAAGGGTACGGTTTTTCTCCAGAATGCGTTCGTTCATGTGCGGTAAGATTACTTTTTTTAGAAAAGCTTTTCGTGCATGTCGTACAGTTATATCGTTTGTTACCAGGATGTGTTTGTTTATGTTTTATGATTTGCATTGTGTTCAGATAATTATGTTGTAGCGATACAGCAAATAATAATAAAAATAATGATTTAGATAACATATTATTTTTCATTTTTATTGATTGATCCGTATTGTTATTTATGATGTATGTATATCATTGTCCTCAAATAAGGGTGCTATTGGTAGATATATGGAGGTAGATATAACGAGGTTATTTGTATAGATAGAATGTAATTGTGCATGTTTTATGAGCGCACCTTTTCTCATAAAGCCTTGTTTGCATATGGCGCAGTGATGTGGTTTTTGTTCAGAGTGTGTCCACTTATGTGCGTCGAGATACCTTTTTTGTGCAAAGCCTATATTGCACGTTGTACACTTGTACGGCTTTTCTTTAGAGTGTGTTTTCTTATGCATGCTGAGATTGTTTGAGTTTGAAAAGCTTTTATCGCATATAGTACATTTATATGATTTTTCTTCAGAGTGTTTTCTTTGTTCATGTTTTTTGAGATTAGCTTTGTAACTAAATCTTTGATTGCATGAGGTGCAGCTATATGGCTGTTCTCCAGTATGTATTTGTTCATGTCTGCTGAGGTATCTTTGTTGGGCAAAACTTTTTTTGCATGTGGTGCATTCATATGGCTTTTCTTCAGAGTGTGTTCGTTCATGTACTCTAAGATTACTTAGGTAATTAAAACTTTTATCGCACATGTTACAGTCATATTGTTTATATGTAGAATGTATTTGCTTATGTCTGCTTAGATATGCTTTTTTGGTAAAGTCTTTGTAGCATACAGTACAGTGATATAATTTTTGATCAGTATCTGTTTGTTCATGTTCTAAGATTTCCATTGTGCTTATACAATTATGTTGTACCAATGCAGCAAATAGTAATAAAAATAATGACTTAGTTAATATGTTGTTTTTCATTTTTATTGATTGATCCATATTATTATTTATGAGATATGTATATCGTTGTTTTCAAATAAAGATTCCATTGGTTGATATATGAAGGTTGGTATAATTTGCATTTCTTCAGTTACATCTGTTTGTTTATGTTTTGTGAGAGTGCTTTTTTGGTCAAAATTTTTGTTAGATATGGTGCGCAGGAGTGCTTTTTTTTTAGAGTGTTTTTGTGTTTCCTTATGCTTTATAAGATAATTTTTTCGGATAAATCCTTTGTTACATGTAGAGCAGTGATATGGTTTTTGTACAGAATGTCTCAGTAGATGTTCTGTGAGATGACATTTTTGAATAAATTTTTTATTGCATAGAGTACAAGTATATGGCCTTTCTTCAGAGTGTGTCAGTTTATGCCTGCGGAGATACCTGCTTTGCGCAAAACTTTTTTTGCATGTGGTGCATTGATAAGGCTTTTTTTCAGAGTGTGTTCGTTCATGTTCTAAGATTTGCATTGTGTTTATACAATTATGTTGTAGTAATGCAACACATAATAATAAAAATAATGGTTTATGTAATATCTTTTTTTTCATTTCTATTGATTTATCCATATTGTATGTACTTGTACAATTAGGTTGTTTTTGAGTATTCTACATCGTACTAGCGATAGTATAAATAAAAAAAAGGTTGGTAGGAACATTATATTTTATGAACAATAAAACTCATCAATTTAATATGGATGAATTTATTCATCCGTTTATAGCTTCTCAAGATATTTCACTTAATTCTCGTGTTACGTATCTTAATGCAATGGTGCAATTTGTGCGTTGGTGTACAGAAAAAAAAATAGCGGAACCAAAGCGAGAAACAATTTTATCATATAAGTTTTGGCTTGATACAAAAGGGTTAAGTTCGTATACAAAAGCGATGTATATTGTTGTGATACGTCGATTTTTTTTGTGGACAGAAGAATCAGAATTGTATCCAAATGTTTCTCGTGGTGTTAAAGGAATTAAACGCTACGTAAAAAGTCACCAAAAAGAATCATTATCAATTGATGCACTTAAAAAATTGTTTGCTTCAATTGATTGTGCAACATTGCAGGGCAAACGCGATTTTGCGTTGATTAATATTTTGGTGCGCACAGGATTGCGACTTAAAGAAATTGCATCTGCAACATTGGAAGATATGTATGAACAACGTGGAGAAATGTTGTTGTGGATTCATGGTAAAGGGCGGTCAAGTAAAGATGAATTTGTGTTATTAACCCCGCAGACCTTAACTTCATTGCATGATTATTTGCAAGCACGTGTTATTAAAAGTGAAAAAGATCCGATTTTTGTTTCATTAAGCGATCGCAATTACGGAAAAAAGTTAACAATTTTTTCTTTATCGCGCATTATTAAGCGTCGCTTACGTGCTTCAGGTCTTGATAGTAAGCGTATTACCGCGCACAGTTTACGTCATACATTTGGAGTACTTTCTATGCAGGCAGGGGCATCATTATATGAAGTGCAACTTGCTATGCGGCACACCGCACCAACAACAACACAACTGTATCTGGGTGATATTGAGCGACTTAAGCGATTGGAAGCATCACCTGAACGTAAGATGAGTAATTTATTGGATGTATAAAAAAGGGTCCAGAAAACAGGACCCTTTTTTTAGTGTTTTATTTTCCAGATATAATCTGTACAAGAGAGACTATCCCCCAAGATATTCCAGCTGTAACTACAGCTATAGCACAAGGATGAGGGTTTTCAGGTTCATCGCTTAATTGTGCGGTAGTTGGTTTTTGGTTAGAATTTGATTTAGTTGATTGTTCACTTTTATGTTTTTGCGTGTTTTGTTGTAATTGTTCACGGTTTTGTATTTTTTTGTGTAATTCCTTGATCGTGCTCTCTTTTTGTTTTTTTAATAACTTTTTACCATGATCAACATATGCACGACCATATAACATATATTCGTATTCATTGTCAGAGCTGAGAGCTGTGAGTAGGTAAAAAGATTTTTCTTCAATATCATTAAGATAAGGAGGACAGTAAACATCACGATTGTAGCAGGATGGTGTTGTATTATCGAATAAGTCATGTAGCTTTTTTTGCTCTTTTTTTAACCAATCACAATAATTTTTGTTAGATTCAGATTTATGTTTATTGTGTACTTTGTCTTGTAGTTCATTAAGGCATCTTGTTGCAGGGTCAAGCTGCATTTCCATTTCATCACTGCTTTGTTCCATTTCATCACTGCTTTGCTTGAATGCATTTATGCTTTTTCTCTTTTGTTTCTTTTTCAATGCTTCCAGTTCTTTGAGAGGCGTGTCTCTACGAATTTGAGTTTTTTGCTCGAGCATGTTTTCCTGAAGCTCAATATACTTAAGGCCATATGCTATATAATCTTCTCTATTGTCAGCAACATGGGCACTAAAGAGATAAAAAAGTGCCAGTGTTTCAGGGGTGCTAAAATGACTTGTGGGATCGAATGGTTTTATAGCCGTTGCTGTTTGTGTATCTTCTTGAAAAAAATTTATATCTATAATTTCTTCTCGTTGAATCGATTCTTTGAATCGTTTAGGTTGGTCAATTGTAATAGCCTTTTGATTCCATATATTTTGTTTTTTTGCAGGCTTTAAACGTTCAAAAGAGGAATTTGTTTCTTGAGCAAATGTTATGTTTTTGTTTTGAATATTGGTGCCGTAAGCTCTCATCTCTTGTATTGCAAGTGTAAGAGCCGGGCTTTCCATACTTACAGATAAGAAAGATTGTGATAATAGAGTTAAAACAATAATGTTATGTTGCAATGTCATTATTTAACCTAATTTTTATGTTTATTGTATAATTTTTTATTATTTAACTATTATTTAATAGCTTAAAGAAGTTATATGAATTTATTTTTATTGTCAAATATCAGATTGTTTTTATGTAAAGTAATTCTATACAAATTATTTTTGTTTTTGCTATTGTACAAGAAAGATAAATTATTGTTATTTTCATAAAGGAGTTTACTATGTTAGATATGGTAATTGTATTTCTGGTTTTGGCTATTCTAGCTGGTGGTCTTGGTTTTTCTGGGGTAGAAATTGTTTCTATTGAAATAGCACGAGTTTTATTCTTTATTTTCCTCATTTTGTTTGTTTTATCATTAATTGCGCGAGTTTTTGGCGGCAAACGTCCCCCAATCAACTAAAAAATCTGTAATAGATCAATCAGAAGGCCTTTTCTTGTGTGTAAGCATAAGAAAGGTCTTTTTTATTGCTTTTTTGGTTTTGATTATTTTACAATTGAAAATGATATATTGTTTGAATTGTGAAATAATGATTAAAAAGAAGGATTTTTATGAAAATTTTTAGGGGGTTCTTTTTAGCAAGTATCGTTGTAGTGTCTAGTTTTGCGCCACTTCATGCCATGGAACAACCATCGGCAGGATTAAAAACGTATATTTTTGAAGTTAAATATGAAGCAGAAGAATTAACTGAAAAGACTGGGGTTACATATAACATAGTCACTAAATCAAAGATGGTGGCAATATTTTTAAATATATTAGGTCTGAGTGATCACGACTCTATATTGGATATTAGATATCATTATGAGTTGATGAAGAAAAAATTATCAAATCAGCAAGGATTAGTAAATGTTGTTACTACGGCATATAATCAGCTGATTCCGATGATTTCTGAGGTAGAAAAATATCAAAAAGATATTCAGCATCTTTTAAGTATGTCTTTTAAAGATTTGGAATTAATGGAGATTGGAGATGATTATGAATTTAAATATGAAGATTTTTTTAAGCGTAAAAATAAATTAATTGATAGTGCAATTGCATCGTTAAAAAAACAATACCCGCAATATGTTGTAAAGCATCAAGTGAGTCATCAGTTGGAGTTACCGTTAATCTTGCAAACTGCGTTTAAGTTACCTGCGAATGCGTCACCGTATATGGTGGATGAAGGTTATAAAAAATATGTACGAGCTTACAAAAATTATACAAATCGTTTAGTTGCTAACGCAGCAATCGGAGAAATATCTATTCAAGATTTAAAACATAGTTTGGCTGAGTTGGAAGAAGTGGATAAAGCGTATAAGCAATATGTTCAACAAAGAGATCAAAAATAAGAAAAAGGGATTTCATGAAACTATTGAAAGTTTTCTTTTTAACAAGTATGGCTTTAGTTGTGAGTTGTGCCTCACTTCATGCTATGGAACCGTTTATGGAGCAACATCTATTATTAAGATTATCTATTTCTGATATTCAAAATGATGCAAAAGATTTAATACAAGACACTGGTGTTATGTATCAAATAGTTACTCAGCCAATTTTGGTTGAAAAATGTTTACATGTATTAGGTCTTGATAATAGTAATACATTGTTAGATGTGAGATATCATTATGAGTTGATGAAGAAAAAATTATTAAATAATGATGGATTATTGAATGTTGCCACCAAAGCGTATAATCAGTTGATGCTAATGTTTTCTCAGGTAGAACAATATGAAAAAGAAATTCGATATCTTTTGGGGATGTCTTTTAAGCAATTACAGGCAATGGAGCTTGAGGATAAAAATAAATCCACTCATAAATCTTTTTTGAGACGTAAGAATATGGTGATTAACGCAGCTATTATGTCGTTAGAAAAGCAGCGTCAGCAATATCTTGCGAGTCACCAAGTAAGCGATCAATTTGGATTGCCGAGAATGCTACAAATTGTTTTTAATTTACCTGCAGATGTACCGGCCGATGTGGTTGATGAACATTATAAAAGTTATATGCGTAATTATCAGAATTATCGAAATACATTTGTTGGGCAAGGAAACATATCTATGAAACAGCTCAGAGATAAATCGACTGAAGTAGAAAATGTTCAAAAATCGTATAGACGATATGTGCAAACACGAGGGTTGCGAGGGTAAAACTAGCTCAAATTTCACCGCGTATAAAAAATTGTGTTTATAGCGCTTAAAAACGATCAATAGAAATACTTTGATTGTTTTTAAGCGCTTTGCAATTAAAAATGGCTCGTGTTGAAAAAAAACACACAATCTATTTTTATATTGATCATGTCGAAAAACGTTCGCCTCAATTAACCCATATTTGTATGTTTTTTTGAACAAAAACAGATAAAATAATGGGTTTTTTGGTATCCATGTTAAAAAATTTAAGTTTGTTGACATAGAAGTAATAAAAAAAGCCTTATGAATAAGGCTTTTTTTATGGAGCTATTTTTTTAAAATAATGCGTTACTTTTTGGAGAATCGTTGTTTTTCAATTGCATCAAAAACAGGGTTGATATCATTTGTTCGTAGTTTTTGTAGTTCAGTAGCAGATATGTGCAACCATGGGAATGTCTTTTTGCTGTTAAACATGTTTTTAAGGTCTTGTAGTACTTGTTTTTGCTCAGTTGGTTTATAAGCATCCAAATAACCCTCTACAAATTTTTTAAAGGCAAGGTTATGCCACGCCGTTGTATTGATACCTTTTATGATATCTTTGCGCGCGTCTGGTTCACTTGTGGAGAAGAGCCCTAAGAATAGTTTGAGTATGTCGTCATCTGGTGCTTGTAAATTGTTTAAAGATGCTGCCATTGTTTCATTATCTATAAAGGTAAAGTGTCCACTAATTTCATCATAAAAAAGATTAAAACAATGCATATCGCCATGAGGAATAGTTTTACCAATTTTTGAACCTTGTACGGGTTTGCTAAAACGCTTGTGGAAGCTGGCCAATTCAGTACCAAGTATTTTGTATGCTCTTTTAATACGTTCAGCATTTTGTGGTGACTGATTATTGCGGTATTCTGTAACTATTTGGCAAAGTACTTTCCCTTTTGCTGCAGGCATTGCTGCGATGTAATGGAGACCATAACTATTTGGTCCAGTATAAGAGAAGTATGCAATGGGTAGAGCAATGCTTGGTAATCCTTTTGGCGGCGTTCCTGGAGCGAGTAGATCTTTCATTCCAGGGTATTTTGCTACAGCCATAAGACTTTCGGCTTCCATAAATCCATTTTTTGCTTCTTTTATAATATACATAGAGGCTTTACCAGGAAGACAGGTTGATGTTATTGAAAAGAGTTGTAAGGTATTAAAACTTCCTTTTACATCCATTTTTTTTGCTTTCAAACAGGTATCTTTGTTAAAACTGTCATCAGCTAATTTTTTTTCATTATAAGCTTGTGCTAAAAATTGAGGTAATGATTGTTCTGTAAAAGTACCATCTGGCGCAAGCAAAGAAGAATTAAAAGTTATTTGTTTAATTTCGTTCTGTGTATAAGTGCTATGCAATAAGCACGTTATAACAACAAAAAAATGTAACATATATTTTGATAGCGATAGTGATGTAATTTGTTTTTTCATATTTATCATCCTTTATTTTTTATAATACGCTATTACTTATCTGCACTTATTTGTCGCATAATAACTTTGTTTTACGTTAAACAAAAATAATAAAAAACAAGATTAATTATGTTTTTAAAACCCATTAAGAAAACATGTAACCTTTGTTAAAATTTTATACTTAGTTTTCGTTGGCCTTGAGAAGCTCTCATCTGATTTATAGTTTTTGCTACGGATATTAAGTCTTGTTTATTTTTTTTCGAAATAAAATTGCCTGTTAAACTAAGGCTTTCTAGATGAGACATTGATTTGAGTGCATTTGGATTAATGTATTGTAATTGATTTTTAGATAAAGATAATTGTTGTAAGTTTATAAGATTATTAAATATGTTTGCTGGTAATTGAATAAGCTTATTATTATCTAAACCTAATAAAGTTAACTTTGTGAGATTATTAAATATATTTTCTGGCAATTGCGTTAGTTGATTGTCAAATAAAATTAGTTGTTCTAACTGTGTAAGGTTGTTAAATATATTGTTTGGTAATTGAGTAAAGTGATTATTAGATAAAGCTAATACTTTGAGCTGTGTAAGATTATTAAAAAAAGTGGTAAGTTTACGGGGATCAGCTAATTCAAGATAATTAGAAGCAAGATCTAACAGTGTTACATTTGAAAATTGATGATTAAATAATTTCGTTAATGATTCTAAACCATCTATGCTTGTTAAATTAGCATGTGCAAAAATATTACAGAGTGGTGTGATTGTTGGCAATCCATTGAGAATAATATAATCAAATATACTAAATTCCTGAATATACGTATTGAGTTTACTCCCAAGAGCCATTCTTTTGAGATGTTTTTTAAGAAATGGTACTCCTCCTGCATTATTGGAAAATTGCTTAAGAATATTAATTCCTTGGCTCTTTAAATTTTTTGAGTTGTCTGCTAATACTCTTGTATAGGCATTAAGGGCAGTAGAACATATTAAAAAATCACATGTATTAGTAATATTTATTAAGGATTGAATTGAGAGCTTATGTTGAATTGTTATATTGCGTATGATAGTATAAACGTCTTCATTGAGATAGACGGTTTTACCGTCGATTTCTACTTTTCTTGCATCAGGTATTGCATTGAGCGTTGTAAATAGTGCGATTGTTTCGTGATCAGACAAATTAAGGTTAAAAGGAATTTGGCCAACTTTATCACCGAGGAATATAAGATCATAATCTTCTTGCGAATAAGTTGATATATCTGACAAAGCATCACACAGGCCAACAGCATTAGAATTCAGTGTAATGAGAGCTCCACTCTTTAATAAATAAAACATAGCTTTTGATTGTGGAACAGCATCTGTGGTTTTTTGAGTAGTAAGTTCCATGCTTAAAATGGTTGCATTAAAGGTAAGGAATGCGATCATTGATACATATAGTTTTTTCATTAAGAGTCCTTTTTTATTAAGCAATTCTTTTATTTTTATAGCGGCATCACTTATAATCATATTAGAAATAAAAGCAAAAATGCAATATGTTATATAAAAATAGCCTACATTGCGTAGAAAAGCCTATCTAGAAACATTTTTTCGATTGAAAAATTTTCTTTTTTTTACATTCAATAACTTCTTTGGATCGATCAATTTATGGTTTTTTAGGTGTAATATTGATTTTAGACACAAAGATTTACTAATATGAAATTAGAAAAGCAGTTTTTTATACCTAAAAAAGGGGATTTAGTATGAAAAAGTTATTATTGGCGCTGAGTTTATTATGTGGTGCTGCAGTTGTACCAACAACTACGCAATGTGGTCTTCTTGATACAGCAATGTCATTCCTTCAAAAGAATGGTATGGATTTACTTAAAAAAGGCGTTCAGTTGATATCGAATAATTCTGATAAAATATTTAGCACCATAAAAGATTACACAGGTGTTGATGGTGGGCCCATGTTTGAAAAAGCAAAAAACTTGCTTTTAGGTGAAACAAAAAAAGAAGCTGATCAAGAAGAGTTAGTAATAAAAGAAAAAGCTAAAGAAGTTGTAAATACAACCCCAGGGCTTACTCAGGCAGAGCGAGATGCTATCTTTAGAGAAGCACAAGCTATAGCTACAAGAAATAGAATGGAGTTGGAAAAAACAGCTATGGAATCAATTGAACAAAAGCGTGCCGCACTTAAACAATCTATCTATGATAAATATGGTAAAGGTACACCTATTAATTAACAGGTATGCTTTTTTATAGATTAACAGGAAAAGGGGCTTGTAAGAGCCCCTTTTTTATTGGCTTTAGGCTTTTTTTAAAAAAAATATATAATGTATCAATAAGAACCTATCGCATTTAAAGTTTAAAAGTTTTTCTTCTGCGCTCGCCCTGAACTCGTTGAAGGGTATCTTTGAGCGCTCGAGGATATCCTTCGACAAGCTCAGGACGAGCGCGGGGGATTAAGATTTGCGGGAATATATCTATGTCTGAACAAAATAATCAGAAAAAAAGTTTTAAAGATACACTCAATCTGCCTCATACAGATTTTCCTATTCGTCCAAATCATAAAGAAGATGATGCGCTTATGCTCAAGCGCTGGGAGCATGAAAACCTTTATACACGTTCTTTTACGGCACATAAAGGATCAGAAAAGTTTGTGCTTCATGATGGTCCTCCTTATGCAAATGGACACATTCATATTGGACATGCTTATAATAAAATTTTAAAAGATATTGTGTGTAAATCGCAGCGCATGATGGGCAAGAACGTTCCGGTAACACCAGGGTGGGATTGTCATGGATTGCCTATTGAATTTGCAGTCAAAAAAGAGAATGCTGAACTTTCTGGTGATGCTCTTAAGAAGGCATGCCGTGAATACGCACAAAAATGGATCGATGTGCAACGCAATGAGTTCAAGCAGCTTGGTGTATTAATGGATTGGGAAAATCCTTACCGCACCATGGATTTTGGATATGAAGCGAGCACGTTGAATGCTTTTGGGGTGTTAGTAGAACGCGGATACATTGAACGCAAAAATAAAACCGTGCCTTGGTGTCCTACATGTCAAACAGTGCTTGCATCAGCAGAAATTGAATATCAAGATCGTAAAGATCCTTCTCTCTATGTACTATTTACGCTTGAAGATAAAGTTCGTCAGCAGTTATTTCCTGCTTTAAACAATAAACCAATTAGTTTATTAGTATGGACAACGACACCCTGGACATTACCATTAAACCGTGCAGTATTACTTAAGCCGAACGAAACCTATGCTATTCTTGAAACAGAAAACGGTTACATTGTTGTTGGTAAATCACGAGTAAGTGCTATTGCGCAGCTTTTGAATATTCCTGCTAATATTCTTATCGAATTTAATTCGGAAGAATTGATTCGTTTAAATGCTTATGTTGCACATCCAATTATTTCTGATTTCTATACTCCTGTTTTAGTTGATGATTCTGTGTTGACTGATGATGGTACAGCATGCGTGCATTCTGCTCCAGGAGTTGGGCCTATCGATTATGAAGTGGGTGTTAAAAATGGTTTAGAGATTTACTCACCAATCAGCTCTGATGGTCATTATACCCAAGATATTGCGATTGCTGAATTAGTTGGAATGTCTGTTGCGCATGCGCAAGGTTGGGTTATTCAAAAGTTGATGGATTGTAACAATCTCCTATTAAAAGCAAGCATCAAACACTCATATCCACACTGCTGGCGTTGTCGTGGTGGATTAATTTTCCGTGCGACAAAACAGTGGTTTTGTAATTTAGAAAAAAATGATCTTAAAGAAAAAGCAATGGAAGCTATTTCACAAATTACAATGCTTCCCGAAGCATCGCATAACCGATTTGCAGCAACAATTGAAGGTCGTTTAGAATGGTGTCTTTCACGGCAACGTGCGTGGGGCGTGCCGATTACTGCATTAATTTGTAATGCATGTGATTACACATACATTAATAAAGAGTTTATTAATGATATTGCATCAAACGTTACACAGCATGGCATTGAATATTGGGATAAGGTAAGTTTAGATGAACTTAATGTACCTACAGCATGTCCGCAATGCATAACTGGTGGATTGCAAAAAGAGACAGATATTCTTGATGTATGGTTTGATTCAGGTATTAGTCATTATGCGGTTTTACAACAAAATCCTGCGCTGCAATATCCAGCGGATATGTATCTTGAAGGTAAAGATCAACATCGTGGGTGGTTCCAAAGTTCATTGCTTACAAGCATGATTACTGAAGAAAATCCATGCATGAAAACAATTGTAACGCACGGATTTACGGTTGATCAACAAGGCAGAAAGATGTCAAAATCTTTGGGTAATGTTGTTTCACCACAAGAGATGATTGAACGTCTTGGCACCGATGGCTTACGTTTGTGGGCAGCAAGTATTGATAATTCTGGTGATGCAGTTGTTTCAGAAATATTACTTAAAAATGTACAAGAAGTGTTTCGTAAAATTAGAAATACGTGTCGCTTTTTGATATCAAATATTAATGATTTTGATATCACCAAAGATGCAATTGCAGTAGAAAAAATGAAATCAATTGATCAATATGCAATGCAAGAACTTTTTGAGATCAATGACGAAGTTATGCGTGCATACAATGATTATAATTTTACACGTGTATCTCATTTGCTTGGAAGTTACTGTGCGGTTAATCTGAGTGCGTTTTATTTAGATATCATCAAAGATAGGTTGTATGTTGAAAAGAAAGACGGTTTTGAACGCCGTTCTGCGCAAACTGTTTGTGCATATATTCTTGATACGCTCACGAGATTGATGGCACCAATTTTATCATTCACGGCAGAACAACTTTCTGATGAGTATCAAAAAGGCAAAACTGATTCTATTCATTTGCAGAAGTTTCCAACTGTGCAAAACACGTTAGAAGATAATGCATGGGAAATATTAAAAGATATGCGCTCAGCATTGCTAAAAGCGATTGAAGTGCAACGGGAAAAACAAGTTGTAAAACATTCATTAGAAGCTCAGATTACATTGTATATAAATCCTGACGCTGATTTTGCTGATAAAATAAACAATTTCTTTGCGGCAATGAATGTAAAACATGAAAGTGCTGAAAGTTTCTTGAAAGAGTTTTTAATTGTGTCGCAATGTACCATTCAGCGTGATGCAACAAATCTAGAAGAGACAGAATTAAGGGGTCTGTTTGCACGTGTTGAACATGCGCAAGGTGTTAAATGTCCTCGCTGTTGGCAGTGGGATGTAACAAGTGATCCTGATGATTTATGTAATCGATGTCATAAAATAATTTACGGATAACAAAAAGGGCCTGCAATTTGCAGGCCCTTTTTGTTATTTACTTACTTTGTATTATTCAAGTTCTTCAATATCAATTTCTTCTTGAATTGGCGCTTCTTCTTTTTTCTTTGGCGCTACAGGCACTTCGCTTTTTTTTGCCATGAATTTTTTCATGTCTGCAAGCAATGTGTCAATTTTTTTCTTGATATCAAATAGGTTAACTCGTGAGCTGATTTTTTCTTCAAGCTTATTTTCATCGTCGCCAAGCAACGTTGCTTCACCACCAAAATATGCCCACTGTTTTTCTTCTGAAAGATCTTCTATTTTTGTTTTTTTGCTAATTTTATCGGCATTATCAGTAAGGCCTTGCTTTTTAGCTTCTGCAACTTCTTTCTCTATATCTTCTTTTTTGCCAAATGTATCAATTACTTTGCTCAAATCTTCAAGTTCTTTTTTATTTTTATCAAACGCTTTTTGTACTTCACGTTGATAGTGAGATACATCAGTTTGAGTAATTGTTTTTTTATTAATTGTTTTAACGGCTTCGATCATTGTATCCAGTTTTCTATCTACGATTGTTGGCAATGTAGAACCAGCTAGAATAACGTCAATATCTTCATCTTTATTAATTGTATCAGCTAGTTTTGCAAGTTTAGTTGGATTGCCTTCTTCATCAGTCATAGCAGCTGTAATATCATCAAGGCTGGTTTTGATATCAGCAATAGCTCGTTCAATTTCATGCTGAGGAGTAATTTGTGGTCTTCTTTTATCTTTGTCAGTTTCTTTTCCTGGTTCTTCTTTATCGCCTCGACTTCCCCCAGAGCGACCACCGCCACCACCATTACCACCTGATCTGCCTTTGCCTGATCCTGAACTGCTTCCAGCGTCAGAGTCATAACCATAATCAGAGTAACCATAATCGCCATAAGGATTATAACTATCATAAGGGTTATAGCTATAGTCACCGTAAGGGTTATAACTATCATAGCCGTAACCATATCCATACATATCATCGCCTACTCCAGCAGTTTCTGGTGAAGCAGGAGTTCTGATTGCTCGCGCGGATTCCTGTGCTCTTTTTGTAGCAGCTTCTTCTGCCGAGCGTAATTTTTCTTGCTCTGGAGCATACTTTTCAAAGAGAGCATCAAGGCCTTGTGGAATATTAAGTAAATAAAAGCTTTCGGTATATTTTTGTAAGATATCTTTAATTGCATTTTTTGATTGCGTACTCAATTTTTGAATACCAAACTCAGGAAGATTAATTGTTGGAACAACTGTGTTAAGAGATGTTTGCAATTGAATAAGATTGTTATAAAGTGATTCATCTGCAATGAGTTCTAAAAGATATTTATATTTTTTACTTAAATCTTGTTCTTGGGCTTTATATAGTTTTTGTATTAAGGTTTCTAGTGTTGCCTTAAAATCATCCCATTTTGTTCCAGCTTGCCAGTTACTGATCTCTTCTTGAGCCCCCCAACGAGTTATGCGATTAGGTAGTTCAGGAGAACTGTTGACCAGAACCATAAATAAGTTTGATTGTTTGATGATGTCATCAAGTACTTTAAGAGCTGTCTCTGCTTTTTTCTTATCTTCTGCGTTTAAAGATGCTACTTGAGGAACGTCTTGAACAACTGGTTGTATTTCAGTGAAAGGATTTGGTTCGGTCATTGGTTCGTCTGAAAACATTTCACCAAGGAATTTTTCAAATTCATCTTCATTCATGTTTTCAAACATGCGAGACATTTCTTCAACCTGACGATTAAATTCTGCTTGTTCTGCTGGTGAAAGACTTGAAACATACTCTTCTATAGCGCGATTTGCTTCTTCAAGTTCTCTTTCAAAATCTTGCATTTGTTGAGGATTCATCATTTTTTGTGCAGGAATTATTATTGGTGAATAACAACAACAAAGTACGCTCATCAATATATTAAAACATAGTACACGATACGTCATAATGAATACCTTTTCATTCTTATTGTGTTAAATGGCAGTGATCTATTGCATCGATTTTTATTTTGTCGGTATAGTTTACATAACTTTTCGACTCAAAACTATCATTTCTTCGCAGGAATATATTGTGGTGAAATATAATAAAAATGGATTCTTCCTTATTGAACTCATGATTGGTTTATCGATATCAACATTTTTTATTTTGATCATCACTCATTATATAATTGAAGTTAAGGTGACGCAACAGAAAGCCCTTAAGTGTGCTGAAGAAGTTTCAATGGTACGCAATCAAAGAGAAAGAGATTTTGTAAAAACATATGGTATGGTGCATGCATAAGAAAAAGGGTTTTTCGCTGTTATCTTTTTTATTATATTTGATGATTTTTACAGGCATGACATTTTTTTTATGTCATATTATTGCATCTTTGGTTATTCCTTCACTGACATCTGTGCGCAAGTCACAATCAATTATGGCGTTGCATATTGCTTCAGATATTTTTGTGCGTGATATTCACGCAGGGGTAGATCAGTGGAAGCTTGTTACGCCGCATGAACTTATTTGGCAAAGTGAAAACAGGGATATTGGATGGTCTTTTTCTGACTTTTACGTAAAAAGAACGACTGGTCTATATGGTGTAGGGTGGAAAAACAAAACAACAAGTATTGTTGCCTCTGGCGTTGCCAAGGCGACATTTACCTCTGAAAAACACCAAGATCGTATTGTGGGAATAGAGCTTGTAATGGAATCAAAGGCTACTCAGAATAAGCCTGTTATATGCTATGTGGCTGTCAAAAAAGGGGAAAATGTATGATAATCAGGGGTGGCAAGGGTTCTGTTATTTTGATGGTTCTTATTATCATGACTGCATTGGTGGTTATTGTTCATTCAATGCTGCATGCGAGCTTTTACTTGAAGTTGCTAGCTAGAGAACGGGAAGTATATGAGAAAAAAGGCTGAAATCCCTTATTTTCAATGCCTTTTTTTTAAGATATACTGAAAGTATCGATATTAATGCAAAAAATTGAATTAATCATCAAAAGGAGTAAAAAACATGGAAGTATTCTTACGCAAAGATGTTGCAAAAGTGGGAATGGCAGGAGAGATTGTTAAAGTTGGGGATGGTTATGCCCGCAATTTTCTTTTTCCTAAAGGTCTTGCTGTCGAAATTACTCTTCAAAATAAAGATCAATACGTCACTAAAATTCGTACAATAGAAAATCGCAAAGAGGTAATCGCTACTCAGACCTCTATGTTTGCAGAAAACCTTAATACTGTATCTATCACCCTAAAACGTAAAATGCATGATGATGGCCAACTGTATGGTTCAATTAATGCATCAGAAATAGTGGACGCACTTGCTGCACAAGGAATTAGTATTAATAAAAGCCAAGTAGAGTTTGATAAATCTATCAAATCAAAAGGTACTTTTAAGGTTGGCATTAAATTAACGACAAAATTAAGATCAATAATCACAGTAACCGTTGTAGCTGAATAATTATATATGACTAAAAATAATCATTATAATAATAATGTTGTTGCAAAAAAGCAGAACGTTGAAGGGATTTTAGGAAAAACACTCCCTGCCCATGTTGATGCGGAACGAGCTGTTTTGGGTGCGTTGTTATTAAATGATGAATATGTTACAACTGTTTCAGAAATTATTATTGCTGATGATTTCTATAATCCAGCACATAAAATTATTTATCAGGCAATTGTTGATTTAGGTCAGAAGCATAAACGTATTGACATTGTTACACTTCAAGATGAACTGACAAAAAAAGATTTGTTGGATGCGGCCGGGGGTATTATTTATCTGGTTAGTTTGCAAGAAGATATACCATCGGTTGGTTTGATTGTTCAACATGCAACTATTGTCAAAGAAAAATCAGTGTTGCGGCAGCTTATTAGTTCTGCCGCAACAATCATTACTAACTGTTATACACAAGATCAGAGTTCAATAGATGCCGTGCTTGATGATGCAGAAAAAACTATTTTTAATATTGCCAATAAAAGATCTACTAATAGTTTTATTCAGCTTGATATCTGGTTAAAGAAAACATTCCAGCACCTTTCTGATATCAAAAGTCATATGAAGGGTATAACAGGTGTTCCTTCAGGATTTCAAAATCTTGATCAGATGACTTCAGGTTTTCAGAATAGCGATTTTATTGTTCTTGCTGCACGTCCATCAATGGGTAAAACAGCACTTTCTTTGGGTATGGCTTTATCCGCAGCTCGCAATGGTTTTGCTGTTGGTGTTTTTTCTCTTGAAATGTCAGCAGAGCAGTTGACACTTCGTTTACTTTCATCAGAATCAGGTATTGGTCATCATAATATTCGTAACGCAACTATTTCATCAGACGAATGGATTGATTTAACTAACGTTGCGGCACAACTTGCTGAAATGAAAGTCTTTATTGATGATACTGCAATGCTTAACATTATGGATTTGCGGGCAAAAGCGCGTAAATTAAAGGCTGAGCATGGTTTACAATTCTTAGTCATAGACTACTTGCAGCTGTTGCATTCAAACAAAAAACATGAAAATAGACACCAAGAAGTTTCTGATATTTCACGATCATTAAAAGCTTTAGCTAAAGAACTTAATATTCCTATTATTGCGTTATCACAGCTTTCACGTGCGGTTGATAGTCGTATGGATAAACGCCCCATGCTTTCTGATTTACGTGAATCGGGAGCGATCGAGCAAGATGCTGATCTTATTATGTTTTTATATCGTGACATTGTGTATAACCCAGAAACAGAAAATCCTGCATTATCAGAGCTTATTATTGGTAAGCAACGTAATGGTCCAACAGGAACGGTGTATATGAACTTTATTAGAGAATTAACTAAATTTGAGGATTCAGCCGACTTTGATTAATAAAAATTTCATTTCGATTAGATAGTATAAAAAGTTAACTAAAACAATGTTGTGGAAGGGGCCATGAATGAAAAGTAGATTTTTTGCTAAAAGAGATGAATTTGTGTTAAGTACAGTTACAGCGTTAATTGTGTGTGGTTTGTTGTATCAAGGTTTTTTTTCACTGATATATGGTAAGCAACATTCTGTGTTTCAAAAAAATCAGGTTGTAATCAAAAAATAAAAAAGTAAAAAAAGGATTTAGGAAAATGATGTGTAGTAAAAGATACGCTCTATTGTTGAGTGTGGTAACCTATTCAATGGCATGTGCGCAAGAAATTCCCGCCGCTGATCAGGTGTGGCGAGACGTGCAAGCTGTTGCCAAGGATGCAATAGTTCATATTTTTTCTACTTCAAGATCTACTAATTGGTTTAACCCGTATGTTGTGTGTGGTACAAGTAGCTGCACAGGTACGGGTTTTTTTATTAGTGAAGAAGGTTATATTGCAACCTGTTCGCATGTTGTAGATCAAGCTCTTTCTGTGTATGTTACTATTCCTGCTTTGGGCAAGCAACGTTTAAAAGCGCATGTTGTAGGAATTTGTCCTCAACATGATGTGGCGTTGTTGAAGCTTGATGCAAAAGCGCTTGCTTTGATTTGTGATACATTTGAAAAAGTCACTTATGTGCAGATGGGTGATTCTGATACTGTGCAACGTGGAGAAAATATACTTTCTTTGGGTTATCCTGGTACAACAATAGAAACTGATCAGATTAAAGGAACAGCTGGTGTAATCAGTGCACGTTTAAACAGTTTGTTTCAGTTAGATGCTCCGATTAATCCAGGAAATTCTGGTGGTCCTATTTTCAATAAAGATGGCATAGTTATCGGTATAGCTAATTCGGTTATGCTTAACGCACAAAATTCAAACTTTGCTACTCCAATCAATATATTTAAAACATTATTACCTGCTCTGCATGAGCACCAATTGTTAAAAATTAAAGATAATGGCATCATTTGGACTTTTACCACCAAAGAAATTAGAAATTATTTTAATTGTCCTGTAGAAGGTGGTTGTTTAGTGTGTGATGTAGCACCATCAAGTCCTGCCGCACTTATGGGTGTACAAGCGAATGATATCATCTATGCGATCAATGAATATGAAATTGATAATTATGGTGAAATAAAGGCATTATGTGATGATGAAAAGATCAGTTTTGATTCTTATATTCGTCAACAGCCGATTAACGCTGAGATTGTATTAAAAATATATCGTAATGGGCAACCGTTGGAATTGGTTATAACTGTTGGATGTAATAAAGATGATTCTATAGCGTTCAAATATCCTGCGTATGAATCAATTGATTATGAGATGTTTGCAGGTATGATTATCATGCCACTAACAGTTAATTATATTAATGCATGCAAAGAAAGAGGCGGATTGCGACGTTATTTAACTAATCTTTATGGTAGTGGTTCACGTCTTGTAGTATCTAATGTTTTTTCTGATTCAAAAATTTCTCATATGCAAAGTATTCGTTATGGAGACACTATTAATGAAGTTAATGGTGAGCCAGTTCATACATTAGCTGATTTTAGAAAAGCGTTGTCAAAAAGTATGGAAACTGGGTATGTTGTTATCAAAACAACTGATGAAATAACGCTCGATACTGATAATGTTATTACTGTTTTGTCATTAGGGGATAGTTGTAGAGAAACAGAAGAGTTGGCTTATATTCATCAATATCCATTATCAGAAACAGTAAAGACATTGATTGAACACGTTGATTCTGTATAATATATTCTTTAGGTGAATAAAGAAGTAAAAAAAGGAAAAAGTAGAGTGGTAATTCTTGGTATTGATCCAGGGTTTCGGTTTGCTGGATTTGGAATTTTAAAAAAAGAAGGGCGCCAAGCCCTTCTTCTTGATTATGGTTGTCTTACCATGTCATCATCCGATAGTCTTGTTATTCGTGTTGGAGAGTTTCATAATTTTTTTGAAGAAAAAATCATTACTCATGGTGTTACGGTAATCGCACTCGAAACACCTTTTTTAGGCAAAAACGCTCAAAACTTTTTAAAACTTGGTTATTTACGAGGCATATTATATCTTCTTGCGCATAAACATAAAACAACTATTTGTGAATTTGCACCTACTGAGGTAAAACAATCAGTAACTGGTTTTGGTGGAGCAACAAAAGATCAAGTTGCGCGTGTTATATTGCAACTGTTTCCAGGAATGGAAGTGCCAAAAAAGGAAGATGTAACTGATGCTTTAGCTGTTACCTTGTGCGGATTATGGTCAAGTAATCAAAATAATCTTTTACAAAAATTTTAAAAAAAATCAGTCTAGTAATAAAAAAAAGTTCCGCAGCAAAGTCGGAATTTTTTTTATGTTAAAGTAAAACGTTAATGTACAAATTATTGACACTAATGTTGTAGGTTTGTTATGTCAAAGGAGACTTTCTTGGTGTAGAAAAGTGTTTTTAAAAAAAAAAGGGATTGTATGAAAAATTGTCGGTTGAATCGTGTCTACCACGTATTTTTATACGTTGGGTTTTTGCTTTGTTCACTTCAAGTGCAAGCTATTGGAAAAGATGAAGCGTATATTTCAGATAATGAATTACGTGAATTGTTGGAAAATAGTGGTATAAAATATGTGTATCTTGGAAAAGATAGTAGTGATTTATATGAAGTAGTATCAGCCATTAGTGCGCTTGATGAGAATGGCGAATCTATAATTCATGAACTTAGAAAACATCTTGAAGAAGATTTTGCGATTGGATCATATGATTTTGTTATCGAAGCTTTGGGGTACGCTGAAACAGTTCTACAAGGAAATCGTTCAAGAATGAGATCAGAAGATGTTCAAAATCTTTCTGAATCTCTTGATCAGGTAATTAATCAGGTTGTTAATGAACAACTTACGGTTGATTCACAAAAAATTATTGATGCTTTAGAGTTGCCTTCAACATTAGGCGATGCAGCAGTTCTTGATGATCCTAAAATTATAAGACAATGCTTTACAACATCATCTGATCATTGTTGCCCTGTAAGACGTTGTAAGTTGATTAAAATAAGAGAAAAAGTTGAATTTTTGAATAAGGTAAAGTTTAAAGATGATGTTACATTTTATGATGATGTTAAGTTTAAAGATGAAGTTGAATTTGAAGAAGACGTTACTATAGAAGGTACATTAACTGTAACAGATTTAGTAGTACTCAGCTGTATAGATAATCTTTGTGTTAATGAATTAACGGTTATTGATATCATAATTCCTTCTGGTAGTTGTCTTGACGGTTTCTGTGTTCAGACATTATCGGTTACCGATTTAATAGTTCTCAGTTGTGTTGATAATCTTTGCGTTACTAATTTATCAGTTACGGATCTAACAGTTTTAAGCTGTGTAGAAAATTTATGTGTTGAAAATTTATCAGCAGTTAATGCAGTGATTGATAATTTATCTGTAGGGGATATTGTTATATCAAGCTGTCTTGATAGTTTGTGTGTTCTTGATCTTTCTGCGGTTGATGCATCTATTGATTCATTATCAGTGAATGATTTGGTTGTGAATAACTGTGTAGAAAATTTATGTGTTGAAAATTTATCAGCAGTTAATGCAGTGATTGACAATTTATCTGTAGGTGAGCTTGTTGTAGTCAGCTGTGTTGATAGTTTATGTGTCATTGATCTTTCTGCAGTTGATGCATCTATTGATTCATTATCAGTGAATGATTTGGTTGTAAATAATTGTATGGATGAACTTTGTGTGATTAATTTCTCTGCAGTAGATGCTTCTATTGATAATTTATCTGTAGGTGACATTTCTGGTCAAACGATCAGTGCTTGTGATGTTATTGTTGGTTGTAATATTTTAATGAACAATTCAACAAGTCCTACTGTGGGTAATGTTCTTAAGGCTGGCAACAGATTTATACATAACTTTGGAACAGATAATACATTTGTTGGTATTAATGCTGGTAACTTTACTATGGGCGGTGCTGAAAACGTTGGTGTTGGACGTCAGGCATTATCTTCAAATACAACAGGTTTTGAAAACGTAGCTGTTGGTGGATTTGCATTGCCAGGCAATACTATTGGGGAAAATAACGTTGCCGTGGGTGCTTTTGCCTTAACAGGAAATACAACAGGTAATGAAAATACCGCGCTCGGTGGTTTTACATTAGCATCTAACATAAATGGTTCTGGAAATGTTGCGGTTGGTTTCCAGGCAGGATTTAGTTCAACAGGAAATAACAATGTTTTTGTGGGAAATAATGCAGCAGCGCTTAAAACAGCTGGTAATACAAATGTTGTTGTTGGATTTAATGCTGGAGTAAGTTTAGTCAATGGTAGCGATAATATTTATATATCAAATCCTGGCTTTGTAGCAGAAAATGGCATCATACGTATTGGTACAACTGCCACACATACAGCTGCATACTTGCAAGGCGTGTTCACGAGTGTTGTTGGTGGTACTGGTATTCCAGTATTTGTTGATGCAGCAGGTCAGTTAGGAACGGTAGTTTCTTCACAAAGATTCAAGCATGATATAAAGGATATGGATTCTATTGATTCAGCAAATATATATAACTTGCATCCTGTAACATTCGTCTATAACTCTGACGAAACAGATACAATGCAGTACGGTTTAATTGCTGAAGAAGTTGATCAAGTATTCCCTGCGTTGGTTGTTCACGATGAAGAAGGTGCGCCATATACTGTACGTTATCATTTATTACCAATGTTACTTCTTAATGAAGTGCAAAAATTAAATGGTATTGTTCAAGACCAATCAGCAGCTATTGAAGAACTTAAATCAGATAATCAAAAGTTTGGTGCAATACTTAAAGGTATTGTAGGAGCAATGAGTATAGCAGCACTGAATTTAGAATAACTCGTTCATAATTTTTATCTGGAAAAGGCATTCATGCAAGTGAATGCCTTTTTTTATACGTAACTATTTATTTTTTTTAACGTATTGTTTTATTTTTATTACAAACTAAAGAGTTTTTTGTCTCTATTAGTTTGTATTAAATTAAAAAAAAGGAGTTGTGTATGAACATAAGTCAATTCAAGAAATACTGGATTTTTCCAGTCCTATTATTCATATCTATTATACCATTATTGGCAGAAAGAAGAGATTTGTTACCACAATCTTTTGAGTGTGAAGTAAGTAATCCGTGTCATCAGGTATGCAACCAATATGTATATTTTTGTACAAATGCGAGTAAAATCCGTGAAGTTATTAGGGAAATCAGTGAATTAGATGATAATAAAGATTCTTGTCTCTGGGCACTCCGTACATATATGGACCAAGGATTTTTATGTGGTGAATGGGATGCGGTTGCACAAGTTCTTGATTATGCAGAATTGGTTTTGAAAAAAAATTATAGAAATTTACCCAAAAAGATGGTCAAAAAAATATTTTTAAATCTTGAACTTGTTATAAGGCAAATGCTTAATGGATCACTTTCTATTGATCCAGAAGCTGTACTGCATAACAATTTTGAAGGCAGTAGCCAATGTTGTCCTGATGGATTTAAAAGTGTTATTAATGTTTTTACTGATGCTTTTTTTCATGAAGACGTCAAAATAGATGGGACATTAGTTGTTAAAGGTAAAACAAGATTGCATGATAAGTTAAAAGTTTATGATAAAGCTATCTTTAAAGATAAAGTTACATTCAAAGATGATGTTACTGTAACAGATCTCACCGTTTTAAGTTGCATGGATAGCTTGTGCGTAAATACATTGACTGTCACAGATATTATTTCACCAGGAGGTAGTTGTATTGATTTGTGTATTAATAACTTATCAGTAGTTGATATAACAGTGAGTGGTACTTTATCAGCTAATGATGCAATTATTAATAATGCGACAATTCAATCTCTATCCGTTACTGATCTTGTGGTAACAAGTTGTATTGATGAATTATGTGTAATCAATTTATCAACCGTTGATACAACAGTAAGTGGCACTTTGTCTGTTAATGATGCAATTATAAACAATGCTACAATTCAAACTTTATCCGTTACTGATATTGTTGTGGGTAGTTGTATTGATGAACTTTGTGTAATTAATTTATCAGTAGATGAACTGATAGCGGGATCTATAGAAGTATGTGATCTGAGTGTTGACTGTAATATTATAATGAACAATACTCAAAGCCCACTTGTAGGAAATATCATTAAAGATGGTGATCGGTTTGTTCATAACTTTGGAACAGAAAATACTTTTGTGGGTATTAATGCTGGCAATTTTACCATGAGTGGATTTGGTCGTAATAGCGGATATGGGGTTAACGCATTACAATCAAATATAACAGGATTTGATAATACCGCTGTTGGTGTTAATGCACTTTTCTCTAACACCACTGGGTATCAAAACATTGCGATAGGTAATAATGCGTTAGAATCTAATACGCTTGGCCATGATAATTTGGCAATTGGTGTTAATGCATTAGAATCAAACACGTTAGGTTTATTGAATGTAGCAATTGGTAATTTTGCATTAGAATCCAATACCTGCGGATCAGAAAATATAGCGATTGGTATGAACTCTCTTCAGTCTAATACAACGGGACTGTTTAATGTTGCAGTTGGTGTGAATACGTTAGTGGCTAACGTAACCGGTTCATCAAATGCTGCATTTGGTACACAGGTTTTACAAGAGAATGTTGGAGATTTCAATGCAGGTTTTGGTAATTTTGCATTAGAAAGCAACACAACAGGGCATCATAATGTGGCAGCAGGTAACTTTGCTTTGGCTGCAAATACAACAGGTATTGAAAATGTTGCGATGGGTAATTTTGCTTTACAATTTAACACAGTAGGTAATGATAATGTTGCGGTTGGTAATTTTGCATTACAACAAAATACAGTTGCAAGTTACAATACAGCAATGGGTAATCATGCATTACAATCAAATTTAACAGGGTATGAAAATACTGCAGTTGGTTACAATGCATTAACATCAAATATTACCGGATATGAAAATACTGCAGTTGGTGCTTATGCATTAGAATCAAACACAATCGGTCTTAATAATACTGCGGTTGGTCATAAATCATTGCAATCAAATAGCATTGGTTTTGCTAACGTAGCGATTGGTAACTCTGCACTTGAAGAGAATACTTGTGGTTCAGCTGATGTAGCAGTTGGACGTTATGCCTTAAATAGTAATATTGAAGGTGTATTTAATGTGGCTGTTGGTAATAATGCTTTGAGGGATAACACAGCTTCTACTAATGCTGCTTTTGGTTCAGATGCATTGGTTGTTAATACAACAGGTTTTTTTAATACAGCTTTGGGTAATTTTACACTTAATGCCAATACAACGGGTATACAAAATACT
This sequence comes from uncultured Pseudomonadota bacterium, assembly GCA_964636815.1. Taxonomy (GTDB): domain Bacteria; phylum Babelota; class Babeliae; order Babelales; family Vermiphilaceae; genus SOIL31. The sequence goes on from CAZWTF010000001.1 coordinate 246,002, forward strand.
GCAGTGGGAACATTTGCTGCTCCTGCAAACACCACTGGTAGTGATAATATTGCAATGGGCTATCATGTCTTTTTTTCTAACGTTACAGGGAGCCAAAACGTTGCCATTGGTAATCATGCCCTAGAAACGGTAACGGGTGCTGACTTTGTTGTTGGGCCTATTACGTTGACTGGAGATCGAAACGTGGCTGTAGGGTATCAAGCATTACAAGAACATGAAATTGGTGAAGCAACTGCTGTTGGAACGTATGCTTTGCAACATAACACGATAGGTTACGCTAATACCGCAGTAGGTTATGAAGCGTTAAGAGATAATACTATCGGAGCAAATAATACTGCTGTTGGTCACGATGCGCTGCATTTTAATCTTGTTGGTTTGAGTAATACAGCTCTTGGTAGTAGTGCAATGTTTACTAATACAGTAGGAGTAGATAATACTGCTGTTGGTGCTAATGCTTTATTTGCCAATGTTGGAGGATTTAATAACATTGCTGTTGGTAGCCAGGCATCGTTTAGTAATATTGGAGGATTTGATAACGTTGCTGTGGGTACTCAATCACAATTTTTAGGTGTAGGTACGGTGCAAAATGTTTCAGTGGGTAACAATTCATTATTTGCGCTTCCCGTTGGTCGAAACAACGTAGCTATAGGTCACAATGCTCTTGAATTTTATACTTTTCCTATTGATGATAATGTTGCGGTGGGTTATCAAGCTTTAAGAGCAACGGTAGTTGGTTCAGGCAATACTGCAGTAGGTACATCTGCTTTAACGCAGAATCAAGCAGATTCAAATACCGCGGTTGGACAATTTTCAATGCTTGCCAATGCTGTTGGTTTTGAAAATACAGCTGTTGGTAAAGATTCACTTTTGGCAAATACTGTTGGGAGTTTTAATACAGCAGTTGGTTTTAGTTCTTTACTGAGTAATGTTGGTGGTGAATTTAATGTTGCTGTGGGGAATTTAGCATCATTTGCTGGTGTATCAGGGGTAGGTAATACATCTGTTGGGTATAGGGCTTTAGGTCTTAATCAGGCTGGCTTTAATACAGCGGTAGGATATCAGGCTTTGACAGGTAATGTTGGAGGTGTGAGTAATACAGCGGTTGGTAGCGAAGCGCTTGCTGCTAATATAATTGGGGTTGGAAATACGGCTGTTGGCTTTAATGCTCTTTTGATTAATGAAGGGGATGGGAATATAGCTATGGGTAATGGTGCTATGGCAGGAAGTGTTACAGGAGTAGGAAATATTGGTATAGGCACTGGAGTAATGTTTCTTAATCAAGGAGCAAATAATATTGCTATTGGTAACAATGCTATGGGGCAAGCACCTGTTGGTGCTAATAACATTGCTATTGGTATCAATGCTTTAGCGGACACTATAGCCACAGGTAATATTGCGATTGGTAGTGAAGCTTTGGCGGTAAATTTAGGTGCAGGAAATATTGCCATTGGCGATAAAGCATTGACTTTGAGTACTGGCGCTAATAATATTGCGATTGGTAATGGTGCGGGGATTTTAAGTCCTATAGGAGCAAATAATATTTGGCTAGGATCGCCAGGATTTCCTACTATTGAAACAGTATGCATCGGAAATCCAGCCCTTCACGTTTTTATGGTTTTACCAGAGATTTTCTTTGCGGGACCTGCTGAGGTAGGAGTTGGTTTTTTTCCTGGCGCGCCAACGACAGGATATGCTACATTAGGTTTCTGTATTCCTTTTTTACCTTCTGCGAGACGTTTTAAACATGATATAGAAAATATGGATACTGATTCAGAAAAAATTTATAAATTACGCCCTGTGACATTTGAATATAATGATGATCCAATGATTAAAAAGAGTCAGCTTAATAAAAAACGATATGGATTGATTGCTGAAGAAGTTGTTGAAATAATGCCAGAACTTGCGATCACAGATCCTTTGGGTAAGAGTGAAGAACTATTTTCAATTGATTATGAGGCATTTGTACCAATGTTGCTTAATGAAGTTCAAAAAATTAATACAAGAGTCATAACGTTGGAAGAAGAAGTTTTAACAATTGCAGATTTACGAGCAGATAATCAAAAAATGAAAGAAGTTATTAATGGCCTTCTTGCTCGTATTAAACAATTAGAAAAACGTATGAACTAAGAATAGAAAACTTGGATTAAATAAAAGCGGCCGTAAAAAGCCGCTTTTTTATTAGTAAACATCAATAACATTTACAATCTGATAATGGATATTATGTTAAGACAGAGGTTAATCTGGTTCCGCCGCAGTAAAGCATGTTTCCACATAACATTGGCGTAAAACAATGGCCTTTTTGCTGATCAAGATCAATTTTTTGGATTACTTTAGTCGTCAAATTATAAACATATGGCTCAAGTATATAATCTGTATTTTTTGTACAATCAACAAAATAAATTTTATCACCTTCTATGCGCGGCAATAATGGCAAAATTGATTCATAAAGTCTTTCTTCATTATCTAATAATAAATAGCTGGGCACGCAAAAAGAAAAAAGAGCTTTTGTGCTCCATATACCACCTTCTTTAATAATATGATGATATACAAATGATGTTGTTGGACTTTCGGTATCAATGTGTTGCGCATGTTCAAGAACAAACCCTTGGGTATCAGAAATCATTGTTAAGAATATAATAGGCTTATTGTTAAAATCAGCAATGATATTGGCTTGAGTGGAAGGCGTATTGCTTTTTATGTATGAACAAGAGGCTATAGAATAATGTACATCAGCCAGGCTGTTTTTTGTTGCGCAGCGCTCAATATAGAATAGTTCACTATCAATTTTCTGTGGATACATATAATCCTTCCCTTCTGCTGCGCGTAGATATTCCACTGAACCATCATCATGTAATTCAAAGAGTGCAAAGTTATTATTGTATTGTGCGCTGCAATAACAACTGTGATTATCAATCCAATGTAAAGTGTTAATGGCAAAGAGTGGTTCATCAAAATCAATGGATTTTGGAGATCGTTTTTGAAATGATTTGATACGTAATCTACCGTTATCAATAAAACTAAAACCTGAATTGTCCGGTAACATTTGCAACCCTGCCGGATTAAATACTGACCATAAAATTTGTTCAGTTTGATGAGTTTGTGTGTTTAAGGAAAGTAATTCAATATTGGTTGGAGTGTATTGATGAATGCATAATATTGTCTCTCCATTGTTCAATGATGCAACAGGATAGATATATTCAGCAGCGGATAACGTGGAGGCATAAAAAAAGAAGACACAATAAAGCAATCGCATAGATATTCCTTTGTAACAGCAATCATTATTAAAGAGTATCTTATTACATTTGTTACCCATAATCCATACATTGCTAAATTCCCCAGAGATGCCAGCTTTTATTGATTTTCTGTTGGTCAAATCCGGGCTTTTGTATTAATTTTTTCAAACGCTATACATACATAAAAGAGCCACACTATAAATAGCGTGGCTCTTTTATTATTATGATTTATATCAATGTTTAATAGAATAATTCATAACTTGCCAAACCAGGAGCTGTTGTAGCATTTAAAGTTGTTAATAATGATATTTTTTGACCCGCTAAAACAGGAATGTTTGCTCCTGTAGTATTTGCTGTAGTTGCTGGGTCTACAATTGTAGCTACTAATGGTTGAGCTACTCCATCTACGTATATAGTAAATACGAACGATCCTCCAGTAGGTGTATTTTTAGATTCAACGTACAATGAAGTTATTGTACAATCACGAGTAACAACGAATTGGCTTTCAAATATATCACTTGATACTCCAGCTGCACCCATCCATTCACCATTACCCATGTTTCCTTTTGAATTCAACATAACCATTTCATGTTCAAAACGACCTGATGCATCGCGTAGTACAATAGTACTAGGTATGCTTGCTGTTGTTGCATCCGTTGCAATAGTAATGTCGTTAGCATTATTTGTAATGACAATATGATTAGATTGAATAAGTGATCTAAAGTTAAGAGTGCTACCAGTTTTATTTCTAAAAATAAGACCTGTCCCAACACCAACGTTAGCTCCAGTAATGGCAGCTGTAGTTGCATCAACGTATGCTTTGGTTGCAGCATCAGTTGGATTAGTCACTGTACCATTTAATGTGATCATGTTTGTTGCAAAGTTTCCAGATCCATCGCGAACTACAATATTACCATTAATATCAGCGCTAGAGATGGTCGCTAATTTTGCGTTACTAATTGTTGAGTTAGTAATATCAGCATTAACAATCAATGAGCTTGATAATAAACCTGCTCCATTATTATGGATCACGCCTGCTGGTGTAAAGCTAGGGATAGTAAGATCGCCATTAATAACTTGATCATTTACAGATAATGTTCCCGTTACAGTTGCTTCAACAACTGATAAATTGGTAACGCTTAAGTTTTGTATGAATGCATCAGTCACTGATAATGAATTAAAGCATAAATCTAAGCAGCTACCACCAGCTACAACTATATCACTTACTGATAATGTACCAACGCACAAGCTATCCATACAGCTGAGTACTACTAAATCAGTTACTGATAAATTCTCAATAGTTGCATTGGTTATGATTGCATCAGTTGCTGATAATGTATTAACGCACAAGCTATCCATACAACTTAAAACTACTAGATTGGTAACCGATAGTGTTCCTTCGATAATAACATCATCTTCAAATAGAACGTCATCTTTGAATTTTACATCATCGTAAAAAGTAACATCGTCTCTAAATTTAACTTTATTAAGAAAATCTACTTTTTCTTTAATAACTAACTTTCTTAAACAATGAGAGTTACAACTTCCACATGCTCTTGTTATAGGTCCTTCTATGTTAGCATCTTCTAACATTGCAGCGTCGATATTTAATTGTTCTGCGTCTACTTGTTCAATAATTGCATTTAAAGCTTGAGAAAGTTCGCTTGTTCTGTTTACATCAACTCTGTTAAGAACAGCTTCTGCATGTTCAAGAGCTTGCGCAACACCGTCGTAATCTCCGATTACAAAGCCTTTATTGATGTGATCTTCTAACTCTTTTGCAGGAGAATTTTCTTCATTTTCAAGCTTATTGATTTCAGCGATAACATCTACAAGGTTACTCGCATCCCTACCAACATAAACATAAGAGCGCGTTGGGTTGTTGTATATTTCTTGTACTTCTGCTGCTGATAAATAGATTTGTGCAGATTCATTTGCAGTGATTGACATGACGGTCAAAAGGGCAAGCCCTAAGGTTTGCGAAAATGACTTTAATTTCATAAACATCTCTCCTTAACTTTATAAAACAATTTTTATGCGGAGCTTTATTATAGATAAAGCTCCGCATAAAAATTGTTATTGTTTTTTATTACGCCCGAGCTTCAAGAACTGCTACACGTGCAGCAAGTTTTTGGAATTCATTTAAGAGTAATACTGGTAATACATGATATTGAACAGTTTCTGGTTGACCGTTCGCATTTCTTACCACAATACCAGGGAATACATCAGCAACTTCTTCTGCGATTAAACCATATTGAGTTGTTTCAGATGCATCGCTGTTATAAACGAATGTTACTGGGTTCAAGTTGTAGATATTTGCAGAAACATCACTCATGCTTTGAATATTATGTTTTAACGCTTTTGAAGAAGAAATTGTTCCGAGTTGACCTGTTGAGTCAACAAGAACCTGAATAGCATCAGCAACACCAGTAGTAGCACCACGGATATTACGGATACGTGTAACGTTACTTTCCCCTATTGAAGTTGCATCAGCGCCAATGAACACGTTATTGACACCTGCTGTAAGGGTTTGTCCCGCCAGTACACCAATCGCAATATTGTTGCTTCCCAGTGTAAGGTTATTAAGTGCGCTAGAACCAACGGCTGTATTGCCTTGACCAGCTATATTAGCTATAAGCGCAGAACTACCAACAGCTGTATTATTACTACTTGCTAGATTGCTTTGAAGTGCATTAAGGCCAACAGCTGTATTGTTGCCACCCGCTGTATTGCCTTGGAGAGCACCAGATCCAACAGCAACATTTCCCGAAACTATATTGTTTTGAAGTGCCCCGAAACCAATTGCTGTGTTATCGACACTTGCTACGTTATTTAGAAGAGCTTGGCTTCCTACAGCAGTATTTTGCGAACCAGTATTAGAAAAAAGTGCAGTCTGACCCACAGCGGTATTATGACTACCAGTTACATTAGAATTAAGCGCCAATGTACCAATACCAGTATTGAAGTCACCTACTTGATTGGCTGTAAGCGCAGCTTCCCCAACAGCTGTATTGCGGCTACCTATGTTATTATTTGAAAGCGCAGCATTTCCAACAGCTGTATTAGCTGTTCCTGTTGTATTGTCTTGAAGTGCGGCTGTTCCAACAGCGGTATTGATTCCTGTTGTATTGTTTTGAAGTGCTCCAAAACCAACAGCTGTATTATTGCCAGTTGTGTTAAGTAGAAGCGCTTGGCTTCCTACAGCAGTATTATTCGAACCAGTTATGTTTGTAACAAGTGCAGTCTGACCTAGTGCAGTATTATTGCTACCTGTTGTGTTATCACTAAGCGCCAATACACCCATAGCAGTATTGTTGTTACCTATTGTATTGCTTACAAGTGCAGCTTCTCCAGCACCTGTATTGCGCATACCTATTGTATTAGCACCAAGTACTCCTCGGCCAAGAGCTGTATTAAATGTTCCTGTTGTATTGGTTGAAAGTGCACCAGCCCCAACAGCGGTATTGACGCCTGTTGTGTTGTTTTGAAGCGCGCCACTACCAACAGCGGTATTATTGCTAGCTACGTTATCTTGAAGAGCGTTTGTTCCTACGGCAGTATTTTGACCTCCTACTGTACTCAGACTAAGAGCGCCAACTCCAACAGCGGTATTACTGGCACCTGTTGTGGTTGCTTGTAAAGCTGATACGCCAACACCTGTGTTGTTAGTACCTGTTAGGGTAAAGTTTCCGGAATTAACACCAACAAACGTATTGCCCGTTCCAAAGTTATGGATAAAGCGATTACCAGCTTTAAGAACGTTACCTATAGTAGAACTTGTTGAATTATTCATAAGGATATTACAACCAACAATAGAATCACATGTGCTTATTGTTTGAGTGAAAATATCAGTTGCTGATAATTCTGTAATAGTTGCATTAGTGATTATCGCATCAGTTGCTGATAATTCTGTAATAGTTGCATTAGTGATTATTGCATCAGTGATTATTGCATCAGTTGCTGATAGGTTTGTAATCGTTGCGTTAGTGATTATTGCATCAGTTGCTGATAGGTTTGTAATCGTTGCGTTGGTAGCAATTACATCAGTTACTGATAATGTACTAACACATAAATCTATACAGCTACCACCAGGTGATACGATATCAGTTACTGTTAATGTGCCAACGCATAGAGTATCCATGCAGCTGAGTACTACTAAATCAGTAACTGATAATGTTCCTTCAATGATAACATTATCTTGGAATTCAACGTCATCTTTGAATTTTACATCATCATAGAAAGTAACATCATCTCTAAATTTAACCTTATTAAGAAAATCTACTTTTTCTTTAACAACTAACACTCTGAGGCAATGAGAGTTGCAGCTACCGCATGCTCTTATTTCAGGAGCTTCTACATTAGCAGCTTCTAGCATTGCAGCATCGATATTCAATTGTTCCGCGTCTACTTGCTCAATAATTGCATTGAGAGCTTGAGAAAGTTCGCTTGTTCTGTTTGTATCTACTCTGTTAAGAACAGCTTCTGCATGTTCAAGAGCTTGTGCAACACCGTCGTAATTTCCTATTACAAAGCCTTTATTGATGTGGTCTTCTAAAGCTTTTATAGGAGAATTTTCTTCGTTTTCAAGTTTGTTGATTTCTGCAATAACATCTACAAGATTACTCGCATCTCTACCAACATACACATAAGAGCGCGTTGGGTTATCATATATTTCTTGTACTTCTGCTGCTGATAAATAGATTTGAGCAGATTCATGTGCTGCGAGTGACATGACAGTCAAAAGGGCAAGCCCTAAAGTTTGTGAAAGTGACTTTAACTTCATAAAACATCCTTTTTGTGAAAAATATACATTCGACTTTTCTTTTTTTTTTTGAAAATTTTATTTGTTCGCACCCTTCCCTTAAAATAATGTTTGACTTGTATTATGTCTTCTAACATTTTGAGGTTACAAAATCAAACACTTTTTCATATTTGCTTCTGGTGCTGCAAATTCATTAACTTCTATGCTTTTGCCTCCAAAGACGTAATGCGATTCATAAGTTGTTGTATCATATCTTTACACTGCGCATTATCATTTTGTAGCTGTTGAATAGTCATTTGTTGTTTTTGCATTTCTTTAACAAGCAATACAGAGAGCGTGTCGTAGTTAACCGCAAAAGGTAATCCTTCATTATCACGCGAGACAATTGCAGGTAAAACATCATTTACTTCTTCAGCAATCAAACCATACTGTTTTTCATTTGTTTCATCACTATTGTAAATGAAATTAACTGGACGTAATTGATAAATATTTGTTGATATATCTTCCATATCTACGATGTCATGTTTAAATCTTTGTGACGATGCCTGCATACCAAGTTGTCCTGTTGTATTACTAACGCGTACTACTGTACTACTACCATTACCTAATGTTACTGTATTTATTCCTTGGATATAGCATGCTTGTGGAGTATTGGTTGTTTGTGAACCAATTCTTATAGTGGTATTTTCAGCAGCAACACCATCATTTGTTCCAATATAAATATTATTACTGCCCGTTGTGGTTGTGGTTGCCGTACCAGATCCAATTGCAATGTTATTACTTCCTGTTGTATTTGCAGTTAATGCATTGTAACCAATCGCAACGTTATTATTTCCTGTAGTATTTGCATCTAATGTGTTTGCACCAACAGCCGTATTAAGACCAGTTCCAGTCATGGTAAAGTTTCCAGCATTTTCACCAACAAAGGTATTACTTGTACCAAAGTTATGAATAAATCTGTTTGCACCCTTCATAATATTACCAGTAGTTGAAGTGCTTGGATTAGCGCTTAATACAAGATTGCCACTCGCAACAGTATCAACAACACTCACCACTTGCGCTGCAAAGCTACCAGTACCATCACGTCTAACGCCGGTATTTGGGGTATTAAGATTTGTACCACCAACTTGTGCATCAACATACGCTTTGGTTGCTGCATCAGTAGCATTCGTTGTGGTGCCGTTTAGAGTAATCATGTTTGCAACAAAGTTGCCAGAACTATCACGAGCAACAATTGCACTTGCCGTATTTGCACTTGTTGCAGTTGTTGCTGAATTTAACACTTTACCTGCAGTACTGATTGTTGCAAGTTTAGTGTCAACTATCCCTGCTGCTGCAATAATGTCGGCATTAGTAACAAGTGAGCTTGATAAGTTCCCTGATGCATCATTATGTACAACACCTGCTGATGTAAATGCATTAACAGAAATGGTCCCGCCAGATGCAATGCGCATACGTTCTGCTGCGTTTGTACTGAATGATAAAGCACCACTGCTGGTTGATAGGCCTGTTGTTGTGCTGCCAGTAAATACAAGAGATGGAGCTGCGGTTGTTCCTGCTGGTAATTGTAATGCTCCAGTCATGGTATCACCAGCTTTAAGAACGTTTAATGAAGCTGCGCCAGCCAAGCTTGCGGTAATGGTTCCTGCAGAGAAGTTTCCTGAACCATCACGTGCAACAATAGCGCTTGCTGTGTTAGCGCTTGTAGCAGTTGTAGCCGAATTGGCAACTTTACCTGCAGTAGAAATAGTTGCAAGTTTTGTGTCGGCTATAGCTGCTGCTGAATCAATATCAGCGTTTACAATTAATGAGGTAGATAATAACCCTGCTGCACTGTTATGAACAACTCCTAATGTACTCAACCCATTAATAGTAACATCACCGGTTGAATTGATATTCATACGTTCAACACCATTTGTATCAAAAGATAACGTGTTGGCCGTTGCTGCTGAAAGCCCTGTATTGGTACTACCAGTAAATTGAATTGATGGAGCTGCTGCAGAACCAGCTGGATGTATTAATGTTCCGGTCATAGTATCACCAGCTTTAAGAACGTTATCTGATGCGCTTCCCGTAACATTACCTGTAACATTACCTATTAAGTTTGCAGTGATTGTACCAGCAGCAAAGTTACCAGAAGCATCACGTGCAACAATAGTGCTTGCGGTATTTGCGTTTGTTGCAGTTGTTGCCGAGTTGGCAACTTTACCCGCAGTACTGATGGTTGCAAGCTTAGTATCAACAATTCCTGCAGCTGCAACAATATCATTATTGGTAATAAGAGAACTTGATAAGTTACCTGATGCATCGTTATGTACAACGCCAACAGTAGTAAATGCATTAATAGAAACGGTGCCGCCAGAAGCAATTTTCATACGCTCTAATGCGTTGGTGCTGAATGATAAAGTACCACTGTTTGTTGATAAACCTGTTGTTGTACTCCCAGTAAACACAAGAGATGGAGCTGCTGTTGTTCCTGCTGGTAATTGTAATGCTCCAGTCATGGTGTCACCAGCTTTAAGTACGTTTAATGAAGCAGCACCAGCCAAGCTTGCTGTAATAGTTCCTGCAGAGAAGTTTCCTGAAGCATCACGTGCAACAATAGCACTTGCTGTGTTTGCATTTGTTGCAGTTGTTGCAGAATTTGCAACTTTGCCTACAGTTGAAATTGTTGCAAGTTTTGTATCGACTATTGCTGCTGCTGGATCAACATCAGCGTTTACAATTAATGATGTAGATAATAATCCTGCTGCACTGTTATGAACAACTCCTAGCGTACTGAGATTATTAATTGAAACATTACCTGTTGGATCAATATTCATACGTTCAGTGCCATTAGTATCAAATGATAACGTATTAGCTGTTGCAGCTGAAAGTCCTGTATTAGTGCTACCGGTAAATTGAATTGATGGGGTTGCTGCAGAACCAGCTGGCATTGTTAATGTACCTGTCATAGTATCACCAGCTTTAAGTACGTTGTTTGACGCGCTTCCGGTGACATTACCAGTAACATTACCTGTTAAGTTTGCAGTAATAGTTCCTGCAGAGAAGTTTCCTGAAGCATCGCGTGCAACAATAGCACTGGCTGTGTTTGTGCTTGTTGCAGTTGTTGCAGAATTGGCAACTTTACCTGCAGTACTGATAGTTGCAAGTTTACTGTCCACTATGCCTGCTCCTGCAATGATATCTGCGTTAGTGATCAGTGAGCTTGATAAGTTACCTGATGCATCATTATGTACAACACCAGCTGTGGTGAATGCATTAATAGAAACGGTTCCACCAGATGCAATTTTCATTCGCTCTAGTGCAGTTGTACTGAATGATAAATCACCTGTGTTAGTCGATAAACCTGTTGTTGTACTACCAGTGAATATTAGAGACGGAGCTGCTGTTGTTCCTGCTGGTAGTTGTAATGCTCCGGTCATTGTATCACCAGCTTTAAGAACGTTTAATGAAGCTGCACCGGCTAAGCTTGCGACAATAGTACCTGCAGAGAAGTTACCAGATGCATCACGTGCAACAATTGTACTTGCAGTATTAGCGCTCGTTGCAGTGGTTGCAGAATTAGCAACCTTCCCTGCAGTAGAAATAGTTGCAAGTTTTGTGTCGGCTATCGCTGCTGCTGGATCAATATCCGCATTTACAATTAATGATGTAGATAATAAGCCTGCTGCACTGTTATGAACAACTCCTAATGTATTCAAACTATTAATAGTAACACCACCAGTTGGATTAATATTCATACGTTCAGTACCATCAGTATCAAAAGAAAGTGTGTCAGGGGTTGCTGCTGATAGTCCAGTATTGGTACTTCCGGTAAATTGAATTGAAGGAGCTGTTGCTGTACCGGCTGGCATTGTTAGCGTACCTGTCATAGTATCACCAGCCCTCAGTACGTTTTGTGAAGCACTTCCGGTTAAATTTGCAGTGATTGTGCCTGCAGAGAAATTACCAGATGCATCACGTGCAACAATAGCACTTGCAGTGTTAGCACTTGTTGCAGTTGTTGCAGAATTAGCAACTTTGCCAGCGGTGGAAATAGTTGCAAGTTTTGTATCAACAATTCCAGCACCTGCAGCAATGTCTGTATTAGTAATTAATGAACTTGATAAATTACCCGAAGCATCATTGTGTACAATTCCAGCTGTTGCAAATGCATTAATAGAAATAGTTCCACCAGATGATATTTTCAGGCGTTCTAAAGCATTGGTGCTGAATGATAAGTCTCCACTGTTTGTAGATAATCCACTTGTTGTACTTCCTGTAAATATCAGTGAAGGTAATGCTGTTGTTCCTGCTGGCAATTGTAAAGCACCAGTCATAGTGTCACCAGATTTAAGTACGTTATTAGATGCACTTCCTGTCACATTACCTATTAAGTTTGCACTGATTGTGCCAGCACTAAAATTACCAGACCCATCTCGCACAACTATATTACCAGCAGTATTAGCGCTTGATATGGTTGCTAATTTTGCATTACTAATTGTTGCACTTGTAATATCAGCATCAACTATCAATGAACTTGAGAGTAATCCTGATGAATTATTATGCACAACACCTGATACACTAAATCCATCAATAGTGACTCCTGAGGAACTAATATTCATTTGTTCAGTTCCACTAACATCAAATGAAAGAACATTTGCCGTTGCTGCAGATAATCCGGTGTTAGTACTGCCAGTGAATTGAATTGAAGGAGCTGCAGCAGAACCAGCTGGCATTATTAACGTGCCTGTCATAGTGTCACCAGCTTTAAGCACGTTCAATGATGCACTTCCGGTGACATTACCAGTAACATTACCTATTAAGTTTGCAGTAATAGTTCCTGCAGAGAAATTTCCTGAAGCATCACGTGCAACAATAGCACTTGCTGTGTTTGCGCTTGTTGCAGTTGTTGCAGAATTGGCAACTTTACCTGCAGTTGAAATTGTTGCAAGTTTACTGTCCACTATGCCTGCTCCTGCAATGATATCGGCGTTAGTGATCAGTGAACTTGATAAGTTACCTGATGCATCATTATGTACAACACCAGCTGTGGTGAATGCATTAATAGAAACGGTTCCACCAGATGCAATTTTCATTCGCTCTAGTGCAGTTGTACTGAATGATAAATCACCTGTGTTAGTCGATAAACCTGTTGTTGTACTACCAGTGAATATTAGAGACGGAGCTGCTGTTGTTCCTGCTGGTAGTTGTAATGCTCCGGTCATTGTATCACCAGCTTTAAGAACGTTTAATGATGCAGCACCAGCTAAGCTTGCGATAATAGTACCTGCCGAGAAGTTACCTGAAGCATCACGTGCAACAATTGCGTTTGCTGTGTTTGCACTTGTTGCAGTTGTTGCAGAGTTAGCAACTTTACCTGCAGTAGAAATAGTAGCTAATTTGGTATCAACAATAGCTGCTGTTGGATCAACATCAGCGTTTACAATTAATGATGTAGATAATAATCCTGCTGCACTATTATGTACAACACCCGCTGCGCTGAGTCCATTAATAGTAACACCACCAGTTGGATTAATATTCATGCGTTCAGCACCATTGGTATCAAACGATAATGTATTAGCAGTTGCTGCAGAGAATCCAGTATTAGTGCTTCCGGTAAATTGAATTGAAGGAACTGCTGCTGTACCGGCTGGCATTGTTAATGTACCAGTCATAGTATCACCAGCCTTGAGTACGTTTTGTGAAGCACTTCCCGTTAAATTTGCAGTGATTGTGCCAGCAGAAAAATTACCAGATGCATCACGTGCAACGATAGCGCTTGCAGTGTTAGTACTTGTTGCAGTTGTTGCAGAATTAGCAACTTTACCAGCAGTGGAAATAGTTGCGAGTTTTGTATCAGCAATATTTGCTGCAGCATCAACATCAGCATCAATTATCAATGAACTCGATAATAATCCTGATACGTTATTATGTATAACTCCTGCAGTGCTGAACGGTGTAATAGTTAATGAATTACTGACAACTTCATCAGTGACACTAATTGCACCAGCGGAGAAGTTACCAGATGCATTACGTCTGACAATAGTGCTTGCACTATTTGCACTTGTTGCAGCGTTAGCAAGAACTGTTGCAGCAGCAACGTTACTTGCAGTTTGCCCACCAACTAAGCTTACAACCGTTGCACCTTGTGTACCTATTACATCACCACTAAGTGATCCAGAGAAATTAGTTGCTGTTGTCGCAGTTGTTGCATTACCGCTGAGATTGGCAGTAATTGTACCAGCGGAGAAGTTGCCAGAGGCATCACGTGCAACAATAGTACTTGCAGTGTTTGCATCGGTTGCATCAGTAGTGAATGTGATATCATTAGCATTTGTAGTAATAGCAGTATGTGTCCCTGCAAGTAATGAACGTAAATTGATTGTACTTCCTGTTTTATTAAGGAAGATAAGACCCGTTCCGCTACCCACATTTGCTGCGGTTGTTGTATCTGGTAACGAGAACAGTGAGAATCCTATCGGATCTGTGTCGATAATTGCTGTTGGTGTGCTACATAACCATGCTGATCCAGCTTCTGTTGTTCCTAATAAAATAAGAACATATGCTTGCCCTGCTGCAGTTCCTGTAGCAAAATCAGCAGGACGCGTCCATGCACCTGCGTCAACAACCCATAAACCATTTTCAACAGGGTTTGTTTGACCTGTTAAAAGAACACGATTTGTTCCACTTGGAAATGCTACACCATCAATGGTTGGAAAACCACTTAAAGTTTCATTCACTAGGCTTACAGCAACAGCTGGAGTTTTTGCAACAAGACCCGTTGATATTGCTGCATCAACATATGCTTTAGTTGCAGCATCAGTATTATTCGTAACAGAACCAGTGAGTGTAATCATGTTAGTTGCAAAATTACCTGAGCCATCGCGTACTACTATATTACCTGAATTATTAGCGCTCGAAATCGTAGCTAATTTTGCATTGCTGATTGTGGCATTTGTAATATCAGTATCAACTATCAATGAGCTTGATAATAATCCTGATGCATCGTTATGTACAACTCCTGATGTATTAAAAGGAGTAATAGTTAATGAATTACTTACCACTTCGTCAGTTACACTGATTGCGCCAGCAGAGAAGTTACCTGAAGCATCACGTCTTACAATTGTACTTGCGGTATTTGCACTTGTTGCAGCGTTAGCAAGAACTGTTGCAGCAGCAACGTTACTTGC
>CAZWTF010000002.1:0-177554 GCA_964636815.1 uncultured Pseudomonadota bacterium
AACCCATTTTGATGAACCCATTGCAATAGTTGGAACAGCTTTAAAAGTATACTTTCCTTCTACCACATGCACGTCTTGAACACCAAAAATATCACACGTACGTAAAGCTGCGCTTGCGTTATGTTCTTGAAAAAGATCTTCTAAAACAACCGTAACGTATCGTGTTCTATTTGCAATCACTGCCTGCATTTTTTCCCGCTTATTTTCTGTTACATATGCAAGAAGTTGGTCGATTAATGCTGCTTTATCGTGGCTATTCATATAAATCCTACTTTTAAATATCCCAAACAACCCATTATTTTTTAGTATATAGCCCTTTTATGTAAAAAGCAGCTTTAAATGGGACTTTTGCCACCCCATTTGCACAAAATACAAGATACATGTAGGCTAAACAATAGAATAACCATATTAAAAATAGGAAATATAATGACAAAGAAAAGCTTACTCATTGCAGCTATTGCATTAACAACTCCGTTTTCTTACCTTCTTTTTGCTAAATCTAACGGCTCTGAGAACAATATTATCTACCTACACAAACAACACAAAACAACCCGTTCTTCAGAAGCTCTTTTAAATCAGTTTAGCAGTGTCGGAAACGTTGTTATCGATTTCTATGCTGATTGGTGTAATCCATGCAAACGTATGTCACCACTCATCGATGGTGTTGCTGCAACTATGCCAAATGTCACATTTATTAAAATAAATCGCGATTATTTCTTGGATCTAGCAAACTTATTCAATATCACGAGTATTCCAACACTTATCTTTTTAAAAGATGGTAAAGAAATAGGTCGCTACAATGGCGGGCCTTTAACTCAAGATAAACTTGCAAAGATTATTGAAAAGACGTACCGTAACGCGTAATCGTTACAAGAAAAATAATACCCCAATGTAAAATCATGAAAACATGTTTTTGCATTGGGGTTTTTATTATCAAATCGGTGTTGCTGTTGGAAACATTGTAGGTGCATTTGTTGGTGCACCTGTTGGGGCACCTGTAGGTGCATTCGTGGCTGTCCCTGAAACTTGCCCATAAATTGCCCATGCGTACCCAGCAAGACTCGTTGCAAGAGTTAATCCAAGAGCAATCAAACTATATAACTTTTGTTGTTTCTCTTGAGCGATCGCATCATTCTGAATCGCCACATGCGCTGCATGAATTGGCGATGGCTCTTTAATACCGCCTTCATCTAATGTTCTACTCAGAAAATCTAAGGCTAAACCTAAATACTGCTCCTTATTATTTTTTTGTATACTGCCCAGCTTTTGTACTACCAATTTTATATCATCACTACTGAGATTGTGCTGCTTTTGCAAAAGTTCTCCAACGGCTTCAGGTCCAATATCAAAACTATCTAACAAATGCGCATATTCCATCATTTGATCTAAAGACAATGGCTTCTTTTTTGCAAGCTGGTTTAATAAAGTATATATTTCAGGTGCAATAGTTTCTAAGTTGTAGGGACAATTTTTAACGTCACCAATTAATAAATTATTTTCTATCGCATAAGCATGCATTCTTGGATTCGATTTTTTAAGTAAATCCCACATGTCTTGTTCTGAAAAATAACTATTCAATGAATCGTCAATACCTCTTTGTCTTATATTATTATTATCTAAAATCTCATCTTTTTGTTCATCATCATTTTGGACTATAAGATTATTATTATTACGCGTTCGTAACCCAGAAATTGGACTACCACCACTACTGCCTCGAGCCGTTGTTTCACGATATGTAATTTGCTGATTTTTAAGATGACTTACATGATTTAAAGTTTTAACAGACTGTTTACCATTCGCAGAAGAAAATAAAGGCTCTGGAATATTATCCATATTTAATTTAAAATCTTGAGCATTATCAGCTCCCTCTTGTCTGCGCGATTGAGAATCTTGATTAACAGTCCTGCTACGAGTAAGGCCCTTTAACTTAATCTCCATACCATGCAATGCTACCGAAATAGTCATTACATTCATAAGAATAAACAACTTCCTGTTCATACTATACCTCTTTTTAGCCATATTCATGTTATATGCAACAAAAAATTCATTTTTTATCTAATGAACTTTCACTTCTACTAGCAACAGATTGATCTTGGAACTGATTTTGAACACGTTTTAATTCTTTAATATCTTTCAAGCTTTTTACAGCTGTCTTCTTACCACAACTACCACTACTGCTACGCATAGAAGACAAATTATTTTCTTCAGAGGATGCGGTCAATTCTTGTTTTGCCTTTTTCGTTTTTTTATCAACAATTTGCATGCCATTAAGTAGTGTCGAGACCGCCACTAAAACAGTTATTACAACCTTTTTTTGAATCATATAACACCTTTATAGATCTTTAACAGATCACAATTAACACAACCTATTTATTTTCGATAACCACTCCAAGCCTTACATCAGTAGGCTCATCTTTAAGCGCTTTATGCTTGCTACGATACTGTAGCTGCTCTTCTTTTAATCTTTTTACATCATCACCAAGATTATGTATTGTATCCTTCTGGTCATGCTTAACATCATTTTTATCTTTATGCTTAAACCACATTGCTTGCGCAACCGATACGGAAAATAACAAAAACATAATCATCACATGTTTATTCATCATTACATCTCCTTTGTCCAAAAAAATACTTCGTAAGAACTATACACAAATCTTTAAACAAAAAAAAAGGAGAAGAGTTTGTATTCTCTTCTCCATATAAAAGCAATTATAAACAACCGATTAAAAGAATCTTACCACTCTAATGAACCAGCGGTTTGATATTCTGTCACACGTGATTCAAAAAAGTTTTTCTCTTTACTTAAATCAGTTGATTGCGACATCCATGGGAACGGATTTTTAGTGCCATATATTTTTGGTAAATCAATGCGTTCTAAGCGACGGTCAGTGATATGCTCAACATATTCACTAAACTGTTCAGCATTAATACCAAGCATTCCTTGTGGACATGCATCATGTGCATAATTTTTTTCCAACACAACTGCTTGTTTAATCAATTCAAGAATCTCTTGTTGGAATGACTCTGTCCACACTTCAGGATTTTCTGCTTTGATCACATTAATTAAATCGCAACCAAATGCAAGGTGAAGACTTTCATCACGCATAATATATTCAAACTGCTCACCAACACCAATCATTTTGTTCTGACGTTTTAATGCAAGCATCATTGCAAAGCCAGCATAAAAGAAAATACCTTCCATGATCACATAAAAACCGATCAGGTCATGCAAAAAACGTTGAATATCTTCTGTTGTATCAGTTGTAAAACTTGGATCTAAAATTGATCGTGTTAACCCAACAACAAAATCATCTTTTGCTTTAATAGAAGGAATAGTTTCATACATTCTATAGATTTCATCAGGATTCAACCCTAATGAATCACAACAATAAATAAAAGTATCCGTATGAATTGCTTCTTCAAATGCTTGACGCAAAAGATACTGGCGACATTCTGGATTGGTTATATGCTTGTATACCGTTAACACCAAATTATTTGCTGTTAATGATTCAGCTGTTGAAAAAAAACCAAGATTCCATAAAATAAGTCGACGCTCTGCATCTGTAAGAACTGTTGATGATTTCCATTGTTCAACGTCGTACTGCATTGATACTTCTTCTGGTGTCCAGTTGTTTGCTACACCATCTTTATAATGCTGACGTGCCCATGGATATCTCATTGGCAAAATTTTATTTGGATCTACTGTTGAATTATTAATAATTCCATTTTTATTCATAATTATTTCTTTCTTATACCCATTCGCTTGCTTCGATAAACTCAGTACGAACGGGAAAATAAATTCTTAAAATCCGTTCGTGGTGAGCCTATCGAACCATACGAACGCGTGAACTATTGGCACACTTCACATTCAGGATCAGCTGAAATAGAGCATGATTTACCAGCAACAATCGCATCATCCGACGCAATAACTTCTTCTTTTGCAGCAACAGCGCTTTCAACTACTACATTTTCAGTTGCTGTAGTTTCTACTGTTTTATAAATTCGCTTTTGTGTAAAACCAAACTTATTTGCATCAAGGCTTGATTTTTCAATCTGACTTGCACCAAGTGTACGCAAATAATACGTTGTTTTAAGTCCTGCTTTCCATGCAGCAATATAAATATCATTCAGCTGTTTTCCAGAAACACCTTTCATGAAAACATTATGAGAAATGCTTTGATCAATCCATTTTCCACGTGATGCGGTGATATTAATTAAATGTAATGCATCAATTTCAAATGCTTCTTGATATTTATTTTTGAGTACTTGCGGAATGCTTTCAATCATCTGTACATTACCATCGTAATATTTCAGTAATTCGAGCATTTCTTGATCCCACAATCCAAGCTTCTTTAAATCATCAACCAAATATTGATTAACAACAGTAAATTCACCGCTCATATTTGCTTTAACATAAATATTTTTGTAGATCGGCTCAATGGAAGGAAATACGCCAGCAATATTTGCAATAGTTGCTGTTGGTGCAATTGCCATTACATTTGAATTACGCATACCATATTTTTGTACATGTTCACGTACCGGAGTCCAATCAAGCTTACCACCACGAGCGACCATAATTGTATCGCCACGCTCTTGTTCAAGAAGATCAATTGTATCTTGAGGGAAAATATTGCGGTCCCACTTAGACCCTTTGTACGATGCATACGCTCCACGTTCTTGAGCCAATTGTGAAGATGTTAAAATTGCAGAGTACGAAATCAATTCCATCACTTCATCTGAATATGTAATTGCTTCTTGCTGTGAAAAATTAAGCCCTACCTGATACAATAAATCCTGGAAGCCCATAACACCAAGACCAATAGGACGATGACGCATATTTGATGTTGCTGTTTCTTTTACTGGATAATAATTAATATCAACAACGTTATCCAACATACGCACGGCAACAGAAACTGTTTTACTTAATTTTTCTATATCAAGTTTGCCGTTAATCACATGATGCGCAAGATTAACAGAACCCAAATTACACACAGCTATTTCTTCAGCTGAAGTATTAAGCGTAATTTCAGTACATAAATTAGAACTATGAACAACTCCAACATGATCTTGTGGAGAACGCACATTACATGGATCTTTAAATGTAATCCACGGATGTCCTGTTTCAAATAAGCGACTTAACATTTTACGCCACAAACCACGAGCAGAAATAGTTTTATGCATTTTGATAGCATTTAATTTTACAAGCTCTTCGTACTCTTGATAGCGCTTATCAAATGCCTTGCCATATAGATGATGCAAATCAGGAGTTTCTTCAGGTGAAAATAACGTCCAATTTTCATCAGCAATCACTCGTTTTATGAAAAGATCTGGAATCCAATTGGCAGTATTAATATCATGCGTACGGCGACGTTCATCACCTGTATTTTTACGCAAATCAATAAAATCTTCTATTTCTAAATGCCATGTTTCCAGATAAACAACCGCAGCACTACGACGTTTACCACTTCTATTAATTGCAGCAACAACATCGTTATTAATTTTTAAGAAAGGTAAAACCCCCTGGCTTTCTGTTTTAATAGAATCAACCATTGCACCACATGCGCGGATATTCGTCCAATCAACTGCAACTCCGCCTGACCATTTTGCAAGCATCGCTGAATCTGAATAACTTTTAAAAATATCCACCAAATCATCTTCTACGGTAGAAAGAAAACAAGAACTCAATTGTGGGCGTGTTAAACCAGAGTGAAGCAACGTTGGCGTGCTTGGTACATAATCCAATCGTGACATTGCATTATAAAAATCAACAGCTGCTTTATTTTTATCTGATTCATTATACGAAAGACCCATCGCAACACGCATCCAAAATGATTGAGGCAATTCTATGTATCGTGTTTCATGTCTGAGGAAATATCTTTTATATAATGTATTAACCCCCATAAAATCAAACCGATTATCGCGATCAAGACAAAGTTGTTGTGCGAGATACTCTAAATCAAAACTCGCTAAACGTTCGTCAAGCAATGCAAGATCTATACCTGTTCTAATGCCATTAACAAAAGCTTTGCGGTACATTTCTTCATTATCAACACGAGCAATAGAATGATGTGTCACTTGTCTAAATAATTTTTTTAGCTGCAAACGTGTTGCAACCTTACTATATATAGGATCACGCTCAATAAAAGTAGACGTTGCAAGTATCAAAGCATCCGCTATTGCTTGAGGAGTAATACCATCAAAAATATTTTTTAACGTTTCGCTTACAATTAACTCAACGTCAACAAAAGACTCATATCCGACGCAAGCCCAGCCAACCGTTCGCCGCAACCGTTGTTCACTTACTCTCTCTTTAACGCCATCAGGCTTTACCACAGAAAACATATATAAGTTTTTTTCTGTTTTTTCACCCGCATCATTTACCAAAAAAGGTGCGGGTGAAACACGATTATGCTGTTCCATATCATCCTTTAATTTTTTAGGTGTTACTGCTTACTTATACAACATCCATACAACAGGACAAAATACAATGATCAATTTTCCGTACAAAGCATTGCAAGCACGGCAAAAATTAACCTCATTTTTTTATAAAACTTTTAAAAATAGTTACTATATGAAAAAAGAGAATACATTGTATCATTCTAGGATAATGACTAAATTCCTTATAATCAAATAGTTTTATTAAATTTTTATTGAAGATATATTCTTAAATATTTTCAAACAACTGACCTGTATTTAATTCATTTAGAATAAACAAAAAAAGAGCTTGAGTTTTTCTATCTCTGCAGCCACACATCAGGAAAACAAGATTTTATCATAAAAAAACAAACAAAAATCAAATCAAAATAAGTAAATCATTCCTAAAAACATTTTCATAAAAACGTCTATGGGTAATTGATTTACTCAAAATGCCTACTTCTTATGTAAAAAAACAGCTCTATATAAAGAAAAATTTAAAAAAACTTACAACAATCATAATGGCACAATTATAAAAAAATAAAAACGCTAAATATTCCAATTAATGACAAATTTTTTATATAATAAAAACAAGAAACACAATTATGAGAAATTATAATAATGAAATGGATTATAAAATTATGAAAAAAATATATCTCATCTTATGCAATGCAGCCCTGTGCATTTTGCCCTTATATAGCATGGAAATAGATTTAAGCCAATCAACAATAGGGTTGCCTGAAGAACCTGTTCAACCAATACATTCTTTTAATGCTTTTGAGATCAAACAGCTTGAGCAAAGTTACAAAAAACAAAAAAATGCAATAGCTAAAAAACAAAAAGCTAACGGCAAAATATCGCTTGAGGAATGGAAAAATTACCAAAAAACTTTAAACGAATACAATAATAGCATTCCAGAAAATGCTCCAATCAAAACTGCAATACAAAACAAACTCTCAAATCTTACAAAAAATATTCAACAAAAAGAGAGGATAGCTGAACTAGAAACATTTGTAGCTCAATCAAAAGAAGACAGAACCATACAAGATTTACAAAAATATAAAACAAATCTACAAACATATCTTGCCAACCTTCCCAAGCCAAACCCAGAAAGAGAAAAAGAATACCAAGAGATCATTAAACATATAGATCTTATCAACACAATTGATGAACATATGCAAATCGATTACACAATCTTTACTATAAATGAACTGTACAACTATCTTGTATCTTTAAACGAACTCCTTAAACAGTTACATAACCCTTCTTCTCAACGATATAAAAAATTAAATAACAAAATTACAGAAGTAACATATTCTTACCGTGATAAAATTAAAGAAAGAAACGAACTACAACTCTTAGAACAAAAAAGATTGGCTCAATTAAAAGATGAACAAGAAGCGCAAGCACTCAATCAACAATTAGACGAGTTAATAAACAAAGCTGAAGTAGAACTCGACAAAGAAGCACAAGCCAAACGTAAAGCAATGCAACAAGAACAACAAAAATTAGAAAAAGAGAAAATAGAGCGAGAACAACAAAGACGCATAGATGAACTCATCAGAGCAGAAAAAGAAAAACAACAGCAAGAAGCACGACAAAGACAACGTGAGCAACAAGAAAAGGAAAAATTAGCACAATTAGAACGTGCACGATTAGAACAAGCAAAACAAGAACAGCAAAAATTAGAACAAGCAAGGCTAGAACAAGAAAATGCAAAACTCTGGATACCTTGGATAACAAAAAACTTATACCAAACGCGGCAAACTGTGGTTAATTTTGTGAGTAATATCACATCAACCGTTACATCTTGGTTATCATGGCTAGTAGGAAGATAAAAAATAAATAATAAAAAAGAGAGTACATATGAAAGTTTATAATTTTTTATACATTACATTAAGTTTATTGATGAGCTTTTTTTACTCTCTTTGCATGGAGCAACCTCAAAACGATCGGCAAATAATAATATCTTTAATCACAATCATAAAAACACAGCAAAATATATTAGGATATACGCCACCAACTGATGCATTATGTATTCCTCAATATTTTGAAAGTTTTTTTGAAATAATGGAAGGACTAGATCCAAAACAAGAACGTACAAAAATCTATGAACAGTTGCAACACAGAGAAGCAATAACCTGTATTAATGTAATCATATATGAATATCCTTTCTTGGAAGAGCTGATACCGTTGATAATAGAACGCTTTGGTAAAAACAGCATATATTTTTTACGAAAAACCACAGAACATAATGAAAAAATATTAAAACAACAGCAACTGTTTGATTATTACCAACGCATTATAGAAGAAAAACCAATACCAACTCAACTACCCACCTCACCAATATATTCAACAAAATCTACAGAAAAAAAACAACCGCAAGAAATAATAGAAGAATTGTCACAAATAAAACCCTTAAAAAAAGCAGTAAAAGATAATGAAATACTTTTTACGCAATCAACATATAAAAGGCTAACATACAATTATCAAGCCTTTCTATATTGGGATAAGAAGGATCTTAAATGCAACATATATGATCCGTTCATTAATGTAGCAATCACTGCATTTAACGAAGATGGAAGTGTAGCTTTTAATAACCCAAATATGCCACTGCCATTACCTGTTTTAATTGATGATAAAGGCAATATTAAAAGTGAAATATTTTTACCATTAAACCAAAGACCTTTTACAGTTAATTACAAAAATACAGAACCACTTCAAAAAGCATTACCCGAAACAGCTCTCAATTTTTATAAAAATATAGACAATAGTTACAGTGAAAATGACATAGAATATCTTTTGGCTCAAAATGTTATACAACAACAAGGCAACACCTATATCCATGGAAAAAACAGCTGCAAACCATTACTGGAAGAATATTTTAAGCAATGGGGAATTCCAGAAAATGAATACAAACAAATTCAAGAGCCTCTAGAACAACCCCAAGAACCACAAACTGGGTGGTTTGCAAGACTACAAGCTGGCATTTCTGCAATAACTACTAAAATCACCAGCCTCTTTAGAAACATATATCGTTACATTTTTGGATAAAATCATACTGATGTAATCAAAGTTTTACGCGCAACAATTGGTAAAGGCTCATACAAAAACAATGTACGAGCTTTTTTATAAAACTGCTCCAAATCACTGTGTATCTGCTGAAAAAATTCTCGCTCAGATAATTTACCCGCAATCAGCTCTTGCACATTTTTAGTTCCCACTGCCTTATTAAATGATGCGGAAAAAGAGAATGATATTTTTTCTTTTTTAAAAAACTGCAAAACTGTGATAAACAGTTCAAACGCATGCACATTATTAATGTCAGAAAATTCTAATCGCAACCCTCTGCTCTTTTTCTTGTTTTTTGGATTAGTGTGATGATAATGAAAACTTTGCACATTAAATGAACTCAATACTGTTTGCAAGCGATCCCAAACCTCATGTGGTACATGCAATGTCTCTGGCAAGGCAATACAACGGAATGCCATATGCGTACCCACACCAACATCAAATGGTTCCACTTCTCCTAATAAACCTAAAAAACTATATCCATAGCACGATTGTAATGATTGTAAATTTGGCGACAATTGATGCATAAGTTCACCAACAAAACCTTTAGTGCGATCGTAATGTTTCATTTTAACCACATGGAGCTGTGCTGGCTTGGTGCAAACATATGTATTAAAATACCATGCAATTTCACCAATCGTCATACCATGACGCAACGGAATTGGCGCAATAGAGATAAATGAACTCAAATCAGATTCTACAAGTGGCCCTTCCATAACACCTGCTAATGGATTGGGGCGATCTAGCACAATAAACGGCTTATCATATTCTGCTGCAATTTTCATAGTATTAAGCAAAGTAGAAATATATGTGTAATGACGCATGCCAGAATCTTGAATATCAAATACCAAACAATCAATATTATTCATATGTTCAGCTGAAATCATTTTCCCTGAACCGTTACCATACAAACTCATAATTGGAATGCCTGTTTTTTTGTCCACAGAATCATGCACTTCTTTTCCTGCAGACACACTGGTGAACCCATGTTCTGGAGCAAAAATATAACGCAGTGGACATCCAAGATTAACCAAAGTATCAATTGTTCTGATACCTTTTTGATCAACCCCACTTTGATTAGTAATTAAACCAATCATGCATGAATTGTTTTCTTTGTCAGGACACACTTTTTTAAGTAGTGAAGTAGAAAGGTTTTCAACACCAAGTTTAAAGGGTGCTGCTGCACACAATAAAGAAGAATAAAAGATTGCTATATAAAAATATATTTTCATACCGTTCTCCCTTTTTTTATATACTCAAGATACGGTTTTTCAGGGCAAATAAAATAGGATATACTACAACAAATATCTTTAATCTTTATCCACTCAGAGATCTTTTATGAAAAAAATAAACTTATTTCTTTTATGCATACTGTTCACGAGCAACACATACACCAATATTTTTGAAGATGTTCGCACTAAAAACAAAGAAGCAATCAAACAAAGACTCGAAAACAATGAAAATTGTGGAATAAAAGATGAACATGGCAATAATGCACTCCACATTGCTGCACAAAAAGGTGACACAGAAATAATTGATATACTTACCACAGCCCCCACGTATGAAAATTGGTCAGATTGGTTATATGCATGGTTTTATGCACCAACCCTACCTTATATTAATGAGGAAAATAATGAGGGAAATTCACCACTACATTGCGCAACTCATAGTGGTCAATTAACAACAGCTGAACAATTAGTGCAAAAAGGTGCGCGAATAGAAGCTGTTAACAAACAAGGATTATCTCCAGCATTTCTTGCCATACTCAAAGATGATCCACGTTTTATACGTGTTTTTGTAGCGCATAAATTAAATTTAGCTCAACATAAACATAACGGTAATACTATCTTTCACACAGCAATCCAAGAAAAAAAACCATATTCCATAGCTTATTGCATAAAAGAAACATCATTACACACGGTTACCGATAACAACCAGAAAACTCCAATTTTTCTTGCTATTGATACAGAAGACGATGTACTCAATGCATTCACCAAAGAACAACTTAATGATCCCGCATCAACAGGTATCAAACCTATCCATTATGCAACATGTCACAACAAATATAATGTCATCAATCATTTACTTTACAACAATATTACTTCTGTAAATGAACCAGACGCACAAGGCAATACGCCACTCTTTTATGCTGATAATGAAAAAACGCTTAACTTTTTACTTGAACGTAATGCTGACATGAACAAGCGGAACAATAAAGGGGAAGATATTCTTGCAACAGCTACTCATAACCAAAATCTTTCCCTCATTAAAACTCTTACACAACAACACAACATCGATATTGATACGCGTGACAACAAAGGACAAACATCTCTCATGCGTGCGACAATTGAACAAAATCATCAAACAATGAAAACTCTTATTAATCTTGGAGCAAACATTCGCATCACGGATAATAAACGAGAAAACGTATTACATAAAATAGCACGGAATGGTGATCAAGCAGCTGCAAAAATGGTACTTGATTATGAAAAAATGTTACTCACAGACTTGAATAAAAATGGTGACTCACCGCTTTTTGTTGCAATTCAAAATGGCAATATCGTATGTGCTGAATTTTTAATTAATGCAGGTTCGCGTATTGATATAATCAACAATAAAGGCAACACGATCATTCATGAACTTATTGAAAACAATAATAATGGATTATTCAATAGAACAGTTCAACAAGCAAGTTATAGCTTTATTAATCACAAAAACAAAAATGGTGAATCTCCTTTATATCTTGCAACAAAAAAAGATAGCGCTGAGCATGTCAAAACATTAATCACTCATCAAGCTCATATCTATGATATTGATAATAAAGGAAACAATATTGCTCATATCGCTGCAGAACATGGAAGTTTAAGAACCTTACAATATCTCCAATCACACCAATCGCTCTTTACATCCATCAACTATCATGGTCAAACTCCTTTTGTGTATGGAGCGCATGCAGGAAATCTTGAAGCAACAAAACTGTTATTATGTGATAAGCATTTTAAAAACGGCGAAGTTGTTACAATTATTAATGCAATGAAAGATAACTATTACACCTGGGATAAAGAATATAAAGTTTATCTTTTCCTTCTTCAAGAACATAACAACCGTTTAATTGAATGCCAAAAAATTGTTGGTATAGCGCAAGATACATTCAATCTGATTGCTGAAAACAATAATTTATGCAATGTTTTACGCCAAAAACAGCACAACATACCCTATAACCCCGTAGAGCTCTATTCTTATTATTCAGAAAACGATCTCTATAAAATGAGCACATCAGAAAGACATAAAATCAAAGCTGTATACTTGGAATGCCACAATAAAGAACTCAATGCCAGAGCTATTCTCAAGCAAAAACTTAATGTTATCAATTTAGAAGATCAAAAAGAACAAGCTCGTGTTGATGCGTTAAAAGATGAGTTAATACAAGCTCAGTATAATATAAACAATACTCATTCAGCTGAAACGGTTGAACAAGAGATATCTTGTTGTATTTGCTTTGAAGAAGATCCACAATTGCTGAAAAAAATTCCTTGCAACAATACACATTCTGATCGGATTTGTGGAGCATGTTTATTAGCCCCATCAGTTAAAACGTGTCCAATTTGCAGAGGGCCGATAATAAAATAAATAAACAAAAAAAAAGAGCTGCAGAAATTCTGCAGCTCTTTTTTATAAAACAATATTATTTTTAGCCCACAAGAACTAACAATAATGAAACAATCGACATCAACTTAATTAAAATATTAAGCGCCGGTCCAGATGTATCCTTGAAAGGGTCGCCCACCGTGTCGCCAATAACAGCTGACATATGTGCAACTGATCCTTTACCGCCCATGTTTCCAGCTTCAATATATTTCTTAGCATTATCCCACGCACCACCAGCATTCGCCATGAGAAGTGCGAGCAATACGCCAACAACAGTTGAACCAACAAGTACACCACCAAGAACATGTGTACCAAGTGTATATTTAACAATCACTGGGACAGCTACGGTTAACACACCAGGAAGAACCATTTCTTTTAATGATGCTTTGGTACTAATTGCAACACAACGTTCATAATCAGGAAGTGCTGTGCCTGCCATAATGCCAGGAATTTCTTTAAATTGACGACGAACTTCCATCACCATTTTCATTGCAGCATCACTCACTGAACGCATTGTAAGCGCTGAAACAACAAATGGAACAGTTCCACCTATAAACACACCAATCAAAATATATGGATCTAAAATATTAAGTATTTCAATATTTGCTTGTTGTGCATATGCAGAAAGAATTGCAAGTGCAGTAAGCAATGCTGATCCAATTGCAAAACCTTTACCAATTGCTGCAGTGGTGTTACCTAATGCATCAAGTTTATCAGTAATCTTTCTGACTTCTGGACCAAAACCTGCCATTTCAGCAATACCGCCAGCATTATCTGCAATAGGACCATACGCATCAACTGTCATTGTAATTCCAACGGTTGAAAGCATAGAAACTGCAGCAATAGAAATACCGTATAAACCGCCATAATAATTTGCCGCTAAAACAATAAGTCCTAAAATAATAACTGGAGCGGCTGTTGATTCCATACCAACAGAAAGACCGTAAATAATATTAGTTGCTGCGCCTGAACGTGAAGTTTCTGCAATATTAATAACTGGTTTACCACTTGTATAATATTCAGCAACAGCACCAATTACAACACCAGACAAACAGCCAAGCGCGATAGGAACAAACAACTCTATCGAAATACCATACACTGTTTGATACCAGTATGCTGCGGCAAGAAAAACTATAATCGCTACATACGTTGCATTGCGTAACATCGCAGCAGGATTACTACGTAAAACTAAATTAAAGAGTAATCCAACAACAGAACTGACTAAACCAATTCCTGCAAGTACCAATG
The DNA here is from genome assembly GCA_964636815.1 of uncultured Pseudomonadota bacterium. Classification (GTDB taxonomy): domain Bacteria; phylum Babelota; class Babeliae; order Babelales; family Vermiphilaceae; genus SOIL31. The sequence goes on from CAZWTF010000002.1 coordinate 14,383, forward strand.
GGAACAACACGTATTCTGGTGTCATTTGTGAACCAATAGCCAAAATAGCAGTTGAAACAATTGCTCCAACGTATGATTCATAAATATCTGCACCCATACCTGCTGTATCACCAACACAATCTCCCACGTTATCAGCAATCACTGCTGGGTTACGAGGATCATCTTCAGGAATACCTGATTCTACTTTACCCACAAGATCAGCACCAACATCTGCTGATTTGGTAAAAATACCACCACCAACACGCGCAAAAAATGCAACTAAACTTGCGCCAAGACTGAAGCATGTTAATAAAGTAACAAACTCGGCATGATCACCAAACAAATAGAAGATTTTAACTAATGCTAACAAGCCAAAGCTTGCAACAGCAAAACCCATAACACCGCCACCATAAAACGCAACCATGAACGCAGCTGATTCGCCACCTTCGCGTGCTGCAGTTGTTGTACGAACGTTTGCGGAAGTTGCTGCAATCATACCAACAAAACCGATAAGCATAGAAATGAATGCACCAGAAACAAAAATAAGAGCGGCTAACCAACTCTTAAATATTACTCCTAAAATGACAGCAACAATTGCAACAACAATCGTAATAATTCGATACTCTTCACGCAAAAATGTCATTGCCCCTGCATGAATTGCAGCTGCAATCTGTTCGGCTTTTTGGTTATTAACCGATAGTCGATTAATCGAACAAAATAAAATTGCTACGACCAGCAGGCCGAGCAACGCTATTATGCCCAAAACTATTAAATGCATCAAAATCATCTTCCTCCCTCAATAAAAACATACACTTTTTTTAACATGCATATTGTACGATCAAATCGCGTTTCTGTAAACATTTAATTCCCTTTTAAGGTCTATTTATTTTCAAGAATATTTATGATAGCCTGTACGCATTAAATTATTACACTATAAAGGAGAGTTTTACATGAACTTGTTACATTTTTATTCAATAGCACTTATTCCAATATTATTATCAATACCTCTTAATGCAATGGAACAGGAGCATTCATTAATAGGTACAGAATTGTTATCAAAACTCACAGATAATAATAAATTAGAACTTTCTACAAACACTAAAAATAATATAGCAAGATACTGTCTAGAAAGAATTAGAAATGGTCTTGATGAAACACAACAAAAAATAGAAATTCATTACAAGCTTTCCAGTAGTTTTATGTATGAATTTCTCAAACATGATTCTCACGTTTCAAACATTGACAATATACTTCAAAAAGATCCTTCATTAAACAACAACCTGGCTTTATCGCTCAAAAAAGGATTACAAAATATTGACGCATGCCCCGATATGAGATTATTTTACTGTTTTCCTCAAATGGTTGAAAAGCGTTTCAGGAGTATATTGTATACAAAAATGGGTTGCTCTCATGCTCAAATTCAAAAAATGACTGAAGACGAATTGTTAAAAAAATATTATCAATTGAACCTAAATGAATTGACTATAGCACAACTCAATATCAGCATAACACTTGCAGAAAATATCTTATTGTTTCTGCAAAAAGATGTAGCATTAGCAAAAAATATTCTATTACTTAGAGACAAACAACTTAATGAAGAACAACTATACAATTTACACAAAGATCTCAATGAAATAAGTTTTATAGATCTCGTTGATACTATTTTCAATCGGGTGTATGAGGATTCTTTAGATAGTGAAAAAACAATTACGCAACAACCTAACAATGAAGATTATAGCTGCTCAATAATTTAATAGTTATTAACGTTCAAATCAATGTATGCAAGAACCAATCGCATTTTTGCGAGCAAACTCTTGCATATTTTTATAATCAAACTCTTGCCTGACTCGATTATTAACTAACTTTTTTTTCTATTTTTTCTAACCATGTTGGATGAAAATAGCTCCCTATACCAGTCTCTATTGAGTGGCCATAATAAAAAACACCCCTATGATCTTCTTTTAAGTCGTCTACAGAAAGAGTATGAAGATCAAGCTTTTTATCTGTTTTTGCACAATGCTTCACATATGTTGAGATATTAGGAAATATCAATAAATCTTTATCTTTCACTACTGCTTCAATTGTTTCAACTCCACACTTATCATACGCTGTGCAGTCAATCAGTATTGTATCGCCACTCCCTTTTAAAGGCCCGGCAACAATCTTACAAGTGTCGCCTCGTTTAAACATCTCCATGCATGAAACATTGGTTGCAATAAATAACATGACTACTAATAACAACTTATTGACCATAAGCTACTCCTTAAATAGTAAGTAAATCTTATAACTGCTCAACAATCTGACGTTCACTAAAGTAATGTTTTGTTGTTCCAATAATTTGATATTCATCCGGACCTTTGCCTAAAAGTACAATAATAGATCCGTTATCAGAAAGTTGGTATGCAAGTTCAATCGCGCATTTCCGATCAAGCTCTTGCACAATTTTATGATGAGATTCTTGCGCAATTCCACACATAATATCTTGTGCAATCGCAACAGGATCTTCTAAGCGTGGATTATCAGAGGTTATGATAAGAATATCAGCAATCTGTGATGCAACATTACCCATAATTGGACGTTTTAATTTATCTCTACCACCACCTGCACCAAACACAACAATCAGCTGCTCTGTTAATGCACGCAATGTTGATAAAACTTGTTTAAATGATTCAGGGTTATGCGCGTAATCAATAAAGCAACGTGCACCATTAGGCAGCACATGCTCTTGTAATCTTCCTGGAACACCAGGAAACGTTTGTAATGCTCGTTTAACAATACCGGGGTGTACGTATAACTCTTGCGCCATACTTGCAGCAGCTAAAACATTATATGCATTATATGCGCCAAAAAGTATTGGGCACACAACATCATCACACCCATAACATTCCCCTTGCGCATCTTGATACTGAATTCCTACTTCAATCAGTTGCGTTGGATCTGTTAAAAAAGTGCCATGATAATCATATAAACTGTTTATTTCTTCGCGCGTATCAAATCCATACGCAAAAGCTTCTTTGTGTTGATCAAGCAAATATTGCCCGTGCTCATTATCAGCATTAATCAATATCGGTGCGTCTTCAGTTACTTTGCTAAAGATTAAACGCTTTGCGTTAAAATAATCATCAAGCGTTGGGTAGAATTCTAAATGTTCATGAGAAAAGTTAGTAAAAATAACACCGCAAAACATAATGCCTTCAACGCGGTGCAATGTAAGTGCTTGAGCTGCAACTTCCATAACCACATAGTCAACGTTGTTATCAACACACAGTTTTAAAAATTGCTGCAAATAATCGGGTTGCGGTGTTGTAAGCGGTGCAGGAAAATCATTACCACAAATACGGTTTTTAGCAGAACTAATCAATGCTGTACTGTATCCCGCAACAGTTAAAATGTGCTCAAGCAAAAATGATGTTGTTGTTTTTCCTTTGGTACCTGTAATACCAATAATTTTTAATTTTTCTGCAGGAAACCCGGCAGCTTGTGCACTGAGTTCTGCCAAAGCTTTTCGCGTATTATCAACACGCTCAATAACAACATTGTGCGCATGCACAAAAGTGCACAATTCATCATCTAATAAACTAGAGTGGTGCACGACAATTGTGCGTGCACCTTTTTCAATAGCTGTTTTAATATATTTAATACCGTTATCTGTATACCCTTCTATAGCAACAAAACATGAATTTTGTCCTACAAAATCGGTATGGCAAGTAACAGGAAATGTGCTTGGAAGAACTACTCTTTGATTCATAAATTACTATTTACGCCTTATAATCACGCAACTGTTTAAGTACCATTGTTTTTACTTTTGGTAATAACATGAGCAATCCATAAAGATTAATCAAGAGCATTACTGCGATAACAATATCGGCCAAGCCCCATACCAAATCAACAGTTGCAAGAGCTCCAAAAAATGCACACAAACTATATGCCGCTATAAAACCATAGTTAAAACGGTTGTTGGTAACAAATAACCATGCAGAGCGAACAACATATGCGTAAGAAACCATTACACCAAGACCAAAGCTGAATGCAAGAAAACTTACAATCCAACCACCGTAAAAACCAAATACTGTATTAAATGCTGCAATAGTTAATGCAGTACTATTCAAACCAGTTTGCCATGCCCCAGAAACAACAATACACAATGCAACAATAAAACTAAGAAATGTGCTAATAAACGTACTCACCATGCCCATAAAGCCATTTTGTATTGCATCATCGCTTCCTGTTGATCCAAACATAATTGCGGCTGAACCAAGACCTGATTCTGTAGCAAAAATAGCACGTGACATTCCTGCAGAAATCATTTGTTGTAATGAAAAACCAAGAAGGCCACCACCAAAAGCTTGCAACCCTAATCCACTTGAAACAATCAAATATAAAGCAGGAATTAATGCTTTGTAGTGGAACAATAAAACTGCGGTAGTAGAAAGCATAAACACAACAACTTTAACCGGAACGATGCTCGCAGAAATTTTTGCAATACGTTGCGCTCCACCAAAAAGAATGTATAACACAAACAGCAAAAGGCCTACACCACTCACGATTGGCATAACACCCCATGTAGAAGCAAGGCTCACTGCCATAGAATTTGCTTGAATAATATTACCACCAATTAATCCATAAAAAACACAAAAAAATGCGTACATAAATGGAAGATATTTTCCACCAGGAACGTGTCGTAAATACAACATTGGCCCACCGAGTGTTGTTTTTTCTGAAGTTTGTGATGCATAAAAAGTACTCAAATACACTTCACCAAAACGCACTCCCATTAAAATAAAACCAAAAATAACAAGCCAAAATGCTGCGCCAGGCCCGCCTGCATAAATAGCTGTTGCAACACCCGCTATAATACCATTTCCTAAGTTTGAATTGATCGTATTGATAAATGCTTGAAAAGGAGAAACTTCACCATCTGCTTGAGCCGCTTTTTTTGATGGAGACACTGTTGATTTTAATGCAGTAAACAGATATCTAAATTGAATTCCACGTAAAACCAATGTATAAATAAGACTAATTACTATTACATACAGCATCAAAGGCCATCCTGTGACCACAGCTCCTATTTTATTAATCAACAGCATAAAATCCATAATGCTTCCTTTGTAAAAATAGTTTTTATAACATTAACGAATACAGTATACTGAAAAATCAACTTTTAGATAAGGCCGAAAACAAATGAAGATCCTTGCGCTTGATATTGGTGATCGTTGGGTAGGGGTTGCAATCTCCGATCCACTCGGCATTTTGCCCCGTCCCTATGACACCATAAAATCCACAGAACTTTTCACATCTTTAGAAAAAATTATCGCAAAAGAACGTATCTCAACCATTGTTGTAGGACTTCCAACAACATTGCGTGGTACTGAAAGTGACCAAACAAAAAAAGTTATCGCACTGACTGAAGATCTGAAAAAACTTTTTCCTGCTATTGAATGGAAAATGTGGGATGAACGCTTAACAAGCAAACAAGCTTCTACAATTAAATCTACCAAAACAAAAGAAGACAAATTGCGCTCCCATGCTATTGCTGCTGCAATTTTTTTAAGCTCCTATCTTGAATATAAACGCTTTCATGAGAACTCAACTGACGAAGTTGACAATCAATAGGTTTATGCTCTACGTTAAAAATCAAAAGGAAAAACAACTTGAAGCACCCGTCTTTACTAAAAAGTCGGAACCAGCATCTATCGTTATTATAATTGTATTGTAGTGATAGGCTTATAGCTGAAAGGGGTAGAATATGAAGTGCCAAAAATGTGACGGATTATTAATCCTTCAATCATTTTTTGATAACCCTCTTAATTTTGAAGGGTGGAAATGTTTAAATTGTGGTAAAATAGTCTTAAAGAAAGAAAAACCAATAGAATACGATTCGTTTAGTCTTTTTTACCAGCAACAAAAATCTAAAAACCGCAACTGAGATATCATGCATTCCTACATAGCAATTCAAAACACCTATGACGTTTTTGAGATAGCGCTTTTTGTTAATAACAAGCTTGTTGATAAAAAGCGCGAAGATAAACACAACACAAGTAAACTATTCATTCCACTATTGGATGAATTACTTACAAAAAATAGCGCAAAAATCAGTGATTTTGATTTTTGCGCTGTCAATTGCGGCCCTGGGCCATTTTCTACCTTGAGATCAATTATCGCTTCGGTCAACGGCTTACATTTTGCAACCAATATTCCTCTTGTGAGTATCGACGGTCTTGAAACAACATTTTTGGAATTTTATGATAATAAGTATGAAAATACCGTTGTTTTGTTGAATGCATTTAATAATGAAGTGTATTATTTAATTGCGCACCACGATCAGATTTTATCCAAGGGATATCAAAAAATTGACCTCTTCTTGCAGAAAATCAAACAACAAATACCTGATTCTATCCACTTCATTGGAAACGGTGTAACTCTCCACCAATCTCTTATTCAAGAAACATTTGGGAATAATGCAGTCATTAAAAAATCAAATCCATCCATGTGTTCAGTAGAAATGATTGGTAAAGTAGGACTAGAAAAATGGCTCCTTAAACAAGGAACCACTACTTATGTTATGCCACTTCATCTTAAAAAGCACGCTGTAGAACTATAAATTACGCTGCACCATATTCACGTAACAATTGTTCAGCGGAATGGTATTCATTTTTCATAGCAACATTCAAGGCAGTTCCCGTTGTGCTCACACGGTCAACCACAGCTCCTGAATCAAGCAATATTCGTATCATCTCCATATTGTTTTTTTCAACAGCAGCAATCAGTAATGTTTTACCACCCTGCGTATAATTAACATCCGCATTCGCATGACGAATAAAAAGACTCATTAATGTACTAGTTTTGCCATGATCAATAATATGCCACAACAAAGATGAAGCTTTTTCTTGAGAAAGACGAACTTTTTTACTAAACAGCTGTTCAACTGCATGATAGTCATCATCATTTACTGCACAAGTAAACGCTTGTTCAGCACAAGATGTAAGAAAATCATTGCGTGCTTTGCCAGTCTTCTGACGATCTTTACCCCAGGTAATAAACAGACCAATAAGATCGACATATTTACCTTTAACCAAAGCGAGTAACGCTGGTGTTTGACTCTGTAAATCAGGATACTTAAGAAGAAGATCCAAGAGATCATATTGTATATTTTTTTTACAACCGCAGTGCGCAGCCACTCCATACACAATACTTATTTTTTCTTCAGTTGATAAAGTTACACTCTGATCATTGATCATTTTTTCAGCAATGTCATAGACAAATCTACACTGGAACTGACTCATTACTTTAACAATCAAATCAATATCACGACTCAAAAACAGAGAGTTCATTGTTTCGTATGCCTGATCCAATGAAAGAACAGTCATAGGATCTGCTTTAAAGTTGAAAACATCAATATGGGTGGCTGTTATAATTGTTTTTTTATTATTATTTAAAAACAATATACTCACACCAAAAAAACCCATAATGATGCATAATCGTAAAATTCCTGCTTGCCTGCTTTCCATTACACTCTCCCTGTCCTCGCTCAAAACTGACCCACCCACCCTTAATTAATAACAGTGTAATACTCAAAAATGTAAAAAATCAACAAAAATCTAAGTACTATTTGAATACATTTTCACTGTGTCGTTTTACACAAGAAGAGAACGAACAAAACCAGCAGCAAGCCCTGTTGCCTGAACAGCGCGCATAATGGTAGGAGTAAGAGCACAAAAAATAAATTTATTTGCTCGTACTATTTCTTTTTCTTCTACAGTTAAATCTCCCTCTGGTCCTACTAAAAGTAGTATATTGCCTGAGTGAGTACTGTGTAGCATGTGCATAACATCAAAAAAAGATTTTCCTTGTGGGTCAAAAAACAGCTTACTTTCACAACTGTTATACTTTTTTAAAGCTTCTTGCAAGGAAATTGGTTCATACAATTGAGGGAGGGCAAAATTCTTTGATTGTTCTGCTGCCGCAATTATAATGCGTTGAGCACGATCCCTATCGCGCTCCCCAGACCATTTATTCCCTGTTTTTTGCGTAGAAATCAATTGAATGCTATTTACTCCAACTTCAGTCAGAGAATATAAAGCACTTTCATAATCTTCACGCTTGAGCATCGGCAATAAAAAAGTAATATGTGGCTGCAAAACAACTGCCGAATGTATTGAATGTATCGTAAATTGAACCTGTTTTTTTCCAATAAAAGCATCAATTGTAGCAATAATATATGCATCTCTGTCAAACAAAATACACTGATCATTACTGCGCAATCGTAAAACAGTCATCATGCGATGAAATAATGTTTCATCAGATAAAACAAGGCTATCACCAAGACCTTTTTTTTGTATCAACAAAGACAATGATTCTTTATACAAAGCAAATTCATGCTTATCTTTATGCGCTGCAGTATCACCCATGAGGAATATTTCTTCTTTTTAATAATGTTAAGCGTTTATGAACTTCGTAAACCATGTATCAAGAGCTTGCTTGATCTCTACACAATATGCATGTGTCATTTCTTTGATCGTAATACATTGTATCAGCATAAATCCTAGCATTTCTTTAATCAATGCTTCTGCTGCTGATATTTTTGCTGGTTGTACTTCATCACAAATATGCTGATCATATTCATCAATAGCAATTTGGTCGTCTCCATTATTAATTTGATACTCATCGCCTTCAAGGTACCCATATCCATCGTTCAAATTATCTGCAGCATCAAGAAAGGTTATATGAGAAGGGTCTTGTTCATACTCTTTTTGTATGAGCTGACTACCATAAAAAGCATTATTTATATTACTTACCAAAACTACTCCAAGCACTAGTGCTATTTTTTTCATAAAGTCCTTTTTTATGAGTAAAAAAAAATCAATCATTACAACGCTCATAATATAAATTATCTCAAAAATTAATAAAAGCTCTTTTTTTACAAAGAGCTTTTATATCGCTATAGATAAAGAAAAAAATTAAAAATGATTAATACCCATTTCCATAGAGACCATGCCTAATATTAGCTATTTTAGCGCGTCTTTGTGCTCGATTAGCTTCTGCTTGACGATACGTGTTTTCCTCCCAACGATCCTCAAGTTCTCTTTGGCGTTCTCGCCGTTCTGCTAACTCTTGGAATCTTCGTGCTGCCTCTTCCTGTTCTATTTCTTCCACATGCTCTCGCGATATTACCCCTTCTTTCATGGTATATACCTGTAGGACATCAATCATATATCTTTCCATCGAAAACAGATTAACTGCCATTATTAATACAAGAACAACTCCAACATTGAACAACTTTTTCATAATATCCTCATGTTTGCAATTACTATTTGTCTCATACATACTATATAGTATACAACAAACAATATTAACACTTCAATAGCGATTATTCTCCCTGAAAAGACAACATCAGAATGCATATATACGCATATTGAGGAAAGCTTATTTTTTTGCTACTCTTTGCAAGTACAACGATATAGCTTTAAACCTAATAGAAATAGGGATTGCAATGATCTCACGAATTCTCGCCAAAATAGTCGGCACTAATAACGAACGCCAGTTAAAAAAAATGCTCCCTATTATCGCAAAAATTAACGCCCTTGAGCCTTCGATGCTCTCTTTAACTAATGAGCAACTTGCTCATAAAACAGTTGAATTTAAAGAACAAATTTCTGCCGGTAGACATTTAAATGATCTTTTACCAGAAGCTTTTGCAGTTGTACGTGAAGCATCTCGCCGTACGCTTGGTCAACGCCACTTTGATGTACAATTAATGGGTGGTATTGTTTTACATCAAGGCAAAATTTCGGAAATGAAAACTGGTGAAGGAAAAACACTCACCGCAACTCTCGCTCTCTATCTTAATGCTTTAACAGGAAAAGGATCACACCTTGTTACTGTCAACGACTACCTTGCACGCCGTGACTCTGAATGGATGAGTCCTATTTATAACTTTCTAGGCTTAAGAGTTGCTTGTCTTCAAAATTCAATGAGTGATGCAGAACGTAAAGATGCGTACCAAGCAGATATTTTGTATGCAACCAATAACGAACTTGGCTTTGATTATTTGCGCGATAACATGAAATTCCGCGAAAGCGATCTTGTACAGCGCGAACTTTCTTTTGCTATAGTTGATGAAGTGGATTCAATTTTAATCGATGAAGCTCGTACTCCACTCATTATATCTGGCACCTCAGAAGAAGTTTCTTCATTATACCGCGATGCTGATCGCGTTGTTTCTTATCTTGAAAAAAATGTTGATTATGAAGTTGATGAAAAAGCTCGTAACGTTATTTTAACAGAATCTGGTGTTGATAAAGTTGAAGCAGCATTTAATATCAAAAACCTTTTTCTTGTTGAACATATGCAATTACTACACCACATCAACCAAGCATTACGCGCCCATTCACTCTTTAAACTGGACGTTGAATATGTTGTTGCTGATAACCAAGTGCTTATTGTAGATGAGTTTACTGGGCGTATTTTACCAGGGCGCCGTTACAGTGATGGATTACATCAAGCAATTGAAGCCAAAGAAAATGTAGAGATTGAACGCGAAAGTCAAACACTCGCAAGTATTACACTCCAAAACTTTTTCAGACTTTATAAAACACTTGCTGGTATGACCGGTACAGCTGCAACTGAAAGTGAAGAATTTCATAACATCTACAAACTAGATGTTATTTCTATTCCAACAAACCGTCCTCTGCTCAGAAAAGATATGCCTGATCTTATCTTTTTAACAAAAAATGCAAAATATAAAGCAATTATAGAAGATATCACTGAACGTCATAAAAAAAATCAACCTGTTCTCATTGGTACCATTGCTGTAGAGACATCAGAACTATTAAGCGCAATTCTGACAGCAAGTGGTATTCGTCATGAAGTATTAAACGCAAAACAACATGCCCGAGAAGCAGAAATTGTTGCCCATGCAGGCGAGCCAGGACGCATCACTATTGCAACAAACATGGCTGGGCGTGGTACAGACATTAAACTGACACCAGAATCTGTTGAAGCAGGAGGTTTATATATCCTCGGAACTGAACGCCACGAAAGCAGACGTATTGACAATCAGCTACGTGGACGATCTGGACGACAAGGCGATCCAGGTGAATCGCGCTTTTATATCTCTCTTGAAGATGATCTAGCACGTATTTTTGGCGGAGATTCATTAAAAAATAAAATGATCTATGTTGGAATGCAAGAAGATGAAGTTATTGAATCTGGCTTGGTTTCTCGCACCATTGAACGTGCACAAGAACGCGTAGAGAAACATAATTTTGACAATCGCAAACATCTCCTTGAATATGACGACGTACTTAATCAACAGCGTATTGTTATCTATAATCATCGTCTTGATGCTCTTGCAGGCGAAAACCGCATTTACGACCTGATTCGTGATTTTGTCATCACCATTGTACAAGATCTTGTAGCGTATAATGCACCACAAAGCAGTCTTAAACCAGAACAAGTTAAAAAAATCTACGAAGCTTTAACATACATTACAGGTCTTAAAGAAAAAGATTTTTCTACCTCAGGCATTAGTACTCATAACAGTGAACTATTCCAAAAAGATCTCATTAATTTTATACTTGAACAATACGATCTTTATCGCAGAAAGTTCAATGAAAACATTATTAAAAATGCAGAAAAATGGCTTGTTTTAGAAACAATTGATCAAGCATGGCGTCAACATATGCTTAATCTTGATCATCTTAAAGAAGGTATTGGTTTGCGTGGATGGGGACAAAAAAACCCACTTATTGAATATAAACGTGAAGCATTTGATATGTTCCGTGAAATGATGTCACATATTCGTTTTGATATTGTACATCACATATTCCATCTCAATCTAACGCAATTTAATGAAGAAGAGCTTGAACAACGTCGCGACCAAGAACTCGATCACCTCAACTTCTCTGGTACAAATGACCCCGCATAAATAAGTAAGCCAAATAAAAAAGCCCCTGCAAAACAGGGGCTTTTTTTACTATTTACAGTTACAATGACAACTCTTTTTCTGTATCATTGGTAATTTATTCACCATAGAAGCATAAGGTGTATATTTTTTAATGGTGAACAATTTTGTTATATCAGTACATTTTTCCATATCAGAAAATTTTAATATCACATTCCCTCTGGGTCCACAGTCATTTTGCTGACAACTATATGTCGGACACCACAATTGCAATTTTTCTTTTTGAATCGTATACACAGTAAAATCAGCATGTTTAGCATGATCACCAAAACGGCGCTTACCATTTTTAGGAATTACCATAAATGTTTGATCAAGTTTATTAAGAACAGCTATGCGATTATTACTATCATTAACAAACGTTGTCATGCATCCAAAAAGATTATTTCCTACTGCTATAACAGATAATAAAGCTATAAACATAAACCTTTTATTTTGATTTTTCATACATACAATCCTTTGTTACTGATATATCTCCTACTCCTTTTACTCTTAATTTACACCTATCAAAATCCAAATAGCAATAACTATCAAATACCCATAACTTTATATACTAAAACAAAGGCTTTTAATCTGTTTTAAAATTTTTATTGAATGTCCTCCCTAAAAAAATATATTTTAAAGAAAAAAGAGCAGTAAAATACAAAACAAAGGCCCTATCTGTGATAAAAAACAAAGAACATGCAATCACATTTTTGCTTTGTATATTATTGCCAACCACCTTACACGGCATGCGAAATCTATCTAAAACATCTCAAACAAAAAACATTCGCCCCATCACAACCACAACAACTAAAACATCGCGCGTAAATGTTACTATCCCAAAAACAAAAACACCTGTAACACAACAAATATCCCCAACAAAAACACAAAGATCGCCAACAAGACGCTCTTCAGACAGTAGCGCTCCATCTTTTACGCCATCATTCACTTCTCCAAAAGCGATGCTTTCTATTTATGAAGGTCGTATAGAAAATGCCAAAAAATACCAATTACCTACTGAACAATATGAAAAACTCATCGATACCATTAATGAAAAAGAAGATTTTACAGACGAAGAAGCAACACAACTAGCTCTGGAATTTAACCGGTTACAATCAACCACAGAACTCAAAAAACTAACTATACAATTGAATGATCTCATCAACACTGCTCAAAAACATGGCATACCAAACCAGGAACTCGATATTTTTAAACTAGCTGCGCAAACGGATATTGATGCTATCAGTGAATTAGGATTAGACACTCTTGAGATATTTATAGAAACACTCGAAACTAATATCAATCAACTTGAAGCACTCATTAAAGAACACGCAAGCATAAAAGAAAAAAAAGAACCTATAACACAAAAAACTCCTGAAGAAATCACGGAAGAACAACGAATTAAAGAACTTTTAGAAGCTTTTGATGAAGAAACTGAACAAGAAAAAATAACAAGAGAAACTAGAGAAGCTCAAGAAAAAACACAAAAAATAGCCCCTAGAAAAATCAGACTTCCAAAAGAAATTAAAGAAAGCCCCTTAAAAGAGTTTATGGAAAAAGAGCAACTCAGACAGGCTCAAGAAGTTGCTGAAAAAAAAGCAGCTGAAGAACTAACACGGTTAGAAACAGAAAAGCTTCAAAAAGAAGTTGATCAATTATACAAAGAGATTGAAAAAGAATTTACTGAAGAACTACAAACAGAACAAATGCGTATTGATACCCAAGCTCACATAAAATACATTGAACAAGAACAAGCAAAAGCTGCCGCAAATAAAGAAGATCAACAAAAATTGATTGATGAAATAACTCAAAGCAAAGCAGAATTAGAACAAATTGAACGTGAACATCAAGACAGAAAAACAGCAATAGAACAACTACAAAAAGAGTGGGAAGACAAACAAGAAGCGCTCGACCTACAAACACAAAAAGAAACTGAAGCAAGCGCTGCCCAACAAAAAATCGAATCAGCTCAACGCAGAAAAGAGTTAGAAAAAGCAGAAGCTGCAAGCTTACAAGCAAAAAAAGAAGCTCTTCAAGCAGAACAAAAAGCCCAAGAAGAACAACAAAAACTTGATAACGCTATCATAAAAACCCAACAAGCACAAAGCGCTTTACAGGCAAAAGAAAAAAGCTTAGCTGATGATGCGCAAGCAATAAAAAAACTTGAAACCGAACTTGCTCAATTACAAAATAAGCATCAATCAACACTGCAAGCAATGAATCAAGCAAAATCACAATTTACTGCACAAAAACAAAATATAGAATCACAGGCTCAAACAGAATTGGAACAACTTAATCAAGAAGCTGCTACAAAACTCCAACAAGCAAAAGAAAACCTACAAAAATCACAAGACTTTATTGCTAAAACAGCTGAAGAGCAAATGGCAGAGCTCGACGTTCTTGAAAAAAAATACAAAGAAGAAGCTACCATCAAACAACAAGACATTCAAACAGCAAGAGATCAACAATTCAAACGAATCAATGAAAAATATGAACAAGAATTACGCATGATTGAAACTGAATTAAACCAATTTATAGAACAACAGATTAAAACTGAACAAAAGCAAAATGAAGAGCGCAAAAAAGAGAAAGAAGAAAAAGAAAGACAAGAGCGAGAAAGAGAACAACAAGAAAAAGACAAAAAAGCTGAAGGCGATGGCACAATACCACAAAAAACAGACATTGTGCAGATTGAACAAACTACAACAGAAGAGCCTCGTAAGCAAGACAACCGTCAAGACAAACCAAATATTCCCATAATTCCTCCCAAAGAAATTTCTACAATTCAAGAAACAGAAGAATCCACATTACTTCCTATCATTCCTGAAATCACTCCTATTCAACCCGATAAAGAGTCGCAGTACATGATTGAAAAACCTGTGTATCAAGCAGCAGAAACACCAACATACCCACCATTTGAACAACCTTCATACTATCCAATAAATAGAGCAACTGGTACAACCCCACGTTGGACAACCCCAACATTTTCTTCTTACTCTCCAGGATCAACAAGCGCTCCACTTATACCATCAACCTCCTCTGCAAGCAGTACGCCCTCATCAGCAGAAAGTATCGGTTGGACTTCTTCTGATTACATGAACCCCTATACACAAAGAATTGAGCTACAACCACGCTTTACATCTAAAGATGCAACCACTACTCCAGAGACAGAAAAAGACAAAAAAGTACAAGCTCAGGATATTATTTGGTGGGAAAAGCTGGTACCAAAATGGATTGTGCAATATTTAGGCCGAAAAGACCGTAATTTACAAGAAACACCAAAGACTGAAAGCCCTGCGCCAATAGACACTCCAGAAACAGAAAAATCTGTTACGCAGGAGACTGGGATAGTAAAAACTATCGTTGAAACTATCAAAAAGCCTATTTCTAACGCCATTAGCTATATTCGTGGACTATTTAATCCCTCATAAAAAATAAAAATCTTCCCTTTTTTATACATCTTTTTTTCAACTAAATTGTTGCTATTTGAAAATCAATTATGAAATAATGATATCAGTAGTAATACAAATGATGTATAAAAAATAGGGGTTTCTTATGAAAAGTTTCAAAAATATGTTAGCAATCGTAGCATTATGCGCTATGGGATCTGCAAACGCAAAAACAATGACACCAAAAAAACAACCGGCTGTACAACCTGTATTTTCTGAAAGAGCCATCCGCGAATACATAGATAAAATATTCGATGAAAATGATGCCGAACTAAGAGATATGCTTATAACAGACTACTATGACTATGACAAACAAGAAATCTGTCAGTTTATTAAAGATCTTGCACAATTTATAGCTCATGAATTTCCTATGTATATACCAACTGCAAAAAAATTATTTAAAGATGAAATGATAGGCTTCTGTGATTCTGTTAAAAATGACACTGCAAGAATGACATTCATTAAACAATGCATAGACAGTAGTATGACAAAAGTAGGACAAGGTACACGAAATATAAGAAAAATGGATAGATTGAGCAGACAAGCTAAGTAATTATTTTACGTAATTAAAACGGAATAAAAAAGATCCTGGCGTAAAAACCAGGATTTTTTTACCAAAAAAGGAACTTTTCATGAAAAGCAAATCAATTGTCGCAATAACCTTGATTGTTCTTGCAAGCTTCAGCACAATGCGTCTATCAGCATATTCAAATAAAAAATCACAACAAACTGTCAAACCCTCACGCTCATCTTCTAAAAAAACAATTCAGTCCAAAGTTAAAAAACCTGAATACTATCGTCCCGGGAAGTCAGATGGTCTACAAAATTATCCAGGTAAAACAATTGATGCTGGAATGAATACAAAAATGTTGCCTACAAACAGCGCTTCTCACATGGGAAATGATATAACATTTTAAATAAATAATAATAAGGGGATTTTTATGAAAATTTTCAAAAATACAATAGCATTCGCAGCGTTATGCACTATTGGATCAGTTTATACAAAACAAGTTGGAACCAAATCAGTCCAACCAATCATACCACAACCTACGCGACCCGTGATACAACAGCCAACTCAAAAAATTTCAACAACAATTCCTACAACAACACAACAACCCTCAAAACAAATATCTAAAGAATTCCCCAAATCATACCCATCCCAAACACAATATTTTTTAAACAAAATTAAAGACCTAGAATCTACAGGAATTGAAATTTACAAAATGATTGAAGAGCATTTTGCTCAAATGCCATTAGAAGAACAAAAAATGATAATAGAGGCATCTCAAGATATGTTTAGTAATATCGATACACAAGCCGACAAGATATATCAGCAATACAAACAATCATTAGAAAAATCTATAGATAATCCTGGTAAAACAGCTAAATCAACTGAAAAAACAACCGATATCAATCCACCGCACATGGTAACAGAAAAAAATAAACAATTAATGGAAAACAACTTAAGGATAGAAGCTCAAATAGCATTCAAAAGAATTATTGATGACTCCCTACAATACGATATGGATCTTAGCAATAACGATATGCGGCATATCTGTGAAAAAATTGATTCTCTATTAAGAAAAGCCAATATAGATTATACACAATTAGGGTCTACAAATGAGGAACAAATTGCTCATGCCAAAATGGCAATGGATATAGCAGAAAAAGCAATCATAGAGCAACTTTCACAGTTTAAAGCATCAAATCTACGAAAATTAGCCAATTATATTCTCGAATCAAACTATGATAACGATCCTCGTATACAAAACATTAGAAGAAATCTTTCTAAGTAATTTTAATAATGTAATAACAATGACAAAAAAAAGATCCTGGAAAATCCAGGATCTTTTTTTGTATTCAAAATCACCGTATTGATTAATACGATACGCCCATTTTACCCCACAGAACCCATCTGCGTGGAACTGCGTTATTATTTTTGGACAACGTATATGATGCACCAAAGTTACCAAACAATGGATATTCTCTATCATATGCATGGAAACCAATAGTTGCATATAGCATGTTAGCAAAGAGTGCAGGTGTTGCCGCTGAATTGAAATTTAAGTCTGCTTCTTGAATCAAGCTCATTTCATAATCTGCAAGTGTTACTGGTATGATAACGCCATCGCAGGTAGGTTGTAGTGATACTGGGATGTTAGCAACGATTTGCTCATGATATTTATTACCATCAATCGTACGAATTGGGTTTGTTGTACCGTTTCCTAGATAATGTTTAACTGCAGGACCAACTTTCCATGGGCAATCAAGCTGAACATTTTCAGATCTTTTTGCCAAGAAGTTATATCCACCTTCTATTTGAAGCTTTTTCCATGAGAACACAAATGCTGTGTTAATATTTGTTGTTAAACCTGGAGTCACTTTCACGTCTTGTGTAAACACGTTAATACCAGGAGTTGAATTATTCATAGCATGTTGTGGGTTAGTCACTATCAAATCAGCTGCTTCTTGCGCTTCTTCTTGATTGATATACACCGGTAAGTAACGGCTCCACGGTCTATTTTTTAAATCAAAAGAACGTTTTTGTGTATTTTGGAATAACCACTCAAAATGATTGGCTAATTCGTAACGAATATCCATTTCACCACTAGCGCTTTCCCAAATATCAATACCCAAAGAGCTACCAAACATGATACCAAAGTTTTTACCACGACCAACTATTGGTTCAAAAACATATTCAGCATCATTTTTATTACCTGTTGGGATCACAAGACCAAAATATGATTCCATATGAGTTGGTGAATGATCAAGCCACTCATAGCCAAGCTTAAGTTCCATGTCCCCTAAACCTGTTTTCTTCATAGAACAATCACTAATTTTTCCATACTTCCAATCTGGTTGCTGGAATGCTTCTCTCATATTTGCTACAGCAACATCACTTGCTGCTTCATTTACGCCACCGCCATCATTTTCAACTTTTTCAAAGAAATTCATGTCGTTTTTTACGCGTTCAATTGGAGCAGAAACACTAAACCACACGCCTCTTTTATACGCATGGCTTTTCCAGACACTTTGACGGAAATGAAGACCAAGACCAATTACTGTCTGTTTTGGTCGAATGCAAATCGCACTTTCAAATGTATTATCCACCGTAAAAACGTTAAAGTCTTGGGCAAGAAGATCTTTTTTAACATTAAAACCTGGTTGCTCTGGTGGACCATCATTTGCTGCAATTAATGATGTATTTGCATCTGGAAAAAAATACTGTGCTAGATCGTCTTCATCAGATGTCTGACTTCCAAAAAGAACTGCTTGAAACGCGCCACCCCAACCGTTTTCACGCGTTAAGTTGCGATCATTACGAAATCCTGAAATCAATTCTGGTTGTTGTGATACAAAAAGTGGATGGATTGTAAGCGTTGATTTACTCGTTGCTTCCATCTCATTTGATTCATACCTATCACAATCAGCTAAAAGCGGTATACCCACTGTCAGTGATAAAAGCGCCAATACCTTTGTATTCTTCATCATTCTCCTTTTTTTATTTATTTTGCGGCATCTTCATTTATCTACCACGAATAGAGAAATTCATCAAATTTTTCCCCCACGCTCACTCATTGCACAGAGTAACCAAAAAATGTATCCTAAAATAAAATATACTTTAAGGATTTATTATGCTTATTCCACGGGTAAAAGGCACACAAGACTTTATAGATTGCACATTATATAACTTTATTATTGATGCAATAAAAAAACATCTTACAACATACCATTTCACTGAAATTCAAACCCCAATATTGGAATTCATTGACCTTTTTCAACGTTCATTAGGGCAACACACTGATGTAGTTTCTAAAGAAATGTTTATCATAGAATCTCGCAATGAAGATAGTAAAGAACGCATGTGCTTGCGCCCAGAAGGAACGGCTTCTATTGTACGCGCATTTAATGAACACCATATTGAAACTCTTCCATGGAAAGTCTTTTCATATGGCCCTATGTTCAGATATGAACGCCCTCAAAAAGGCAGATTCCGTCAATTTCATCAGGTAACTATGGAAATTATCGGATCAGGGTCAGTTTCTCAAGATGCCCAATTTATTGCTATGCTTGATCGCTTTTTTCACGAAATACTCAATATCAATAGCTACGCGCTTGTTCTTAACTTTTTAGGATGTACTCAAGATCGTGAACAGTATTTAACAGTCTTACGACAATTTATCAACAAACCTGAAATTGTAAGCAACATCTGTAATAATTGCACAGAAAGAAAAGATCACAATATCATGCGTATTTTTGACTGTAAAAATGCGCAATGCCAAGAACTGTATAAAAACGCTCCGCACATAGCTGACAATCTTTGCCCAGAGTGCACACAAGAATGGCATGATTTACAAAAACAGTTAAATCTTTTGTCTGTTTCTCACATATACAAACCAACGTTGGTACGTGGACTTGATTATTATAACAAAACGGTGTTTGAGTTTGTAAGCAAAAATCTTGGCGCACAAGACACATTTTGTGGCGGTGGAAGATATAATCAACTGGTAAAAGAACTTGGTAGTAATCAAGACCAACCTGCCGTTGGTGCAGCATTTGGCATGGAACGCCTGATGCTCCTTCTTGAACCATTCCGCAATCAGTTGGCAATTCCACAACCGCCTGCACTGCACATAATAATTCCAATGACATCAGCACAACACACACTAGCATTATTACTTGCTGATGAACTGCGAGCACAAAACATTTGCACTGATATACTTTTTGAAGGCTCTATGAAAAGTATGATGAAAAAAGCAAATAAACTTGGTGCAGCTTACGCACTGATTTTAGGTGAAACGGAACAAGAAAATCGCACAGCAATGCTCAAAAACATGATTACGGGAACAGAAGAAGCAATCAAGCAAATTGATCTTGTTACAAGATTAAAAAAGTAAGGCTACTATGCAAACACAAATCCAACCTGGTCAAATTTGGCGCCATTATAAAGACAAAGAATATCGTATCATTGCCGTATCATGTTACTCAGAAGATCTAACTTGGTACGTAGTTTATGAAGCACTCTATGATAACCCTGTCAGTAAAATTTGGCATCGCCCTCTTGATATGTTCTTAGAAAATATAGAGATTAATGGCAAAACTGTACCGCGATTTGCATGTATTAAATAAAAAAGAGGCTCCATGTGGAGCCTTTTTTTGTCTTAATCAATATCTTTTTTATTGAACATTTCAAGGATTTTTTTATGTTGCTCAACACAATGTTTCATCAAAATTTCATTAGTTTTTTCCAATGCCTTCACAAATTGTTCATCATTACTAAGTACACTTACAAATGATTCTCTTTTTCTTTCTGTTATCACTTCTTGAACTGTCGGTGTTCTACCTAAATTACCACTAAGTTTTGTAATGGTTTGTTGTAAAGCCCTCTCTTTTGGAGATTGGACGTCTTGCGCAATCAATCCGTAACAAGCTCTCTCTCTTTTTGTTTTTTTTAACGGCTTACCTGGCTTGAATTTAAAATTTAACTTGGGATGAATAATACGCTGTTTTTTAATATATTGCTGCATCATCTCTTCTAATGAATAATATTTATTGGTAATCGTAAGAGGTTTTTTAGCAACAATACAACGCGATTTAGCTTCATCTAACATACCAAAATTCATTGCGCTGAAAAATAACACTCCCACTGCATTCAACAAGATGTAACGTTTCATATAATTCCAACTTTTAGATTTGTTATACACAATAATAAACAGATACATAATATCAAACTACTCGTGATTCAAAAAGGATATTCATGAAAAAAGTGTTAACCATTGGTAGCGGAATTCAAGATATTTTTACCAAATATGAAGATGTAGAAACATTAGATTTTCACACCAAAGAAGAAAATTTAGCATATGTATGTTTGCGCGCAGGAAAAAAAATAGAACTGCAAGATATCCTATATAATTGTGGTGGTGGCGCAACCAATAGTGCTGTTTCTTTTGCACGTAATGGATGTAATGCAGAAGCATTTTTTAAAATTGGCAATGATAAAGCCGGTGATTTTATTTTAAATAGTTTAAAAAAAGATAACGTTTGTACTGCACATGTTGTTCGTACCAATGAAGCCCCAACGGGGCAATCTTTTATTATTCCCGGTCCCCATGGCAACAGTGCAGTTTTGGTGTATCGTGGCGCAAATATTACTTTAAAAAAAGAAGATCTCCCTGAAGATGCCATTAAAAACGCAAATCAATTGTATATAACATCTTTAAGTGGTCCTGCTGCACATCTTTTAATCCCTATCACACAAATGGCAAAAAAATATAATGTTCCAGTTGCAGCTAATCCTGGGACGAGCCAATTGCGTGCAGGTGCTGATTTTTTAAAAGAAGCGTTGGGTAATATTAATATTCTTATTTTAAACAGTTATGAAGCTGAACTACTTATGACATCACTCAAAGTAACTATTCCATCTCCCGATATTACTGAATCCCAAAGTGACATATTACCAGAACTTTTTAAAAAACCTCTTGGCTCAGTATCCACCTGTTTTACATTAAAACAGTTTTTTACTACTGTGCACTCATGTGGACCAGATATTATCGTTGTTACCAATGGATCTGAAGGCGTATACGCATCTGATAGAAAAAATATCTATTTTCACCCCAGCATAAAAATTAACATTGTTAGTAGCACTGGCGCAGGTGATGCATTTGGATCATCTTTTGTAGCACAATTACTCAATAACGCATCTATTGAAGATGCATTACGGACCGGAATTATTAACAGTTCTTCTGTTATCAAACATCTTGGCACACAAAATGGATTATTAACACATGATGAACTAGAAAAAATAGCTGCTCATCTTGATAAAAAGTTACTCAAAAAATATCTTTAACCCCATCTTCAGCTTTACTTCCGATGAGGACCCCGATTAAAACAAAATGAAAATAAAAAAAATTGCGGAGTATATATGGAATCATATCAAACGCCTATCGAAACTATTACACAAAACTTAACAGTAGACCCTGCAAAGGGATTATCTCATCAAGACGTCACACAAAGACAAAAACAACATGGCTACAATGTTTTAAAAGAAGTAAGACAACGCGGTATCATCGCAATTTTTATCAGTCAATTCCAAAATCCCCTTGTCTACATACTGTTTTTTGCTGCGCTGATTATTTTTATTTTTGGTGAAGATAAACTTGATGCATTTATTATCAGCGGCGTACTTTTTTTTAATGCCATTTTAGGCACCGTACAAGAAGCACGCACCAAAAACATTATTGAAAGTTTAAAACATTACATCAAAGCAGAAACGGTTGTATTGCGAGACGGATCAAAAACAGTTGTTGATGAAAAAGAACTTGTTGTTGGTGATATTATTTTTTTGCAGGAAGGTCAACGTGTTCCTGCCGATGCACGTATTGTTACCGCAGCCAATGTACGAGTTGATGAAGCAATATTAACTGGCGAAACTCATCCTACAATTAAACAAACTGACGTTATAACCAATAATGTTCCTCTTGGAGATCGCAAAAATATGCTCTTTAAAGGAACATATGTTTTAGCAGGTTTAACACAAGCTATTGTAACAGCAATAGGTGCTGATACAGAAATTGGAAAAATACAAATTATCACCGAAGAAATTGACACTGAAATTCCACTGCGCAAAGAGCTAGAACGCTTATCTCACTGGATATTGTTGTTTATCTTAGTCACGTGCCTCTTTTTATTTGTTGTTGGTCTATTCACTGGCAAACCAATTAAAGAGTTACTTGTTATGCTCACTGCTCTTTTTATTTGTGTGGTTCCTGAAGGACTGCCCGTTGTATTAACACTCGTTCTGGTGGCAGGAGCACTCCGTATGGCAAAACATTTTGTATTAGTGCGTAACATGCAAGCAGTAGAATCTTTAGGACGCACAAATGTGATTGTTATTGATAAAACGGGAACACTTACCCGTAATGAAATGGTTGTACCTGCTGTATGGACTGCCGATAGCATCTGGAATATTACAGGTGAAGGGTATCATTGCAAAGGTACTATATGTAAAAATGGTACGGTCATAAAAGAATTTGCACTTGAAAGTGATCTCGTACAAATGGCAATCGCTGCACATCTGCTGAATAATGCTGAAATTATTCATATCGCCCAACTTGATATTTTTGAAATTAAAGGGGATCCGACTGAAGCTGCTCTTTTTGTTTTTTCAGAAAAAATAAAATCTACTTTTATTAATGAAATTCAACAATATAAAAAAATATATGAAATCCCTTTTGAATCGGCTACACGATATCATGCTGCTTTTTATCGTATTAATAATGAAATTATAGCTTTTATTAATGGATCACCAGAAACATTATTTGCACGATCATCACAAACCCCCTACTTCGCTCCATCCTCCGCTAAAAGCTTCGAAGGACACGGTAAAGCTACGAAGGGCACGCAAGCAGGGCAAGCCGCACTCGACGAATTTTTAAAAGATGGATTACGTGTTGTTGCATTTGGCATAAAAAAATTCACTCCTGATGAATTTACAGATATTACAGAACGTAGCCAATATGAAGAACTTATCAAAGACAATATCACCCTCCTTGGTCTTGCAGGAATTGAAGATTCAATAAGATTAGAAGTTGCACCAATCATCAAAAAAACTCGTAATGCTGGATTATCAGTTATTATGGCAACAGGAGATCACCAACAAACTGCTCTTAATGTTGCAAAACGTGTTGGTATTTTTCGCGAAGGTGATGATGTTGTTGATGGTTCAACCATTGACCAATTAACTGATGAACAACTGCTTGCACGCCTTGATCATATCACAGTATTTTCACGCGTATCTGCTCAACACAAAATGCGCATTATTGATCTCCTGCAAAAATCAGGAAAAATTGTTGCCATGACTGGTGATGGAATTAATGATGCGCCATCATTAGTAAAAGCTGATCTTGGAATTGCAATGGGAAAAGTTGGAACAGAAGTAGCTAAACAAGCTTCAGACTTGGTTTTACTTAATGACTCTTTTGCAACCATTATTGAAGCAATAGAAGAAGGCCGACACATTTTTTACACACTCAAGCGTATCGTTCTTTATTTTTTTTCTACCAACATGGGAGAAATATTAATTATTTTATTCGCTTTTCTCACAATACTTTTTACTGGCATAGATCTTCCCCTACCAATTACCGCAGTACAAATCTTATGGCTTAATTTGGTAACCGATGGATTTTTGGATGTCGGTTTATCAATGGAGCCAAAAGAATCAGGATTACTTGAACGTGGTTGGCTTGAAAAGAAACAACAACTGATTGATCGAGCTTTATTACTCAAAATGTTATTCATGGCTATTCCAATGGGAATCGGTTCACTTACGCTATTTTTAATGTACTATCAAACTGATCTCGCACACGCACGTACCATGACACTCATTACCATGGCAATGTATCAATGGTTTAACGCGTGGAACTGCCGTTCAGAAACACGTTCACTCTTTTCTCTTGGTTTATTTACGAACAAATGGCTCATTGCTGTAATGGCTCTGGTTCTTGCACTACAATCAGCAATTGTATACATACCATTTATGCGTTACATCTTTAAAACAGTACCCCTCACAATCAATGATTGGATTATTGTTGTAACAGTATCAGCACCAATTATTCTCTTAGAAGAAATTCGCAAAATGATTGCACGTAGATGGTATTATCACGTTGACGCATCACAACAAAAAGAGTAGAGTTTAAGAAAAAATTTTACTCTTTTTTTAACAAGGAAAACTCATATGAAAAAAAATATAATCACCGCAACAGCATTATGCGCAGTATTACTCAACAATTCTGTCAATGCTGAAACACAATCGTCTGCTAAATCAAAAACTATTTCTTCTGTAGCAGATATTATGGGCGATAGCAAAGTTACCATTGATGCAGCAATTGGTTTTGTTGAATCATTCGCTGTGATGGGAGACTGTCAAGAAGGACAAAAAGCGCGTAAAGAAATTGAAGCAAAACGCGACTTGGCTGGTAGAGAAATCCAAGATGAATCAAAAAAATACGAAAAAGTAAAAAATGATTACATCAGCAAATCAACAACTATGAGTGATGCAGCGCGCGCAAAAGAAGAAAAACAACTTATGAAAATGGAACAAGAAATCAAAAATCTTGTCGCAGAAAAAGAAGATGAACTTAAAATGGACATGCAATTTGCAACTGAAAATTTAGCACAAAATCTTGAAGCAACTGTTGCAAAACTTGCTGAAAATAAAAAATTAGACATCGTTTTTGATAAAATGACTGGTCGCGCAATGTATGTTTCAAATAAATTTGATTATACCGATGCAGCAATCAAAGAAATGGACAAAAGCTATGAAACTAAATTAGCACAAAGCAAACAAACTGAGTCTGCAACAAAAGTAGCTGATAATAAAACAGCTCCTGCTGCAAAAGCTAAAATAAGTGCATAATAAGACCATAATTACAAAAAGGCGCTCTTATGAAAAAAATGTTTTTCTTATCTTTTTTACTTATTCCGGCTACAACACATTGCATGGAAGAAAAATTAAATTTAAGTAAAGCTACACCAATAGAGCGCCAAGATCTTATAAGAACGCATTATTCCAATGTAGAAAATATTATATTCCCTTACTTTCAAGAGAATCATCATCTTATAGATCAAAAACAACAAGAATTCAAAAAAATTAATTCTCATGGATATTCTGCTTTAGGATTTGCTGCTGTAGCAATCAAAGTATATTCTTCACATAGAGTACTTTCTATAAACAACGAACCGAGCATAATTTTTGATGGCGTCTCATACGCCGAAAAAAAAGATTTCATACAAAAATTACGTCAATATGGTTTTGAACCAACAGAAAAAGATAGAGAACTTGCTCTGCAAATTGAATTGGAAGCAGAAATCAAACGTGATGATGGCAAATCTGACTTACTCGATTAATCTATAAAAAATAATTTTAAAGCGGTTGGATACATCCAGCCGCTTTTTTTAAATATACAAAACTATGAACAACAAAATATTATTTTTATTATCATGCTTTCTATTCTATTCTATAACCCAATGCATGGAAAAAGAAACAGTTCTTAAACCAAAAACTATGCAAGATATTCTCAATGATCGTACTAAAATCTATGAAAATAGAATCAACGAAGATCTTATATGTATTTTAATACCTACCGATGATTACCTTTTTCGAAATAATCAAAGTGAGTCTTTGTGTAAGTTCATTAAGAAAAAAGATGAGAATAAAAAATTCTACGGAGTTGATTTATTCTATAATCACGAAGGATATTCTGCTTTTGGGTTCATAATAATAGCAATACAAAACAAATATTTGTTACGATATTCCTCTACATTAAACTCATTAATCAAAAGACCTAAAATACAAACCTCATTAAAGGATAGACAAAAAAGTATAAATGAACTGCTTTCTTTGAACTATGAACCAACAGAGAAAGACAGAGAGTTGGATAAGCTTGATGCATATGAACAGGCAACACGAGCAAGATTGCTACTTAAGCATTCAACATTTTTAAAATTACACCCCATACCTCAAGATATTATAGATTACATACTACATACTATGTTTGAAATAAAACTCCTCCCTATAAAAAAAGAAATTTCATGAATAAAAAAATAAAAATAATTATCGGCCTTGGTAACCCAGGCAAGCAATATCATTATAATCGTCACAACATTGGCTTTTTAATACTTGATGCACTCGCAGATAAACATAATGCATCATGGCAAAAAAAAGGCGATTACGAATATACAGATATTGAAGTGAATGGCGAAAAAATAACTCTCGTTAAACCACAAACGTTTATGAACAGTTCCGGCAAAGTAATTCCTGCCTTTTTAAAGCAAGGCATTAAAGCCGAAAATTTATTAGTTGTGCATGATGAGCTGGAAAAACCGTTTGGGAACATTCAATTCAGAACAGGTGGAAGTCACCGAGGACACAACGGTTTAAGATCTATTATGGAATTCTGCGGACCAGATTTTGTGCGCTTAAGATTTGGTATCGGTCGTCCAGAACGAAAAGAAGAAGTTGCTCAATATGTTTTAAGCAACTTCTCTGAAAAAAATTCTGATCTTGAAGCAATGATTGATAAATCTATCGCAATGATTGATGATTTACTACAACAATAAAAATTAAAATACTTTACTGATTCTATCTTCTATTTTTAGCAGCATACGTATTTGAACGTGGTTGGTGAATATAAGCATTCTCTTGTCTATTGCGTTTCTTTATGCAATGATGACTATTGCTCTTTTCTGACTTTGATTTTTGATGCAAATGGTGTTGCTTTTCTATCTTGGATAATGGCTGTTGTGGATTATTTAAAGTATTCATCCAAAACATCATAACTGCTGTTGCAGCTTCCATTCGAGGTCTTACATCATTACCTGCTATACAAAATCCTGAAATCATCATAAGAAATAACTTTTTCATAACTATTTTTTTTCCAGTACGATATTATAAGCATATCTTTATTGATATCTTATTTTTTTATTACTTTTATTACCACGCGGTTTATGATTAAATTTTTTTGGTTGCTTCATGGGAATATTGATGCAGGAGTTATAATAACGGTATATTTTATTATTGTTATTGTTTTGCTGTGCTAACAGTTGTCTATCCGATTGATCATATATACTGTTTGTTTTATTTTTTACAGCAAATACACCACAAAAACTCATTAAAGCAACTATTGTTATACTACGCTTCATCATTACCCCTCTCATTATATAATTTAATTTAAAAACATATTTTCACATAAAGATTATTATTTTACGTGTAGCCATTGCTTAATATCAATACTCAGTTGTGGATTATACTTTTCACCACCACCTTGAATGCTATTTTTTGCTACACCACCACGCAAACCTTGCGAGCTCAACCATACTGCAAACTGTTTCATATCAATAATATGGGCATATGTTTGCGATACAGCCGTATAAAACATTGTTTGATGACCAGATGAACTTGTTACAAAATAAAAACCTGGTAGTTTTTGCTCAAACTGCTGAACAATTAAGCGCATATCTTCAACAGAAAGTCCCGGAATATTAATACATAAAAACGGTATATCATTAACATACTCAACAGATTGTAACCATTCAGGAATACGCATAACAATCAATTGCTGTTTTAACTGCTTAATTTCTTGTTGTGTAGACTTTAATTGTTCTTTTTGTTTAATTACAACGTCAAGAACTTCTTCGCGCTTAACTTTATAATCTTGAGACAATGCTTTAATAACATCAAAAGTTTCTTGAAATAAATTAATTGCACCAGGACCAGTCACTGCAACAATTCGGCGATGTCCTGCAGAAAGTGCAGAACTCTCTGTTATTTTAAAGGTACCAATATCACCAGTTGCATGCACATGTGTTCCTCCACAAAGCTCTGTAGAAAAATCATCAACTTGTACAACTCGTACTTTTTCTGGTTTGTATTTTTCACCAAAGAATGCAAGCGCTCCTTTTTGTTGCGCTTCTTTTAAGCTGCAATATTCAATATTAACTGCAATGTTTTCACGAATTTTTTCATTCACCAGATCTTCTACACGTTTAATATCATCAGCAGAAAGTTGACTGTTATACGTAAAATCAAAACGTAAATAATCAGGATGTACTAATGATCCTGATTGCTGAATCTGTTTTCCAAAAACCTGCATCAATGCTGCTTGCAATAAATGCGTAGCTGTATGATTTTTCATTGCATTGGTACGCAATGTTGCATCAACACGTGATGTAATTGTATCTCCAACATTAATTTTTACAGGAGCAATAATCTGTGCTGCAATTGCATTACCAATAAAACGCACATTGGAAATCGCTGTTTCTATACCGTTCACCGTAATCCAACCTTGATCAGGAACTTGTCCACCACCAACAATAAAGAATGGTGATTTGTGAGCAATTACATAGCATTGCTGACCAGTAGTAACAGCACTAACTAATTCATTGTCTACAACAATTGCAGCAACTGTTGACGCTGTTTTTAGTTCATCGTAACCAGTGAACTCAGACGTAACACCAACTTCTAATTGCGCTAACGCATCAACTGTCTTTTTGCCAGATTGGCTTTGTTGTTTTTCCATCTCTGCATCAAAACCTGCCATGTCAACGGTATAACCTTTTTCACGTGCAACAGCACCAATCAACTCTATAGGAAAACCATACGTATCATACAATTTAAATGCTTGATCGCCCGTGATTTGTTGAGTTTTTTCTGATTCTTCAAAATAACGATTTAAGATCACTTTGCCACGAACAAGATTGACGGAAAATTTATCTATTTCACTTTTCAATGTTGTATAAATAAGATCTTTATTGGTTTGTAATTCAGGATAAATTGAACTGAATTCTTGCACCACTGTATAAGAAAGTTCTGGGAAAATATTTTTGTCAGTTAATTTTTGAACGAACAATGCAGCACGACGAATAATTTTACGCAACACATACCCACGTCCATCATTAGTCGGTGCACATCCATCAGCAATAATCATGGTTGAGGATCTAATATGATCTGCAATCACACGAAACGCTGCTTTATGTTCAGTGTCCTGTTTTTCATAGGATAAACCTGTTAACTCTTCAATACGCCTTAAAATGGGTGCAAAAAGCTCAGTTTCATACACAGAATCTTTATTTTCTACAACACTACATAATCTCTCAAAACCCATTCCCGTATCAACGCCCGTTTGCTTAAGGGGTTTTAGCTCACCGTTTAACTGACGATCGAATTGCATAAAAACAAGGTTCCATATTTCTAAAAAACGATCGCAGTCGCAACCTGGACCACAATCTGCTATATTTGCATGTCCATATGTTGCACCACGATCAACATAAATTTCAGTGCATGGACCACACGGACCCACATCACCCATTTGCCAAAAATTATCTTTTGCACCTAAGCGATAAATTCTGTTTGCAGGAACTTTAATATCATTCGCCCAAATTGCATATGCTTGATCATCCGTTTCAAAAACCGATACATACAATTTTTCAGCATCAAGATTAACTTCTTTGGTTAAAAAATCCCAAGCGTACTGAATTGCATCTTTTTTAAAATAATCGCCAAAAGAGAAGTTACCCATCATTTCAAAAAAAGTAAGATGCCGCTTAGTGAATCCAACATTATCTAAATCATTATGTTTACCACCAGCACGAACACATTTTTGAACAGATACAGCACGATTGTAGCTGCGCTTTTCAAGGCCTAAAAAAAGATCTTTAAACTGATTCATTCCCGCATTGGCAAAAAGCAGCGTTGGGTCTTGCGCAGGAATTAACGAAGAACTTGCTACTGCTTCATGTCCATTTTTAACAAAAAATTGTATAAATTTATTTCTAATATCACGGGAATTCATATTTTAATCCTTTATGACAGGGCTTTTATTATTCATTATTCCATAGATTACGTTTCTTTTCTATTTTTTTAAAATTGCAGTAGGCTGGTACAAAAATTAAAAAAAAGGAGACCTCATGATTATTCCAATGCTACTCTTGTTCTTATCCTCACCCATACTTTCCGCACAAGATTGGCAATACGTACCATTCGATCAAGCAATGCAAAAAGAGAACTTTCCAAACGCAATCCCATCAACAGAGCGCATTATTGGCATTGATGGAACTGCACTCTATGATTTTTTTAAACAAATGTATGAAAATTATAACCCTTCAGTTGCTGAACAAAACCCTGAACTCAAGATACCTAAAATAATTCATCAAATTTGGCTTGGCAGTCCTGTGCCAGAAGCATTTGTTGATCTGCAACAATCATGGATTGAACATCACCTAGGGCGCGATTGGTTATATAAATTATGGACTGATGAAGATGTTGCACAGATGCAACTATATAACCAAGAGTTTTATGATGCATCAGATAACTATGGGGTAAAATCTGATATTTTACGCTGGGAAGTGCTATGTGCATTTGGGGGAGTGTATGTTGATATGGACTATGAATGTTTGCGCTCACTCGATGAGTTACACTATACCTACGATTTTTATACTGCTCTGCAACCATTAGACACTTGGTTTGTTCAACTTGGAGCTGCGCTCTTTGGATCACGACCAGGACATCCAATCTTACAACATTGTATAGAAACCATTAAAAACGATTGGCATCTACAAGGAGCGCCTAAAAAAACAGGCCCTGTGCATTTTACCAAATCATTCTGCACTTGTGCATGCACCAATGGAAATATAGACATAGCATTCCCTGCTTTATATTTTTATCCATTAGGTTGCCAAGAAACTGAAGGACGCAGAGCTGAATGGATACAACAAGGTTCTTATGCTGTGCATTGGTGGGCAAAAAGTTGGATGCCAAAAAATTATCGCCCAGTAAAATTTAAAGATATACATAACGATTCTTCTGCTGCACGGTGGAACGATTAGCAAAATAAAAACCTCCTGAAAAAGGAGGTTTTTTAATAATTAACTGCGTTGGGATAAGGGCATGCATTTTGAATGAAGATTAAAATAATATACAAGAACAGCAATAAACCCTGCAGCGCCCAAACCTGCTAATATAATATACGTGATAGATGTTGTAACTGATGGTTTTTTTATAATTGTTTCGACTTGTTCTTTACTTAAACACAAAGAAATTATATCAGAAGTATCGCTATTATTTAAAAAATATACAGATACACAGTCTTGATATTTATTGTTTTTTTTACATATTTCATAATATTTTTTAATACTTTTTTCAAAACAAACAGCTCCTTCTTTTGCGATGAATAGAGTAATATCAATTCCTCTTGCTGCCTGCCTATGTTTGCCAGGCACAACACCTGTTATTCTAGTCTCCGAATTAAACCATGGATTAATATCAACAACATTAAATAATTTTATTTTGGCATTATTAAATTTTGCATCACAATTGATAAGTGAATCTCTTATATCTACAATCTTATACCTATTCCCCTGAACTCCGCCTGAAAAAGATATCTGTGCCTCTATTTTTTTATCTGCAACAACTTGCTTTTCCGATGCTTCCAAAGATGAAATGAAAAATAAGATGAGAAAGTAAACAATTTTATTATTCATAAAAAGCTCATATATTTAAAATTGAAAAAATTAATTTTACTTTTTCAGTGTACCACGTTGTTATATAAAACAAAAAAAAGCCTTCTTGGAAATCCAAGGAGGCTTTTTAATACACTTATAAGAATGCTCGAAAATATCCTTCAACAAGTTCAGGACGAGCGCAGGAGTTAATCCTTTTTAGCACCAAATCTATGCGAAGGAACGCCTCTATGAACATGTATTGGCACCAATGTACGCACATATTCATTACGTTTTTTACATAAATACGATTGTCCAATAGCATCACAGGTAAAGCCAAGCTGCTTTAACACTTCTGGGTTCACAACATTGCGAGCATCAACAATTATTGGATAATGCATCACTTTTTTTAAACGTGCAAAATCAATCTGCTTGATTTCATCCCAATCGGTCATAATGATAACTGCATCCGCATCTGTTGCAGCGCAGTATGGAGATGAACAACATTCAAGCTCAGGGAATATCATGCGCATATTAGAAGCTGCAACTGGGTCATATGCTACAACATGTGCGCCTAATTCTTGTAACAGTTCAATTGTTTTAATAGAAGGAGAATAGCGAACATCATCCGTGCCAGCTTTAAATGCTAATCCAAGTACTGCAATTGTTTTTCCTGCCAAATCTTCTTGCAATTCTCTTTCCATAATATTTTGCAACTTTTCAACAGCTTTACCTTGCTGAAGATCATTCACATCAAGAGCTGCTTGAACGGTGTAAAATGGTAAATTATATTTTCCTGCAATGTGTACTATTGCTTGAGAATCTTTTGGAAAACAAGAACCACCAAAACCAGGGCCTGGATTTAAAAATGCAGGACTTATACGATGATCAAGACCCATAGCATATGCAACGGTTTTAACATCAGCATCAGTTGCATCGCACAGATTAGCAATTTCATTAATGTAACTAATTTTTACTGATAAAAACGCATTCGATGCATATTTAGTCATTTCTGCTGTTTGCACATTAGTTAATACATACGGAACGCCACTTGCAATTAATGATTCGTACACTTCACATAATGCAATCAACGCTACATCAGAATCAGTTCCAATAACTAAGCGATCTGGATATAGAAAATCATTTACAGCAAGTCCTTCACGCAAAAACTCAGGATTTGAAACAATACTAAACATATTCGGATCTATACCATATATATCTTCTAATTGCGCTCGTATCCCTCTGCCCGTTCCAACAGGAACAGTACTTTTTGTAACAATAACTTTGTAAGAATTCATATTTTCAGCAATCATTCTTACAACACCATCTACATATGATAAATTCGCGCTACCATCATCTCCCATAGGAGTTCCAACAGCAATAAAAATAACATCGCCAAGTGCAATAGCTTCGGCAACATTATCAGTAAACATCAATCGCCCTGCGTCAACATTACGTTCAACAACCTCACTGAGCCCCGCCTCATAAATTGGCATAATTCCATTGTGCAACATCTCTATCTTACGCGAATCAATATCAGCACAAATAACTGAATTACCAATCTCTGCAAGACATGCTCCAGAAACAAGACCTACATATCCCGTACCAATAATCGTAACCACTCTATCACTCTGGGCATTCAAAAACATTGATAAAAATAAAAACTGCACTATAACAATTCTACGAAACATACAATTCTCCTTTTTTTAATGAACTTTCACAAAAAACCATATAATATTTTTTTCAACATTGTATAGATTGTTTCTTAATATGAGCAACTATTGGGTTTTTTTATAAAATTTGCTACGGTATTGTAATTGTCAGCAATATCGTTTTAAAAAAGGAAATGATAATGAATTATATCAAAACAATAACAATGTTTTTTTTGTGCCTTGGACATATTATACATACTGGAATGCCAGCTGAAAAAGGCAAAACTGAACTTCCATTTGTTATTGTTGTCTGCTCTTATAATAATGATCAATGGTCAGAAACCACACTAACGTCTATTTTTACACAAAATTATAATAATTTTCGTGTTATCATTGTTGACGACTGCTCGTCAGACAATAACTGCGAAGTTATTCAACAATGCATCGATAAACATAATTTTAATGATCGCGTAACTTTTATCAAAAATGAACAACGTCGCCGAAAATTATCTAACTTATACCACGTACTATATGAATGCAATGATCATGAAATTGTTCTCATGGTTGATGGTGATGATTGGCTGGTAGACTCACAAGTGCTTTCATTTTTTAACAAAATTTACTCTGACGACAATATATGGTTTACCTATGGACAATACCGCAATGTACCTGCTTCTCAAGCTATTCAATGGGGACATAAAGAAATGGGGTACTGCCGACCTGTCCCTAAACATATTCAAAGACAACAAGCATACCGTTATTACAGCTTTATCTACATGCATCCGCGCACCTTCCGCGCATGGTTATTTAAACTAGTAAAACTTGAAGATCTTATCGCGGATAAAATTGAAGGGTTTGAAGGGAATTTTTATCCAGCAAGCAATGATGTTGCGATGTATTTCCCGATGGTTGAAATGGCTCATACACATATCAAATTTGTCTCCGATATTCTTTATATAAGAAATTTATATTCAGAAATTGTTGGTTTTAAAGTTGATCGACGCCTACAAACAACGTCTGCACGCGAAATCAGAAAAAAAAAATGTTATCCAGTACTTTTTCAAGCTAAAAAAAATAGACTCAACGCTGTAAAAAATGCCCTTGCTGATATATTTTTGCTCTGCCGCTATAATTTAACGGATATCAAAACCACACTCACAAACCTACAAGAGAACACTACAAATATGGGATCTGTGTATGTCTTTTTCCATAATACAGAAGACAATAAAAAAATATGCCGTTTTATTAAAAAAGATTTTCCTAACATAACCTTTATTCCTTACGACTCAGCCGGTAATAAAGCTTTAAAAAATCGAATTTTGGATTATTTAAGTCTATGCAAAAATGACCACATTTTCATGTTCACTGACTCTTGTTCTATCTTGGAACCATTAGATCTTTCTTACTATATCTTCTGGCTTGAAAAAACATATGCGCATCGCTTTTACCTTGGAAGAAATTCACTTGAAGCTCCTTTCTACATCACACTCAATGATGACATATGCGCGTGGAAAAACCCTCATGGCAAGGATACATGGAAAGGGTTATCTGTAGGCGATGATGCTTTTATTTGCCGTAAAACAACACTGTATCAAGAAATTAAAAATTTAAATTTCAATAATACATACGGTCTTTTAAAAGAAATGTCACTTTCATTATCACAACCAGCACGCGTTGGCTTGTTTTTGAAAAACGAAATAATTAAAATCGATGCGTAGGTAATTTTTTTCTCTTATTCACCACTTTACGCACGTAAACAAGCTGAGCTATTTTGTTCTTTATGCCTTTTGTCCAATTGGCATGATGCATCATAATATGTTGTGGTACAGGTAAACGCATTCCTGGAGACCATTCACGGCCAGTCAATGTACCTCCTCCAAAGAATGTATTGGGTAAATAACCCCATACCACATTATAAGGATTTTTTTTACTATTCCTTTTGATGCAACGATTCAATGAATTTTGATCACTATTAAGTTTATTTTTTTGCATTGTTGTTTTTACATCTTGCCACAACTGCAAAGTTTTTTCATTGCCACGACAAGCAAAAAAACCTGAGCAAAGCACGCCATTAGGAGAATTTTTTTGAATAACCATATCCTTGCCTTCCATTAATGCAAGAATTTTTGATTGAATTGGATGAAAAAATTGAATATCAACGTCTGAAAAAATAAAAACTGATCCCCAATTTTCCTGAATTGCACGAATAATAAGATCTACTTTGCGTATTGTTGTATCCGTCCAACCGTCATCCATAAATTTTGCCGATGAACATGTTTGTTCACAAAATTCAAAAACAATATCAAAATCATCACAAATAGATGGGATAAAAAACTGATCTTTTAACTGTTCATGAGATGGTGTGTATAAGGCATAAAGTTTCATTTTTTCTTGCGCGAATACTGCTACAACAGACAAAAATAAATACATAGAAAATATGCTCAAAAATTTTTTCATCACAACTCCTTTTTAAATCACCACACTTTGTATTATGCTTACCATAGTTACAAAAAAAGGACACTCATGAAAAAAAATTTTTTTTTAATATTGCTCTTTTCTACCCTATTTTTACAAGTACAAAGCCGCCCAAACAGCGCTATCACATGGGAACCAAATGGAGGCAGATTTGGCGATAATCTTCTTTCTTATTCACGTGCAAAATGGCTTTCTTATAAATTCAATATTCCAGTTTTATA
The DNA here is from genome assembly GCA_964636815.1 of uncultured Pseudomonadota bacterium. Lineage (GTDB taxonomy): Bacteria > Babelota > Babeliae > Babelales > Vermiphilaceae > SOIL31. The sequence continues at coordinate 51,092 of CAZWTF010000002.1, forward strand.
TCTGCCATTCAAATATTCTGATCAGCTCATGATGCATGAACAAGAAGCTATGTATACCCTCGAATTAGCATATGAATTTGACCATATCATTAGAATTCCAGATAAAAAAAAATATCTACTATTACCCGATAATAACACTTTATATGTTAGTCATTGGGATGCTGATGTCACGATTGATTGGTTTGATCAAACTTTTATAGAAGATCTCAAAAAAAACATCTACCCTCGCAATCAACTTGAAAAAGTGATTATCCCTAAAAATTGCATATCCATAGCAGCTCATGTCAGAAATGGTGGAAGTTTTAGTGCTGATACAGACCAAGAAAAAGAACGTTGTCCATTACGGTTTGTACCCGATGAATTTTTTATTAATCAAATAGCTCGTATTGCAGAAATGTTCCCTGAGCAAAACTTATACGTATATATTTTCACTGATCATTCTGAACCAAAACAGCTCAAGAAAAAATTTAAAAAGGCTCTCAATAACCCCTATATAACATTTGGCTACAGAAAACAAGACAACTCTCATAATGCAAACGTTTTAGAGGATTTTTTTTCCATGATGGATTTTGACTGTCTTATTCGCCCAGGATCACATTTTTCACGCTTTGTACAACGTCTTGGCAAAAATAAAGTTGTCATCTATCCAGAAAGCGTTAAGAAAATACATGGAAAACCAATCATTAATGTTATTAATATCAAAACACGCAAGCACACTGGAGAACGCTGGAAAACAAAAAAAATAACAGTAGCGTAAAAAAAAAGGTGATTGTATGTATATAAATCAATATCTTCTTGAAATAGGCTGTATCTTATTTGTGTATCTTTCAAGTATGGTGATTGCAGCTTGCTATAAAAAGGATACGAGTATTGCAAATTTTACCTGGGGCGGAGGCGTTCTCATTGTTACGCTCTATACTTTTTTTCGTATGAGTAATTTTTTACTTCGACAAATCCTTACAACCACTATGATTTGCCTCTGGTCAATACGCCTTATAGCTTATGTTTATAAACGTTATACTGGTAAAGATCCACGCTTTGTTGGCTGGAAATGGCAAGGATTTAAAGCTCTTATTATCAACAGCTTTTGGGTATTTGGTCAAATAATTATGATCATCATCATGAGTAATCCTGTTGTAACTATTAATATGCACAATAATATGCCTCATATTATTTCACTTTTTGACATTGTAGGAATTGTTTTATGGATACTCGGATACTGCTATGAGTCAATCAGTGATTATCAACTATCTCAATTCATGAAAAAGCCAAAAAATAAAGGTCATGTTATGCAATCTGGGCTTTGGCGCTATTCACGTCATCCCAATTATTTTGGAGAAAGTATCATGTGGTGGGGAATTTATTGCGTGTCATTATCAGTACCGTATGCATGGATGACAATTCTTGCACCAGTTACGATAACATTGTTACTCGTTTACATAACCGGCATCCCTTTGCTTGAAAATGCAATGGCTAACAATGTTGAATATCAAGAATACAAAAAACACACCAGCAAATTTATTCCTTGGTTTCCTAAAGAATGACTTTTTCAATGCTCCGTACATCATTAATATCTTGTTGGATTTCAAAATAGTATCCTGGTGCATACGTTAGCATAAGTTCTTTATCATGAGATATAATAAGCACCGTAAGATCAAGGTCTTGTGCTAATTTTTGCAAACATTGCATGACCATATTTGCATTTCTTGGATCAAGCGCGGCTGTTGGCTCATCAAGCAATAGCAACTTTGTTGGTTTTTGTGATGCTATGACAATTGCCAAAATCTGCTTTTGCCCACCTGAAAGCTGATCAACCGTTTTATCGCAATCGATGTTAAATTCCTGCAAAAACCCCATATTGGTTGATTCGGGTAATGCGCTTAATCCTGGATATCGCGATAATTTGGCACATTGCAAGTTCTGTGCAACAGAAAATTGACATGCTAACATTTCATTAACATCTTGCACAACTATAGTAATATACTCACTTTTCATCTCTTGGCCATCAATGGTAAAGTTACCCGTTAATCGAGTATTTTGCGGAATATTTTTTTGCAAAATATTAAAAAAAGTTGATTTACCTGAACCATTTTGGCCACGTAAAAAATTAAGCTTACCTGGCAAACATTGCAATGAAACATTTTTAAAAAACGGTTTGTCTGCAGAAAAAGCAAAATCCATCTGTTGAATATGCAAACCTTGTGTTGGTACTGACATAGCTATACTCCTAAATGATCAATATGTTGTTTGGTTTTTTTGCGATACGTCAGTACTAAAATACACAATGTTACCAATGCTTGTACGGTGGTAAAATATTTAAGATTAAAACCAATTTTCAGTAGTAACTGCTGCAACACAAAATACGCTAAGCAACCTATCAAAGGCATTGTTATTGTAATTGGCTTTAATGATCGCACAATCACTTTACCCAAAATTAATGCAGTGATACATAAAAGCGCTTTACCAAAACCCATCGTAATATCAGCAAAACCATTTGATTGTGCAAACAGATAACCACTTAAACCTGCGAGCGCATTACTCAACACAACACCAACAATAAACACATACGGAACAGAAACACCGTGATGTCTCAAAAAATGTGGGTTATTACCATATAATGCAAAAGCATATCCAAGCTGTTTTTTAAACAAAAACGAAAGACATGCAACAACAATACAAACTAACACAATAAGCGTCACCATCTCTGGATGACGCTCTATTCCTGCACTAATCAAAGGGTTTTCATACGCACTTAAAGATATGTAACTACCTGCTATCAATTGGTTAATACCATAAAAAATACCGAACGTAATAATACAAGAAAGTAAATGTGGCATACCTGCATACTGTGTCAGCGTGCTTGAGGTAACCCCAACTAATGCACCACCACATAAACTTGCAATAATCACAATCGGCAATTGAATATGCATTGGTAATGTGTTTGTTAATGTAATACATTGTGCGCCAACAATCGCTCCAGAAACATACGCACTTTCGATACTTAAATCAGGTAGTTTCATTAAAGAAATAGTAATATATGCCCCTAAAAGTAACGGGACATGTATCAAACATTGTTCTATGACAATCAATAAAATATCTATACTCATACCAGCATAACTCCTGCTTTTTGTAACTGAGCTTGTTTTTCTTTACTCAAATGTAGTCCTTGTTGCTCCATAGTTTTTGTATTGATCTTCAAATGTACTTGATCTAATGAAAGTACAGCAAGAGAAGCTGGGGGTTGTTTATTTTCAAGAATAGAATGTCCTAACTGAGCACCCAAAACACCATAATCTTTTTGTAACACTCCAAATGCTAATGCTGCACCTTTGTCGCCTGAATTAAGATCAGAAGCAAACAATGTTATATGATAACGACCACATAACGTGATTAAACTATCAATGCCCGCAACTGTTGTATGATCAGTTAGAATCATTAAAACATCAATACCATCTAAAAAGCTTGCAACTTTCTGCGTTATTTCATTTTGGTGTGAAACTGCAACAGTACGTAATATTATATGTTTTGCCCCCAATACTTTTTCAAGTTGTTCACGATGTTGTTCTAATCCTCTATTTTGTGCAGGATTATATACAAGCAATACTGTTTTTACATCAGGTTTTACATACAATAAAGCATCTACTTGCTGTTTGTATACTATAGAATCTATTACGCCAGTTACTTTACCTCCAGGATGAGTAAGCGATTGCACCATCCCCATTTCTATTGGATCATCAATAGCTGTAAAGACCTGTGGCATCATAGATTTTCTTTTTTTAGATATCTCAAAAATGGATTGCGAACATTGGGTCCCAACCGTAAACACTAAATCATATGCACCCTGCACAATTTCATCCGCTTGCACTCGCAGCAATGTTGCATTACCATTGGCATTATACTCATCAAATACATAGCGCTTATCGCTTAATGTATTAATCTCATCTTTAAATCCATTCACAATTTCTGTCATAGCTGGATGTACTGCTGGAACAAATAAAGCAATACGATAATCTGCAGCTGAATAATTTTGTTTAAATAATAAACGCTCAACACCACACAACAATAATAAACACGCAACAATAACAATACATAACTGTTTTTTATTCATGATATTTCCTTAACTAAATGGTTATATAAAACATCCAGACAACTTAATAATAGGTATTTTTGGATCTATTTTATCAGAAGATTTGCCTTCCTTACTTCCATCATTTTCTCTCACCATATTCATGCGAGTGATGTGGTCATGAATTATTAGTTTATTAATTGATTTCAGTGAAGACTTAACATCAGTCTGAATAGCTTTCTCACAAATCAAAGATTGCTCCATAGCGGCAGCATGAATACATAGCAATAAAAAAAGAGAATTGATTACATACGTAATTAATTTCATATAAAACCCTTATGAAAAACGTGAAATAGACAAAAAGATATTACCGACAGCAAAAAACTATCCGTATATTTTGAGATTATTAAATATAAATAGAGAAAATATGATTAAAGAAAAAAGATTAGCGCTGCCAGCGCCAAGAAAGAGAAATGATTTGAGCGTAAGACTTTGTTTGGATCGTACTGTTCAATGACATGCTTTGTCCAGTAGCCACAGAAAAAGAAATCATATGAAATCCCATAACTAAAGGGGTGAAACAAAATACCTTACTATAATCAACAATACTTTAGACTATTCACCTTGTCAATCACAACCATTTTTTTCATCTTTTCATAAATAACGCATTGCCAAAAAAGGATTGTTTTGTGTCAGAAAAGTCACATCCAATCTGCTCAAAACCATGATTAAACATCCATGCCACCACATCTTCATACAACGGCTGGCCTTCATAACTTTCTATAAAAGAAACTTCCGCCAAGACTAGCTTAATATTATGGATCATTTTGGGGGCTGCTTGCAAAATAGCAAGTTCATGACCTTGTGTGTCTAACCAAAGCAAATCAATCGCGCTGACCCCATTTTCATCCGCCCATTGATCAAGTGTGATGGTCTGCACCGTTGTCATTCGAGGAAATATTATTGGAGAATGAGATAACCGTTCTTTTGGCTTATGAATCGATCCTGCCTGTGAAGCAATTCCTGGCTTTGTTGGCTTTTCTGAAATATAAAATTCAACAGTTCCGGCATGATCACTCAAAGCGAATGGGTAGCGATAAACGTTAGGCAACATCTCTGTGTTTTGGATTAATCGCTCATAGATTTCTGGCACCGGTTCAAATGCGTGAACAGTACCTTGTGGCCATTGCAAAGCCATTTTTTTTGTATCATGACCATTAAAAGCCCCTGCTTCTACGATAACAGGATTATCAGATAAAAATTGCTTTATAATTTCTATAGTTTTATGGGAATTAAATATAATCATTATTTTTAGAGCTTTATTAAAATATATTTATGAATTATAGTAACCCTGTTCATTAAGAATTTATACAAAAAAAGAAAGGGTAACTATGTTCATTGTATCCAAAAAATCACTTTTATTGCCACTTATTTTTTTTACCGTTCTCAACATTCAAGCCTCTGAGCGTGGAAAAATCACAATAACAGGTGGCACTATAAATTTTGACACCGATAATACCGAACACAACAAATCACCTTTATGGGAACTTGGTAAAATTTTCCTGCCCGTTGCCGGGGGAGCTCTTATCAATTATGCAATCCAAAAATATAACGAAGATCCTGAAATAGCAGCCATCAATAAAGATCTTAAAAAAATTGAGCTGCAAACTCACAGTCATCCAGACTATCCAGCAATTGTAGTACTCAATAAAAAAAATAAAGCTAAAGAAAAAGAGATAGAAATCAGTATAACAACAGCGAATGTTATCAAACATCATCAAGATGAATGGGCAAAATTTAAAAAATGTGATAGCCCTTTTACACGAGATTTTTGCGATCATATGATCAAACTACACGAGAAAAAACTTGATGAATTTATCAACAATACGCAAAATAATACTCAATCATAAAAATAGATAGTATTTATTAATAAAAAAAAGGATCGCAAATGAATATAAAAAATACCATTTTTCTTACAGCCATAATCTCTTGTAATATGCCACACGTACTTCAAGCACATGAAGATATTTTAAAACAAACACCTGAATCTCAAAAAGTAACAATTGATACCTGTCAAAATAGGCTCGAAGCTTTAGCAGAAGAAGAAAAATATCAATATTTTCACACCAATATATGTTGGGCTGCTGCTGCAGGAGGTATCGCATTAATCCTCGGGGGATGCTTATCTGAAAATCAGAACCAAAGCTCTAAAGCAACAAACGGGGGAATTGCCGTACTTATATCATCTGTTCTGGTGGGTGCCGGATCGGTAGTTAATGAAAACCATAAAGCTCATTATCGCCGCACAGAAAGAACTTCTCTTCTTGAACAACTCAGCAAAGTAAAAAAATAATAGTAAAGACAATATAATCCATAAAAAGCTTCCAATCTCTGGAAGCTTTCTTTAATTCTCCCCCTTTTTCTCACTTTTCTGGTAAACTATACATATACTTGACAAAGAAAAATGAAAAAAATTAGATTAAACCAAAGAAAAGGAATGCTATGAAACATCCTTTATCAACTATCGTTCTGGTACTACTTTCACTATTTATCGCTTTATTCGGTTTTAGATCTGTACAAGAGCGATTTTCTAGAAAAAAAGAGAGTAAATCTATAAATAAAGATGTGAACAATATGAAACTCAGTATTGTTATCCCTGCGTATAATGAAGAAAATCGTATAGAAAGAACCCTACGAACCTATCATCAATTCTTTTCTGCTAAACATATGCCATTCGAACTTCTTGTGGTACTCAATGGATGTAAAGATAACACTATTGGCGTTGTTGAGCGCGTACGCAAAGAGTTAGCAACAAACATTCTTGTTATTAATCTACCACAAGCAGGAAAAGGTCTTGCTATTAAAGCTGGTTTTACTGATGCATTAACGCGTGATAATGATTTAATTGGGTTTGTTGACGCTGATATGGCAACAAGACCTGAAGCTTATTATGATCTTATCACTCATATTGATGGTAATGATGGGATTATTGCAAGTCGTTACATGCCAGGGGCACAAATTTCTCCACCACGTCCTGCATATAAACGTTATGGCAGCAAGTTAGTATATGAACCATTACTATGGCTACTCTTTGGTTTATCATATTACGACTTCCAATGTGGTGCAAAACTATTTACACGAGAAACTTTAGAAACAGTTACACCACAACTCACCGTAACGCAATGGGCTTTTGACGCTGAATTACTTTATTTATGCAAAAAAGCTGGTTACACCGTCATAGAAATACCAACAGTTTGGGAAGATCAAGCTGAAAGTAAACTAACTCTTAAAGGCGGTATACGTATGCTTGGTTCTTTATTCAAAGTGCGGTGGCAACATTTCTGGTCGAAAAAAGAAAAACTAGCTTAAAAAACAAAAACCCCGAATTAATTTCGGGGTTCTTTACTGTTTAAACATTAATCGGATATTCTACGCAAATACCACGCACTTTCGTTTTTATGGCATTCAATACCGTATCGTTATCATGATGACGAATTGCGTCATCCATTAAATGCACAATCTGTTTGGCTGCTGCAATCTTCATACCACGCGTTGTAATTGCGGGTGAGCCAATACGAATACCACTCGTTATCCATGGCTTTTCTGGATCAAAAGGAATACAGCTACGCGTTACGGTGATTCCTGCTTTTTCAAGAGCTATCTCAGCTTTAAGCCCAGTAATATTTTTTGATCGCAAATCAACAATAAACAGATGATTATCCGTTCCACCAGAAACAATCCTATATCCCAAGTCTATCAACTCATCAGCCATCGCTTTTGCATTGATAACAATCTGTTTTTGATATTCAACAAAGGATGGTTGCAACGCTTCATGAAATGCTACCGCTTTTGCAGCAATTGTGTTCATTAATGGTCCACCTTGCATGCCTGGAATAATAGAGCGATCAATTTTTGGGGCATGTACAGCAGATGTCATGATAAGTCCTCCACGCGGACCACGCAATGTTTTATGCGTTGTACTAGTAGTAAAATCAGCATAATTAATAGGACTAGGATGCAAGCCTGCAGCAACTAACCCTGCAATGTGCGCAATATCAGCAAGTAAGAGCGCATTCACACTCTGCGCAATTTTTGCTAATCGTTCAAAATCAATAGTTCGTGAATAAGCAGATGCACCGGAAATGATTAGTTTTGGTTGGCACTCTTGTGCCATCTTTTCAATAACATTATAATCCAAAAGTTCTGTTTCTTGATCAACTGTGTACTGTACACTCTTAAACAACATCCCAGAAAAATTAACGCCGTGACCATGAGTTAAATGACCACCAGAAGCCAAGCTCATACCCAAAATGGTATCGCCTGGCTGCAATAAAGAAAAATATACTGCCATATTTGCTTGTGAACCAGAATGTGGCTGCACATTGGCATGATCCGCATGAAACAACTGCTTACACCGATCAATAGCAAGCAACTCTGCCTCATCAATCACTGCACACCCAGGATAATAACGTTTACCTGCGTATCCTTCGGCATATTTATTGGTTAACACTGATCCTGTTGCTTCCATCACTGCCGATGAAGCATAATTTTCTGAAGCAATAAGGTTGATTGTATCTTCCTGACGCTGTTTTTCACGCTCAATAAGATCAGCTGTTTTTGAGTCTACTGTATATAAATTCATAAAAATACCTAAGTTAAATTTTTTACGTTGTACTTAAAGTACCATGGGTTAACCTTTTTGCAACCCACCTCATTTGCCTTTTTTTAAGGCTTTTTTTATACTGGTAAATAGGACTAATCGCGTCAAATCTAAAGGATTATCATGATAGCTACGAATGATTTTAAAAAAGGCACAAAAATACTCTATAACAACGCCCCATACATCATTCTTGATTACCATAGTGTAAAACCAGGAAAAGGTGGTGCTTTCGTTAAAACCAAAATGAGAAATATGATCACTGGACTTATCTGGGAAGACACATTCCGTTCTGGTGAAAAATTTGAACAGCCTGATCTTGAATATCATGAAATGCAATACCTTTACGCTGACGGCGAATTATACAACTTCATGGACCAAGAAAACTTTGACCAAGTTGCATTCAATAAAGAACAAATCGAAGAAGTATTAGATTTTTTAAAAGAACAAGAAATATACAATGTTGTCTATTTTGAAGGCAAACCAATAACTGTAACTCCTCCAATGTTTATGGAAATGACAGTTAAAGAAGCTATGCCAGGTGTTCGTGGAGATACAGCTCAAGGCGGCGCAACAAAGCCGGCAACACTTGAATCAGGTCTTGTTATTCAAGTTCCTTTATTTGTTAATGAAGGTGACATGATAAAAATAGACACTCGTGACAAAACGTACATGGAACGTGTTAAAAAATAATCTTAATTTAATGGGGGAATTGAGTTATGTGTTCACTTTTTGTATCACCAGACGATAATAATTTGCAAGAAAACGAATCTATTTCTACCGAGGAAAATGCGGAAGAAAGCACCGCACATAAATCATATGATGATTTATCTCGTCGTGATGTTCGTTCTCTTGCTTTTCACTTTTTATACGCAGCAGAAGCTTTTAACTACGAAGAATCAGTGCAATCCGTTATTGATAATTTTAACCGTGGGTATGATCTAGATGTACCATTGGATGGTGAACTCTTTAATGTTGTTAATGATATTATTAACAAAAGAGAAGAGCTTGAGCAGATTTATGCACCATATCTTGCAAATTGGCGCTCTGAACGCATCAGCGTTTGCACTAAGCTCATTTTATTATTTGCCATTTGGGAACTCAAATACACAGAGACTGATCCGCGTATTATCATTAATGAAGCAATTGAACTTGCTAAATGCTTTGCGGAAGAAGATGCTTATAGATTTGTTAATGGGATATTAGATTCAGCTTCCAAAGATTTACGCAAAGAATTAAGTATCAACACCGAAAGTTGATGATCTCTTTCTAGTAAATCATCTCGCTGCGCATCGTAAATAAATAAAGGTTCTTTATCATCATCAAAATACACAACATGTGGTTCTGATATATTATCTTTAACATCTTTGCTTTCTAAGTGCAGCTTAAAATGCCGGTGTATGTATGCTATCCATTTACCAATTAATGGATGGTGTAAACCTGCATGATCTGGTGCTTTTCCATTAATCTGCACACGCAAATTAGCCACACGCTTATGTTCTGGATATTCACGAACAGATAAACCTAAAACTGTTTGAATAAGATCTTCAAATGAAAAGAGATTATACAAATACTGTATAATCTTCATATTGGGTAAATAATTACTCATCACAGGCGTGCCAAGTGTAAATAGTGCACGGATATAATACTTATTACTCTCTTCTTGCGCCAAAAAATGCGATGCCAAGGATACAACATTACCGCCATGGCTATGCGCAATAATAAAAATAGATGTATTTTCATCGTATGTTTTGATCAATTTTATAAGATTCTGGGCTGCCTTTACTCGTGACTCATGACCACATCCGCCGCTCCAGCGAAATGGCACCACAGCGCTATTTTTATCACACACCGCTTCTTCTAATGCTGTAAAAAAATCACCTTCTGGAACATACCAACTGCAATCAGCGCCCCATGTACCATGAATAAGAATAAACACTGACTGAGCTTCCATCAGCGAGCCTATCCACATCGCACATACAAAAAAAATTGTTCTTATTTTTCTGATGACACACATACTTATCTCTTATAAAAAAGCCTTTGTATTTAGTATAAGCATCACGATTTCTTCAGTCAAAATTTTATATAATTGTTCTCAATTTATTGACAATACAAAATGTATAAACTTATAATTTCAGAGTAATTTTTATCCAAAAAAACCTATAAAAAAGGAATAAGTAATGAAAAAAATATCATTATTAACAGCGACTGTGCTATGTATATCAACTATCACAAGTAATGCGAGAAGATTTTCTGAAGAACATACACTTGGCCAACAAGTAATCAGAGAATTAGGAGAAAATGTAAAAACAGCAAATCTTATTTTTAGAGCATCTGTTGGAGAAATTGAACGACAAGAAGCACTAAAAAATGCGCATATGGCGGCACAAACATTGCTTAATACACTTAATGATATTAAAACATATGGCAATGATACTATCAAAGGTTATAACGCTGCACAAAGAAGACAAGCTGCCATAACTTTAGCAGAGCTACTCACGAGGGAAAATTCTCTTAACATAGAAATTAAAAATAAAAAAATGGAAATCATGGACATGATGGATATGGGTTATGTGTTTGATGCTCCAAAACCAGGAAAATCAGAAATATATGCTCAAGCTAGAAATGAAAAAAAAGATCTTTATGCAACGCTCAAAGAAGTTAATTTAGCAATCAAAAACCAAGAAATAATTTTAGGTGACGATTGGACAAGAACTATCAAACTTGCTGTACAAAACTTAATTTTAGGTAGCTCATATGGTATTGCATACGGAATTGATTGGTATTTTGGCGATCGTGGAGCAAAACTACTTACGGAAAATAACCCATCTCAATCAATGGCTCCTGGAACAAGAAAAGGTAAAATTAAACAATCAACACCTCTCACTAAAAAACAAAAAGCTGCTATCAAATCATGGAATCACCTGCGCAAAGCTGAACTATTATCAAAGGAAATTATAACTGCTTACCAGTTAACTCAAGCAAAAGAACTTCTTAACAAACTTGGCATAATTAAAAAAGACCTTAAAGATGTTCCATTGAAACAAAAATATATTCTGGATAGAGTCACTGACAACTATGATTCTCTTGAAAGAAAAATAGATAGATCTAAAACACGTTGGTTAAAATAAAAAACCTAATTTCCGTTCCACTCCAACTGGGCCTCCATTAAAAAGTAACAAAAATAGAGTATAAAAAACCCCTGCAAATAATTTGCAGGGGTTTTTATTTATAAACAAATCAGTTGAATTACTTATTGTTCATCATCGCAAGTTTCATCGTCACAAGACTCATCTTCACAAGATTCATCATCTGAACATGAGCTTGGCGCTTCATATTCAAAAAGATCAGGGAAGAACAATTCTAATTCAGTCACTGCAGTTGCAGATGAATCTGAACCATGAACAGCATTGTTACCAATACTTGTTCCAAATAGCTGACGGATAGTTCCTTCAGCTGCTTTTGATGGGTCTGTAGCGCCAATCAACTCACGCCATGAACCAATAGCATCATCTTTGTGAAGTGCCATAATAATCACTGGAGCAGATGTAACAAATTCAACCAGTTCACCAAAGAAAGGTCTTTCTTTATGCACTGAATAAAATTCTTCTGCTAAATCTTTTGCAATAATAACCTTTTGCAAGCGAACAACTTCAAAACCATTGTGTTCAATCATATCAATGATTTTACCACTGTTTTTAGAAGCAACAGCATCCGGTTTGATCATTGCAAAGGTCAATTTTGTTAATTCCATATCAATCCTTGATACTATTCTTGAGAGTTTTTATCAGATTTTTGCATTGCAGATTCAAGAGCAATTTGTAAAGAACCACGCACTTTTTGTTGTGTTTCTTCTTTTTTCTCTCTTTTTGGCTGCTGTCTATTCTCTGCTACCTTAGCAGTTTGCTTTGGTTGTGCTGAGCGAACAGGTTCTGATTTTTCTCTTTTAGGTTGTTCAGTTTTTTTAGGTTCAGCTTTTTTCAGATCTTGTTTCTTTTCTTCAAGAAGTGTACTCAAAGCAAGTTTGCGTTCTTCTTTATTGATGTTAACAATACGGAATTGAGCTTTTTGACCAACCGTGAAGATTTCTTCAGCTTTTTTGCCTTGCTCTTGTGAAAGAACTGTATTGTGTACAAGACCTTCAATATTGTTTGGCAATCTTACAAAAGCACCAAAGTTAGTGATTTTACTCACTTCACCTTCAACAATTGAACCTGCTGGATATTCTTCTGCAACTTTTTCCCATGGATCAACAACTAATTGTTTAATACCAAGTGAGATTTTTTTGTTATCTTTATCAATCGCTAAAACAATAGCTTCAACTTCTTGGCCTTGTTTATAACGATCTGATGGATGTTCAATGTGTTCTGTCCAAGAAAGATCAGAAATATGCACTAAACCATCAATACCTGGCAGCAACTGTACAAACACACCAAAATCAGTAATGTTACTAATTTTGCCTTGAATTGTTTGTCCTGGTTTGAACTGTTCGTTTACAGTTTCCCAAGGATTTTTGCCAAGTTGCTTGACGCTCAATGACATACGACGATTTTCTTTGTCCAATGAAACAACAAGAACTTCAATTTCTTCGCCAACTTTATAAAGACGGTGAAGATCAGTAATACGATCAGTCCATGAAATTTCAGAAATATGTACTAATCCTTCAACTTCTGGAGCAACTTCTATGAATAGACCATAATCGGTAATGCTTGAAATTTTACCTTTGATCTTGTTACCAACCGCGATATCTGGATTAATTTGATCCCATGGATTTGTTTGAAGTTGCTTAAGACCAAGAGAAATTTTCTCATTGTTTTTATCAAAACTAAGAACTTTTACGCCAATAGTTTCGCCAATGCGTACCATTTCACTTGGGTGAGCCACACGACCCCATGTCATATCAGTGATATGAAGAAGTCCGTCAACTCCACCTATGTCTATAAATACACCATAGTTGGTAATATTTTTAACAACACCTTGAATTACTTGACCTTCAGCCAACGTTTCTAAGATCTTCTTACGATCTTCTGAGCGTTGATCATGGAGATATTTACGACGAGAAATGATCACATTTCCACGTTTTTTGTTCAATTTAAGAATACAAGCTTTAATTGATTGACCAACATATTGATCAAAGTCAGTTACGCGTTGTAAATCAATTTGTGAGCCAGGTAAGAATGCTGGAATACCAACATCAACATTCAAGCCACCTTTAACTTTGTGAGTAACAATACCTTCGATAGGTTCGCCATTCTCAAATAGTTTAGTAACCGCATCCCATGCGCGCATTTCTTTAGCTTTTTCATATGACAACACGATTCTGCCATTAACATCTTCAAGTTGATCAAGAATAACTTCAATTGCGTCGCCTGATTGTAACTTTTTAAGTTCATATTCGCCAAATTCATAACGAGGAACTAAGCCACGGGATTTATATTTGATATCAACAAGAACGCCGCTATCTTCTACTGCAATAACAGTACCTGTGATAAGTTTACCCAATTGAAAGGTTTCAACAGCACCTTTATAAAGGGAATCTAACTCTCTCAGGAGTTCATCATTCAATTGCAGAGGAATTTCGTCGATGCTTGCTTTGCTTTTAACCGTACAGAATTGTTCCGGTCTTATGAGTTCTTTTGACATTCGTCTGATCCATGCTTTCCCCAGGTGGGAAAAGGATTAAAGGGTTGAAAAATACATTAGTTTAAAACTATCTTAATTATAATAACATGAAAAATATATCCTGACAAATAAGACAAAAAGTAAACATTTTAGGAAATTCCTCATGAAACACTCAAAAATAGCCATAATTGGAGCCGGAACAGTTGGGTCAACTATTGCCTACACCCTGCTCCTTAAAACAATAACCGCCGAAGTTATATTAATAGATATTGATAAAACACGTTGCCATGGGGAAATATTAGACCTTTCAGATGCCATGTTTTTTAATGCAACATCCATAGTGCGTGCCGGCATGCCGCAAGACGCAGCCCAAGCAGATATTATCATTATAACTGCAGGTAAACCTCAAAAACCGGGCGAAACGCGCTTAGATCTATTCGCAGCCAACAAAGCTGTCATTTCCGATGTTTTTACCTCTATCAACCCCATCAACCCTCAAGCTATTGTTATTATGGTAACAAACCCTCTTGATCCGCTAAGCATGCTTGCTCAAAAACTTTCAGGTTTACCAGCTCATCAGGTATTTGGCACAGGCACCTTTTTAGATACATTACGATTACGTGAACTTATCTCTCAAAAAGTAGGTGTCGCTTCCTCATCTGTTAACGCATATGTTATAGGTGAACATGGCGATTCTCAATGCGCTGTGTGGTCGTCTGCAGACATTGCTGGTACACCACTTACCAACTTTCCCGGAATAGAACAAAAAGATTTAGACATTATAGGTGAGCAAGTCAAAAACAAAGCGTATGAAATTATACAATGCAAAGGCTCAACATCATTTGGTATTGCTGCATGCGTTGCAAAAATGTGTGAAGCTATCATTTTTAATCAAAAAATAGTTATACCTCTTTCTACTTACATTGAACAGTATAAAACATACTTAAGTATGCCTGCCGTATTAGGAGAAAATGGTATTGAAAAAACTATTTCTATATTACTTAATAATGATGAAGAAAAAATAGTATATAACACAGCTCAACAATTGCGTAATTTCCTGATATGATTTAAAAACATCTAAACAATAATACTATAAAAAGTTTACCCATGAATAATAAAATAGTTTTTTCTTTTATTATCTTTTGTTGTAGCAATGCACTCATGAGCATGGAAAATCGAAAACCTGACACAAATCAACTACAAACCTGGTATCAATTCAAAGAGATCAACATTGCTGAAAAAATAATTGGTATACCCAATAAAGATATTTTAAGAAAAAGCGAAGAGTATTATATTACTTCAGTGTGTATTGATCCATCTGAAAAATCATTAGCAATAGCCTCTTGCGATAAAAAAGTACGCATACTCGATATCAATTCAGAAAAAATGCTTGAACCGATAGATTGTTTTAAAGACGACATAACTTCAATGTGCTTTAATCACTCCGGTAATAAACTTGCAGTAACATCGTATAAACCTGCAACACATTTTTTTAACATTGAACGAGATGTAAACAAAAAAATAATATCATACAATCATCGCTATTCCGTTGACCACAACCAAGAAATATCTTCCATCTGTTTTGATAGCACCAATAATGCTGTTGGTGTTATATTGGATGAAGTTAATCAAGAAATGAATATCATTAATATCACACAAAACTCAATAATAAGCTCTTTTAAGCATAACAGCTGGATTAAAACAGGCTCTATTTCCCAATCAAAATATCTTTTTGCCACAGGCTCTAACACAGATCAAGCACGCTTATTTGCCATGCAAAAAAACAATCTCCATAAAAACGAACCTATTTGTATATTTAAAAACCTACAAGGTTCAGTAACTGCTCTTGCTTTTGATAAACATGAAACATTACTTGCCGTTGCATCGAACAAACCTAAACTTCATATTTTTGACTTAAAAACATATCAAGAAGTTGCATCCTTTGATCATAAAAAATATATCTCTACAATATGCCTTAGTGCTTCGGGAAAAATGTTAGCATTTGGTTCTTTTGACGGCAAAGTATATCTCTTTAAAAAACGATAAAAGTTATTATAAAAGAAAAAGGGTTGAAAATTTTCCAACCCTTTTGTAAGTCAAATAAAAAAATTAAATTTATACTCTTCCAGCACGAACAGTGATCAATTTATCTGATGAAAGAATACCCTTAATAGTATTTTTCATATCATCAAGCGTAACCTGGTTAATTTGTGCAGCACGATTATCAAAATAATCAGCAGGGAAATTAAAACGATCAAGATACAAGAACGTTCTTGCCATATCACTATTGGAAACAAAATTATCAACAAGTGTATTAATGACTGCAAATTTTGCTTCTTCGAGATCTTTTTCTGTTAAAGTATCAACAACCGTATCGATTGTATTTTTGATAGCTGTTTCTGCTTGAGCAAGGCTATCCAAAGAAACAATAGTCCGCACTTGAAACATTCCTGGTTGTTCATCTGCCCCAGCAATCAATGATCCACGAATGGTATAAAAGAGCCCTGTCTGTTCACGCAAATCAAATAAGCGAGAACTCATAGAACCTAACACACCTCCACCAAATATTTGATCAAACAACAAATATTTATCAAAGTCAGGATGTTTACGATCAATAGATAATTGCGTTAAACACAATACAACCTGATCACGATTGATAGGGTAATTAACGTCTTGTTTTACAACAGGTGTTAATTGTGGATAATCTAAATCTTCAACAACTGGGCCTTGCCAATCTCTTAAAACCTTTTCAAGTTCTTGCTTCAAATCATGGTCATCCAAATCACCCACTATCGCAATATGAGCACCAAAGGGAGATATAAATTTTTTATACAGATCTATTAAATCTTGACGTGTTACCGCTTTAATAGAATCTTCTGTTCCGATACCTTGCTTGCTATATGGATGATCTTTATAAATAACTTCACGCACCAAATGACCAACAAAAGAACGTGGCTCATCCCAATATTGTTTAATATCAGTTAACAATTGATCACGAACTTTTTCTATTTCATCTTCTGGAAATGTTGCATGCATTAAAACTTCTTTGAGTAACTGCAACCCAAAAACAAAATCTTTTTTAAGCATTTTTAATGCAATACCACCAGGGTACACATCAAACGACATTCCATGTGATTCAATTGCATCTGCAAACTCTTCACCTGTATATCTCTCAGTTCCTTCAGTCATCATTTCAGTCATAAAACCATACAGCCCTTGCTTATCTTGAGGATCAAAATAAGAACCACGCGCTTTAAGTTCTAAAATGATATTAATTTTAGGAGTCATATCATTGTCATGATATAAAACTTTTAAACCATTTGAAAGTTGCATTGTTTTTGGTTTAGGGAAATTAAATTGCGCAGGCAATTGTACATCAACAGTATCGGCATATACTGCTCCGCCAACCTCAGTAGAGCGTGTACGTACAGAAAGAATCTCTTCATCTTCTTTATCTGATTCTTCTTGCAACAGTGCCCACTCACTTTTTTCTGATTGCGGTAAAGGTAATACAAATCCTTTATGCATCACAGCAGGACGGAAATAAGAGCGCACCAATTTTTCTATTTGGGATCTTAATTGTGCTTCTGGTTGTTCTAAAGAAGTAAATACATAATTTTCATCACCAGTTGCCAAATACGCATGCCCAATGGCGAATGCCTGATCTTCCATTGCTTCAAGAAGACTATAGAAAGCCATTTGTGTTTTTTTAAAACCTCTTTCAAATTCATCATCATTGATACCATTTTTGGCAAGATCTTCTAATTCTGCCAAAATAATATGTTCAATTTTTGCAGCATCATGAATATGTTTTGGTTCGGCAACAATAAAGAAAATGCCATGATCGAACAGATTCCAATAACCCGTTGATACGCTGGTAACCAACTGCGTTTCATTAACCAATTTTTTATACAATCGTGAACTTTTACCTTTACCAAGAATCCATTCAAAAATATCTAAAGCGGTATCTTGTTTAGCAACCGCTCCTGGAACAACAAATGCATACGCAAGCGTTGGTTGTGCAACATCGCGATATAATGTTAATGATTTTGATGCAATGTCACGATGGAAAAAGTTTTCTTTTTTTGTATACTCTGGATCTTTTGGAATTTCACCAAAATATTGATTTGCAAGTTCTACAACTTCATCAGGGTTCACATCGCCAACAATAACCAACGTGGCATTGTTAGGTTTGTAATGTTTTTTATAGAACGCTAACAAATCTTTACCTGCAACGCTCCACAAATCTTGTTTATACCCAATAATTGGAAAATGGTATGGATGTTCTGCAAAGATCATACTAATCATCTCTTCCATCAAAGAACGGTCATACTGATCTTTGTACATTTTAAGTTCTTGAATAACAGCCTTCATTTCTGAATTAAGCATATCATCATCAAACAAACAATTGGCCATGCAATCTGCAACAACAGGAAACGCTTCACGCCAATGATGTGTCGGAAAATTAAACTGATATCCGGTAAAATCCCAAGAGGTAAATGCATTGCAACTACCAGAAAGTTTATGCACTAAAACATTAATATCGGATTCAGACAATGTATCAGTGCCTTTAAAAATCATATGTTCAATAAGATGCGCTATCCCCTTTTCTCCCGTTAATTCATCTTTTGAACCAACGTTATACCACATCTGAAAAGACACTTTAGGAATTTCATGTGATTCACGAATTAAAATAGTTAATCCGTTATCTAATACTCTTTTTACAACATGCTGATGGACAGATTTCATAGAATCCCCTAAATGTGTTGGAATATCATCATTACTTGCAGTGCTAAGCAATGATTTATTTAGAATAAATAAGCCTATAAAAATTACAGAATACCCAAGAGCAGATAATTTAACAAGATAAGTACGCATACAAAAATTACCTCAATACCAAAAGTTTTCTCTTATTTTTTTTAATAAAAACAGCATAACGAGAAAACATCGGCCATTGCAAACTATCAATATTTAAATCCTTTTGAAAAAGAATGTTAATATGTTATTGTATATAAAACAGAATTAAAAATATTAACCTGCAGCATAATAGAAATTAAATACCGGGTCTATGCGCGCACTAACCAGTAATTTCCATTTTATTGATGTTTCACCTCTCTTTGCCATCACTCTCTTTTTTATTATTGGCATCATTTGGCACACCCTCTTGTTGCCATTTTTGGCAGTTTTTACCTTATTGCTTTGTTGCGCAACACTTATGCATTCACAAAACCATCAACTTTTAAAACAAATCGTTATTTGTTCTTTTTTTTCCTGTTTTGGAGCATGGCTCCATAAAAAAGAACTCCAAGATTATGATAAATTTTACACATTAGTTGAAAATCAAAAGATCAATATCACGGGAACAGTGATTGACAAAAACGATGTGGTCTCACAATTCAAAAAATTAAGCGCTATCACAGTCGCAATTGATACTATTGCAACAAAACAACAAAATCACCCAAGCAACAAAGTCGTCATATTTTACACACATTGCAACACGAGTGCTTCTGTAGGAGATACAATAACTTTTCACAATATCACCTGCAAACGCCCTTCTAATAAAGATTTTCAACGCTATCAAATCAAAGAACAAGTCATTGCAACAATTTTTGATAACGCAACAAAATACACCATTAATTATCACCCAACATGGTCATTACGCAACTGGGTATGGGGGCAAAAAAAAAGACTTTTGGAAGCATTAACCAATAAATTTTCTCTCAATGCTTTCCGTTTTTTTTCATCACTTTTTCTAGGAAATCGCGCTTGCGTTAAAGCGTCTCTTGAAGAAACAAACGAACAGTTTAAAATATGGGGAATTTCACATTTTCTTGCACGATCAGGATTGCACTTAGCACTTTTTATTCTGATATGGAACACTATTTTTTGCTTTATTCCTATATCACTTGTAAGCAAGCAGCTCATCATTACACTGCTTAGCTGTATTTATTTTATATTAACATGGACATCTGCACCATTTACTCGATCTTTTGCTCTTTTTATAGTTGGTAAATTATGTTTATTCACCAAAACATCTTTCCATTTATTGCATTATGTAACCCTCGTCTGTTTCTGTTTTTTACTCTACAGTCCCCTTTATCTCTTTTTTCTCGATTTTCAACTCAGTTTTGCATTAACTTTTGCATTAGCTTGGTTTAACCAATTATCAGCTCAATATGCGACCCATCAATCAAAATATTGATTATCACCCTTCTTTTTACCTACGATAAAAACATTAGCTAGCATAACCCCAAAAAGGAGACGTGCAATGTTCACATTTTTCACTAAAATGTTTCACAAACAAACATACAACCTCATTTTTATAAGCTTATGTTTCACATTAGGAACAACCGCTATACAAGCGCGTAACAAATCACATGACACACAAAATGAAATCTCTAATGAGCTGTGCTACTGCGATTTTTGCAATGAAATTCGTCAAGAAAGTTTAGTGAAAACATATAAAAACAACAGTACAAAAAAAACTACCAAAAAAAAGCAAAAAAATAACAAAGGACTTCCAACTAAACGAGTATTGATGGTGTATATGGCAGCAGATAATGACCTACGCCCTTTTGCTGCACGCAACATTCAACAAATGGCAAATATCGGTTCAAACCAAAATGTCACTATTGTTGTTCATTTAGACATTCGCATATCCGGAAACAAAAAAATAACACGCCGTTATCTTATTGAAAAAGATCAAGTGCTCCATATCGATCCCTACAACCCTCTGACGCAACAAATGGATAGTGGCAACCCCTCAACACTTATCTCTTTCTGTGAATGGGCTATTAAAAATTATTCAGCTGATGAGTACGATCTTATTCTTTGGAATCATGGAACAGGAATTCTTGAACCACCCCATGGAAAAATTATAAATCCTATGGATCTTTTCGTATTTAATCCCTCAACACATCTTTTTGATCTTGATAGATCAGTTGGCTTTATGGACATTATTGATTACACCGAAACTCAATATCGCGGGGTCTGTTGGGATGACTCAACAGGTAACTACCTATCCAACAGAAAAATGGAAATAGCTTTACAGACGATATGCCAAAATTATCTTGGTGGCAAAAAATTTGGAATAATTGGTTTTGATGCATGCCTTATGTCCATGATAGAAGTCAGTAGTTTTATAAAAAAATATGCACATGTCATGATTGGATCAGAAGAAGTTGAACTTGGGATGGGCTGGAAATATGATGAAGTGTTATTTCCTTTCCTGAGAGATAAATTAGACACCTTCACGTTTGCCCGTCACATTGTTGCTGCATACGATAAAACATATCAAACAATCACTAATGATTACACTTTATCAGCAATCAACCTTGATTCAATCGACCTTCTTGAACGCAACATTGACCAAGTTGCAAAACTACTGATAGAAGGGCTTGATAAACAAAAAAGTCTATTTAACCCGATCATAAAAGAGAGTAAAAATAAACTGCTTTGTACGCACTTTGATGAACCAACATACATCGATCTTCATCATTTCTATAAAAATCTTGCAAACAACATTAATAAAATGGCTGCAAATAATAATTCAGCAACTAAAAATAATCTTCTATTAAAATTAAGCGAAGGCATGAGGTTAATCGAACAACTTGTCATTGCAAATAGCACGGGAAAAAACTTAAAAAATGCTCAAGGAATTGCAATATACTTCCCTGAGCGCGGCATTCATAACTCTTACCAAGACGCTGTATTTTTAGCTTCTAATTCATGGGGCAACATGCTTGTACGCTATCTTTTTGGTTAAACAAATAACAATAGTGCATTGCATTTATATATTTTGCATATATTGGGCAATGCACTATTATTAAAAATTATGAATCAAAAAGAAATAAAAGCACTATTGTTAGAAAAGCTGTACGAACCTTATAAAAAATGTATTGCTTGTCCTCTTGGTAAACTAGGAAGACAAACTGTAGTTTTTGGAGAAGGCAACCCTGATGCGCAGTTAATGTTTATAGGAGAAGCGCCCGGAAAAGATGAAGACCTCCAGGGAAAACCTTTTGTAGGCAGATCAGGCAAGCTTCTTACTCAAATATTAACCTCGCTCGGCATAGACAGAAAAGACGTTTTTATCACCAATAGCGTAAAATGTCGCCCTCCACAAAATCGCAAACCGACTCCACTAGAGCTGACAACATGCAAAGATCTCTTGCTTATCAACCAAATCAACATCATTCAACCCAAAGTTATCTGCACGCTTGGCTCAGCAGCAACCGAATCACTATTCAAAGAACCACTCAAAATAAGTGAAAAACGCGGAAAACAGCTACTTTTTAACTCAACTATTGTCATCCCAACCTATCACCCATCATATATTCTCAGAAAACCAAAAATGATAGATATTCTCAAGAACGATATACAAGCAGCTTATTCTCTTTGTAAGTAATAATGCAAAAGAATTATATCGCACTATAAAGCAAAATTACACACAGAAACACTTAAGGGTGGTGCATAAGTGGTTGATAAGTGGTGCATAAGTGGTTGATAAGTGGTGTATAACTTTTTTTTCATCACGATCTTCACCTCTTTTATAGATCGAACAGATGGCTTCATGCAGAGTTATCATACAGCAAAACATTCATCCAGTCGACATTTTCAGAGTTATGCACCACTTATGCACCACTTATCAACCACTTATGCACCACCTGTTTTAAAAAAATTATAACGATCAGATCACGCTTTTGGAAGAAAAAAGGGCGAGTTATGCACCACTCACCCCGTCACCTATTATTATTAATAATATATATATATATTTATAAGATAATAATAACAGGCCCCCTAAACTTATTTTTATCAAAATTAAACAAATAGTTTTTTACTAGGCCTCAAAATAAGGGAATTACTGTTTTCTATTGCCAGAAAAAAATAATTATAATAAGCTTTGATAATAAGAGTTGATAAAAACGGTTACAGCACCTATTTTTTTTGCTGTCCTAATCTTATCAAAAAAAACGATTTTTTATCGTTACAAAATTTAATCAATATCATCATTTGAGGTTGCTTGTGAAATTGGCTGACGTAATAGACGAATTAGTTGAAGAGCGTGGATTAAATAAAGAATCGTTGGGGGCAATAGTGTGCGAAGGTATGCTTGCAGCTTATCAACGTAAATATCCAGATCTAGTTCTTAAAGCAGAAGAAGATTCTGTTACGGGCGACCTTGTGGTGCTCGTTCAAAAAACAGTTGTCACGTCTGTTGAAGACGATTACAGTCAAATTAGCTTAAAAAAAGCTCGCAATATCGATAAAGATGCAGCTGTTGACGGTGTTATGTGGCTTCCTTTTGAGGGAAGTATTGGTCGAGTAGAAGTTTTGAGAGCTCGCCAGGTTATTGCAAGCCGTATCAAGCAAGTTGAAGCTCAAATCGTTTATGATCAGTTTAAAGATAAACGTGGTCAAATTATTGTTGGAACTATTCATAAAGCCGAACGTAATGGGGTATCTGTTAAATTTGGTGATGTTTATGCATTTTTACCACATTCTCTCTCTATCCCTGGTGAAAGATTTGCCGTCGGTTACACCATTAAAGCGTTGCTTAAAGAGGTGCTTTTAGAGCCGCAGGGCGATAGTCAGCTTATTTTAGACCGTGTTTCTTCAGAGTTTTTAGAAGCTTTATTTGCCTTAGAAATTCCAGAAGTGTTTGAAAAGTTAGTTGAAGTTAAAAGAATAGTTCGCTCTCCTGGATATAAATCAAAAGTTGCTGTGTTCTCGCATGACAGAAATATTGATCCTGTTGGTACATGTGTTGGTGTTGGTGGTAGTCGTATAAAGCCAATATTAAAAGAGCTTGGTGGCGAAACAATTGATGTGTTTTTATGGAGTGATATTTTACCGTTGTTTGTGAAAAACTCTTTAAAGCCAGCCGTTATTGATCGTGTAGAATTAAGCGCTGACAACACAATTGCTCGTGTATGGCTTAATGAAGACCAAAGACCGTTTGCAATTGGAAAAAGTGGTCAAAATATATCATTAGCTTCTCAAATTACTGGAGTAACGATTCAGTTGATTCGTGAAGATGGAGAAAAAAAAGAAGAGAGTTCTCGTGACGAAGTGTTAAATGATGATTAATTTTAGAAAAAAAGAGATAGTTGATTTTTTATTATGCGAATATATGAATTTGCTCAATTACATAATGTTTCAAGCAAAGACCTTATAGAAAAATTGCAAAAGCAGGGCTTTGACGTAAAGAGTCATATGTCTGTTTTGGACGATAAAGCCATCTCTTTTTTGAATACATCATTTGCAACTGCTGATAAAGCTGATAAAAATGTACACAAAGATGAACCGTTAAAAGAACCAAAATCTCCTAGTACGATTGAAAATAAAGTGTTACAAACTTCACCAGTAAAAACTCAAAAATCTTCAAAGACTTCTGGAAACAGAAAACAGCGATTTGTTCCTGAAAAAAAAGAACATCCTGTAAAGGAACAACCAAAAGAAGTTCCTGCTGAACTAGTTGTTCATCAAATGAGTGTGCTGGATTTTGCCGATAAAACAAAAAAACCTGTCACTGATGTTATTATTACGTTGCTTAAATGGGGAATTATGGCAACGAAAAATCAAATTATCCCCGAATCTATCGTACAGCGTCTTGCAAGTCATTATGAAATTTCTGTGATTAAGGCCGCTGATAAACAAGAAAAAGAAATACATCGACATACAACAACGAGTACTGCTTTAGAAAAAAGGCCGCCTGTTGTTGTTGTTGTTGGTCATGTTGATCATGGAAAAACAACGTTGCTTGATTATATTAGAAAAACCCGTGTTGCCCTTAAAGAAAAGGGTGGAATAACACAACATTTGGGTGCATATGAAGCAACAACTTCTCACGGAAATATTGTTTTCTTAGATACTCCCGGACACGAAGCGTTTGTTAAAATTAGACAACGTGGTATTAGGGTTGCAGATATTGTAATTTTAATTGTTGCGGCTGATGATGGCGTTATGCCACAAACAGTTGAAGCAATTAAATATGCTCTTTCTACAAAAGTTCCTATAGTCGTTGCGATAAATAAAGTTGATAAAGCTGATGCAGCTCGTCTTGATGTTATTAAAAGACAACTTAATCAACACGGCATTACCGTAGAAGATTGGGGCGGAGATGTTATCTGTGTTCCAATTTCAGCAAAAACAGGTCAGGGAGTTGATCGTTTGCTTGAAATGTTGAGTTTACAAGCTGAAATGATGGAATTGCGAGCAGAAATTAATGTTCCTGCAAGTGGTTACATTTTAGAATCAAGTGTTGAAATAGGGCGTGGTTCTGTTGCTACAGTCATTGCACAAAACGGAATTTTAAAAGTTGGTGACTACATGTTGTGTGGAAATACAACAGGTCATATTAGTTCTTTGTTTGATTCATATGGTAAGCGCATTAAAGAAGTGCATCCATCAATTCCAGCTCAGGCAGCAGGTTTTGACGGTCGACCAGAAGCAGGAGACTTTTTTAGAGTTATAACAAAAGAAGAATATTTAAAAGCACGTTCTGCAGGCAGTGATGCTAAAGTATCTCTTGCTGGAAAACGTTTTATGCATGAAAAAGGCATTAATCTGATTGTTAAAACTGATAATCATTCATCGCTTGAAGCGGTTGTAGAAGAAATTGACCGACTTTCTAAAAAAGTACAAAAAGGTTTTAACATTTTACGTCAAGACGTTGGTAATGTTAATGAAAGTGATATTGAGTTTGCGTATAATTCAGGAGCTCGAATTGTTTGTTTCAATGTAAAAGCTGAATCAAATGCTCAAGATCTTGCTGATCGTAGAAAAGTATCAATTTTACATTACGGCATTATTTATAAACTTCTTGAAAGTTTAAATGCAATTGCTGAATCAGAAAAAGATATTGAAATGGTTCGCACTAAAATTGGTGAAGCTACTGTTTTACGTGTGTTCGATATTAAAAAAATTGGTGTTATTGCCGGTGCAATTGTGCGCGATGGTAAATTCACTCGCGAAGGACAAGTTGTTGTTTGGCGAGGAAAAACCAAGATTGGAGAAGGTAAAATTTCAAGCTTGCAACGCGATAAAAAGTCAGTGAAAGAAGTACTTACTGGTTTTGAATGTGCGTTTATGGTGCATAATTTTACTGATTGGTCAGAAGATGATCGTGTGGAATGTTTTATTGATATTCCAAAAAAATAAGAAAAATAATTTTTTGTGAAATAAAAAAAATTGACGCTATAGTTTTATGGCGTCTTTTTTAATGTATATACAACAAAAGGAGAAGTGTTGGTATGAAGTCAACTGTTGAGGTTTCTGCTTTAATTGAAAAAGTTCGTGCATCTTCCGTAAAATTTATTGTTGTGACGGGTGGTGTGTGTTCATCTATTGGTAAAGGGATTTTAATAGCATCTCTTGGCGTTATTTTAAAAGGAGCAGGACATTCAGTTTCTATTGTAAAATGGGATCCTTATCTTAATGTTGATCCTGGTACTATGTCTCCGCTTGTTCATGGTGAAGTTTTTGTTACAACAGATGGTGCTGAGACCGATTTGGATCTTGGGCATTATGAACGCTTGGTAGGGCTTAATCTAGGAAAAGATTCTTCTGTTTCATCTGGTCAGATTTATAAAGAAGTTCTTGATGGAGAAAGAGAAGGAAAATTTTTAGGTAAATGCATACAATTGGTTCCGCATGCTGTTGATGTTGCAAAAAAACGTCTTTTAGAATATGCATTGCGTCATAATGTAGATTTTGTTTTGTTAGAAATCGGTGGAACAGTTGGTGATATAGAAGGGGAGCTTTTTTTGGAAGCTGTTCGCCAACTTAAAATGGACTTGGGTTCGCAACATATGATGCATGCACATCTGAGTTTGGTTCCTTTTCTTAACTGGGCAAATGAAGTAAAAACAAAACCAACGCAACATAGTGTTATGGAATTAAAAAGAGCAGGTCTGACCCCAGATTGCTTGTTTTTACGCACAGACAAAGCGATTGACCAGCAATCAATAGATAAACTGTCTGTGATGTGCGAAGTAAAAAAAGATTATATTTTTCAGGTATTAACATATGATCCTGTGTATAGAATATTTCTTGAGTTAGACAATCAGAATATTGGTGAAAGAATTCAGAACTTTTTTAAATTGTCGTGCGTAAGAAAACCGGATATATCAGCATGGAAGCAATTTGTTCATCAGATTGGTCAGAGTAAAGAAAAGATAACGATTGGGCTTGTTGCAAAATATGTTGGAAGTAATGATCCGTATATTAGTGTGTTTGAAGCAATAAAATCAGCAGCATATAATGCGCAGCGTTGCGTAAATATTGTTACGATTGAAGCAGAAAAACTTAGACAAGAATATGATGATCAAGAAAACAGCCAAGCATGGAGAGATTTTAAAAGTGTTGATGGTATTGTGGTGCCGGGAGGATTTGATTCCCGAGGCGTTGAAGGTAAAATTTTAGCATGCACATGGGCTCGTGAGCATAAAATACCTTATTTGGGGCTTTGTCTTGGTATGCAGGTTATGATTATAGAAGCGGCACGCTCTTTGTTGCATCTTTCTTCAGCAAACAGTACAGAGTTTGATCAGCAAACAAAAGATCCAGTTATATGTTTGATGAGTGAGCAAAAGCATGTTACCACTAAAGGGGCAAATATGCGGTTAGGCTCATATTTATGCGCTCTTTCTAAAGGAACTCGTGCATATAATGCTTATAAATCAGACACAGTATTTGAACGCCACAGACATAGATATGAAGTGAATAAAGAATATAGGCAGCGGTTTGAACAAGCTGGAGTTGTTTTTTCTGGTGTACATGTTGCTATGGATTTGGTTGAAATATCAGAAATAAAAGATCACCCGTTTATGGTTGGAGCACAATTCCATCCAGAATTCCAATCCTCACCAATTAAAGTACATCCTTTATTTAAGGATTTTATCGGGGCAGTTGTACAAAGAATAGCTGAAAAACAGTAGTTTAAAAAAGTGTTGTTTTTTGTTGTTTTTTGAATAAAACAACACTTTTTTTAAAAAACCTCTTTAAAATGCGCTATTTATTGTTGTTGCACAGATTTGCATTTAAAAAAAAATTGTTTTTTGTTAGATCATGTTCAAAATTAATAATGCTTTTATGTTTTGATTCCTTTTTTATTAGTGGTTAGTTGAAAAGGGATATTTGAAAGCACTGTTTAGTGACGAGATAATGGGTTATATTTTTGGATATACTACAATTTCTTCTTAGCTCATTTTTTGGAAATATAATCTATTATCTCAGTTTCTAATTTAACCTAATTCGTTTATTCTTTTTTGACATGTAATAGTTTTCTTGTCTTTGTATTTAACATATCCAATAAAGTTTCCATATTTCTCTTATCATCAGAAAGATCATCTTTTGGTGTTTCCAAAATTTTAGGAATATCAAAAAGTTTTGGATCATTACACAAAAGTTCAAATGTTTTGAGTCCTATTTTTCCTTTTCCAATGTCAGTATGGCGATCCACACAAGATCCTAATTCTTTTTTTGAATCATTCACATGAATGGCTTTTAATCTTTCAATTCCAATTATTTTATCAAACTGTTCCCACATCAGATAATACGATTTTTCGTCTCTCAAATCATACCCTGCGGAAAACACATGGCAGGTATCTAGGCATGCGCCAAGCCGTCTTTTATGTTTTGAAAGCTTAATAATTGCAGCTAGTTGCTCAAAACTATTTCCTATATTTGTACCTTGTCCCGCCATTGTTTCCAGCAAGATAGAGCATTCAGAGTGTGCATCAAACAAATGATCAAGATTTGTACTAATACGCTTAAGTGCTTCTTCTTTGTCTGTATTAGAATGTGATCCAGGATGAAGAACAAGATAAGGAATACCAAGTTGGGTGCATCGTTCCATTTCTATGCCAAGGGCACGGATTGATTTATGTTCAATATCTTTGTTGGGGGATCCAATGTTAATGAGATACGATGCATGCGCAATGATTGATGTAATAGAAGATGCTTTCCACGCCAGTTTGAATCTATCAGCTTCTTTATCGGTAATAGGCTTTGCGTGCCACTGGCGGTTGCTTTTGGTGAATATTTGTATTGCAGTGCAACCAATTGATTCTCCACGCTCTATAGCTTTGGCAGGTTCACCTGCTATGGACATGTGAGCTCCGTATAAAAAAGAGTGTTTTTTTGCCATGGAAATCCTTTTGTAGATGGGTTTAATGAGTTTTTTGAGTTGACAAATTAGCCTAATCAAGTACTCTATTTTATAGTAATCTATTCAGATAAAATTTCGAATTTTTTACCTATCTGTTGCTTTATTTTAGTTATTTTCAGGAATTGAAGGAAGACATGCGTATTAAGGGATATCTATTAGCAATCATAGCGTTTTCATGCTCTATTGCTCATTTATTACAAGCTGATTTGCGTTCAACATCTGGGGATGTTGAATATATTTTTTCTGGTGTATTTAGACCAGAAACTTTTTATGGTAGAAATATCAATTGGTTGAACAATGATAATAAATTTGATCAATCTTATGTTTCTAAGCACGTATTAGATCTTTCTGTGGATCTTTTATATGGGACGCAAACATACGGTGAAAATATTGCAGAGTTCCTATTTCAGATGCGTAACAAAGGAATTTGGGGAAATCCTGAAAGCATAGCAAGTACAACATTTGCTGATGTTAAGGTTCTTGATGCGATCAGAGGGACACACAATCACGGATTTCCTCGGCACGTTTTTTGGATTAGACAGTTGTGGTTGAAATTTAATATTGATAAGGCCTTTGGTGTGCCTTTCAAAAACAAGCATACGTTTACTGTTGGAGCATTTCCATTCCAGCTTGGTAGAGGTATTGCTCTTGGTGATTCATATGCGTCGGCACCTGAGGTGCTTGGTTTCTGGGCTGATAGTTTTGTTGATCAATATGCATTTGGTGCAAAATTTTCAGGAGAGATTTTCCCTAAGGTTGTATCGTATGATTTATATACTGCTCTTTTACAAAACAGTAGCACAGGTTTGGCTGATACAGAAAAAGTTATCTATGCGCAAGCAATTGATCGTACAGAAAAAGAACTTCGACGCGGTTTTGGTAATGTAAATTATATTATTGCGGGTCGTTTTAATTGGAATGTTTTTGATAATGAATGGCTTGGCAGATTGGTCCTTGAGCCTTATGGAATGTATAACAATGATCCTGAACAAAAAATAGAATTTCCAGCCGATGCAACAAGTAAACTTGGGACAACAGGGTTGGCGGGTGAATTTTTTGGTAAACGTTTTGAGTGTGGTTTTGATTATGCTGTTAACTTTGGTCAACAACGTGTGCATGGTTGGGATCGTAATATTGTTAAAGAAAATAACAACAGAGGTGTTGTAGTATTAGTTAATGATAATGTAACGGCTACATATACCAATTTACAAGGTGAACAAGTTACTGAACCAGCTCCTTTTGTACCTGGTA
This sequence comes from uncultured Pseudomonadota bacterium, assembly GCA_964636815.1. Classification (GTDB taxonomy): domain Bacteria; phylum Babelota; class Babeliae; order Babelales; family Vermiphilaceae; genus SOIL31. The sequence goes on from CAZWTF010000002.1 coordinate 81,860, forward strand.
GTGATGCGCAAAAAAAGATTAATACAACTGGTAGAGATGAGTCACAAAATGGTCAACAAATCGGAGAGGTGAGTTCATTGGGCTATTTAATGAATCAGCCGGGAACTGATATTGTTCTGAAAAATAGCAAAGCACGTTTTGGTGATAAATATACTAACCTTTATAAAGGTTGGATGTTTGTAGCGGATGCTGGGTATTGGTTCCGTGACAAGAATTTGTTCTGGTCAGTAGCTGGAGGTGTTGCTTCTGGTGATGATAATCCTAATTTTGAAACAAAAGATGGTGATTACAATGGATTTATTGGATTGCAGCAAACATATTCTGGTAAACGTGTTAGAAGTGTGTATCTGCTTGGTGGAGCGGGAAAACTAAAACGTCCGTTTTCAACACCATCACAAAATCAGCTTCAAGCTCCAAATACAAAAGCTCAAAATATTTCTGGTTTATCTAATTTGGTCTTTTGTGGAACAGCATTAAAATGGAATCCAAAATCATGGGCTAAGTTTTTTGAAGTAAATCCCAACGTGTATTCCTTCTGGCAAGAGCATCAAATTGGTAATGCGCGTACATTCCTTGGTACAGAAGCAAATATTTTTATTAACTATAGTTTATTAAAAGATTTGAAAATTTTCTGGGTATCTTCTATGTTCTTCCCTGGGTCGCATTATAAAGATCGTAAAGATGTAGCAATATTTACTGATGCAGAACGTGCAGAATTTAATGATACCAACCCTACAAGTATACAAGATCGCATTCCTAATTTGGGTAATGATATTGGATATACATTTAATTTAGGTTTAATTTATACCTTTTAAATGATCTGTTTTTGATAAAAAGTAAAAAGGCACTTACACAGTTGTAAGTGCCTTTTTTTTGTGTAATATTACGATTTTAAGAGTATTGTGATATTTAAAAAGGAGATGATGTGAGTAAGATAATAGGTTTTATGCTCTGTTTATTTGTGGCTTTTCCCGTAATAGGTATGGAGTTGCAAGTAATAGAAAAAAAGAAAAAAAGAGAAACAGCACATCTGATTATAACCGCTGAAGAAAACCAAAAGTTTGCATCTGAGTTGGCAAATAAATTGAGTTTTTGTAAAACAGTTACTGCTAATTCAATGTATGTTCCTCAAGATAATCCTATATATAAGATGATAGAAGGATTATCTAGGAATTTTAAAGAATGTAATAGCAGTGTTTTTGAGCTAATTATATCCCAATCATTAGCAGAGCGGATTAATAATTATAAAAAAGTATGTGATTCTGAAAAGGTGGTTAAATTTTGCTTGCAACAGATTTATAAAAAAGAAGGAGATGTTAACGCTGCGCGAAATGTGGCAGTAACAAATCGTCAATTAATCGCGGAAATGAAATTAAACACGCTACAACTGCATTATTCTTATCAGTATTTAGAGGCGACACAGATTCAAGATAAAATAGAATATATGAAAAGAAATAGCAATTATCCAATGAATGAGGAAGCAGTAAAAGATTTTATAGCCCTATTGATTTATCAGATTATATTTGCACATCAAACGCATAAAAAATAAAAACAATCATTAAAAATTGTATATTGCATTGTTGTGGGGTAGCACGAAATAAGCGTGTGTTACCCTTTTTTTTTGTTGTGATATACTGATTTTATGGCTTCTTTTTTTACGCTTCGATATATTTTTGCATAGCAAAAACAGTCAGGGCGAGCGGATGAAATTTTATTTTTTAAGGATTAGATATGCAAGTATATGAGCGTACAACCGGTTGTGGATTAGTTAATGAGCAGTACTTAAATCAAGAAATATGCCTTTCTGGATGGGTGCATCGGCGACGTGATCATGGAGGATTAATTTTTATTGATCTTCGAGATCGTAGTGGTTTGATGCAACTTGTTTGTAATCCAGAATTTTCAAAAGAAGTTCATGAAATTGCGCAAAAAGTACGTTCAGAATACGTAATCACAGTATGCGGTAAAGTTGTAAACCGTGCTCCTGAAACAATAAATAAAGATATTCCAACGGGAAAATGGGAACTGCATGTTGAGCGTATTACCATCTTAAATAGTGCAAAAATGCTACCATTCTCTATTGAAGATGCTGATGTGATTGATGAAGAGTTACGTTTAAAATATAGATACTTAGATTTACGTCGTCCTGATATGCAAAGAAACTTTGCGTTGCGCCATAAAGTAATTTATGCAATGCGCGAATTTTTAAACAACCAAGCATTCTATGAAATTGAAACTCCTATTTTAACAAAAAATACGCCAGAAGGAGCGCGCGAATTTTTAGTGCCTTCTCGTATTCATACAGGTTCTTTCTACGCATTGCCACAATCCCCTCAGTTATATAAACAGATTTTAATGTGTGGTGGAATGGAAAAATATTTCCAGGTTGCTCGCTGTTTTCGTGATGAAGATTTGCGTGCAGATCGTCAGCCAGAATTTACACAGCTTGATGTTGAAATGTCATTTATTTCAGAGCTTGATGTACAGCATCTTGTTGAAAGTTTATTAAAGCATGTTTTTGATAAAGTACTTGGTAAAAATTTAAAAACACCTTTTCAACGTTTAACATATGATGAAGCGTTTTCATCATATGGATCAGATAAACCAGATTTGCGTTATGGTTTAAAAATTAATGATTTTACTCCTGTTTTTGCAGATACAGAATTGAAATTTTTGCGTGATGCAATTGCGCGTGGTGAAAAAATTGGTGGCATTCATGTTTCTGGTCATTCATTTACTCATTCAGAACTTAACCGCTGGGTTGATAAAGCTCAAAAGTTAGGTGCAAAAGGGTTGTTGTGGATTGATCTTGAAAGCCCTGAAAGTATAAGTTCTCCTGTTGCAAAATTTTTGCCGGCAGACTTTTTTGCACGAGTGTTGCAAACATGTGATGCAGTGGTGAACGGTAGTGTTCTCTTTATTGTTGCTGGTGAGTATGAAACTGCATGGGAAATATTAGGAAGGTTACGTCAGGAACTTGCAAAAGAGCTTGATATTATTCCGCAAGATGAACTGAATTTTTCATGGGTTACTGATTTTCCGTTACTTGAATATGATAAAAAAGATAAAAGTTGGAATGCAAAACATCATCCATTTACTTCACCTGCTAAAGGTTGGGAAAATCAAGAGTTGGGCGATATAAAAGCGCGTGCTTATGATGTTGTTTTGAATGGCGTTGAACTTGGTGGTGGATCAATTCGTATTCATGACCGTGCAGTTCAAGAGAAAGTATTTACATTACTTGGTTTAAGCAAAGAAGAAGTTGATTTAAAATTTGGATTCTTGCTTGAAGCACAAGAACTTGGATTTCCTCCTCATGGTGGTATTGCTCTTGGTCTTGATCGTTTTATTATGCTGTTAACGAATTCAATATCTATTCGTGAAGTGATTGCGTTTCCAAAAACTGCCCGTGGGTATGATCCTATGATGGAATCGCCAACTGGAGTTGATAATAAACAACTGAAAGAGTATGGATTGCAGTTAACACCTGTAGTTGGTTCCGCTAAAAAGGAATAAAAAATAAAAACCTGGTTTTTACACCAGGTTTTTTGTTTTTGTAATAGAAAGAGGGAGTTTAAGTAATGAAAATTAATGCAATTCATGCACGTGAAATTTTTGATTCTCGTGGTATTCCAACAATTGAGTGTGGTATCTCTTTAAGCGATGGTGCTGTTATTACAGCATCTGTTCCTACAGGCATTTCTAAAGGTACACATGAGGGAGTTGAATTACGAGATGGAACAGATCGTTTAATGGGCCTTGGTGTAAGCAAAGCAATAAAGATCATAGAAGAAGTCATAGCACCAACATTGATTGATAGAGCCCCGGATTTGATTGCCTTTGATATGGAATTATTGAATCTTGATGGAACTGAGGATAAATCTCAACTTGGTGCAAATAGTATGCTTGCTGTCAGTATGGCTGTATGCAAAGCCCAAGCATATGCAGAGGGTGCAGAACTTTATGAATTTATAGCACATATCACTCAGTATTCTACCGTGTCTTTACCTTGTCCTATGTTTAATGTATTAGGGGGAGGATTGCATGCGAATAATAATTTTGCTGTTCAAGAACTTTTAATTGTACCTACAAAAGAATTTTCATTCAGTGACGCAATGAACACTGGTGTTACTGTGTACCATGCGTTAAAAGATATTTTACGTGCAAAAGGTAAAATGACTGCTGTTGGTTATGAAGGTGAATTTGTTCCTAGTTTTAGTAATGAGTATGAACCATTTGATTTGGTGCTGGAAGCAATTGAAAAGTCTGGTAATGGAAGTAATATTATGCTTGCAATTGATGCTGCAGCATCATGTATATATAATCGAGTAACTGGTTTATATCAACTTTATGGTAAAGACATTTCTAGTCATGAACTTATAGAGTGGTATGAAAATCTTATGTCGCGATATCCAATTTATTCTATTGAAGATGGATTAAGTGAATCTGATTGGAATGGTTGGCGTGATATGAAAAAAGAACTAGGGCCGCGTGTTAAGATTATTGGTGATGATATATTTACAACTGATCCACAACGTATTTGGTATGGCATAGAAAAAGATTGCGCAACAGGTTCTATTATCAAACCTAATCAAATTGGTACCGTAACTGAAACATTACAAGCAATTCAATTGTGTAAAGATAATGAGTGGGATGTTATTGTTTCTCATCGCTCAGGAGAAACTAATGATACCTTTATAGCAGATCTTGCTGTTGGTACAAGTGCCACACATATTAAGACTGGTGGATGTTCACGTGGCGAACGTATGGCAAAATACAATAGGTTACTTCAGATTGAAGAAATATTGTTGTCGGTGTAATTAGTAAAAAAGAAAAACCTTCTCTCTTATTTAAAAGCGAGAAGGTTCTTTATGTCTAATATAGTAATGAGATTATTGTTCTATTATTTGGCTTGCTGAAAGATTGTTTTGTAATGATAAGCCAGATTCTGTTTTCATACCTATTAATCTACCAAAACCTGCTAAAGGGCCTGTTTGAGGATATAAAGCGGATGGTTTGTCAGGATTCCATGTAACATATTTTGTTTTGCCAGGGGCATTAATTTTATAGCTAAAAACACCTAGTTTTTTTGACTTGTCTTTTGGAAAGGTGTTAATAGTGATAAAGCATTGATCATTCAGGCCTATTTGATAGCGTTTTCTTTCTTGAGGTTTAACCATTAATGGGCCACTGCTTTTATAGTCTCCATAGGAAAGATATACAACGATATCATCTTTTGATTTATTAGAGATTTCAAAATTAGGTTCTTGAGATGTAGCAGTTGCCCGACTTGCTGGAGCCGATGCAGATGCAGTTGATGGTTGAGATGCTAAAAATAACGTAATTACGGCTATTGATAAGAATATATTTTTTGTGTTTTTCATTAAAAATTCCTTTTAATAAGATTTTTATGACCAACATAGCAATGATATTATCTATTTTGTTTGATTTGTCCTGCTGCAATATTATTGTTTAATGATAAGCCAGATGCTGTTTTCATCCCTATCATTTTACCAAATCCTGCTAAGGGTCCTGTTTGAGGATATAACGCAGGTTTTTTGTCAGGATTCCATGTAACATATTTTGTTTTACCTGGAGCATCAAGAGAATAGTTAAATCTACCAAATCCTGACTCATCTTCCGTGTTAATAATGATTACGCAACTGTCATTCGGGTTAATTTGATACTGTTGTCTTTGTTGAGGTTTAACCAACATCCCTTTGCTTCGATTGTTTCCATGTGCAAGATATACACTTATATCAGTTGTTGACTTGTTAGTGATTTCAAAATTAGGTTCTTGAGATGCAACAGCTGTTTGGATTGTTAAAAACAATGTAATCGTTGCTATCGGTAAGAATATATTTTTTGTGTTTTTCATTAAAAATCCTTTGATTTATTGCTCTTTAATCATAGAAGATGAAAGATTGTTTTTTAATGAGAGGCCAGATTCTGTTTTACCCATTAACCCCATCAACGGTCCTGTTTGTGGATACAGGGATGTACTTTTTGCAGGATTCCATGTTAGATAAACAGTTTTACCTGATGCATTGATGCTAAATTTATTAGGAGCATATTGCATCATGTTCATGTTTAATGCTGCTATGGATTTTGTATCAGGAAAGATTTCTAAATAAATCGTGTTTGCAGTATCGATAGTTAGTGGTAATTGTTTCATTGATGGTACAATATATTTTTGTGTACCAAGAACAACACCAATTGCTTTGTCAGCTTTATTATAAAGTTCAAAATTAGGAATCGCTTGCATATTGGAAGATGCAGTTGCTACGATTGATGCGAATAAGAAGAATATGTTTTTTGTGTTTTTCATATAGTTTCCTTTATTATTATTATTATTACTATTATTATTATTATTATTATTATTTCTTTTTTTTACTGAGTCCGATTAGAGATTTGGGCCTTGACTACATGTGCCTTTTATTTGAGAAGCTTCAACGTTGTTTTTGAGAGATAAACCTGACTTTGTTTTACCCATTAATCCCATTAATGGACCTGTTTGAGGGTATAAACAACTTTCAAAATATCTGGAACCACTTTTAACATTATCCCATGAAAGATATTTTGTTTTTCCTGGAGCATCAATAACATACTCAGCGATTATATTTCCTTTAGGAGTAGAGACTGTAAAATCTAATACTGAATTCATATCTACTTCTCTTTTACATAACCACTGTTGATTACCAGGAATAGAAACAGCTGGAAAAATTATTTTTCTTCCTTGTCGTGTTTCAGTAATATCAACGATAATGTTTGATGTTTGCTTGTTGTAAATTTCAATAACATTAGAAGCGACATTAGCTGATAAAGATATATTGAACAAAGTAACAGCCGATAAGATTGATAAAAATATTTTCTTCATAACTTATATCCTTTTTGTTTATTGATTTTTAATCATTGAGGATGAAATATTATCTTTTAAAGATAATCCAGACTGTGTTTTACCCATTAATCCAAGCAACGGTCCTGTTTGAGGATATAAAGAAGGTTTTTTTTCAGGATTCCATGTAAGATATTTTGTTTTTCCTGGAGCATTAATAGTTGCAACAGCAAGTAACCTATTGGCATTTTTATTTGATAATGACCAAATTTCAAATTTTAATTCAGAATTAATATCAGTGTCATATTTTACTGCCATTCCTTTTGCGACATTTATTGAACGAGGTACTTGATTGTCTAAATTTGTAATAAAAACTGTAATGTCTTCATTACTTTTATTATAAATTTCAACATCAGGAGCGTTAAGAGGTGCAGAACATTGAATTGTTTGTGGGCAGTATAATACCGCAGCTGTTACCACAGCAGTCAGTATATTTTTTATGTTTTTCATAAAAAGCCTTTTTTTATAAACAATTGTACTATTTACACTTCTATTTTATGATAATAAATTGTCAAATAGCAATGATTTTATTAAAAAAGCAATAGAAAACCCGATCTGAAGATTATTTCAGAGCGGGTTTTTTTAGTGCCTAATAAGGGTATGTTACGCTTTTAAAAACGGATTTGGGTCATCCTGGATGATGGATTTAAGATCATTGGGTTGATTATTGCTGTTGTCAGCAACAAAACCATCAAGAGTGTGGGTTAAGAGTGTATCGTTTCCCTGAGGGTTTTCTTTTTTCTTCTTTTTTGGCTCTGTTTTTTGAGCTATAGCATTTTGTGGTAAGGTTTCATCTTTTGCTACAAATGCATCTATTGCTTGTTCTGCGTTTGTTTCCCCGGTAAAGAACCAGCGAGTAATAGGATCTTTAAGAGAATCAAAGAGATTTCCACGTGATTCTTGTTTTGCAAGACTAATGTAGTCTTGCGTATATTCATTCGCTCCTGCTCGTAGGCGTGGCTCAATGATGGTTGGGGAAATGAATACGGTAAGATTATTTTTGATGGTTTCATTTTGTTTACCTTTAAAGAACCATCCAAGTATTGGAATTTTTCCTAATAAAGGTGTTTCTCTAATCGCTGTAGCATTTGTTGTTCTGATCAGGCCTCCAAGAGCAAAAACACCACCATTTTTGATATATGCATTGGTTTCAACTTTTCGAATGGTCATTGTATTGTTACTTGTACCAACCGCAGTAGAAACATATTCGTTAATTGTAACAAGTACTTGCAGATTAACAGTGTTTGCGCTACTAATACGTGGAGTTATTTTTACGGTAAGATTAGCAGATATTGGCTTATAATTAATGGTTGTCGCACCACCATAATTAACACTGTTAATATCTTTTACTTTATCCACAAGCCAGCGTGTTTGACCAATAGAGACAACAGCTTCTTTATTATTTCTTGCCATAATATGAGGGTGAGATAATATTTTTGAACTAGTGAATTTTTGTAGGAGTTGCCAAATGCTCCAGGTTCTGCCGTCATTATCATTTAATGAAAGCATTGTTGTTCCTGATAGTGCAAAATCAGCAATATTTTTGGTTGCCTCAGTGGAAGGATTAGCAAGATTTCCATCATCTCTATAAGCATTTTTTAAAAGATTTGAATCAATGGAAGTTGTTGGTGTTGCAGGTAATTCAGTTGGTATTGGTTGACCTAAAATAGCTGACTGAAATTCCATAGAATCAGGAAATGGAATTTTTTCAGGGATACGAGACATGCTGGCGAGTAACCGTGAATCATCAACGGTTAAATCTGCTACTAATACTTCAATCAGAACTTGTCTTTGTGGAGTATCAAGCTCTTCAATCAATTTTTTGATTTGCTTCCAGTCATCATTGCGGGCAGCGATAATAAGATTGTTACCACCATAGTAGGTAAATCGTTCTTGTCCTGTGCTGTTTGCATTGTCCGCGCCTTTGTTGATTGGGTAATCAGGATGGATAATAACTTTATCAAAGAAACGTTCAACGCCCCCACTTTTTGCTTCTCCCGCTGATGCTTGGCTTGGTCCGCCATTACCGCCGCCTTGTACAATTTTTTCCAATACGGGAGCGAGTGCCTGTGCATCAAGATATTGTAAGTGATACACATGCAGAATTGATTTTCCTGAATCAGGAGCAACGTCTATATATTTTTTAATAAAATCTTTTAAACGTTCTACTGTTTGAGGTCGCCCAAGAATAATAAGTTTGTTTAAGCGGGTTTCAGGAATGATTTTGGTGAATCCTGAAAAATAAGGAACTTCTTTTGTTTTTTTTGTATCAAGACGATACGGATTATTATTGTCTTGTTTAATGAGTTGTTCATTAATAAGTTGTGCAACAATACTCGCAGAAGTATGACGAAGGGGAATAATATCAATTTTTTCTTGAAAATCAACTTGATCAAGTTCAAGAACAATTTTCATAACAGCGCGAATATCATTTGCTTTTGCAACAATTAACAAGCCGTTAGTGGTTGAATCACCTTTATACAAAGCATTATCTGGTAAAATATCTTTTAATATCCCATTCAGTTCATTTTCTGGTTGATCAGAAATTTTTATGTTTGCTAAATAATAGAGATAACGGATTGGTTGATCACCGTTTGGTAGATCATCAGGATGAACACCAATATATGTTGGCATTGGTTCACGTGATATTTCTTTTCCTGAACGCACAATGCGAATAGTATCCCCTTGTGGGACAATAGAAAATCCAGCAGCATCTAACAATGTTGTAAGATTGTTCCATGCTTGTGAAAGGGTTATTTTTTTATCTATATGAAGTGTTACTTTTACGGTGAGGATATCACCTGGAGGGAATATAACATTAAGGTTTTTTAATGCTGCCAACTTATTGATGATGGTGATAATATCTTCATTTTCATAATTAAAATTGAAATCAGCTATTTCTTCAGCTGGCCCGGGCGCAGCAACAGTTTCAACGTCAAATTCTTCACATTGGAGAGTTGATGCAGTGCATAAGATGAAGACAAGCGAAAGAAAAATGTGTTGTGATTTTAATTTTTTTATTATTTTCATGTACCCTGTCCCCTAGGTGATAGAGCTTTCTATTTTTGGTAATAATGTAGAAATAGTAAGGCTTACTTCAATTGTTCTTGGCTTCTTTTTTGATTGCGTGATTTCAAGTTTATTAGTTGCTACACGAGAGTTTTGTTCAATTTCTTGTAACAGTTCCGTCAGCTCTCTCATAGACATATCTTCAAATTTTGCACTCAATTCACTTTTTCGATAATCTTCTTCAAGATCTGCTGTTGATGTTTCTTCTGCGACTTCTTTATCTTTAAGATTTAGTTTAATCAAAAGATTTTTAAAGTATCCACCAATTTTAAAATCCATATCTTTTGCAAGTGTTTCTTCTACCATGGATCGTTGCTGTTGTACTAATGAAGCTTTTTCTAAAATATCTAAAACTTCTTCGCGCGAGCTGTTTATATTTTTTATTTTTCGTTGCAACGTACCAACAGATCGGTAGTAATAAAAAATAATAAGAATACAAAGAACCACACATCCAGACGCGTATCCAATCATATAATAAGAGAATGTTTTTGAGTCTATTTTATTAATAAAAGTTTTTACTGGTTCAAGAAAAGTCATGATACCTCCTCACTGTTTTTTGCTAACGGTATCTTTAATGTAAATTGTGGAGTTTCAGGTGATTCAAAAGGCTTAAACATTTTTGATTGTGATAATTCACGTCCAAGAATTTTAAGAGCGTCATGATCTCTCACTTCAGCTGTGATTGTTAATGTGTCTTCATCAATAATTAGTTGTTCAATTTTAAAATCAATGCTTTTTTTATCAATTTTTTCAACAAGCTCACGCAAATATTGTAAGAAAGATGCGCGGGATTGATGTGAAAAAGCAAACCATCTTTTTTTCTGCTCTTCAACTTCTAGTTCTGCTTCATCAATAGCGTCGCCCAAATTGGTTTCATCTTCTAAATTTTTAAAGGTAGAAGTGAGCGCTGATAACGCTTCTTGCTCAGAAGATCTTATTTCTGTTTTGAGTTTGCTTGTTTGTACAAAATAATGAGTGATAAGTGTTGTAAATAGTCCTACGGTAAGAACAGCAAGAACAATGAACTGTTTAAGGAGTAAAGAATTATCAGATAATGTAAACTCTTTTTGTGCAAGATTATAATCAACAGTTGCTGCAAGAGGTAGTGATGCACTGACACTAATAACATTAATAGGATTTATATTGTTAATGTTTTTGATCGTGAGTGTTGCATTTTGATTAATATATTCGGGATTAAATAGTTCACAAGGAATTCCACTTTTTTGTCCAATAAATGGAATGAGGCCTTTAATGAGTGAACCTTTACCAAGAAAAATAATTTTTGTTATTGGTTGTTGATTTAAAAACTGTCTGGAAAAAGCATTCAATGTAAAATTTATAGAGTTCCACCAATCGGTAACAGTTTTTTCTGTAGCTGATGAATATTCAGCAGCATCATTTGCCTCAAGGCCAAATCGTAGAAGATGATCAATGACTTCTTGAGGGTTTTTATTGAGATCTTGAGCAATCTGTTTTGTTAAAGCAATGATACCTTTTGGTAATGTACGCATTGTTTTTAACTGCCCATTGACAATAAGGATAATGTTTGTTGTATAGGAAGTTATATACAGAAGAATTGTACCGCCTGTTAACTGTTTGTAAGCATCCATTTGTTGATATAGGCCATAGAGTGCAACAATATCAACCGTGATAACATCTGGCTTAAGATTAACAGCTTCAAACATTTGCAGATGTTCTGTGATTTGCTGTTTTTGAACAGCTGTAATCATAATTTCTGAACTTTTTTCTTCAGGAATTTCTCTCGTGATAACAAAATCAACTACCGCATCACGCAATGAAAATGGCAGTAAGGGTTCTATTTCAAATCCTACGACCATGCTGATTTTTTCACGAGAAGTAAAGGGTAATTTTAGTTCTTTAAACACTGCAACAGAACTTGGTAGTATGGTATGGATTTCATCATACTTACCAATTTTAGAAAAAATTGCTTGCAGAGCAGGGGATGTTTTTTCAAGATTTTCTTCTGATACCTCTTCTGGTATTTTTTCTTCAATAACAAGCTCTATAGTACTTGTGGTTCCATTGATACGCGTTTTTGTTGCAATGATGCTTGTTTTGTTAATCTCAATACCAACAACTGTTTTTGGAAAGAGATAATAAGAATTTATTTTTTCTGGTAAAAAAATGTCTTTAATAAGTTGGCTCATGCGACAACCTCCTTGTCATTCAAAAAGTCTGTGAGAGCCAGTTGCGTACGCTTTTTATTATGCATTGTTTTTATAAGTTTGTTATGCGTTTCCTCTTTGGAGTTTGCAGAACTTACTTGGGCTAATTGCGCGGGCTTGTCCGCCGTAGCTTCAGCAGATGAGGGTTTTGTAGGAGATATCTGCTCTGTTTCTTGTAATTTTTGATGGCGCTCAAAAATAAGTCCTTCAACAGATCCTTGCGCTCGTAATGCTTTATCATCAAAGAACATATGATCAATAGGATCTTTTTCGCTTGTCACGTAATTCATAGCATTGATTGTGTTTTGATAATCTCCGATGTAATCGCGATTATATGATTGCATCTCATCATCTTGTTGAGACTCTATAATACGTGTGGAAATAAGTATCAGAAGACTTTGTTTAATAACTGTTTTCTTTTTATTTTTAAAGAGCCAACCAAGAATAGGTATGTCGCCTAATATTGGTACTTTTGTTTCAACATTTTGCACATTGTTTCTGATTAAACCACCAAGAGCAAGTACTTCTTTATTAGCAACAATAGCACTGGTTACAATTTCTCTGGTGTTTTGAGTCGCATCTGTTTGATCAACAGGATTAGTGAATTCGTTAATGGTAATTTTTACAGAAAGTCCAATCATTCCATCAGAGTTAATTTGTGGGGTAATTGTTACTTCAAGTTTTGCATCATCAGCATCAAATGCATTTTGGTTGTCAAAACCAACAACTTTTTGAGTTATAATACGGCGTTCTTCACCAATTGCGACCGTTGATTTAGCATTGTTAGTTGCAAGAATGAATGGATTAGAAATTACTTCAGCATCGGTAACAGTTTGTAGTGCTTGGAAAATACCCCATACACCAAGCGCATCTTGACCAAGTGTTAAGAGAGATGTTCCAGAAACAGCTCCTGTAACAAGATTAACAAGATTGCCAAGTAATCTATTGGCGCCGGATGTAGGATCAGGATTGGTAACAATTAATGAATCGGTGTATAACCCTGATGTTTGAAATTTAATATTATTACCTAATAAACCGTTTGGCCCTGGTTGTTTGCTGCGTATCTGTGCACCAAGGTTTTTTGTATCATTCAAATCAACGCTGGCGATAAGCACTTCAATAGCTGCTTGTGGTTGACGCGCATCAAGCTGCGCAATAACTTTTTCTGCTTTTATGTAATCTTCGTAATGTCCTTTGATAATCAGTTTATTTGTTTCTTTTTCAGGGATAAATGCCATTGGTCTCATATACTGATCTTCACCACGTACACCACCGAATTTTCCTGCTTCTGTATCTTGGCCAAATGCAGTGACCTTGGTCATAATGTCAGCAATAGTTTCTGCATCTGCATATTTCAGTTGATACGTGTAGAGAGGAGAGTATGCTTGATCAAGTTCAACATCAATATACTTCATAATAAATTGTTCAATTTTTTTAATTGAGTTGTTTGGTCCAAGTAAAATAAGCGTATTCGTGCGCGGATCAGCAATCATACGAGTGTTTTCTGGAAAAAAGAGAGATGTAGGTTGTTTTTTGGTAAAGAATCGTGATTGTGGTTCTTCTTTTGGTAGTAATTCTTTATACAGTTCTTGTACAGCTTTTGCATCAGCATTACGCAATTTAAGAACGGACATTGATTCTGGAGTGCTGACCTTATCAAGCTCTTTAATAATAGCCATGAGCATTTTGATATTGTAAGACTTATCGGTTAGTATAAAACCCTTGTGTTCTTTAAGTTCAATAAGTCCTTGTGAGCTGCTGCTTCTGAGTGGGTTTACAATTCCCATGATAGTGTCTGTTGAAGCATTTTCTAAGAAATAAACATAGCGAATAAGTTCATCAGTATCAGGAAGTATTGCAGGATCAACGCCAATAAATGTTGGGAGTGCTGCCTTGCGAGCAGATTCTATAGTGGTGATACGAAAGACTTTTTGATCTGCTTGTGGTGTAACAGCAAAACCAGCTAGATCAAGAAACGTAACAAAAAGATTCCACGTTTCTTTTTTTGAAAGAGGCTGGTTTGTTTTGAATGATATTTTATTATTTTTTATTGCTTTTTTACCTTGTGGTAGTGGAGCAATTGCATCATCGGTGATTAATGTAATTTCGAATATGTCTTCAATCTGTTTGGCGAAATTTTCAAGCCCAGCGTTTTCAAAATTAAGTTCTATACTATCTTCTTCATCTTCATCATGTATAGGAGCTGGAGGTATTTCTATTGGTTGATTTGCCAAGTTTGGTGCAGCAGGTTTTTGTGGTTCAACAAATGGGTCAGTGTATTGATACGTATTTTTTGGTGTAGCAGGTGCTTGTATGCGTTCTTGTAATTGTGGCAGACCAATAGTTGATGGTGCTGTTGTTGCCTGCATCAATTGCGTTGTACCGTTTTGTTGTTCTTGTTGATATGCATCAACATTCATATGCGTATTTATAGTTTTACTCACAGCATGTTTATCTGCTGACTTTTTTTTATTACGATAACGTTTTCTGCTACCTGTTTGCGTGACACTTGCAACAGCAAGTATCAAAAGAAAACAGAGATGGATGTTGCGTTTATTCATATTTTTTACTCAATTCAACTGCTACTATGCATTAAAGATCGACCTTTATGAATCATTCTTTGATGATCGTCTCTTTTTATTTTATCTATGGTAGGAGCAAATGCATAATGTTGTTGTTTAATAGTTTCATTTTTTTTGTGAGGGAAAAATGCTGCCTGTTCTTCAGATTTTGTAGAGCGAATTGGCGTTTCTTCAGGAGCGGTGAAATCTTCTAATTTATAGATAATTTCCATGTTTTTATTTTTGCGGATGAGATTGATAGTTACCGTATTGCCTGGTTTTAATGATGTTACATTTTTATAGATTGCAAGGCGTTCTTCTGTGGTTTGCGCAGGAATATTATTGATAGATGTTATGATATCACCATTTTGTAATCCAATAAGGTTGCCAAATGGTGATTTGGTTAGATTCCCGATACGCAATCCAAGACTTTTACCTTGTTGATATGCAGTTGTTGCACTTAGAAGATCAATACACTCTGTTAAGTTTTTAACGTGTTCAACAAATGCCTTTGGATTGATAAGATAATTATTCATTCCTATTTTTTTAACAACTGTATCCCATTCATGCGACAGTGAATATGTTGGGTCAATCTTGGTGTCTTGTTCGCGTAAATAGAGAACTTCTTGTTGGCCATTGAGACGTAAGAAAATAATTTTATTTTTAAAGATACGTATCAATTGTGCGTCTTGAATGAGATCACCAACTTTGTATGTTCCTTCTTGCATTGTTTTATTGTCTTGAATCATCGCTCTGTTTTTTGAATCATTAGAACCTACAACAATAATCCCTTTAAGAGTAACTTGAAGAGGATCAAGAAATTCCGGTTCAATGATTGCAGGGATAACTATTTTTTGTTGAGACGGAGGTTCTGGGAATGGAATAGTTGATTCAAGAGGTTTTATACGAGGTAGTTCTTTGCTGTATGTACCAAAAAGATCATCTTCATAAATTTTTTTGATATTAATAGCAACTTTTGATTCTTTTCTTGGTAAAACTTGTGAAGGTTCAATATCTTCTCGATGAGGAACTTTTACGCTTGAGATAAAAATAAATGCAAAGGCAGCAAGGACCAGAGAAAGCAGTCCAAGATTTATAATCCAAAATGGATGTTTCATTGCGCATTCCTTGCATTACTTTTTTTATTTTTTCACAATAGCGTTCTTGTCTGGCCCTTGTCAAGTATACCAATAGATCTGTTTTTTAAGAAGATTAAAAAAATATAATCAAAAAAAACTGAAGAAGGGTAAGTTTACGGCGTAGGGATACTGTTTATTATTTTTTTAATAAGCATATCGGCAGTAACGTGATCCGCTTCAGCTTCATATGTTAAATGTATTCTGTGGCGCAGTGCAGGAAAACATACAGCTTTAACATCATCCGGTGTTACATAGTGCCGCTTAGCTAAAAAGGCATGTGTTTTTGCTGCATTGTACAAAGCAAGTGTTGCGCGTGGTGAAACCCCATAATTAATGTACGGTGCAATATCTTGTAGCTTATAATCGGCAGGTTTACGTGTAGCAAACACGATTGCAAGAATGTACTGCTTTATTTTTTCATCAACGTAAATAGCTTGCGTAAGTTGCTGTGATTCAAGAATGTCATCTTTTGTTAATACTTGAATAATTGGGTGTGTGTTCACTGATCGGTTTAAAATTTCAAGCTCTTCAAAAATAGTAGGGTAATCAACATGAATTTTGAATAAAAAGCGATCAAGCTGTGCTTCAGGCAAACGATACGTGCCTTCTTGTTCGACTGGATTTTGAGTAGCAAACACTAGAAACGGTGCATCAAGTTTATATGTATGAGATCCAATAGTCACTTGTTGTTCTTGCATTGCTTCCAAAAGCGCTGCTTGAACTTTTGCAGGAGCACGGTTGATTTCATCAGCAAGAATAAGATTTGCAAAAATTGGTCCTTTTTTTGTTTCAAAATCGTGTGTTTTAGGGTTAAAGATTAAGGTGCCAATTAAATCTGATGGTAATAAATCTGGAGTAAATTGAATCCTATTAAATGAAAGCCCCAGAGCAGATGCAGCGGCTTTTATCATGGTTGTTTTTGCAACCCCCGGAACACCTTCTAAAAGAATGTGGCCTTTGCAAAGAATAGCGTTAACAATTAAATCAATAATATGATTTTGACCAACAATAACTTTACCAATTTCTGTTGGAAGATCTTTAAAGCGGTTACTTTCTAATTTTATTTGGTCAATAATTGTTTGATTTGGAACGGAGTTATGTATCATGGTTTAATCTTTTTTACTTAAAAAATAATCCTGTTAATGTATTGATAACGTTACCACGATCTTTTAATGAGTTCAACAAGGAGACTTATGATTCTTTCTGGAAATGAAATTAGACGCCGTTTAGGAAAAGATCTTTCAATAGAACCATTCAATGTATCTCAACTTGGTCCCAACAGTTATAATTTACGTTTGCATAACGAGTTGATGATATATGATGAACCTCATCTTGATATGAAAAAAGAGCACCAAGTTAAAACAATTATAATTCCTGAAGAAGGGTTATTATTAGAAGCAGGGCAACTCTATTTGGGTAGAACTGTTGAATATACAAAAACTGATACCTTAGTGCCGATGATTGAAGGTCGCTCGTCAATTGGCCGTCTTGGTCTTTTTATTCACGTTACTGCTGGATTTGGTGATGTTGGTTTTAAGGGATATTGGACGCTGGAGATATTTTGTGTAAGACCGGTGCGTATTTATGCTGGTGTTGAAATATGCCAGATTTTTTACCACACCATTGAAGGTGATTATGCAACATATTCAAGTAACAAATATCAAAATAATCGTGGCATTCAGCCGAGTATGTTGTACAAGGATTTTCAAAAATAATTTTTTTATAAAAAGGAGTTTATAATGAAACATTATTATTTGATTGTTTTTTGTATTTTTGCACAAATACATGGAATGGAAGAGCAAATAGTACATTGGTCAAAGAGTCCTGAATTATATCGTCGTTTTGAAGCATTTATTGGAAATATTCATTCATATAAAACGGAGCCGTTGGTGGGCGGTTTATTAAGTGAAGCCCCTGTTTTATGTATAGTAAATGATAAGAAATATGTTGCGCGTGTTTTTAAGGATTCTTCAGGCGAGCAGAAATATGATAGTCGAAGAATTAAGGTGGGTATACATTTTTTTGCTGCACAAGAAGGACTTGCACCCAAAATTTATAATTATTCAGTTCTTAATGATGACTATGATTATGTGATTATGGATTTTATTGATACTCATACTCTTTCTCTTGAACAAGCGCATAGACCTGAAGTGATTAATTGTGTTGCGCATAAATTAAATAGAATAGATAAATTGGGCAGAGATCCAGAAACGAGCAAAGAGACTGTGTTTGATGAGATTATGAGAATACAGAGTGATATAGAAAAGAAAAAAATCCCAGCAATTGAAGCTGTGCTTCAAGAACTCAATAATACAGTCACAAAACTTCATCAAAGTATTCAAAATGATGGTCGACCACTGATTATTAATCATAATGATTTTCACCCAAGAAATATTTTTTTTATTGATAATGATATAAAAATTATTGATTGGGATACGCTTTGTCTTAATTATCAATTTTATGATTTGGCGGGATATTCTCTGTTTACATGTCTTAATAAAGAACAAGATTTGCATTTATTAACAGAATATTTGGAATGTAAGCCTACACAATTTGATATCGACTATTTTAAGAAAGTTAAGCTTGCGGGTAGGGCGTGTTTAGTTTTGAGGGGTCTTCAGTTTGTTGAAGCCGGTTTTGAGGATATATCTGTAGAACCAATGGAAGATTTTGAGTATTACGCAACAGCTTTTGCCCGGGATAATAGTTCTGATTCATCTGAGTTTTTTTACAAATTTGGAATGAGTCAGCTGAAAGAGCTGCGTGAGGAATATAAGGAATTTGAGAGTATATAATAAGTTGGAGATTATTGTAATGATGAAAAAAGTGATTTGTTTATCAGTGGTGTTAGTAATGACTCATGGTACTGCTTTGAGTATGGTACGCGCAAACAACATAAAAAAAGCTTTGCATCTACAATCGAACAAGAGAGTGATGTGTACGGGTTTAAAAGATGACATTAGAGATGCAGCATCTATAAGAAGTGCGAATATGACAGATAACTTGATGGATTCGTATGATAGAAATCGTATATGTAACGCTCATATAAAATCTATTTATCAAGTAGCAAGAATTGAAGCTATGTGTAAAATTCAAGCAGACCCTAATTTAAGTTGGCAGCAAAAAAGAGATTTAGTTGCTTTAGTACCTACGATAGTTCGTGAGTAAAATTTTTTACGCTCTATCTTTAAAATAAGCAATTTCTTTTGTAATGGGACCTTCAGTTAATCCACGTATAAATTGATGAATATATGGATTATCTGATTCCCATATTTTTTTTGCATCACCAAAATATCTAATTTCTCCATCATGCAGGAGTGCAATTTTATCTGCGTATTTGAATGTTTCGATATCATGAGAAATTACAACAGAAGTTATTTTAAGGCGTTTTTGCATATCAAACATAAGTTCATGAATAACGCGAGATGTGATAGGATCAAGCCCTGTTGTTGGTTCATCGTATAAAATAATTTCAGGATTAGTGACAAGTGTGCGTGCTAAACCAACTCGTTTACGCATACCACCAGAAAGCTCTGATGGGTATTTGTACAATGTGTCTTCAGAAAGCTGCACGAGCGATAATTTTTCTTGAACAATTGGCAAAATTTCTTCATGCGACATGCCTTGTTCAATGAGTGTGATACCGATGTTTTCAAAGACATTTAAAGAATCAAGAAGTGCTGCAAATTGGAAAACGTAACCAAATTTTTTATAACATTCATTAAGTTCATCAGCTTTCAATGTTGTGATATCAAGACCATCAACAAAGATGTGTCCTTCTGTTGGTTTGATAAGGCCGATAATTTGTTTAAGAAAAACAGATTTACCTTCACCAGATCTACCAATGATAACCGTCATTAAGCCTTCTGGGATTTCAAGATTTATCCCCCGAGAAACCCAGTGATCATCAAATTTTTTGTATAAATCAACAACTTTAATTTTTGTTTTATTTTTCATCTTTACATATGCTCAATGAGTTTGGTTAAGAAGTAATTAGTGATGAGAATAAGTATTGAACTTATCACAACGCTTTGTGTTGTTGCAGTACCAACACCGCGTGCACCGCCTTGAGTATACATTCCTTTGTATGTTCCAACCCATGAAAGAATTAATCCAAACACAGCAGCTTTTTTTAAACCACCTTTGATATCAGACAGTTCAACATAGTTACGAATACTAGTTTCATAATCTTCTGGGCTTAATTCTAAGACATGCACACACACTATATAGCCACCAATAATACCAAAAAACATACAAAACAAAGATAAAAATGGCAAAATAAAAGTACTTGCAATCATTCGTGGAACAACCAAGTACTGAAATACATTAATGCGTAATGTTGTGAGTGCATCCACTTGTTCAGTGATAATCATGGTCCCAATTTCAGCGGTTATGGCTGATCCTGCACGCCCTGTAACCATAAGAGCGGTGAGAACTGGACCAAGCTCACGAATAAGACCAAGTGCAACAATTGCACCAATGAACTGCTCTCCACCAACGCGTTGAAAACCAATATATGTTTGTAGCGCAAGTACCATTCCGGTGAATAAACCAGTCAATAGTACAATACTCATTGATTCAACACCAATGCGGTTCATTTGCGCAAAGGTTTTTGAAATTTTTAATTTTGAAGTGCAAGCAGTTTTGATTGCGTGTAGAAAAAAAAGGGTAAATTCACCTGTATATGTGCATATATCTAAGGTTGATTTACCCAAAAAGTTAATAAATCGAATGATCATCCGATTCCTTATTCTGCTTTTTTACATGTGTCGCATTTTACCAGCGGCTTCTTTAGCAGCTTTTTCCATATCACTTTCTTCAATCATCGGCTGAGTAATTGTTCTGTTAGGAGC
This sequence comes from uncultured Pseudomonadota bacterium, assembly GCA_964636815.1. Classification (GTDB taxonomy): domain Bacteria; phylum Babelota; class Babeliae; order Babelales; family Vermiphilaceae; genus SOIL31. The sequence goes on from CAZWTF010000002.1 coordinate 102,563, forward strand.
TAAGTACTTAAATTTTTTATGTTCAGATGATTTCATGAGAGATAAAAACATTGCTCCAATGATAAAGATAGAACCAAGAACCCAGGTGATTTTTTGGAAAAGATCTTGTCCTCCGCCACCACCAAAGATCATTTGAGCTCCGCCACCAAGACCACCAAATCCTAAGCTACTTTTACCTTTTTGCATAAGAATAATAATGACGAGCAAGAAACAATTGATTAAGTATAATGTGAGTAAAAATCCGTACAACATTTGTTTTCCTTCTTAATTGATCAGTTATTATGGGTGAGTATAGCATGTTTAAAATTTTTATAAAATTAGTGTTGTAGTGAATATTGAGAGATGCTTATTATAGTGACTTCTTGCAGCATTTACATTATAGTTGGTGACAATTTTAAATGTTTTAAAGGAGCTATCGATGATCAAATGTTTTAACAGAGGTTATTTTTTTGTTTTTCTGTTTATTATGTTATTGAGCCATACTCTTTTTTTTCAGGCCATGGATAAAAGTTTTCAGCAAGAAAAAAATATAGTAAAAAGCTCTAATTATACAAAAATAAAGCCACAATCAGTAGAAATTAAAAAAGAGCTGAGCAGGAAGTATGGTAATAATATAATGAATAATTTATCATATAAACCTTCACGCTTAAATGCTTTATTTTGTGATGATGAAGAAAATAAAAAGAGTTGTGCTGAATGCATAAGCGTGAGTGGGTGTGTGTTATGTAGTGTGTTGAAATGTTTTTGTTGGTACAAATTAAATTTGCCTCATGAGCGCATATGTATTCCTTTGTTAACATCAATGTTTTGCATGCGAGTTTTCAATGAAAAAGTAGAAAAATGCTTACAGAAGAAAACTCAAAGAAAAGATCAGCGATATGAGTTTCAAGAAATTTCTTCATTAGAAGACATGGAATATGAGATTATTGGTAAGTAACAAAAGACTTACATAATTGAGGAGGGTTTTGGGATGAAGCTGAAAAGACTCTTTTTGTATGGCATCTTGGGATGCCATTTTTCTTGTGCATTTTCGATGGAAAATAATCTTACTCAAAAGAAGATTGATAATGAAGTTCAACGTGTTTTTGAATTGGTTGAGCAAAATCATTTAAACAAGTATCTAGCATATTGGCCTATTATAAGACGCTATTATCTTTATTGTGATGCTATCTCTTTAAATAAAAACCAAGTTGCAGGTGAAATTAGTATTATAGAATATTATATTTCAGGTGATGTTGACCAAGAACGTGTATTAGAAAAGCTTAAGCAACAACATTGGTATGTTGCTTTTTTGATGAATGTTTTGGTAGAAAAAGCGATTGCAAAAATTAATAAGGTAAGAGGTTCTAAGATTGACGTACGATGTGATCAGTTTATGAATACATTATGGAATAATACTGATGTAAGTGCTGTAGAAAGTATAGTGTACAATCGTGTTATTGAACATTTTTATAGTGAACTGGATAGTATTAACAATATATCTTTAGAGGGTATTCCCCAGGATTTACGAGGCATATATTTTACCGTTTTAAAAGGGGTTGATCAGATAGAATCATCTTCTTTGTCTATATCCAGTGATGATACGTATTTGCGAGCAACTGATTATAATAAGAATCAAACAATATGGGATACTGCATCAGGTAAGATGATTACGAATGTTATTGATTTACATAATATAAAACATCGTAGAAATATACATTGGATCCCTGCAGAAAGAGATAAAGATTTTTTTGGCTATGATCAAGATGGTGAAAAATATTCCGTTGCCACACTCAATTGTTATGCCACAATAAAAAACTTACCTATTCTTGATATGATGCAACAATCTTCTTCTTATATTGGTTGCGAAACTAAAGTCATCACTTTATTTAAAAAACCAGAATTATCACTATATCTTTACCAAAAGGCGTTTGATAACAGTAAGAATAGTTTGGAAGAGTTAATTGCATTACGTGATTCAAAAAACTTTGCTGATATCAAAGGTTTTGCTCAAGAAAATCTTAAGCAATATATAACAAAGCGTATCAATCAATTAACTCCAAAAGCCACAAGGTAAGGATCTTTTTTTAGAGAAATTTTTTTATTGCGATAAGCTATAAAAAGCAATAATTATAGGTCTTTTGTAAAGGGGCTATTGCAATGAACTCTATTAAAAGATTTTTTTCACGTCTTTTTATATTACATGTACTTGCGTTGAGTAATACTTTTTTTTTGCAGGCTATGGAATTAACTGTAAGCAAAGTAACAGAAATGGATTGGGGTTACAAACGAAGAGATGATAACAGTTGTTACTGTTTTCAGGACAAAGATAAGCAACGATATCCATATTTTTTATCGGAAAATGAGCACGGGCAAGAAATATCTGATGATACAATATGCGAAGCATGTAAAGACACTTTTGGCACAGATACGTTTAAATATGCATGGCAAGAGAGATGTAGCGTACGTTCTTCTAAAAAAAAACAGAAAGAGACTTATAATGTATGTTCTTTAAATGCCATAGATAAGGGAACATTGTGGTTCATACTAGTAACAATATATAAAGATTGTGAGGAGGGTAAACCACTGAAAATAGAAGGTATAGATGCTCGTTTTGCGCAAGAAATGTCAAAACGTATTTTGCAATTACCTCTGGCAATAAAAGCAGCAATTGCTGATAAAACAGGGAGTAAAAAAATAATACTCAATGATAATCGTAAATTATTGTATTTAGACACTATCTTAGATGATGAAGACAATAAAGAAAAGTGTAGTCGTATAACGGCATGCAGTGGAATGGCTTATGCTTTTTTTTCATCAGAAAATTTTTTTCTACATAGTTTGCGTCAACCATTGTGTGGATTGCATTGCGCTTTTTCAGCTACAGTATCATTAGTTTTTGGTTGTTTTTTGTTGTGTATAACAAGGCATTGCAATAAAGAGACCCCTGAACAAAAAGAGAAGCGGCATGGTTTTAAAGAGCATAGCATATTAACAGAGATGGACTATGTCATTATTAATCGTAAATAAAAAAAGATTAATCAGTTGTGATAATGTTTTTAAACTGATCAAATTGCGTACTTGCACCGCCTATCAAGAATCCATTGATATGCGGTATTTTTTTTAATTGTGCGCTATTGTTTTGATTAACGCTGCCACCATACAATAGTTGTATAGTGTGATTTGGTAGATGTGCATGAACTAAATTTGTAATTTGTGTAAAAACATCAATAAGTTGTTCTTGTTCTGGAATTATATTGGTTCCAATAGCCCAGACCGGTTCGTAAGCGATAATGATATGATTCTTTTTTTGTTCTTGCTGTGTTATTGCAGCAAGAATTGGTTGTAGTTGTTGTTCAAGAACGGTAACTGTTTTTTTTTCGATAAAATCATTGTGTGTTTCACCAATGCAGATAATTGGAATAATATTTGCTGCGTATAAAAGATAGATTTTTTTGACTATCTGTTCTGTTGTTTCGCCATAATGTATGCGGCGTTCGCTGTGACCAACTATGCAATAATTAACCCCAATTTCTGCTAATGATAATGCAGAGACTTCACCTGTATAAGAGCCCAATGCATGTTCAGAGCAATTTTGTGCGCCAATCATAATATCTGTGTTTTTAAATAAATTGCTGATTGGTGCAATAGCATCAAATGATGGGCATAAAATAATATCAGCAGTTGATGCTAGTTGTTGCAGTGTATTGTTATTGTTTGTGCAAAAATTGGCGCTTTGATTAAAAGAGAGATTCATCTTCCAGTTTGCTACGTACATATATTTTTTTTTCACGCTTTTTACCTTACATACTTCCTTAACCAGGAAAATAATTTTCCTGATGTTATCATGAATCTTTTTGTAAGAGCTATATATTTATGTTATAAAAAGTGCATTGTTTAATTTTTTGGTTAAAGGAATATCTTTTATGGCAGCAATAAAAAGTTTTTTTCTCTGTATTGTAATGTTGAGTTTTGTCAGTTCGTATGCGATGGAAAATACTAGTACTAAGGAAAAATTTGTTAATGTACATGTGATTAATGTTTGGAATAAAATTGATAGAGATCATGTAGGAGTAAGTGATTGTGTCATGAATGTGCAATGGCATTTGCGATCGTTAGTGGGTTCATGTTTGAGCATGTATAAAGGTTATCGTATTACCCCGCAGCAAGCAGCAAAAGAATGGGATAAGATACAGTCTTATATCCCACCATATATTAAAAAAGAATCTGTATTAGAAGAGCTTGTTGAACGTCATTGGTATGTTAATTATGTAATGCAGGCTTTGGCAGATCAAAAAGCACGTGAATTAGAAGATATAACAGGTTCTAATGTTATTAATAAATTGCATGATTTAAAAAAGGTAGATTCTGTTGTTTTTTCTTATGCTTGCAATAAATTTCTTAATAAGAGTTTACTTGGCATGATGCCGGAGAATATATCAGATATACATTTTATTGCGTTAGAGCATCCTGATGGTAATGTAAATCCAGCTTCTTTAGCTATGTCCGCTGATGATAAATATTTACGAGCAACTTCTAATAATGGTACATATGCAGTATGGGAAATGGAAACGGCAACTTTGGTTGATCGATCAAATGCCGAAGAAAATCGTGCATGGTGGAAGAAAAGTGATCTTTATGCCGATTATAGTCATAAAAAACAGAATCTGTTTGGGGGTTATTCTTCTGTTTTTATGGAAAGATATAGAGTTACTAGTAATGGTGATCAATATTGTGCCATGGCGACAAATGCTTATATGAGTATTGATTCAGAATTTTTACCAGTAGAGATTGCTCGCAACCCTAAAGCAATACTTTTATTTAAAAAACCTGAAGCAATCTCATATTTTTGTCAAAAGGCTTTTGACAATAGTTATACAAAAAGTGCAGAATTATCTCATTTGCGTAACTCAACAGTTGTAAAATCTATTCAAGGTTTTCCACGGCAAAACCTTGAAAGAGTTATTGATAATCGTATTAAGACTCTCACTAATAAGTAATCTATACACAGTATTATTTTGTACCACCAATCAATATTTTTTGATTGGTGGTTTTTTCTTGATTATAAGTAATGGTTTTTAATGATACTATTATGAAGTTTTTATAAAATATGTGACGTATAAATGCAAAGGAACATCGGCATGATACACAAAAAAATGATTTGTTTTATATTTTTATTTTATTTGTTTCCAGTTTCAGGATGTATGAAGCCGATTGATCTTACAAAAACACCAAAAGATTCACAAAAACTTTCTTTTACTGAAAGACAGGCAAAATATGAACAAGATGTAAAAGTTGTAAAAAGTACATTACATGAGCGCCGGAATGCGCGTCTTATAACAGGATTTAGTCCATCAGGAACAAATTTTCTTTATTCTCTTTATAATGCAAAAAATGGAAATGATTTTGACAATGCGCTTATGGCAAAAGGTGAAATCTTTATACAATTATATGCTAAAGAACAGGTAGGAGAATGTTCTGCTTTAGGTATAGTGATATTAGCAGAATCCGTATCATTTCAAGAAAAGCAAAATTTTATACAAAAGTTGTTAGTCAAAGATTATGATTGTAAACCTGAGGAAAAAATTAAGCATGACTTTAAGCCAACATTGAAAGATAAAGAATTTGCATTCTTTGCAAAAATTAAACAATTTGGTCCATCAATTATACAAGAAATATCTTCTAAAATATCTCTTATTCGTCATATGAATGCTGAGTTGCAATTATTAGATAAGGCGCCCATTGTTCGTCATACTGAGGTTGGTTTGCAGTTATTAAGTGTAAGGAATTATATAGAAGAGTTACTGTTTTTGCTTAATCTTGAAGAGAAAGAATCACTCTTATAAAATCAGCTATTACATTATATTTTTTTAAGATTATTTTACTTAAAAACAAGTATTTTTTGTTAAACAAAATTTACTTGTTTTTTTTATTTTAAATTATTTACGCTATGCCAACTATTTCTTTTACCTCTTATAAAAAAAGGGTTTTTTATGAAGAAAATATTATTATTTTTTTGTTTGTTCTTAAACAGTATTGTGTTGCATGGAATGGAAGTAAGTAGCGCAGTATCTAGTGATAAAAAGAGTGGAAATAGTAAAAAAATAATGTTACAAAATGATTTCAAAAATTTTTTAGCTCATCGTTTAGAATCATATAAAAAAAACTTTCTCTCACCTGAAGATATGCAGCACATACAAACTATGTATGGCATGACACTTCAAAAAAATATGTCTTTTTTGGGGGATTGTTTGCATAAAGAAGCTTGTGATGAAAAAGGGGATAATTTTATACATTGTGCAGCAAAGAATAGAGATGTAAGGGTGATAGAGTGGGCAATTAAGTTTATGAAGCATCCGTTAAGCATACCAAATAAATTGGGTAAGGAGCCTATTGATCTTTGTATTGATCAGTTAATGCCACATGAATCAGAAAATAATAAAGAAAATGCATATAAGGCATTTACTGTGCTGGCTGATGGTTATGGTATAGTTGGTTTTGATTATGAGAATCGTAGAAGATTTTTAAAAAAAATAGTGACATTAGAATTTGAGTATATAAAACAAGGCATTCCTTTTACATTCAAAGTAGATGATGTATTAAAATGCTTTTCTAGAGAAGACATTCAGTTGTCAGAAGTTTATCAGGAAGTGCGTGATGAAGAAGGAAATACATTTACACATATGCTTGTCTCTCACCATTTGCCTGACCTATTATATACGTTTCTCATAAACAATTATATTACTCTTGCAGCAAATAATAATAATGAGAATCCTTTGACCCTTGCGCAAAAAAACTTTCTAAGTCTGGGGCACAATCTTTTTGAACAATCTGTCTTGAATAAAGATTTTGATATTGCGAAAATTTCTCAGGAAGATAATAAAAAGAAATGTTGTTATTGGATGCTTTTAAACTTGCAAAAGAAGAAAGCCAAGAATACAGATTTTAAGCAGTGTTGCGATAAACATACTGTTGAAGAAAATTAACATGTAATGATGTGATGCCTTTAGATGAGTTGGCGTTTGTTTTTTCATTTTAAATTGCTAAAATAAGCCCAATTATCTTTGATCTTTTATATTAAAAGAGGGTATCGCATGAAGAATATATTATTATTTATTTGTTGTTTAATGACGCATATTACAGTGTATTGCATGGAACTAGACAAAAAAGATGACCTCTGTAACAACAATATAGATTATGAAGTAATAGATAAAAATTTGATTGATGATTGTAAAAATGAGCTTGAAAAGTGTTTAAAAGTATATAAAAAGAGCGATGATTTTACACCCCAAACCATGGATAATATGTTTGGGGTTATTTCTTATATGACTAACCGATCTGACAATAGTGTTGATTATATACATTGTACAAAAGACAAGAAATCCAATGGGTTTTTTCAGTATGCGCTTCAAAAAACAGATTTGCCAATTATGCAGTGGCTTATAACAAAGGGAAACATAAAGTATCACTCAGAAAAAGAGTATGCTGATTTTATTGATTTTTGCTTCCAACAGTTATTGCCGACTGTAGATAAAAGCAAAAGAGACATTGCGTATGCTATATTAAAATCTGTTATAGAACATTATAAAGCAGATGCAGGTTTTCTTAAAAAAAGTAAAGAATGTTATCTGCCCATAATGATAATGCTGCAGCTTAAACACAGAGCGCTTAAGAGTGAGTTTGTTATAGAAGAAGATTTATTAATTCCTTTTTTAGAGCACAATCAAACTCAGGCTTTGAATGGGTTATCTAATATGTATCAAACAATCATAGATGAAGAAGATGATAAGAAAAATACGTTGGCTCATATTGTTGTAGAACAGCATGATGCTGATGAGCTTTATATACTGATGAAGAAAAACTATATATCAAAAAAAGTAAAAAATAGTGATGAAAAAACCGTTAAGAAGCTTGCGTTTGAGAAGTTTCGAGTATTTACGCAGGATACATCACTGATCTCATTACGCAAAGAAGAATCAGAACAAACTAAATGTTGTTATTTTATGTTAAATAAATACTTTGCAGGAGATAAGTTTGATAAACGGGACAACTGTTGTGCAAAACATCCTGTTCTTAAAAGATATGAAAGTGAACATTTAAAACAGAGTTTATCTTCTTCTGTGTCATCTTCTATGTCATCTTCTGTATCAGATTCTTTAGATAAAAAGCCAAAACCTGATGTTTTAGAAGCACTTCCATCAAACATCATAATTAACAACGGTTCAATAGAGCTTCCCGATGAGCCTGAGAAGGGTAATTGTTGTACTTGGTTAGAGAATTATTTTATGAAAAAAACAAAATTATAAAATGGTAGGGACATTTTTGTGATGAAATATCCTGTAATTGCTTTATTACTGCTTTTATTTCAGTATATGCATTCTATGGAATTAGAAGAATTAGAAAAAGTTCCTTTTTTAGAGAATAAAATTGCATTGGTTACTGCAAAAAAAGATATTGTGATTAATCATCATAAACAAGTAAGATACGGTGATTTTCCTGAAAAAGTATATTTATTAAAACGCATACCAGGATTAAGGACCTCAAAAAATGTTCAGAAAGAAATCATTACATATATGGTCAAAACGGATTGCAATATAAGTTATGCATTAGCTGTTGATTATCAACGAGCAATTGGTGAATTATACAGCAAAATAGATACATTGACAGCAGAAAAAAATAGATGTCCGGATATAAAAATTAATGTTGATAGGTGTACTAATACAGCATATGGAGCATGTTCTGGTGGATGTTGTGGTGGTACAGTTGGATTATCGATAGAATTTATTGCAGCTGCGATAAACGCATATGCGTGGTGTTGTTGCAGTGTTTCTCACAGCAAAATCATATGGGATACTTTGGTATGGGGCTTGCCGATTTGTACATGCTGTGGATGTGTGATTGGATCATGCTGTGTGGCAAGTGGTTTATACGACAAAATAAAATACGTGTAAAATGAAATACATAGTTATTCTATGTTTATTGTCATTCTCAGTTTTATATACTATGGATCTTGTCTCTTTATTAGATAAAAATTTGAATCAAGAATCAGAAATATATTTCTCAAAAAAATTCCCATCTATAAAACTTTCAGAAATCGGCAAAGAGTATGAGAAGTTGTCTACTGATTGTAGGGGTAAAGTTATTGTGCGCATGTCTGACTATGTATTAACTTTGCATTGCGTAGTACTGTGGCTACCGCAAGAGATTCAGAGACATATTATGACATACATGTTTGGTGGCTATAAAGCAATGATTCAGCAGAAAGATGATGAACATCAAACAGAAGAAGATCAACAAAATATTGAGAAGATAAAAATATATAACAATAAAGTTGATATAGCGGTAGAAAAATTTTGTGAGAAGAAGCGACTTAGCAAATCTGTTCAGTTATTTTATGATATTAAACGGGTGATACGAGAAGATCAACCAATAGCTCCAATGTATGCAATGAATAAGGCAGATCGTAATGTCTTTTTGGGTAAACTTAATGTTTGGTATGAAGATGTTGTAGATCCATTTATGAATACAGAAGAACGGGAATGGGTAGATGAGTTAAGTGAAGATGAACGAGTCTATTTTACAAATAAATCAATAAATAAGTGTCCTGGACGATCCGAGCACGCGTTTATATGTTGTATGTCGAGTATGGGAGCTATTTTTTTAGCCAGTATAGCAACCTTTGGTTGTGGTTTAGGCAGTTTGTGTTGTGGGATAAATTATAAAGTAATGCCATGGTGTATGGGTGGAGTATATGTGGGAGGACTCTGTGGAGGCTGTGCAATAGGAATTTGCTGTCTGTACCGCAGTGAAACTAAGAAAGAGATTTTGTAAAACCCTTTTTTCTTTGTGCTCTATGAAAACTTATTGCAAAATGATGTGCATAATCACGCAATGCAATTAAAAGTTTGCCGACATTGCTGTGAATATCAAGACGAATACCTTCTGGAAATTGTGGACCAAATATAGTTTCTTCTCTTTTTGCCAAACTAACAATTGGTGCATCAGGTAGCACTGCATACGCTGCGCTCAGCTGGCCTTTGCCACCATCAATAACAATAAGATCAGGAAGATCAGTTTTGTTTTTATAGCGGCGTTGTATAATTTCTTGCAATGCTGCGTAATCATTTTGTTCAGTTAATGTTTTAATTTTAAAATGTCTAAAATAGCTTTTTTCTGGTTGACCATCGGTAAAACGTACGCAAGATCCTACCAAAAAACTGCTTTGAAAATGTGAAATATCAAAACAATCTATAGTGCGTATTGGTGTAGCAAACCCAAAAAATTTTTGTAACTCAGTGTTAATTGTTGGGTTTATTTCTGGTGCATATGGGCGTGGTGTGCTTGCTACAAAAATATCAGTTGCAAATTTATTGCTGCTAAAATGTGTGTTGAGTGTGTTAAAAATGATATCAACGTTTTGTAAGTATTCATTTAGGCGTTGCGCTTTTTCAAATGCAAATTCAGCAATATAACTGCGCATTTGTTCTTTAATATTGTGTATAAAACCGTCTTGATTGTTTTTTAACGCTTCTTTTGCAAGAGAAACACGGAAACAGTAATCGGCTACATCAAAATTTGATTTGCAATTGCCAGCACAATTACCAATGTGGTAGTCTAGACATCCCAGTTCTATTTTTTTGTTGCAGAGATTAAGTCTGAAGGTGTGCATCAAGAAGCTATATGTCTTGCGCGCAGGAGTTTTTTGTAAGAAAGGGCCAAAATAGGTCCCTTTTTTCTTTTTATTACGTACGAGTTCAATTGTTGGGATTTCACTAGGGATAAAGAGAATGTAGAGGAAGGGTTGGCCTTCTTTAAGGAGTACGTTGAATTTTGGCTTATATTTTTGTACCAATTCTGCTTCTAGAAGCAGGCTTTCTGTTTCTGTGGGGGTCAAAATATAGTCTATATCAGCATATTCATCAATGAGTTGGTTGATTTTCCAGTCTGTTTTATATTTTTGGAAATAAGAACTCACTCGGTGATGCAGGTCTTTTGCCTTGCCGATGTATATAATTACCCCCTGAGCGTCTTTGAAAAGATAGACCCCAGTGAGGTGCGGGATTGATTTTTCCAGTTTTTTTAGTGGTTTGTTCATACTTTTAGTATATCACAAACTGTAAATTTTGTTAGAGAGGGGGGTGGGAGAAGGATTAATTTTCAGATTTATGCGCAGGAGAGGTCCTCAGGGTTAAGCTGGGGATTTATCTTTTTATTAACAATCTATAAAATATGATCATAAAGTATTTGATGATGAAAATTTTACGACAATTTCAAAGGTTTAATTATGTCTTTTACAAAACACATCCCTAAAATTATTAGTTTATTGGCTGCATTGTGGATAGGCTGGCAGGCCTATGCATATATTTTTGATACAACAGTAGCATCTGTTGTTATTAATGGTATTAATGAGAATGGTTATTATTCTGGGGATGTGCGTTGCGCAGTGCAGTCAGATAAAAAGGGTGATGTTTCATTGTGGCTTGATACACAAAATCTAGTAAACAATGTACGTATTAAAGCGCATCAAGCTGGTCAATCTTTTACTATTCCAACTAAAACATTAAGTAATGGTAAGCATCAACTAAAGGTAGAATTTAGCGATAACACATTTAATAAAAATAAAAGTGCATTGCAGTATGATTTTTATGTTGATAATCAACCATTGCAAGCGGTGTTTGTAAAAACAGGATCTCCGTATAAAGTTTTTCAAGGTAGAACATTGCATGTTCAATTTCAGGTAAATAAAGATATAAAACATGCACATATTCATACACTTTCACGCACGTTTGAATGTTTCCCTGAAGCGAAAAATTCAAAGATATATGAATGTTATATACCTATCGAGTGTGAAGAGCAGCCAAGTGAGTATTTATTCTCTGTTGATATAGAAGATAAAGTAGGTAACTCATTGCATCTTGATAACAAGTTTCAGATTGTGGTGTATCCGTTTAAAAAAGAAGTTATTACCGTGACTGCTGATAAAGTGCAAGAAGAGAAAGCTTTGGGGCGTGATGGTAAAAGTTTAGAGGATGATCTTGCACAGCTTGCGTTGCAATCACCACGTGAAAAATTATGGCGCGGTATGTTTTGTGCACCGATAGAAATTCAGCGTGTTACGTGTGATTATGGAACCATTCGTACAACACAACACAAAGGCCGCTATGCACACAAGGCCGTTGATGTGATCAATATGCCACGCAGTGTTGTTTGGGCTCCGCAGGATGGCATTGTGGTTATGAAAGATAGATTTGCGCCAAGTGGTAATACTGTTATTGTTGATCATGGTCTTGGTATTTTATCTCTCTTTTACCATTTGGATGATTTTGCAGATATTGAAGTTGGTCAAAAAGTTGTACAAGGCAACCCGCTTGGAACCATTGGTAAAACTGGTTTTGCGACTGGATATCATTTGCATTGGGAAATGCGTATAAATAATACACCGGTTGATCCTTTGCAGTGGATTAAAGCTACGTTGTAATGAAAAAAGCACTATACATAGCTGTTGTTTTCTTTTTTTTTATACCATCTATATGTGCAATGGATTTGGAGGCGGTAACCACTAAACCTAAAAAATCTGAAAAATTTTTGTTAGTGTCAGAAATGCATAAGGTTTTGCTATGTGAACTTCAGCGTAAAGTATTTGGAAATATTATAGATATAACTATTTATGAATATGAAAAAACAAAAGAATGTATAGATCATCAAGAAATATGGCAGAAGTTAGATGTAAAATTTTTATCACTACAAATTGGGTATGCTCAAAAGTTACAAAAGATATGCCAAGATAGAATTGGTGGCAAAAAGTTTTTAGCGCATGATCTATTTTTTTTACCTTATCAACAACAAGATGTATTTATAAAGATTGCTAATCATGGTTTTTTGGAATATCTGAGTGAAGGTGATCTTTCCGATGATGATTATAAGATTCTTGAGACAATGGAAAATGAAAATATAAAAAAAGGTCTCACCTTAAGATTATTACAGGGTAATAAGATTACAAGTTATACCAGGTCAGTAAGTGCAGGTTGTGGATGTTTATCTTTTCTTTTATTGTTATGCAGTGCAATTTTTTTTAACACTAAAGATACATATTTATTTTATTTAGCCCGTTTCGTTGCACGCGGTGGCGCTAGTTTATTTGGAGTGTGTACTTTGTTGGAAATATGTGGGTATCCGGCTTGTATAATTAAGAAACAATTTTGAACGAGGAGAGTAAGTATGTATTTTATTGCGCGTAATAATAAAATTTATAATTACATAGCACATACAAGTTTAAAGCGTTGTTATTTAGCAACGCTTTTTTTTGTGGTTATTTTTTTATACATCATTTTTTATTGTGTATATTCGCCGCTACAGTCCTATATTACATTGTTGCAATCCGAACAAGCAATCTTGCACAAAAAGGTTGGTGAACTTGCGCAGATGGGAAAAACTCATAAAGAGTTAACAACATCTATTGAAGTAGGTAAAAAAAACATTGCTGATTATGCAGTTGCATCAGGTGCGCGTGAAGAACATTGCCATAAACGTATGTTGTTTATTATGGAAACAATCACACAAGCAGGACTTATTTTACGTTCATATGGATCATGCAAAGAAACAGATAAAGATTGGTATAGTAAAGATGTGGCTCATTTTGATGTTATTGGAACAATGCAAAAATTGATGACATTATTGGAAGCTATTAAGAATTCTCGTCAGATGATTACCTTGTCTCAGGTTACTATTGCACGAGTTGCTGATAATTCTTTTCAGATGAGTTTTGATGCTGTTGTGGTTACGGTAAAGAAATAAATTACGTGGTTCTATTTTCTGAAAAGGGATCCTCGACTGAAGCGAAACGTAAGTTGGGGTAAAAATAAAGCCCTTCAACTTTGAACAAGCTGAAGGGTTAGGGGGGTGAACAATGCTTTACGCATTGTTCAGTTAGGGACATTTATTTACTTATTATTTAATATTCGCCTAATGCTAACAAGTGCTCATTGCTTTGTCAAGATATGTGCTATTCATCTCTAGTAATAAATTTTGTAATCAACGGAAAAGCCTTCGCTCATGGCTTTGTTTAGTAAAGATTGCTGAGCGTTGTTTGCGTATGATTATAGCATTAAAATCAATGTAAAAAGAGAAGCGAATTGTTGGTTTTTATGTAACAATTCACTTCTCTTTTCTATAAAAACTATTTTAGTTAATTATATTAACCGTAAAAGTGCTATAGAAGCATTAACAGTTGCCTCTGAACCACCTATTTCTGAATCTAGGTCGATATCATCTTCTGAACCAAAATTCACTAGAGTAAGAATGTCATTTGCTGCAGCAGTAATGATTGCTATACCAGTATTTTGTAGATTCTCTCTTGCTGATCCATAAACTGTACTTGCTAAAGGAGCGCCGTTAAGGAATAAAGCAAATTGATTTTCATCGTCTCCTGAAACAGAGAAGAGAACAAGATATGCTCCGGTATTGTTTATAGTTATTGAGTCAGATCCTGCGATGTGTGTAAATCCTGCTGTTATTGGACCTGTAAAGTCGAACTCGACAGCTTCACCAAGGTCTACTTCTTGAGAAGATGTATTGTAAATGTATGCGTAATCAAGAATATTAGCACCTGTTGTACCTGTTGCCCCTGTATTACCAGTTGCACCTGTAGTACCAACTCCAGTTGCACCTGTAGCACCTGTGTTACCAGTTGCACCTGTTGTACCTGTGTTACCAGTTACCCCTTGTAATCCTTGTATTCCTTGTATTCCTTGAGGGCCCGTTGCGCCTGTGTTACCTGTTGCGCCTGTGTTGCCGGTTGCTCCTGTAGCACCAGTTGCTCCTGTTGGTGCTCCACTAGGTCCAGTTGGACCGGTTGCCCCAGTTGCTCCCGCTCCAGTTGCGCCTGTAGCACCAGTTGCTCCAGTATTACCCGTACGTCCTCTGCGTCCTCTTCGTCCTCTTTTTCCTCTTTCTCCTTGTGCACATCCAAATGGATTTGGGTCACAGTCGGTTTTACAGCTTTTCATTGCCTGATGAACTTTATTAATATTGTCTAATAATTGTTCACCATGAGTTTGTTCTGGACAAACATAGCTATACGTTATTGCTATATTTGCTACAAGCAAAGCATGTAGTATTTTTTTTGAGGTCGCGGTCATACTCTCTCCTTTGTATAAAAAAAAATTATTACAATCAAAAACTTAGTAAGAATTTATTTTTTTATTCAAGAGTATTGATGCGATTAATGTTATTCGTTTCCAGCAATAAATTTTGTAATCAATGGGAAAGCTTGTGGATTACTATGTAATGCGTGAGAGTGTGCCGTTTCAACAATTGAACCCTCACTCATGAGATAAATAGTGCAGTCAAGTTTTTTGAGTAAATCAGTATCATGTGTTGCAACAAGAACAATATATCCATCGGTTGCAAGTTGTTGAATATTATTTGCAACATATGTAGTAAGAACTGGGTCAAGTGCTGATGTTGGTTCGTCTAAACATATAATTTTTGGTTGCATAACAAGTGCGCGTGCAATTGCAAGACGTTGTTTTTGACCACCAGAGAGTTGTAAAGCATATTTATTTTTTTGCTCAAGCAGGCCGTAACGTTGTAACAGTTGCTGAGCAATAGTTTGAGCTTGTGTGTGGTTTTTTTTAAGTACGCGTTCAAGTGGTAGTGTAATGTTTTGTTCAACAGTAAGATGCTCAAAAAGATTAAAATGCTGAAAGACCATGCCAATAGTATGTGTTGTATTAATGGTGTTTAAATTAAGCGTTACATCATCTAATTCAATGGTGCCACTATTAACTGTTTCTAAGTTGTTTAAAATGCGGAGCAAGGTTGATTTTCCAACGCCAGAAGAACCTAAAAATAGTGCAATTTCACCTTTGTTTACGGTTAACGATACGTTGTTAAGTATTTTTTTTGTATGGAATGATTTGGTTAAATGCTTAATTTTGAGCATGAATATTCATCCTTTTTTCTAGGCGTGCAACTAAGAAAGAAATTGTGGAAGTAAGAATAAGATAGAGCACGGCAAGTGCAAAATAGACGGTGATTGCATCAAATGTTTTGCTTTTAATAAAATTGCCTTGTTTGGTGAGCTCTGCAACACCAATAAGTGATGCAAGTGATGAATCTTTAATAAGTGTTACAAACTCATTACCAAGAGCGGGTAGTGCTGTGCGCAGCGCTTGTGGTAAGATTATAAAGCGGATGGTGTCTTGAGTAGAAAAACCAAGTACTTTTGCCGCTTCCATTTGACCTCTTCCAATTGATGAAATTCCCGACTTAATAATCTGGCTAATATACGCAGCGCTGTTCAAGCCGATAGCTATAATTGCTGTCCATAGTGCAGGAATATGTATGCCGAACTGTGGCAGTAAAAAATAGGCACTAAAAATTTGAATAAGCATCGGTGTACCACGAATAATAACAACATAACCGGTAACAAATGCATGTAAAAATGGATTTTTGCTTGTTTGCATGAGTGCAAGTATTGTGCCGAAGATAAAACCGATACAGCAGCTGGTGCCTGCAATTTGTAAGGTAACAATAAGTCCTTGCAAAAGTATCGGGAGATATTCTGCAATAAGATTAAAATCAATCATCATACAAAGCTCCATTTCTTTTTTAAGGCATCAAGTGCGCCATCTTCATTCATACGATCAAGTGTCATTTGAATGTAATCACGCAGTTCTGGATAATGTTTTGAGATAGCAAAAGCGCTTGTTTCTTCTGTTGCTTGAATGGGTGTTACAGAGAAATTACTTTGATCATGTTTTTCAAAATATGGTTTTATAGAATACAGTGCAGTTACAAATGCATCAGCTCTGTTGCTTTCGAGCGCTAACATACCATCGCTAACAGCAGCAGAAGATAAACGGATCAGATGCACTCCTGGCTGTTCTGACATATATGAATCAGCTACGTAACCTTCATTGACTACAACTGTTTTACCTGTAAGATCATCAAGACTTGTGATGGGTAGTGTAGGCAAGGATATAATAACTAATGGATTACCAGCAGCCAAATGTGGTCGAGTGAACAATGCTCGTTGTGCACGTTCTGGTGTTGGAGTGATTCCTGCTGCAATAACATGAATATTACCCAGTTGAATCTCTGGAATGAGTGCGTCAAAAGGCATATCTTTAATAATCATCTGTTTGTTGAGCCGCTTAAGAACTTCGGTAATAACATCAATATCAAAACCGGTGATGGTATCACCTTCTTTAAATGAAAAAGGTTGGAATTCGGCATTGGTTCCAACAATTATACTGTCGATGTGGGTTGAGGTAACAATCTTTTTTTCTGCTTTATACCAGAGTATTAATGAGATGCCCAGAATAAGAGCTATGATTGTGTATAATGATGTTTTTTTCATTGGGAGCTTTCTTTGAGCGCGAGAAAAATTTAAATTTTTGTGATTGCTAGATTATTTTCAATAGTACTGGTTTTTCAGTTTCAGGTCAAAGTTGAGTGATGTGGAATTATTTGTTATACAGTAACAAGCGTCAAAAAAAGTACTAATATTTTACCAAAAGGACTGTTATGAAGAATCACCTTTTAGCCCTTGTATTAACTTTATTTACGGGTACTATTGCAGCGAATTATTATCAAGGAAATGTAATCATCAATTGTGATCCTTATTATAAGGATATTTATTGTTATGATGATTTTTCAGAGTATCAGTATCATTATCACCAATTTTTACCGAGTGAAAGAAATTTAAGAAGACAACTTTATTGGTTGTATGAATATAACCCACGCGCTTTGGAATTGCAGAATTTCCCTATTGATTACTTTATTAATTCGCTGACTGATCACATAATAGTTTTAGAAAATAAAATTATAGCAAACAAAAGTGGATTACGAAGTGGAGCAACATTGCGAGGAACAATACTCGCAGCATTTGCAGGAATTTGGGGATATGTTACGCATGATACGTATAAAAAGGTTTTGAAGGGATCTGAGCCGTTTGGCAGTGTTGTGATGCTTGGTACAGCGACAGCAGTGTTAGCTGCACTTGCAGGTACTCAATTTGATAGAGCATACCGTCGTGCTGAACGCATGGTTGAACGTTTAGAGCGCGACAAAAGAATTCGTGCATCCCTGGAAAAAATAAAAGCTGCAAGAGTGTAGGCAGGAAATCATTATGATTAGTAAAATAATTGAGTCATTTGAGATTATAATAGGATGGGATCATATTAATCTTGTTCTTGCTATGAGCGTGCGAGGTATTATTCTTTATATTTTATCGATAATGTCTGTACGCTTAAACAAGAAATTTTTAGGCATCCGAACTTCTTATAGTTTTATATTGTATATCATGCTTGGTTCTATGTGTGCTGCTGCAGTCATTGAAGAAGGATTGTTTTTACCTATTACATCAACGATAATACTTTTAAGTTTAATTAATAGGATAATTTCAACTCTTTTTTTCTACTATCCTTGGATGGAAACTGTTCTTTTGGGAGAGCCTGTTTTACTTATCAGTAAGGGCGAATTTCAAAAACATAATATGAGGGCACATCTGGTCACAACAAATGATTTGCTGAAAGCTTTGCAAACACATTTACACACCAATGATTTTAATAAAATTGAATCGGTTTATCTTACTACTGATGGCATTATTAACTTTATTACAAAATCATAGCTTGTAATTTTTTATTAAAGACTAGAAACAACCCATGTGTATGAACGTACAGATGGGTTGTTTTTTAAGAAGAATAAATAAGTGATGTGATTTTTAGCGATATGATGTGCGATTTATTAATGAATTTCTGAGTGAATGTTTACGTGTTTCACCATAATATTGTGCAATTGCTGATCCATTTAAATGTGGCATACGTCCTAAACGAGCAATTATATTGTTTTCATTGGAAGACGATATTTTTGCATAATCATCTGATGTGATATAAAAGCCTTCTTTTTTGAGAGCATCAAGATCACGAATTGTTCCTGTTTTAACTTGATTACATAAAACGCTACGAATGATATTGTTAGCCAAGTTTTTATCACGCAAATCAATGCTACGCAGTTCTTTTCTTATAGCAGCTTCCATCTCTTGCATTTCATCCCATGGAATAACAATAGATTGTCCATTCATGTCAGATCTGAATTGAGCAATATAATTATCTATTGTTACGTTTGCTGGTGCTTGATCAGAGTTTTCTTGTGGTTGTGAACTACAAAAGCGCCAGGCTGCAAAGAGCCAATCAAAAGGAGAGGGTGTGTTTTGGAAGGTTGCTGTAAGGAGAATGAGAGCGAGGGAGCCATTTTTGAGCAATGTGTTCATGGGAAAACCTTTATTTTTTTGGGTTAATAATCGGCTTCAAGTATAGCCATTGGTTGGTGCCTTATCAAGGTGTACCAGCAGATGGGTGCAAGGGGGGGTAGTGGACAATTTTTCGCAAAAAGGTAGAGTTATAGATATATGAAAGATTGTTAAATATAACTGTTTAAGGATGATAATGAATAAATTACATATGTTGGCATTGGTCGGATTGATGCTTTGTGCAAGCAATAAAGCTTCAATAATGGGGCAAGAGCAAAGAGAAGTTTTATATACATTACATACGCTTGGGCAAGATTTTATCAATGTTCCGATGATTACTCAAAACATTGATATGTTTATGGGTGTTCTTGAAATGAATCTTCAAGTAAATACGGCAAAGCTACAAGATGCTGATCAAAAGATTAAAAAAACTATATTAACTAATGCAGCATTGCTTACAGGAGTTATGGTAACAAGAGCTGGAATTTCTCAGCTTGCAAGCTCAATTAATTGTAATCTTGCTTATCATGCTTTTGCAAAAAATGTTCTTTTGAATGGCAATCTTTCTCTCGGAATTGTTACAAGCGTATTTAATGCATTAAATATCCATGATGCATGGAAAAGCAGATCAGAATTGATAGAAGCGATAGCCTTAGATAAAGAAATTTTGAGCAAATTGGAAGAAATCAAATATTCTATGAGCTCTATTGAAGAAAATACTGATTCTACTGAGAACGGTTTATTAAATAGCGCGCAATAAGGCTTATTGAGCGATCAGTTTGACAATTTGTAAAAAAACAGTAGACTGAGAGTATATAAGTAAAAAGCTGTTCCTAATATTATAGAACATTCAGGTTTAGAGCGCTTTTGGCGCTCTAATCTTTTTTAGGGGCCCCATAACATGGGGAGTCAAGGCGTGACCCGTAATGAATTAGGAATAGGCTTTTAACAGTAGTGTTATAAGTATTATTCCTTTTTTTATAGGTGACGTATATGAGTATACATGCATTGGGTGTTGACGAACGTATAGTAAAAGCAGTTTCTGAATTAGGCTTTACCCAGCCAACAGCAATTCAAGAAAAAGCAATTCCTCTTCTTTTACAAGGTGATCGTGATCTTATAGGTTTGGCACAAACAGGTACCGGTAAAACGGCTGCTTTTGGATTGCCACTTATTTCAGCGGTTATGGACGGAAAAACTCAGGGATTGGTTATTTGTCCAACTCGTGAGCTTTGTCTTCAGATTACTAAAGAATTAACAGCCTATTCCAAATATATTCCAGGTTTTAGTGTTGTTGCGGTGTATGGTGGTGCTGATATCAGAACTCAGATAGCAGCTATCAAACGCGGAGCACACATTATTGTTGGAACTCCAGGGCGATTAATTGATCATATCAACCGTAGAACTATCAATTTAGAAAAAATGAGTCGTGTGGTTCTTGATGAAGCTGATCAAATGTTAGACATGGGCTTTCAAGAAGATATTGATGAAATTCTAAAATCTACTCCAAAAGAAAAAAAAGTATGGTTGTTCTCTGCAACTATGCAACCAAAAATTGAAAAAATAGCACACACGTACATGAACAACCCATTACACATTACAGTGGGTCAAAAAAATAGCGGCGCAACCAATATTGAACATCAGTATTGCATTGTGAGAATTGTGGATATTCAAAGCGCAATACGTCGTTTTATTGATCTTTATCCTGATATGTTTGGTATTGTGTTCTGTCGTACAAAGCGTGATGCGCAAGAAATGAGTGCTCAGTTGATTAGTGCTGGTTACAATTCAGATGCATTGCATGGTGATTTATCTCAGCCTCAACGTGATGCTGTGATGAAAAAATTCAGAGACAAGAAAATACAAGTGTTAGTTGCAACAGACGTTGCTGCTCGTGGTATTGACGTTGATGGCGTTACACACGTATTACATTGTAACTTACCAGATGATATTGAAAATTACACACATCGTAGTGGTCGTACAGCACGTGCCGGCAAATCTGGTGTTTCTATTATTATCGGATCATCACTCAGAAAAATTAAGTTTATTGAACAACAACTTGGTATTACAGTTAAGCCTGTTCAAGTTCCAACTGGTGATACATTGTGTCAAAAACAATTAGAACATTTTTCACAAAAATTGATTGAAACTCCTGTTAATGAGTTTATCAAGCCGTTTGTGTCAGTGATTCAAGAATCGTTAAGCGCATTATCAAAAGAAGAAATCATTGAAAAAATAGTTTCACTCAATTGTGGTGAAATGTTACAGCATTATAAAAAAGCATTAGATTTAAATTCTTCTGCAAGCCGTGGTGATTTCTCTCGCGATAGAGATAGCAGAGATGTTAGAGGTGGTAGAGATAGCAGAGGTAGAAGAAGTAATGACTATTCATCATCATCAAATAGTCGTCCTAGCAACTCTAGCCGTGATGAATCTCGTCTCTTTATCAACGTTGGTAAAATTGATTCTATGACTAAAGAAAGCTTGATCAAGTTTATTGCAAACACATCTGCAGTTGATGGATCATGTGTGAGTCGTATTTCTATGCAAAACACACGCTCTTTCTTTACTGTAGAAGACAGCAGAAAAGCGCAAGCAATTGTGCGATCGCTGAAAGATTTTACATTAAAAGGTAGAAGAATACACATCGAGTTTGAACCAACAAGATAATATTCTTTTTAATTTGATTATATGAATTGGGTATGAAAAACTTCATACCCAATTTTTTTGTGCGCAATGCTCGGGGCATATTATGATAGGACATGAAACTTCATGTCCTATTTTGTTTTTTATAAGGGAAATAAGGTAGTATGCAATTATTGAACTTGCGAAGCAGTCACTAGAAAAATTAATGAGTTACCATCAGAATCACCAACTTTTATAGAGGCTATTTTATTCCATGATGCTAAGATGGTTGGTTTTGAGATGCTTATTAATTCATCAGAAGTTGTTTTTTCTAATATGTCTGCATCTATCAAAACTCCATTTTGATTAGTGTTAACAGAAAGATTAATTATTGTATTGTTATCAAATTCAAATGACGCCGGACTGTTTTCATCAACTAGCACGGTGCTTACTATATGACGTTCAGCAAATTCTTTGGTTATTGTTATATCAAGATCAAGTTGTATTTGTGCTGTTGCAAAGGCAGATGTTATAAGTGCTGCGCTTAATAATGTTTTTTTGAACATGTAGGACCTTTCTTTTTGTTGTTTTATTTTTATGAAGATATCCCTTATAAATGCTGTAATTGTATAATATAATAGGAAGTATTGATACTGTTTTTTATATTTGTTAGTGAATTATAATGCATCAAATAGCAGCATTTAAAGAATTTATTTGGAATTTTTATGAACAAAACAAAAGGGAATTTGCATGGCGACATGTGGATAATCCTTATTTTGTTTTAGTGTCAGAAATAATGTTGCAGCAAACGCAAACACAGCGTGTTATTACAAAGTATGAGGAATTTATTGCAGCATTCCCAACATTTGAGAGCTTAGCAGTAGCATCATTGCGCGATGTTTTGCTGGTATGGCAAGGTCTTGGATATTATCGACGTGCACGATTTTTGCATCAATTAGCGCAAATTGTGGTAAATGAACATGGTGGTGTCTTGCCACAAGATCCAAAAGTTTTACAAACATTACCAGGAATTGGTCCTAATACGGCAGGTTCTATTTGCGCATTTGCGTTTAATAAACCTGTTGTCTTTATAGAAACAAATATTAGAACAGTGTTTATTGATAGTTTTTTTTATGCTCACCTTACGGTGAGCGACAAGGAATTGCTGCCATTAATTGCAAGCACTGTCGATCATAGCAACCCGCGTGAATGGTATTATGCATTGATGGATTATGGCGTATTTTTAAAAGCACGCAAGATAAATCCAAGTCGTAAAAGTGCTCATTATAGTAAACAGTCAAAATTTGAAGGTTCTGATCGGCAGATACGTGCAAAGATTGTGAAGTTTATTACTGAACATGAACATGTATCACATGATGAAGTTTTGAAGATGGTTGATAAAGATGTTGTTCGTGTTGAAAAAATTATTGATAAGCTTGTTGCAGAAGAATTTATTAAAAAAGCGGCAAATGGTGTATATTTAATAGGTTAAATTATATTATTTTTCGCAAATGTAATGTAAGGTTTTTACTTAATGAAAAAAACAACTCTTTTATTAACGATATTGATATCTAGTAATGTATTATACTCTATTCAAAATTCAACTGCAGACATGGGTACAGCTCTTGTAGCAGCAGCATGTGCGAGTGGTAGCTATAAGATATATCTTGATACGCCGGAACTATTTCATCCAGGTGTTTTTGCTTGTATAAATTGTGCGGTAACAGCAGCAACGTACCACTTTTTACACAAAGCAACTCCTGCAGGACGCATTAAACGAGCTAATATGTTACTTGATGAAATATCGCGTCATACATTGGCTCGCGTTGCTTTTGATGATGAAAGTGCGTTTTTTGATGCAGTGCAAGATATGTATTTAACTGATGATCTGCCATTGATTAGTGCATACAATCATTTGATTAGTTTAGTTCCAATGATGCACTATACATTAAGTTTGATTAATAAAGCATCAGCAGAAGTTGGTAAAGATGTTTTGTTGCAAGAAGAGTGTGATGCGTCATTATCATGTGCAGATATGTTGTTTAAAAATATATCTGATGCAATTAAACGTATTAGAGATCATAAAAATTATTTGTCCCAATTGAGTATTTATAAAGAAAGTTTAATGCAAGAAAAGCAAACGCTTGCGCAACAGCAAATGGCTCATGCGCAGTATAATATTGCTCAAGCGCAGCATAATTCTAATTTTTTACAATGGTTAAAATTTATTTTTGGTCGCTAATGTTACACGCTTCTATACCATTTTTTTGTTAACTTAGTTTCTTGTGCATGATCAACAATTGGTCTTGGATAGCTCTCATTTTTATTTTGCTCGTTCATCCTGAGCTTGTCGAAGGATTCTTTGAACCATGTATGGATAATTTTATTGTCATATTTACGCAGTTCTGGTATCCATTTTTTAATATAGATGCAGTCGGGGTCATATTTTTTTTGTTGTAACCAAGGATTAAAGATGCGGAAATAGGGTTGTGCATCACAGCCTGTGGAAGCGCACCATTGCCAATTTCCATTGTTGACTGCAGGGTCATAATCAACCAGTTTTTGTGCAAAATATTTTTCTCCCCACAACCAGTTAATATGTAAGTCTTTAACTAAAAATGATGCAACAATCATACGTACGCGATTGTGCATAAATCCAGTTGTATTCAGTTCTCGCATGCCAGCATCCACAATAGGAAATCCTGTTTTACCTTCACACCACGCTGCAAAAATTTTTTTATCATTGTTCCATTGTAACTTATCGTATTTTTCATGATATGCATGTCCAAAAACCGTTGGTTTGTGATACGCGATGTGGGTAAAAAAATCGCGCCAATAAAGTTGGCGTAGTAATGGATGTTTTGAGCTCAGATGTTCTATGATTGCATGATACGCTTCACGGACTGAAATTGTACCAAATTTAAGATGAGCAGAAAGGTGAGAGGTTGCAATTGCAGGGTAATCGCGGTCATGATTATAGTTTTTGAGATCTGTAAGGTGCTTGAGAATGGTAAGGCCTTCTTTTCTGCCACCAGATGAGGCAATTTTTTTGTTTTGTGTAGGAAGGATTTTTTTAAATAATGTAGTAGGTTCACTGTTTTTTATTGCCCCACTGAACCAATCTCCGTGTTGTTGTTTTATTGGTGTTGGCACATCGATCATTGCTGCTTTTTTATAAAATGCGGTAAACACAGAATAGTAATTACCGTCTTTTTTGGTAATAGATTCAGGTGAATTGAGTAATGCATCGTCACTGACTTCAAAATGTATATCATGATCGGCGCATATTTTTTTAATCTTTTTATCACGTGCTGTACTGAAAGGAGTGTAATCGCGATTAATAAATAGGGCATCAATTGTGTTTTCTTTAATGATTTTTTTTATAACATCCTCTGCGTTACCATAAAAAAAATAAAGTTTGCCACCTTGTTTTACAATAGCATTGTGCAGTTGCGTGAGTGATTCAAGCATACATTGTATTGCATTGTCGCTTTTATAGCTGTTTTTATCGGTCACTTGGTGAGGATCAAAAATAAAGCAAGGGATTACCTTGTTTGATTGTGCAAGTGCATTGTTAAGTGCAGTGTTATCAGCAAGACGCAGATCGCGTCTAAAAATAAAAAGAGATTTATTATAGATATGCTTCATATTTTATATCTCTGTGAGTTTGTTTTTTTATCTGTTATTGTAGCAAAATGTGATAAATAAAAAATCCCCGTAATTATGCGGGGATTTTTAACTGTTCTTGTTTGTTTTGTTAATTACTTGGGTTCATTGGCTTTTAAAGCGGATACAATTGCATTAACGTCTTCTTGTATAGTCAGCATTTCTTGTAAAACCTCTTTATCAAAAGCTTTATTTTCACATGTTTGTCTTAAGAACTTAATATATTGTTCTGATGTGAATGTATTTTGCTTCAATTTAGGAAGAAGATTGTTGGCATTATCAGCTCCGTATGCAAGAAGAAGATTAAAAACTTCCTGATTTGGTTTTTGATAATAGAAAAATTCCTTTAATCCACGATTAGCTGTCATAAGTTTGAGCTCAATTAACATTTTTATTGTAGTGATGTTTGGACGATAAAAGCAGTGAGATATAAGACATTCTCTTTTTTTCTCTTCTGATCCACGATATTCTGTTTTTTTCCAATTTCCATTTTTATCGTAGAATTTGTGTTCATACTGTGTTACTACGGGATTCTCATAAGTAATAAGTAGTTGAATCATATTAGAAAGATCTTTGTTTTCTGTGAAAGGACCGTGATCATTTTGTAAGGCGATTGTTAAAGGTGTATGTTCTTCATATTGGATATTATGAATTGCTGCTTTAAGTGCTATGACTGTGCGCATATTATCTACGCGATTTTGATCAGCATATTCAAATACGAGTGGCCAGTTGCTCCCTTTTCTTTTATAGTTGACCTCAGCCCCTTTGGCTACTAAATCTCGTATTTCTTTATCAGTGATACCTTCTCTATAAAGTTCTTCACTCAAAGGATTGAATTTGTTTGATATAGGTGTGGGCTCAGGAAACTCGCTGAGATCTTTGATTACTATTGTGTAGCCTTTATCGTCAGAAGATGGTTTTTCCAGTTCCATGCTTTGTATGTTTTGAGCCCAGCAGATGATTGATAGCATTGCTATTGAGATTTTTTTCATGATTAAGATCCTATTTGTTAGAGATTATTTTTTTTGATTGGCTTTATGTTTTTCCAGTGACTCGATACTAGCATTAACCATTTTTTGTATGGCATACAGTTTTGTTAATGTTTTGAAATTATCATCCTGAACATTATCTAAAGTGACTATTTCTGTAAGAAATTGAATCCATGAGTCTTGTGGGAATGCATCTTTTCTTACTGTATTAAGTGTATTAGAATCGCAGACAGCATTGTGTTCACGTAAAATATTTAAGATTTCTTGGTTTGGGTTCCTACGCGTTACAAATTCTTTTAATGCTTCTTTAGGAGTGATGAATTTTGAGTTTAACAAGAACTTAATTATTTCAACGTTTCGAAAGGCAAAGGCATATCTTCTGACAATCTCTTTACGTTGTTCTTTTGTATATGTAGAGTTTTCAACTTCTGGGGCATCATTCGATATTTCGAGAGGTAGTAAAAGTTTGATCATCTCTGTGTTATCAGAAGTTGAAGCAGTTGTTAGAGGGGTTTGGGGGGAATATTTGTTTTTTATGCCTGTAATACCAAGATTAATAAATAGACCCATATTTTTTAAGCCTTGTTCTGTTTTATTATGAGCATGATACGTTACTATGTTGCTCTTATAATAATAAAGATCTGGTTCCTGATAATTAGGATCAGCTCCTTTGTCTATTAAGTCTTTTATCTCAGTTTCATTAAGATTTAAGTTATAAAGTTTTAAGCTTAAGAGATCTACTCTTTGTTTTAAGTCAAATTGACCTTCTGTATTCCATCGAATACTTGTAACATCAATAAATCTTTCTGTGGTGTTAAAGTTTTTTGATGTACTAAGAATGTCGCGATATTCCTTTTCGGTTATTGTTTTTATTTTTTCGTTTTCCATGCTTTGTATTTGTTGAGTGCTACAGATGATTGATAGTAAAGCTATTGAGAATTTTTTCATTGGAAGACCCTTTTTTATTAGAGATTGTTTTGTTGTTTCATTTCTAAAGAAGACACAATTGCATCTATATCTTTTTTTATAGCTAGCATGTGTAAGTAAACGTCTAAAGAGAAGTTTTCTTTAGACTCACACATTTTTTTAAGACAACTGATGTATTCAGTTCCACCACCATTTTTGAGACCAGGAAAAGCTGAATGCATCATTCTGAACAGAAGATCATCACTGATATCAGCTTCGCGTTGAATAAGAAGATTTAAAATGTCTTTGTTTGGGTTTATCTGAGTTGCAAGTCTTTTCAATATGTGATTAGGAGTGATGAGACTTAGATCCAATAATGATCCAATTACTTCAGCGTTTTGGAATATAAAAGCATAGTTTATAACAGTGTCTAGGAGATATTGTATTGTACTCTTAGTAGTGTTCACTTTTTCATCGGGTAATAATGTAGGAGACAACAAGAGTTTGATCATATCTGTTTTATTGTCTTGTGCTGCAATATGTAAAGGTATTTGATGGTATCTGCCATTGTGTAGATTTATGCCGTGTTTAATAAGTCGATCCATATTCTTAATACCTTGTTCTGAGTCATTTGTGGCATGATAGGCTGCTAAGCTGCCATGACATTCACGATATACATGATCGTTATGATTAATATCAGCTCCTTGATCTATCAAATTTTTAATATCAGTCTCATTAAGGTTCTTGTTATAGAGTTTTAAACTTAATAAGTTTATATTTTCTGGTATATAGGAACCGTAGCTATGACTATGAAATGTAATGCATATCTGATTTTCACAATGTTTTTCTACGGTAAAACTTCCGGTTTTTCTGAGAATTTCACAGTATTGATCATAGTATTTATCTTTGTCTGTTGTGCTTATTGCTTTTTTTTCCATGCTGTGTATCTGTTGAGTGCAGATGATTGATAGCATTGCTATTGAGAATTTGTTCATCGAAAGATCCTTTTTTGGGAGAGATGAATTATATTGTGCGATATTATAGTATTAATTTGGTATTTATTCAAAAAAAAATCCCCCACTCAGCTTTTGCAAAGTAGGGGAATTTTTTATTAAAAATTAAAAGTTCTAGTTTATTGATTTAAATGTTTTTTAATTAAATCATTAATCAGTTGTGGATTACCTTTACCTTTAGTCTTCTGCATCATCTGACCAACAAAGAAACCAAATAGCTTATCTTTTCCAGAGCGGTATTCTGCAGTTTGACCAGGATTTGCTGCAATAACTTCTTTGACCATTGCTTCCAATTCGTCAGCAGAACCGATTTGCTTAAGACCTTTTTCTTCAATGATAATCATTGGGTCTTTATCAGTTTGTGCAACAAAAACAAAAACTTCTTTGGCGGTAGGGCCGTTAATAACGCCTTGATCAACCAAATCAACGATTTGGGCAAGGCGAGCTGGAGTAACTTTACATTCAGCAAGTGCAATTTTGTACTCTTTTGCATACCCCATTAAATCACGCAAGATCCAGTTGATGAGATTTTTGTTTTGTGTATGTTTACGCGCTTTATCAAAATAATTTGCAAGATCAATGTCTTCAATTAAAATATCTGCTTCATAATCATGTAAACCAAATTCTTTGGTAAAGCGTTCAAATTTAGCGAGCGGTAGTTCAGGCATACTGTTTTTTGCTGCAGCAAGACGATCGTCGCTGATAGAGATAATTGGTAAATCTGGTTCTTGGAAGAAACGATAATCTGCAGTTTCTTCTTTTGAACGCATCATGATTGTTGTTTTTGCTTTTGAATCCCACAGGCGGGTTTCTGATCGTACTTTGCCGCCAGCCTCAAGGATTTCAATTTGACGTTCTAATTCATGCTCAGTAGCATCGGTGATAAACTTGAATGAATTAATATTTTTAAGTTCACATTTGGTGCCAAGTGCGGTTTGCCCCTTTTTGCGTACGGAAATATTAGTATCTGCGCGGAACGAACCTTCTTCCATATTGCCGGTGCAAATCCCTAAATATTGTACAATGGAGCGCAACGTTTTAAGATATGCACGCAGTTCAGCAGTTGATGAAATATCAGGATGACTGACAATTTCTAGCAGTGGTGTACCAGCGCGATTTAAATCAACAAAGCTTTCATTGCTATAACTTGAGTGAATATTTTTACCCGCATCTTCTTCAATATGAATACGGATTAAACGAATATCTTTGGTGTTGCCATCTTCTAATTTGATAGTGATGTGACCATCTGTGCAAATAGGATCAGCTTGCTGAGTGATCTGAAAGTTTTTTGGTAAATCAGGATAAAAGTAATGTTTACGATCAAATGTGGATGTTTGATTAATGGTGCAGTTGGTTGCTAGACCTGCTAAAATTGCAAAATCTACTACTTTTTTATTGAGCATTGGCATTGCACCAGGATATCCAGCACAGATTTGGCATATGTTGGTATTAGGGTCTTTTGCTATGCTATTAGGGCATGTACAAAATATCTTTGTGTTAGTGGTAAGTTGAACATGGACTTCCATGCCAAT
Source organism: uncultured Pseudomonadota bacterium (assembly GCA_964636815.1). Lineage (GTDB taxonomy): Bacteria > Babelota > Babeliae > Babelales > Vermiphilaceae > SOIL31. The sequence goes on from CAZWTF010000002.1 coordinate 132,528, forward strand.
AGTTGCTTCATAAGAAGGGTACTTATCAAGTACCGTTGTGATATGTTCTGCCATAAAATAGTCCGTTTTTTATTATTTTTTTTCGATTTTGTATTTATCAAAAGCAATATCTTTATTGACCGTGAGTGTAATCTTAACGTTATACATCTCTTCCAATTTTAAAATTGCATCATATTCAATTGTAGTGATGTAGTTGAATATATGAGAATTTAAATGAATTTCAATTTTTTTGTTGCTTGGTAATGTATGCAGTTCATCTTGAATAGATCGTAATATTTCATAAGATTCAGTTTGGTATGATTTAACAAACCCTGATCCATGACATGTATAACAGCTGGATGTTAACTGTTGAACAAGTGTTTTGCCTGATCGTTTACGTGTCATTTGAACAAGCCCAAATTCTGATATTTTAAGTACTACCGATTGGAACTTGTCTCTTTCTTTTAAAACCTTTTCAAAGAAACTGAAAACTTTTTCTCGATTGGCGATGATTCCCATATCAATAAAATCAATAACAATCAGGCCACCGATATTGCGTAATCGTAGTTGTTGAACAACTTCTTCCGCAGCTTCTATGTTTGTTTTAAAAATAGTTTCTTCAAGATTTGTTTTTCCAATAAATCGTCCTGTATTAACATCAACAACAGTCATTGCTTCTGTTGATTCAATAATAATTGAGCCACCAGATTTAAGAGAAACTTTTTTCTTGAGTGCTTGTTCAATCTGTTTTTCAATACCGTATGCAGAAAAAATATTGACGTTATTATCGTATGCTTGAATAACGTGCGCATATTCTGGCGCGATTTCTTTGGCAAATTTATATAGTTCGCTTTGGCTTTTGTTTGAATCGGTGATAATTGCTTCAACATCACTATCAAGGTGATCACGTACAATTTGAAGCACTAAAGGTAAATCTTTGTGAAGTTTTTCTGAAGGTTTTGCGGTAGCAAATTTTTTCTCTATGCTATGCCATTCTTGTACCAAGTAATTAAGATCCTGTATAAGATCTCTATCAGCCCGACCATCAGAGGTTGTTCTAATAATTGCGCCCATACCTTCTGGTAAATGCTCTTTAATGATAGTTTTGAGGCGAATACGTTCGTCACGATTTTCAATTTTTTTTGAAACGCCAATGCGAGGAATGTTAGGCATGAGAACAATAAATCTACCGGGTAGCGTAAAACAGGTGGTTAGTTTTGCACCTTTTTCATATACGGGTTCTTTACTGACTTGCACCAAGATTGGTTCATTTTCTCTCAGGATTTTGCTGATATCTCTTTTTTGAGAGACTTTTTTCTCTATTTTAGGTTCATCTTCATCTTCATCAAGCTGATCGCTCATTTTTTGCACGGCCAATTCTCTATCGATTTCCGATATATGCAGAAAGCCTGCTTTCTGTTGGCCAAATTCAATAAACGCCGTTTGAATGCCAGGAAGTACTTTGGTAACAATTCCCTTAAAATAGGCCCGTTCAAGTACTTCATGAGTTGGGGCAGAGAAATAGATGTTTTGTAGCTTTCCGTCGGTCATAATGGCTATGCGCACTTGCCACGGATTGTCATTTATAATAATTTTTTTCATAATGCTATGAGATAGAGGGTCTTGTTATCTTTTTTATAGAAGTCATCTTTATATGAGCCTTTATCTTCTAATATACAGGTTATGTTTAAAATTGGGTAGAAAAATGGTCAAAAATGTGCTAGATTCTGATGAACATTGAGTAAATTGAAGTTAAAGAATCTATTTTTAAGGAAGTTGTATGAAGAAACTGTCTCTTTTGGTCATAGCATTAGTTGTAGCTCTCCCTGGTTGTGGTAATAGACAAAAACAAGAATCATCTCGCCCATCAAAAAGAACGAATGTTGAAAAATACATGCAATTAGACGGTGAAATTGAAGATTTAGATGACGAAGATTTGGACGATATCGATGAATTGACTGACGAAGACATTGCAAGCTTTGAATTCCCTGAAGAAGATGAAGATGATGAAGATGAGATCGATCTTGAAGATATTCTTGGAGATATGGACGAAGATGAAGAATATTCTTGGATAGATGCACAAACAGATGATGAATTCAGAAAGCTGTACTTCTCATTCAACCATTATGGCGTAAGAGAAGATCAAAAAGCATCATTAAATTATGATATTGAACAAGTAAGACAGTTAGTTGCAGAAGCTGGAGAAGCTCAACCAACTGTTGTGATTGAAGGTCATACATGCCAAGAAGGCGATCGTGCATATAACTTGGCTCTTTCAGAAAAACGCGCAAAAACTGTAGCAGATCTTTTTGTAGCAGCAGGTATTGATAGAAGCGCTATTAAAGTGGTTGGTCGTGGTCAGGAATGTCCGTTAACTGAAGGCAAAACTCGCCAAGAACGTAACCCGAATCGTCGTGTTGAAGTTCGTGTACTTTACGCGTAATTTGCACATACATAGAAATTATGAAATCCGCACTGTAAAAGGTGCGGATTTTTTTATGCAAATATTTTATGTAATAACTTATGCAATTCATCCTCAAAATCTTTTTTTTCCAACTTCTCTAAATTATTCCCATAAGTATGTAATTTCTCCGGATGATTAAGGAGCGTTGATATGCGCGGAACAATCTGTTTATATTTTTTTATTTGATTACCAAATTTGTGTTTTGTGATAAAGGTGTGATTAAAGTGTTCCCACGGTACCAATCCAGATGTAGCATCAAGAAAGATAGGAGTATTCATGTATAAAGCTTCGCATACACTTTGACTTCCTGATTTTGATATGAGTATGTCAGCCATTGCCATATAATCAGCAATGTGTGGAGTAAATTCAACAACAGTCATGCTGATATGAGAAGGTACTATAAACCGTTCAAGTTTTTCTTTGCTTTTTTGATGTTTTCCAATGCATACAATAAGCTGCACAGGTGTTTTAAGAAGTAGAAGTCTTTCTGTATATTTTTCAGCTTCACAAGATCCACGTGCACCCATAAGAATCATAATAACAGGTTTGTCTGTATCAATAGCGTATTGTTCTTTTAATTCATCTTTGTTTTTATGCGTAAAAAAGTCTGCTTTGAGCGGTGCGCCAAGGATAATAATATGTTCATCAGATATGCGTGCTTTTTTGATTGGTTGTGTTAACTCTTTATTGGTAAAAGGCAATCCAATATAAAACTGTTTATATGTTGGTTTTATGATGTGTTGAATATACATTGTCACGTTTAAATCTGTAGGGATTACAATAAAAGGGATGTTTAATTCTTGTGCAATATCAAGAATGATATAGTTCATGATAGGAATAACAGAAATAATTAACTCTGGTTTATTTTGTATACAATAGTCACGGAGATTTTTGTGAATATTTTTTCTTCTACGATAAATGTATTGCGTGCCTACATTTGAAATAACCGTAATAAGTTTGCAATATTTTTTAGGTAAAAGCTTATTAAAAAGTTCTTCGCATGAATATTTATTAAAAGTTATCACTCGAATAGGGTCAAAGTGTGATAATAGTTTAAAAATATGAACTGATTGTACGTCATAATGAGGGTTTAAATAATGTTCAAGTGCAGCAGTTGCTGATAAATGCCCACCTCCGCCTGAGCTTGTAAAAACAAGAACTTTCTTTTTATTCATCCTACTGCGCTTCTCCTTCGGATGAAGCTTCGAAGGACGGGTTGTAGTATCTTATTTTTTCATTTTCACCTTGTTCCCATGCGCGATTAAGAAAGAATGGGCGCAGGGTGGTAACCAAGATTGGTCGCAATGTAATAATTTCTTTATTAAACTTACGTGTTTCAGGGTCAAGGACATATGCTGACACGCTCACGGGATCATTTTTGTTTTGTTGATTAATAATTGCTTTTTCAAGTGCTGTCCAACGCACTTTTGCTAAACGATCTTTTTCTGTTGTTACACGATATCTACTTGGAGTCTTTGCCGTTTCATACCGTACCATTTCTTGTTCACGAGCGTCATAAAATGTATTAAACAGTTTAGTTTTATGTCTATTAAAATTGACGATATATGTAGCATTGCGAATTGCTCTACTTTTTGTGTTATTAGGGTTGAGGTCTCTTTCATAAGCTACAACAACCCATGTGTTTTCATTTTTTGGATTAATAAAAATCTCTACATTCTCAAGATTCCAATTGAGTACAAGTTCTAAAATTGCTTCTTGCAGAAATTCATGTGCAGCAGTTTGCATAGGATGAGTTTCACCTTTGTCTTTGCCACCACTGAATGAATCATATGTATGTTTACTTGAGCCATATCCTTCTCTGCTCAAAATTGCCCATTTTATATTGCGTTGGGTAAAGGTGGGTAATACAGCAGCTGATAAATGATCAAACGCAGAAAGCCTAAACGTTTGCTCTTTACTGAGGGCAAGGAAGGCAATGTTGAGGGCAATGAGTACAGGTAACCATAATCGTTTGCTGCGTAGCATTAACATTCCTTTTTTTTTAAAGCTATATTCCCAAGATGAACAGTGTTTGTGAAATATTAATGGTAATGTTTTATTGTACTGTTTTCGCCTTGTTCATATGACAAATTAAGGAAGTGTGAATGTAATTTTATAGCTAAAAATGGTCGTAATACAATTTTTTCTTTGTTAAATTTCTTTGTTTTTTCATCTCTTACAAGAGCTTGTACTCGAACAGGGGATGCCCCACTGATAATTTTTTGATAGCTGATTGCTTCTTTTAAGTCATTGAATGCTACAGCAGCTATTTTATCTTTTTCTAAAGTAACCTGTCTTAAACTTTTACCTGCTTTTTTATAATAAGCTATTTCTTTTTCAATAACCGGATAAAAGTTATTAAATAATTTGTCTTTATATTTATCAAAGTTAACAACATAAGTGACATTTTTTATTTGTCTGCTCCCTGGAATATTTTTATCTATGTCTTTTGTATAAACAATAACTTCTTTTGTATTATTTTTTACAAAGTTTATTGTTTCATTTAAACTCCATCCTAATGTTTTCTTTAAATTACCTTCTTCATGAAATTCTCTTGCGGCAGAAAGCAGTGGTTCATATTTGTCTTCTGCTTCACATGCGCCACTAAAATCATCATAAGTGTGTAGTTTTCCACCCTGTTCTTGTGGATTACCTCTTGATTCTCTTGTTAAAATGACGTATTCCTGCTGGTTTTGCGTATATACTGGTAACACTGATGCTGACATACATGTAAATGTACCGAGGTTAAATGTTGAAGGTTTGTTAATTGGTGTTGGCTTAGGTGTAGGAGTAATGTTGATTGGTTTTGGTTGAATAGCTTTTGTTGGAGTGGTTGCTTTAGTTACTTGTTTTGTTTGTGTTAATCCAACAGAAAACAGCGCTAAAATAACGATACTATTTTTGAGCAATTTCATATTAATACCCCTTTTTTATACAAAATTCATTATTATTTCAAATTTAATATAACAAATTGACATAGAGTATTAGAATGATTTTTGTAAATATTTTCTGTTTATCTATATTACTTACCAATGCAAAATTCACGGAACACTGCATCCATACCGGCTTCAGTAATAGTTTTTCCGGTTAATTCAGAAAGGGTAGTGAGGGCGTCTTGAAGATGATAAGAGACGATTTCGTAGCTTGTTGTGTCACCAAGAAGATTTTTGGTTGCAGCAAGCTTGGTTTCTAAAGAAAGTAAGTTGTTGTAGTGACGTTGATTAAGAAGGAATGGTGATCCGATTGATGCAAATAGTGAGCTTATTTTGTCTTGAATTGCTGATTTAACAGATTCAATACTTATTCCGTCTGCTGTGCAGACCGGAAGCATTGATCTGTGACTAAGGATAGGGTTATTTGTTTGAGGAAGATCTGCTTTATTGTTGACGATAATAATTTTATCAGCATAGGTATCAAGTAAGCTTTGGTAAACAGCGCTTTCAGCGATGTTAAGTTGCTGTGAACCATCAAAGACAAGCAGGATAATATCAGCTTTTTGAGCTTCTGTATGTGAGCGAGAGATTCCCATTTGCTCAACAATATCATCAGTGGTACGTAATCCCGCGGTATCAATAAGGGTCCAATAGTTGTTGTTTTTATAGAGTCCAGCTTCAATCGCATCGCGCGTGGTGCCGGCGATGTTAGTTACAATAGCGCGTTCTTGATTAAGTAATGCATTAAACAGAGATGATTTACCTGCGTTAACTGAGCCAATGATGGCAACGCGAATACCATTTCTAATCTGTTGTTGTTGGTTAAAGGTGCTTTTAAGGTTGGTAATTGTAGTAAACACCGAATCAATGATCTCTTTGATCTGTATATTGAATTCCATGTCTTCTTCATCAAGAAATTCAAAACTTGCATCTGATAATGCCAGTGCTTTAATGAGTTGTTTTTCTATGGTTGTAATCCAGTGTGAAAAACTACCCTCAAGTTGTGATAATGATTGCTTGAGTGCAAGTTGTGTGTTTGCATGAATAAGATCATTAATAGCTTCTGCTTGAATGATATCAATCTTATTGTTGCCAACAGCACGGCGTGAAAATTCACCTTCTTGTGCAAGACGTGCACCAGCAGCGAGAGCTGCTTGAATAATATTTTGAATAATAAAGGGATTGTTGTGACAGGTGATTTCTACTGTATCATCGCCGGTGAATGTATGCGGAGCCCGCATTAACAAAAAAAGCACTTGATCGATACGAGTACCGTTACGATCAACTACCCATCCATATTGAATGGTGTGCGTTGGTAATGCGCTGATTATTTTATTTCCCGGAAGCTTGCTTATTATATCAGCAACTTGGAATGCGTTGTCACCTGATAGTCGCAATAAAGCAATAGCACCACTACCTTGTGGTGTGCATTGGGCGATAATAGCGTCATTGGAAGTTGCGTACTGCATGATCTTTTATTCTGGACGAATCAAAACAACCTTAAGGTTTTTGATTTCTTGTTTGTACTGATTGCGTAAAGAAGAAACAATGAGATGTGCAAAGCTGCGGAATAGTTGTTTTTCTTGCATAGGATCAGCAATTAAAGGGGCATTAAAAGTAAGTTTCAAGTTTTTACCAGCAACTTCTGAATTAAAACCAACAGCAGGTAGTCCCATGAGTGACAATGTTTGCTTAAGCCAGTTATGAGCTGTAGTAATCATTGTATCATTCCATGTTGTAGGAGTACGGCGTGCTTTATTTTCTATATCAGCAACTGCAGGCTGTTGAATTTTTTCTGCAACATGTGCTTTCTGCTGACTTGGTTGACTGTCATGTTTTGCGTGAGGTGCTGATTGTTTATGATGAGCTTGCCTGTCTTCCGTAGTCTTGGCAGATGGGAATGGTTTTTGTGTGGGTTGTGCAGTAGGTTTTGCAGGAGCTCTGTTGATCATTTTGTCTTCTGCAGCTTTGGATACAGATGGTTTATTTTCTGTGTAGCTTGGACGTACAGGAGAGTTTTTAGGTGAAGATGCAATAAACGGCGAACGACATTCTTTTATCTTTTGTTGAGGCTTGGGTGTTGGTTTTTCATGAGTAGACGGTTTATCATTACCAAAAAAAATACCAATCTTTGCAGGTTTGGTAGACATACCAAAGAAATTTCTTTCTTCTTCTTCAAAGATTTTAATGGAAAATTCTTTTGGTTTTTCCGCTTGATTCCATGCTTTTTCAATAGCTTTTATTATTGAAGATGCTTGCTCGATAATAGATTTCATGAAAGTAGTCCCATGTGAGTAGATACAAAAAGAAGAATGATAATTTTTGGAGCGGGAAACGGGATTTGAACCCGCGACCTTTGCCTTGGCAAGGCAACGCTCTACCGCTAAGCTATTCCCGCTGATAGATCTGTTTCATTTAATTCAATTTAAAGTACATTGATAAGGTAACACACCGATATTTTTTGTCAACAATAATAAGAATAAGGTAAAAAATGGTAGATTATGTTGTTGGAGTTGTAAAATGCGCGCAAGATCAAGAAATTACCCTTGAAGTTGGTATGTTTGGTGTATCGCTACAAGTGCCGAATGTACAAGGTTTTGAAAAAGGTGTTGCAATTAAGGTATATAGCTATCTTCATTGGAATGCAGAAAATGGCCCGAGCCTTTTTGGTTTTGCTTCATCAGTTGATAGGTCAATTTTTAAAGTAATTATCAGCTGTTCAGGAATTGGTCCTAAGATAGCATTGGCTATTTTGGCTGATTTGGGTGCACAAGGCTTTTTGCAGGCAATTTCCAGTGGTGATGATCAGATGTTGAGTAAAGTTAATGGGATTGGTAAAAAGAAAGCAGAGCAGATTATTGTGCAATTAAAGCATAAAGTTGCTTCATTAATAGAATCAGGCACCGTTGACGTGAGTGATGTTAAAGAGATAGCGCATTATCATGATGTGAGTTTGGCGTTGCAATCATTGAACTATTCTCGGCAAGAAATTGGACGTGCAATGGACTATCTTAAAAAGAATAGCAAGGTTGATAAAGGCACATTTGATCTTTTGTTGCGACAAGCACTTTCTTATTTATCAAAGCAGATATAAAAAAAACCAGGAATTTTGATTCCTGGTTTTAATTTTAGTTTACAGCGTAAGGCTTAAAATTTGGATTACGTTTTTGACGTATTGCATTCAGTTGATCTATGTGTTCATTTCTTAAGTTGCGTAACCCTTTAAGCGTAGCATCAATATCAGCATCTATTTCTGCTTGTTTTTTCTTTTGTTCTTGGGGGTTATTGTTTGTTAAATATTTTGCTAGGGCAGTCTCTTTTTTTGCAAGGTCATCACTCAAGTTAACGGCATTATGAATAATGGTAATGCCTGATGCTATCTCTTCCAATTGGCGACCAATAGTAGGTTTATTATCATATTGGATATCTAACTCTCGTTTTACTACTTCAAGAACGGCATCACTTGCTGCTTTGGCACAGAATTCCATGAACCCTCTTGTTGCATGTTCACCCATAGTGCTCGCTATTCTATATTGAACACTGCTATCACGTATATATGCATCTTCTTTTGCTTGAGCCATTCTTTCTCTGAAATCAGCTTCTTTTTGTTTGTTTTCAGCTTGTTCTTGTTCTTCTGAGTTGTTATCAGTCTTATTCCCCGTGTTATGCTCCATGCATATAACAGTCTGGGTTGTGATAGCAAGTAGTGCTAATAAGTAATATGATTTTTTTATATATAACATAATGTTTCCTTTGTTATGGATGATGTGGAATTTTTACTAATTTTGTTTCAATATCTAAGGCAGTTCTTCGAGCATTAGCAACACAAATATCAGAAAGTATATGTTCTTCTGCTGATCTTGGCATTATTTGTGCAAAGGTTTTATGGCACAAAGCAATTCCAAGGCCATGCCCAATTGTAGGCAAAGCTGTTGAGCAAAAGAAGTGTGCTGCGTATGTAGAAATTGAAGGGTTATTTACCTGATCTATGATTTCATTTCTTTTTTCACGAATAGCTCTCACTATATTTACTAAATGATTGCTGTTTGTATCTTTATTCAAAAGAGGTGTAAATGTTTTAAAAAATTCAGTAGTTTCTTGTTTTATGTTTTCATCAAGGTTTTTTATTTTATCAGGATGGAACTTTAAACTGAGTTGTTTATATAGTTTTTTATTTTCATTAAGTTCTTCTTGAGTGGTAGAAGTAAAATAGAGAACTTCAATAAGAAAAGACATTTTCTCTAAACTTTTTTGAGTAATAACTAGTTTTTCTTCCTTTATTGCTGCTTCATATTCTTGTATAAGAAAATTTTGAATTTTTAAAGATTCTAATAGTTTTGTATTTTTTTCTTTTTTTAAACGCGTTTCTATTTGTTGCGCTTTATCTTTTGTTTCTTTAAGATCTTGTGCATAATGTTCTTCACACTCAGAATATTTTTCTGCTTCTTTTTGAGGTGATTGATTGAGCTTGTTTTTGATAGCTTCCCTGGATAAAGATAACAATTCTGTTAAATATGATGTTTCTTCAATTGGATATTTGATGATCATATCTTTGATTGTGTTTTTTGAAAGATATTCTATCCCCTCTTCCATCGTATATAATGATGAAATAGATGTAGCCAAGAAACTAAATATTAAAAGTTTTAAATATTTAACCATTAAGTCTTCTTTCTATTTTTTCAAAATCAGAATTACTTTTTTCGATTGCCTTATCGCAACGTTGAAGATATAGATCAATTTTTTGGTCCTCTATTCTTCTTTCTATTTCTTTTTGAGTGACGTAAAGCAATGCGCCACCTGCTATTGTTAGCGAAGCAGCTAGTGCAGTTGCCAGAGAATCATCAGAGAGTGTATTGTTTGATTTATAAATAGGAAGAGCTTGTAGTGAAATATTCTTAGGAAAAGATTGATAGGGATTTATTTTTATATGTGTATCAACATAATCTGTTGTGCAACCACCAGATAAGAAAAAAGAAAAACCCTTATGGTCATAAACAATTTCAAGACCTACTTCAGGTCCGCCAGTTTTGAGAGTAAAAGGTAGCGCGATAAATAACAATGCAAAACAAGATGATGTATGCTTTATTATTCTTTTGCCAATTCTGCTGCAAGCCATGCTTCTTTTTCTTTCATGATTTTATCAGTGCTTTCTGTGTAATGATCATAACCAAGAAGATGGCAGATGCCGTGGCAAAGTAGGGTGCGAAGATGCTCATTAATTGTTTTGTTTTCTTGCTCACACAATTCTTTAATATATTCAAGGGAGATAATTAAATCTCCCACGTTTTTATCATCTTCTGTTTGAGGTATAATTGTTTCCCCAGCTGTGAGGTCTGGATGAAAAGGAAAAGACAAAATGTCTGTTGGCTCATCTTTGCTGCGGAAGTCACGGTTAAAGCATTGAATTGCTTGATTGTCGGTTAATAAAATGCCTAAGTCAAAATCTTCATATCCCATAAGAGATAAGATTGTCTGAGCATCTTTCTGAAACTGCTCCATGCTGAAGCTTGTGGTGCATTCTTCGTTATTTATATTAACCATTAGTTTTTTTCGTTTACCCCAATTTCAGCTTTGCTCCAATTGGGGACCTCTATCGAAAGACAGAGATAAGCTGATGAGCAAAAATATCTATTTTTAGTATGCTGAAAACCATAAAAAAATCAAGCTAATAAAGGGTTTTTTAGCCTATTCTATAACCACATCTGCATGCCAAACACCATCTTTTTCAATAAGAGATGAAACTTGGTTGTTGTCTGTGTGATATGTAATTGCTACCGCTTGAGTAACCCCACGAATGAGCTGATCATGCTTTTTCAGTTGATCAAGCTTTTCACTGAGTGCATCCATTTTTACAAACACATTCATGCTTGTTAGTGGAGTTTTGAGTGAAAGTTGATGTTCTGATTTGAGCTTGCGTACTTGTGTTGCAATCGCAATAACATCATTTATGCTTTCAGCTTCATTTGCAAAAACATAGAGAGTTTGTACGTCTTGATAGCGTGTTTGATGAATTGATGAAGCCTGCCCTTCGAAGCTCGCAGAGCGAAGTAGGGCTTCATGTTGTGCATATAGTTCTTGATAAATAGTTTCTGTTATGTGCGGTAAGTATGGTGAATACAGTTGTAGTATGCGCAGGCCTGCGTGGTACAATGTCCAGCGTGTTGCTTCTACTTCTTCTGTTTTGTATTGATCTGGGTTGAACAGTTGATTTTTAATAAGCTCCAGATAATTATCACAGAAGTTGCTCCAGAAGAATTGCTCTATCATATTGAGGGCTAAGCCAAATTCATGTTGCTCAAGATACTGTTGGTATTTTTCAAAGCACGCAGAAATAGTATGTAAAAGCCATTTGTTGATTGCGCCGATATTGTTTGGTGTGGTATGAGGTTTTTTGAAGTCTGCTAAATGTGGTTGAGCAAAAAGAAAAGCATTCCACAGTTTGGTAATCAATTTTTGACCAACTTTGAGTTGTTCTTCAGAAAACATCATATCGTGACCAAGTCTGCCGGAAGCTGTCCAGTAGCGGATTGCATCAGCAGGATATCTTTGGAGTAATGTTACTGGGTCCATAGCGTTGCCGCTATTTTTTGATTTAGAAAGTTTTGCTTTATCATCACTTAACACGTGTCCAGAAATAACAATATCTTTCCATGGAGCTATGCCATTGTGCATCCATGATTTTACGATGGTATCAAATGCCCAGGTACGAATAATATCATGTGCTTGTGGGCGCATGCTCATGGGCATCCATGTAGAATTGACGCCAGGCAATTTAAGATCATCGAATGGATTTACAGGCGTCTGGTTATTTATTTTTTGAAACACATTGTAGCAAATATATGGTGTGATTGATGACGTGTTCCACGTATCCATAACATCTGTATCAGGTTTAATATTGGTCCCACCACAGCTTGTGCAAGGGCCTTCATGTGGAGTTTCTTGTGGATCAACAGGTAACTGGTTGGCATGAGCAAGTAATATTTTTCCGCAATCTTGGCAGTGCCATGCAGGGAATGGAATTCCATAAAAACGCTGGCGAGATATTCCCCAATCCCATGCTAAATTTTCTACCCAGTCGTTATAACGGGATTTCATGAATGTTGGATGCCAATTGATATTGTCAGCTATTTCTAAGAATTTATCTTTATAAGGCAATATGCTGATAAACCATTGTGGCAATATAGTGTATTCAATTTCTTTTTTGCAGCGTTCGTGTACGTTAACTGCATGAGAAATTGATTGTTGGCGTGTTAGTAGATTTTGTTCACGTAATTTTTCAATAACGGTTGCGCGCGCTTCAGCAACTTTAAGACCTTGTAGTAAACCAGCATTGTCAGTCATTTTACCGTCTAAGCCAATAACATGGCGATATGGTAAATTGTGTTTTTTATACCAGATAATGTCTGTTTTATCACCAAAGGTACATACCATTACAAGACCGCTTCCTTTATCGATGCTAACCAAGTCATCAGGTAATAGAGGTACGGTTTGACCAAAGAGAGGCACGATCGCTTTTTTGCCATGTAATTTTGTGTAGCGAACATCATCAGGGTTATACAGTACCGCAACACATGCAGGGAGTAATTCCGGACGTGTTGTTGCTATAATAAGGTCATTGCCATCGCTGTCTTTAAAAATAATATCATTAAAAGATGAAGGTTGTTCCTGATCATCGAGCTCTGCTTGTGCAACGGAAGTGCGGCAAGTGGTGCAATAGAGTGCAGGTTCTTGTTTACGGTAGATATAATCTTTATTAAAAAGTTCAATGAATGATTCTTGAGATATTTTACGTGAGTCATCTGAGATGGTTGAATATGTTTCGCTCCAATCAGCAGAGAGTCCCATTTTTTGCCATAAATTTTTAAATATTTCAGCTGCTTCATGGGATTCTTGTGTGCAAAGCGTGATGAAATCTGATCGAGACATTTCATGACCACGAACATTACGTTTTTTTTCTACATAACGTTCGGTTGGAAGACCATTATCATCAAAGCCAAATGGATAAAAAACAGAGAAACCATTCATTCGTTTATAACGGGCAATGATATCTGTTTGTGTATAAGAAAAGATATGACCAATGTGTAGCGTACCAGAGACTGTTGGGGGGGGAGTATCTATGCTATACAATTGCCCTGGATTATTTTCCATGGCATAGGTTTTGTTAGCTTCCCATGTTTGCTGTGCAGTTGCTTCACATAATTGATGGTCGTATTTTTTTTCCATTGATAACTCTGATTTTAAAAAGGTAATGATGTAATTATCAGTATATATTGTTTGTGCTCTTCGACAAGGTAGAGGCTTTTAATTTGACCCATTCATCAATTCGGGTTACACTTTTTTATTATGATTACATTACATACAGCTGAAATTCTTATTAGCGTTATTACCTTTTTTATTGCTTATATTGTTGTCATTACAGCTTCCAACATGTTCCGTACATGGGTTGCTTACAAAATGGGTGATGATACTGGTGTGCGATTAGGTTATTTTACCGCAAATCCAATGGTTCATATTGATCCCATTGGTCTTTTCTTTTTATTTTATTTTTATTTTGGATGGGGGCGTATGGTTCCTATTAATCCATTGCTGATCACTGAGCCACGTCGTACATTGAAATTGGCAGCGGCATATCTTTCTGACTCGTTTATGCATTTTATTTTGAGTTTAATTGGGATTATTGCATTACTTGCTATTTTTGATGTGAACATTTTGACTGTGATGCGCTACATGGTTTTAACGTATAATGTATCTCATCTGCCGATTGCAAATATGTATTCAGATGTTTCATCGTGGTTGATTTCGGTAGGATTTATTATATTTGCTTTTGTGTATCTTAATGTGGTTCTTGGAGCGCTTACGTTTATTATTAATTTTAGCAACTATCTTCTCTTTGCGCTTGCTGATCGTTCACATAAAATTGCTCAGTATGCTAACTATATCACTATTGGTTTACCAATTTTTCTTATCTTATTTTTTTCACCATTGTTACGATTATTATCAGTAAATTTAATTTCATATATAGGTCTTATTATTGCTCATTTTATTGGCATTACCAGATAGGCAGTATGTATTGTTATGGAAAACATAGAAAAAACATTAGAGCTTTTACGCTCTGGAACCGTTAATATTTATTCTGAAGATGAACTTGTTAAAGCAGTTAAAAGTGGAAAAAAGCTGAAAGTAAAACTTGGAGCTGATCCTACTGCATCTGATTTGCATTTGGGGCACATGGTTGTGTTTTCAAAATTAAAACAGTTTCAAGATCTTGGGCATGAAGTTATCTTTTTGATTGGTGATTTTACTGCACAAATTGGTGATCCAACTGGCCGCGATAAAACACGTCCACCATTAACTCCTGAAGTTATTCAACATAATTTAAAATCTTATTTTGATCAGGCAAGTAAAATATTAGATCCTAAAACGCTTACTATTAAATACAATTCTACATGGTTAGGCAAACTCACCAGTAGTGATTTGGTTGGCATTCTTTCCAAAGTAACGCTTGCGCGTATTACAGAACGTGATGATTTTGCAAAACGTATCAAAAATAATGAATCAGTTAGTTTTCATGAACTTTTGTATCCTGTTTTTCAGGCGTATGATTCTGTTGTGTTAGAAGCTGATGTTGAGCTAGGTGGCACAGATCAAACGTTTAATCTTTTGATGGGCCGGTTTTTGCAAGAACAGTATGGTCAAAAAGGCCAGATTGCTATGACTACTCCGCTGCTTGTTGGTCTTGATGGCGTACATAAAATGTCAAAATCTTTGGGTAATTCAGTTGGTTTAAATGAACCAGCGAGTAACGCGTTTGGCAAATTAATGTCTATGTCTGATGAGCTTATGTGGCAGTATTATATTCTATTGTTGAGCAAAACTGCACAGGAAGTCAAAAAGATGCAAGACGATGTTGCCGCAGGAACATTGCATCCTATGGAAGTCAAAAAGAATATGGCGCAAAATGTTATTGCGCGTTTTTGGTCAGGTGACGAAGCTGTGCAAGCGCGTCAACAGTTTGAATCTTTGTTTCAAAAGCAGGATTATTCTCAAGCGGAGCAAGTTATTTTACCTGATGGTTTTGCCAATCCTGTTTGGATTGTTGAGTTATTAAGATCTTTGGGTGCAGTTACAACCTCTTCAGATGCAAAAAGACTTATTGAAGCTGGATCGGTGCATTTAGATGATGTAGCAGTGACTGATTTTAAGGCTGAGATTGAATGGAAACCTGGAATGATTGTTAAAGTTGGCAAGCATCGTATTTATAAGATTAAGTAAGAAATGATTACCCCTGGATTTCTTCTTATAAACAAACCTGTTGATATTACTTCATTTGGCTGTATCAAGCATCTTAAAAGAGTAATGAGAGAAAAAGTTAAAATTGGTCATGCAGGCACCTTAGACCCTTTTGCAACGGGACTTCTGATTGTTGCGATTGGACGAGAAGCAACACGTTTAATTTCTCATATCATGGTGATGGAAAAAACGTATATTGCTACCGGTAAGTGTGGTGAATTGACCGATACGCTTGATTATACAGGCACGATTTTGACTAGATCTGATTATATCCCTTCCCAAGAAGAAATTAAAGCCGCTATGGTTTCTTTTGGTTCTTCTTATGAGCAAATTCCTCCGATTTATTCTGCTCTTCAACATGAAGGGGAGAGGTTATATGCGATGGCACGCAAAAATAGTATGAGTGTTCAAGAATTGCAAGCCATAGCGGAAAAAAAACGCAGAACTGTGCAGCTGTATAATTTGCAGCTTTTATCCTATGAATCTCCTCAATTTACTATCAAAGCACGTGTTTCGCATGGCACGTATATTCGTACACTAGTTAATGATATCGCTGTTCGAGCGGGTAGTTGTGCAACAACGTATCAACTTGCTCGAACGGCAATTGGATCATTTAATCTTGATCAGGCAGCAGACTTGATGGCAATTAAGACGATCGAAGATATTAATCGTTTAATAATCCTGGTTGAAGATAGCAATCTTGTTGTTTAATATATTTTTATTTTGATGATTTGGAAGTTTCTTTTTCTTGATGGAGTTTTTTTCCATTAGAAGTTATAGTTCCGCCTGTTTTTGTTGCAATACTTTGAATTCTTTTCCATGCTTTTATGTTTTCTTTGCGTTGAAGATGACCATTAATTTCTACAACTACAACATGTATATTAAGTCCCGAATGTTTGATGACGTTATTTGTTCTGAGAGATTCAAGAGTATCAGCAATCCAATCAAGTTTATTTTCAAAAGATCCAGCTCCAACGAGTGTAAGGAAAACATTTTTTTTGTTTTCGGCAAGTGCGCAATATAATGTTCCTTCATAAGCTGCCTGCAGTGATGCCTTTGCAAGTTTTTCTGAATTTTCTTTCCAGTTGTCTGGGGATTGAGATTTGAATAATTTAGTAGTTATGCCTCTTTTTTGATTTAAATCTAAAGCTGTTACATTAACTTGAGAAATTAAATGTGGATGAGAAATATAAACATTGGCGTCATCTGGATTTTTTTCACGAGCAGCAGAATTGAGGTTTTGTTCTTTTTTGATACCTTCAGATTGATACAAAATATTAGCGTATCCAGTAGTTACTGGAATGTTCTTCCAGTGGCCAACTCTAATAAGATTGCTCAGAGATTCTATGGTGTTGTTCGTGAGTAAATTTTCATCAATTTTGATAGGATCCCCTTTGGGGTTAATAGCAATATTAAGATTATCAAAAAAATTGATGAGTTCTGGGGTATTATAAATTTCATATATCCCTTTAATTGCGCAGGAAATTTGAGCTTCTTCTCCTTGCACAGCGAAGCTACTTAAGATTCTATTAAAGCCATGTTCTTTTGGATTAAAGTCATTTTTATAATTAAGAAATGATCGTTGTGGGCCTTCAAGGCCATTGGGGCGTGATGCGGTTTGAAAAACAGCACTAGGATGCATTGCTTGGAGAGATCCAATATCAATGAGGTGTCTTAAATTAGGGTATTTTACAACGTCAACGTGAATAATTGAGAGCCTTCCGTGATTTTTAGAAGACAATTTTTTTTTAGCACTGTTTTTTAATTCTTGAAGAGTAGGGTGAGCGTGCGACATATTTTGCGCCAGATTTGTAGTTTTTTCGGGTAATGTAGGCATAACACAATTTTTTTTGAACTGTTCCACAAAATCTGATTCATCCATGCCAGTAATACATTTAAATATATCTTTACGATAAATTGCTTTTTTAGTTACTTGTTTGTTTCCTTCCCAAAATGTTGCATCAAATATTGTTGGGCATGTTTCTGGTTCGGCTGTTTTGCTATTAAAAAAGTTAGTAAATATTAAAAATAATAAGATTGATAGGGATTTTTTTGTAGTCGTCATGAAACTCCTTTTGAATTTTTATACCCAGTATACGTTTGCATATGGGCAAAAAATAGAGTTTGCGTAGGATGCTGGATAATATTTAGAAAATCATAACATTATTGACAATTTGATAATTGTAAAAATATGATAATAGGTGATGGGGTATTTTTTAAAAATGGAGATATCATGAAAAAAATGTTTAAGTTGCTTGTTTTGCTCAGTGGTTTTTATAATATTACTGGAGCAGAAAATATTACAGTTAAACAAAAGCCTATTATTATTAGTGATTTTGATGAAGTTTGGATACAGTCAACAGGTTTAATTGGGGCGTTGGGTAAAATGGAACCTATTAAATCTGCATTAATAGCTCGAACTGATGCAACTAAGTTAAACAATTTTACTTTAAGATTGCTTGATGCGGGTAGAAATGATGCAGCTCTTGTTCCGCATATTCCGCAATTAATAGAATATATGGGCAAATCACGTCGTATAAATCAACCAATTAATAAACTTTATCAGCATTTTAAGCATAAAGGGTCACCTATTATTATTGCTACCAATAAAGATCGTATACTTTATGATTATGCTATAGAAGAATTGGGAAATGAAATTACCCGTACGGCAGATAAGGTTTTTGTAGCTGAGCCAAATAATGGCGAAAAAGCTCTTGAAGTGTTGAAAAAGTTTGCAGGTCAATCAACAACTTCTGAAAAATATAAAGATATGGTTTGTAAGGCAACTAATATAGAGCCAACAAAAAAGATTTTTCATGTGCCAAGCAAAAAACCACATGTAGAATACTTTACTTATGTTATAAACCATCTTGATGCCGATAGAGATATGATTTTTATTGATGACAATCAAAAGAATGTAGATGCATTTAACGCATTGCAAAAAGATTCTCCCTATTTACGTCGTGGCATAGTGTATCGGAAATATAATCCGGAGCCGTTTATTCAAGAACTTATTGAACTTGGCCTTGTATCAGAAAAAGAAAATAAAAAATTATTAAGCGATATTCGTCATGTAGGTAAGAAATAAGGTATTTTAGTGTAAAATATTGCTATCTGTCCTTTTTGTTGTTTAAAATAATACCAGGTAGTAATTTTTAATGGGGGAATTGTTAAATAAAAAGGGGATGGAAATGTATAAGATAATGAAAAATGTATTAAAAAATTATTGGATAGGGCTTTGTGTGGCTTTATTAGGGGTATCAGGACTTGCTCAAGGTAAACAGCTGAATCAGACTCAAGCAAGACAAGATGCAAAGTATAATATAGACAAAAGGTCTGTACAAGAGATTCAAAATCAAACTACGCCAGATAGATTTACACAAACAACTGCGCATTTACAAACTAACTTGGTAAAGAATCTTATGGCAAAAGAAAGCAGCTCTCGGTATATTCCTTATCTTAATATTATTTTTGATTGTTTGGTTAAAGAGCAGGATTTAAAAAATAGTCATCGTGTTTTTTATCATACTACTGCAAATGAATATCGTTTGGCTCAGGATGTGCGTAACCGAGTACATAATCGGAAATTTCCGAATCAAAAGATAGAAGATTTTTTCTTTTTAAGATTTGATACTTTTAAAAAAGATAGTCCTTACAAAGAGGTAAGTCCAAGAAGTTTTCTATTAAATGAGTTAAACGAACATGGAATGGTTGATAATGATAGAGGAAATCTTGGGGCATTACTTTTATCTGTAAATTTATCATTGTTCGGTAATATTGATTGGAAAAGTTCGTCTTCATGGGATTATTTTTTGAATAAGCAGCTTAATCAAAGAATTCCTACTCGTAAAGACTATGAAGAAATGATGACCGCGTTTGGCTTAACTCATAAATATATTGATGAATTGATGGCGCTTACTAAAATATATGACACAGATCAAAATACATTGTTGCAGATATTTATTCCTCAAGATAAAGTTGATGAAATGGGTTACTTGGCTTGGTCTCTTGGGATACCAAAGCATGAAAAAACAATTGCATGGGTGAATCAACATATCAAAAAAACATCAGGGAATATTGGTAGTGGTACAGATCGTAAAAATGCAATTTTAAAATTAGCAAATCAATTTAAAAAAAATCAACAAGACCCTTTATTTACAGATCTTGTAAATAGTGTTAATGAAGGTGATTTCAGTTTAAATGCATTTTTAAAGGTGTATTGTAATACTCCGTGGCAATTGGAAGATCTTGATCATGCCCAAGCTCGTCTTATTTTTACACCAAATGGCTTACTTAATCCCTCAACAGATATTCAATTTTACCGTTATTCAACGGCGTCACCAGAGCAATTACGTGAATATACTCAACGTCTAAATGAGGTTATGAATAAAATATTTGCCGAAAGTGAAAAAGGGGGTAAATAATGAATACGACAATAAAAAGCTTTATTAATGCTTGTAAAAATATATTTGCAGCTGTGATATTGCTGAACGCGACACATATATTGCCTAAACAAATAAAATCTTTAGGTCAACAAAATCAAGAAGAAGCTAAACGTGAGGGTATTCAGCCGGTTAATTTGATGGAAAATGAAAGAAATAGAATTCCTGATTTGTATACTCAAACACAAGCGCATGAACAAATCAAAAAAATGAGGCAATTAATTCAGGAGACATTTAAAGATAAAGTAGTTCCTTTTTTTGATATTATTTCACGAATGATTACCAAAGAAGCTGAATTAAGAGATACGCATTATGTTTTTTATCATGCAACAGCAACTATGCTTACTATTATGACAGATTTATATACACAGCTTTATTTCCATGAACATCCTGAAGCAAAAAAAACAGCGAGTGATACATTTAGATTTTTGCGTTTTGAGGGTGAAAGTAGAGATCAGTCAGCACGTGAATTTGTAGAAAAAGAGATGCGTGCGCATGGTCTTATCGATGATAAAACCAATGAAATGATGGCTCTTCTGTTATCTGTTAATTTATCATTATTTGGCAGTGTTGGATCTAAAACTGAATGTACATGGAAGCGATTTGTAGAAAATACGCGTTCTGTAGAAAAATGGCGTGTAGAGGCGTTAGAAAGAATGATGGACCATTTTGGATTAACTAAAAAATACATTAATGAGATTGTAGCTCTTGATAAGGATATTTTTGATGTTACTCCAGAAGCTTTATTGATGCAAATATTTATTCCTAAAAAGACAGTAGATGAGCTTGTGTATCTTGCATGGATTCGTGGTCTTCCTGCAAGTGATCCTATTATGAAATGGGTTAAAGAGTATCAATCATCTGAAGCCGTCCCTGTTTTATTTGAAGTGGGTAAGAAAAAAGAAAAACAAAGAGGTTCTTTAGAACATATAGCAATGTCTCGAGAGAAACTGACAGAGATTTTCCAAAAAGAACAAGATAAAAATCCTATCTTTAAACAGTTTATGGAAGAACTTAAAGGGGGAAACTTTAGTACGTATGCATATTTAAAAGCATATTGTAATAAACCGGCTGAAACCCCATATTTAAATGATACTCAAGGTAGAATATTGTTCACCAAAGAAGGACTTCATAATCCATCTTCAGGTATTCAGTTTTATTCTTATTTTTCAACGCCGCGTGAAAAGCTTGAAGAGTATACTGTTAAGCTCAATAGGATAGTAGAAAAACTTATTGCTGAAAAAGAAGGCAAGCAAGTGATGTCTGAGCCTAAGACTACGCCAAAAAAAGTATCACCAGTTACTCCAAAGCCAGCAAAGATACAACAGGCTGCATCAAAGAAAGTTGCTCCAGTTGGTCAGCCTAATACAAGAATTATAAATAGACCCGCTTTAAGAGCTACAGCTAAGTAGGTCATTATATCTAATCATTAAGGGACTCGTTTATAACGGGTCCTTTTTTATTGTATTGCTTTGTTTTTTCAATTTCAATTAGGATAGAAGTAAGGCGTTTTGTCGAAAAAAGAGAGGGGGTTGATGGTGAAAATTGATAAGCAGGTCATATATAAAAAAGTAGCGCTTGTTGTAATGATTTTAGGCTTTCTATCTATTGCTGAAAACGCTGTTTCAAAAATGGTTTCTACTAAAACGACAAACAGAGTAACGCAACCTGTTGTCCCTGTTGTTAAAGAAAATGTTATACAAGAAATTATTCCAAAAAATATTGATAAGCCCTACTTCGCTGAAGCTTCGAAGGGCAGGCCATTACAGCCATTAACTGGTAAATTATCACTTGAGCAAATTCATGCATTATCAGAAGGGCAAGGCGGAAGTGAAATTACACGTTCATTAAAAATTACTCCTATTGCGCAGATACAATCTGATAAATTTACTCAATCGCAAGCTCATATGTCATTGCCGGAGATAAAAAAACTGATTGATGCAAAATATAATACAAAGCCGTATAAAAATATGATTGATGCAATTGTAGGGCGTGAAGTTGAATATAAAGATGGTTATTATGTTTTTTATCATGGCATGAAAAATTTGTGGTATGTTCCGCAAGATTTATATACGCGGTTATATTTTCATTATAAAAAGCTACCAGATAATCTATTGCAAAGTTTTGTGTTTCTACGTTTTGACGGTATATCAGCACCTTCTTTGGGTGTACAAGATTTCCTGATTAAAAAACTTAAAGAAAATGGTCTTATTAATGATCATGAATTAAAAGATCTATTGTTTTCAGTAAATGTAGCACTCTTTGGTAATGTGGGCGATGACCCAGAATGTACATGGCAATATTTTATGAAAGCGCGTAAAACAATTGAGCCTGATCGTCAAACGTATGAAAAAATTTTAGATATATTTGGGTTGCCGCATAAACATATTGATGAATTAATGAAGTTGAATTCTTTTTTTACAACAGAAGAGCAAACAATAGTTCAGATGTTTATTCCAAAAGATAAAGTTGATCAGATTGGGTATGTGGCATGGATTAGGGGAAATCCTGCGCATCGTAAGACCATTGATGTGGTGTTGCAAAGCTTAAAAGATAAGAAATTTGAAAAATCTCCACTGGCGATGGATTATTACACAGCGTTATTTAAACGTGAACAGGATAAGAATCCAATATTTGGGAATTTATTGCAACGAGTAAGCGCAGGTGATTTTAAATTAAATTATTTTTTAAAGTTTTATCGTAATTATCCTCAATTAATTGAAGATATCAATAGATACCAAGCCCGTTTAATTTTTACTCCTGATGTGCTTTTAAACCCGCTATCTGGAGTAAAAATATTTAGATATTCAGCTGTAAAGCCTGAACAACAGCAAAAGTATCTGCAGCAATTTGATAAGATTTTTAAAAAAATTGTTGCAGAAAAACCATTAAAAGCTGTAGGCAAATAAGTCGAATGTAGTTTTTATAAAAAATAGGGGGTTGTGATGAATTTTATGAAAAAAATGATTGTAATGGTGAGTTTGGTTACATTTGTTGTATGTGCAAAACAAATAAAGCAAGCATCTGCGCCACACAGGGCGCCAGCAGGATCGGTACCACAGAAGCAGGAATCGGTTCAGCCAGATATTTCAACATTGCCGACACCATTAAATGTGTCTCCTGAAGAGTATTTTGCGCGAAATAAAGCGAATGCAATGGCTCAACAACTTATTAACGATATATTTCCCAAACAAGGTGCTATTGAGCGCTTTGTATTTGAATTTAAGGATAAGTTTCCGGGCTATCATAAGGATGCAGATGTAGCATTGCTGCTAGATGCTATCTTCTATGCTCCAGAAGTTAGGAAACATATTACTGTAAAGAATACTACGTCTATATATAATTTTATTAAAGAAGCTCTGGGTAAGTCTTGGGATAAGAAAAATGAATTGATTTGGGCAAGTTAAAAATAATGAGTAAATTGCCGTTGTTTTATTAACAGCAGCGGCGATATGTTTTTTCTTTATAAATACCCAACATCATCTCTTCTTTTTCCTGAATTTGTTGCAAGAACCTTTTGATATAAAATAGATGGCTATAAAATTGAGAAAAGTCGGTTTGGAAGTCTATATTGCCATTGAGTACCAATATTGGAAGATTTTGGAGGTCGGTGGGATTGTTTTTGTTTTCAAGGAACTGTTCATTCTTTTGTTGGTAAACCTGTTGGATATATTCGAGCGTTATACCAGATTCTTTTGAGTTGGTTTGGATGCGTTTGAGTGCAATTTCTGGCATCACGCGCATATAAATTACGCCTTTGGGGTGATGGTGATCATGATTATCATTGCAGTGATGTGAAGAGTGCGTTGCAAGCCATTCTGCGTAGAGCATTATTTTGCAGGGCAAAACTTCTTCATGTAAGCGGGCTAAAAATGCAGATATGTCTGAACCAATGGTCCCATCAAGAATTAACATGGATTACTCCAATTAGAATTATATGATAATCCGTGTAATTGCCGGATTAATCCCTACCAAAATTTCTCGTACATTTTTAATATTACCAAGACTTGCAAGATGATGGGCGCTTATTTCTGGGTATGATCCTATAAGAATAACCTCATCGTCAGCATGTGCGGTAATGTCTGTTACGTCAACGATTGTTACATTCATTGCTACTCGTCCAATAACAGGAGCCAAGGCTCCATTGATCATGACGGACGTTTTGTTGGAAAAATTGAACTTATATCCATCATAATAACCAATTGGTAATAAAGCAATTCGTGTAGTCCTTTTGGTTTGGTATTCTCCAGCATAACTTACATATGAGTTGGCAGGAATAGTTTTGATATGCGTTATATGTGTTTTCCACGTCATAACAGTTTGCAGATGTGATCTTTCTTGCCCAAGGCCATAAAGGCCAAGCCCCATGCGGAAAAAATTAAAATATTCTTTATATTCTACGTTAGAGATTGCGGCAGTATTACTCATATGGACATAAGGAATGGTGATATTATTGCTTGTGAGGTCTGTAATAACATTATTAAATTGAGTGTATTGTTGTGTGGTGAACTCTGGTTGGCTGTCTGAGGCGGCAAAGTGGCTGCAGATTCCTACAATATTGATATAATCTAGCTTTTGCACTTGCTGAATGAATGCGAGTGCATCTTGTGCAAGAACTCCCATACGAGAAAGACCAGTGTCTATTTTTATGTGTACATCAAATTGATGTGAATGTTGTTTGCCAATGGTATTCAATTTTTGCGCATATTCAAGATTATCAATTATAAATTGGATATTTTTCCCAATAGCATTTTCAATGGGTGCATCACTATATCCGAGGATTAAAATTGGCTTAGAGATGTTTTGTAGGGTAAGAGCATCAGAAAGTTGCACGAGTAACAACCAGTCAATATTTTCATTTTGTTGGCATAAATAGGCCATTTGATGTAATCCATGCCCATACCCATTCCCTTTAATTACAGCAGCAAGCTTATTATGGTGCCCAATGATATTTTTATAGTAGGCAGCGTTGTGGTTGAATGCCGATACGCTGATTTCAAGGTATGTTTGCCTGTTTTCTGTAGTTTTGGAGAGGGGGGATTCAGGATAATTGAAGGAGTGTTTGTTGTATGTAATCATTATTTTCCAATTTTTTAAGTTTCTCTCATAGGCAAAATAGGTTGTTTATAGTATATTTTAAATTATAAATATCTTAACCCCATCTTCAATTTTTTTTGATGGGGACCCCGTTGAAGATGGAGACAAACCTTCTGATAAGCACAGGGGATTAATTTTTTTAATAATTCGGGGGCATTTCTCATGATCAAGAAAAAAGACAAAGAAACAAAAGGCGAACTTATTTTTGGTATTCACCCTGTGGTGGAGCTGCTTAAAGCCAAAAGACGTAAGCTTATCTCATTATATACCACTAAGCCGACTCCTCATTCTTTTGATCAAATTCAAAAAGTATGGCCAAAATATCCGGTACCAATTCAGTACGTTACGCGTGAAGTTCTTGATCGCATGGTCGGTACAGGAGATCATCAAGGAGTTGTTGCGTGGACACAAGAGTTTCCATATCGCAAACAGATGTTTGATGCTAAAAAACATAAATTCTTAGTTATGCTTGATGGTATTCAAGATCCTCGTAACGTTGGCGCTATTTTACGCTCTGCGTATTGTACTGGTGTTGATGGTGCGATTATGATTAAACGCGGTGGAGCTCAATTGACTGGTGTTGCTATTAAATCAGCAGCAGGCTTGAGTGAACATCTTGAAATTTATGCTGCGCAATCTGCACAGTCTGCAGTTTTAGATCTCAAAAATGCTGGATATAACATTTATCTTACAACGTTTGATGGTGAAAATGCTGCAACATGTAAATATACATCACCAATGTGCGTTGTTATTGGTGGAGAAGGTTCCGGTATTTCTAAATCAATTTTATCAGCTGGTACGCATGTAACATTGCCGCAAAAAACAAATGACATTTCTTATAATGCATCGGTTGCTGCTGGTATTATGTTGTTTTTAGTCTCGTCGCAACAAAATAAGATTTAAAAGATAATTTTGGGCCCCCAACTGTCTCAGTTGGGGGTTTTTGTCTTTCTACATGATTGCGTGAGACTTCATATTTTTCAGTCTAAATGATTTTTGTATTGACTATTTTCCCTATAAAAGAGTAAGAAGAAGATAAGAAATAGGGGGAATAAGAATGAAGAAAAATTTATTATTTGTTGTTGTAGCGATTATAGTACCCGTAATTTTTATTGGGCTGAGAAGAAACTCAGCGCCTCTTTTTTCTGCTCAAGAATATCAATGTATTCAAACTCACGATACGCTTCTTTCTGATAATTATTTCTCTTCTATCAACACTGCGTTAGCAGGTTTGTGTAAAGATCGTTGTGCCGCTCATGTTATTATTGATCGCTTACAAGAACAATTTTCTGTACTTAAAAAGGTGGTTGTTGCATATCGGCCCTCCGGTACGCGGGTAATGATATCTGCGCATGAACCATTATGTATTGTTAATAACTCTCATGTTTTTACAACACACAAAGAGTTTTTCCCTAAAAATGTTTTTGCTGAAGATGCTGTTGCAGGCATTCCTAACATTGAAGTAGCGCAAGATAATTTAGCAACCGCGTCGAAATATGTATCCCATTTGTTGCAAACATTGCCATTTGATATGTATAAAACATATAATCTTGAACTAATGAATGAACATTGTTTGCGTTTTACTCATAAACAAAAGCCACAATTTACTATTCTTTCTTCTGTGACACAAATAAAATTACCGCAGTTATTAACGCAGTGTGAATCGATTAAGCATTCTATTGATGAAAAAAAGGGATTTGATAAAGGAGCTACATGGGTAGCTGATACACGATTTGCTCATTATATTGTTGCTTATAAAGCCTAAAAAGGGGGGATATTATGGCACGACTTATTAAAGATCAAATCATCGCATCGATTGATATTGGAACAACTAAAATTTGTGTTTTAATAGCACGAAAAATTGGAGATCAACTTGAAATTGTTGGAATAGGAAAATCTCCATCACATGGTTTGCAAAAAGGAGTAGTTGTTGATGTTGCAAAAACAATTAACTCTATCAATCTTGCGGTAAAAGAAGCTGAAATGATGGCGGGTATTCCAATAGAAGGTGCATATATTGGAATTTCTGGTGGACATGTGAGTGCTGTTAATTCAACAGGTGTGGTGCCAATCAAACATGGTCAAATTAAACAAGCGGATGTTGATGCGGTTCTTGAAGCTGCAAAAGCAATTGCTATTCCTGAAGGACGACAAATTTTACATATTTTACCGCAATACTTTACGATTAATGGCTGTGATCGCGTACAAGATCCGATTGGTATGCATGGAGTACGTCTTGAAGTAGAAGCGCATATTATTATGGGATCGGTTTCATCAGTACAAAATTTAGTAAATTGTTGCCAAAGTGCTGGTGTAAACGTTAATGATATTATACTAGAACAACTTGCATCCGCTGATGCCGTGTTAAGTGATGATGAGCGTGAACTAGGTGTTGGCGTGATTGATATTGGTGGTGGCACATCAGATGTGGCATTTTATAAAAATGGTTCTGTGCGGCACACCATGGTTCTTCCTGTAGCGGGTAATCATGTAACCAATGATATAGCTATCGGTTTACGGATTATGAAAAGTGAAGCAGAAAGAATCAAAAAACGTTACGGCTTTGCAGTAGGTGATCTTGTTGAAACGGAAGAGCTTATTGAAGTAGAGTTGATGCAAGGAGAAGATTTACAAGTGGTACGATTGTCAGATCTTGTTCTGATTATTGAATCTCGTATGCGTGAGTTGTTTACGTTAGTGAATGAAGATATTAAGAAAAATAACTTACAGCAATTTATGACTAACGGGATTGTGTTGACAGGTGGTGGTTCATTATTGACGGGTGCGCGGGAATTGGCAGAAGCAATTTTTGATTGTCCGGTACGTATTGGAAAACCACGCGTTTTGTTTGATTTAGTTGAAACATTACAAAGTCCATTGTATGCAACGGGTTATGGATTATTGGTACATGTTTTACAGAATGAAAAAAGAATAAAAATGCATCAGGATGAAGAACCATTGACGCGACGTGTTTTTGAGAGAATGAAATCGTGGGTCTCTGATTTTTTTTGAAAATCTTAACAGGGGCCCCCAACGAAGTTTACGCAGTTGGGGTAAAAATCGTGGGTCTCTGACTTTTTTTAAGGAATTTTTTAGTGAAGTGAAAATATTTTCTTAACCTGGGTCCCCGATGGAGTGCTAACGGAATTGGGGCATAAAAGGAGACAGCGATGATAGATTTTGAACAAGAAGCGTTGCATCGTCAGAAGTCAATGGTATCGATTAAAGTAATTGGTGTTGGTGGCGCAGGGGGAAACGCTGTTAACAGCATTATACAATCTGGCTGTCAGGGAATTGGATTTATTGTTGCAAATACAGATGCACAAGCTTTGGAATCTTCAAAAGCACAACATAAAATTCAAATCGGTGTTAAGTCTACAAAAGGGTTAGGGGCGGGGGCAAATCCAGAAACTGGAAAACGTGCTGCAGAAGAAGATCTTGATAAAGTAATGGATGCTATTGATGGTGCAGATATTGTGTTTATTGTTGCAGGGCTTGGAGGTGGAACAGGATCTGGTGCGACACCAGTTATTGCAAAATCATTGCGCGATAAAGGCATTTTATCAATAGCAATTGTTATTCGACCATTCATGATTGAAGGTAAACGCCGTGCAGCAGTGGCAGAAGAAGCAATTCAAAAACTAAAACAAGATGTAGATGCATTGATTATTGTACCAAATGAAAAATTGCTTGAAGTTGTTGATGAAAAAGTTTCGATGCAAGATGCATTTGCAATGATCAATGAAGGCATTCTGAGTCAATCGGTGTGTGGATTATCTGATATCATTACACGACCAGGTCACATTAATGTTGATTATGCCGATATTCGCGCAATTATGAAAGATCGCGGTCTTGCGGTTATGGGTACAGGTAAAGCATCAGGAAATGGACGTGCACGTGCTGCTGCAATGCAAGCAATATCATCACCATTATTAGAAAACATGAGTGTTGCTGGTGCTCGTGGAGTATTGTGTAATATCACTGGTGGTAAAGATCTTGGCCTTCGTGAAATTAGCGAAGCAGCATCGGTTGTGTATGAACAAGCTGATGAGGATGCCAACATTATTATTGGTTCAGTGATTGATGAAAGCTTGCGTGATGAAGTGATTGTGACAATTATTGCAACTGATTTTGAAAGATCAGCGGCACAGTCTGTTCAACAAGATTTGGAACCTATTAATTTTGAACCTATTAGAGAACCCTCCTTCGCCGAGGCTACGGAGGACAGGGAGATTGTACAGGCAGCTCCGATAATTGAAGAACCAGTTTTGGAGCCATTGCCGTTGCAAACGGAAGTAGAAGCACATGAAGATTCATTCAAGCATCACCGTGCTGAATTTTTTGAACAAGCTGATACTTTTGGATGCGCAGTTGATTCAAAAGACTTAGATATACCAACATTTATGCGGCAGAAAAACGACTAAGCGTATTGTTTAGTATGAAAAAAAGAGGCTTTTGCGGGCCTCTTTTTTTGTAAGATTTTATATTTTGCTACTTGGAAAATACTGTTAGTTTTGCCGCGTTGATGAGATCAGAAGGTGTATTGCATCTGGGGCAATATTTAATCTCATCCCAAGAATAGCCTTGCATATGTATTAAAAACTCGGCTTCAGCTCTAGGTTTGCCTTTAACCCAGGGGTTATCTGGGTTTTTGATACAGAAATCTTTTACAGAATATTTTTTAAGACAGTCAGCATGGAATGAATCTTTGCAACGAGTAAGTTCTACTATTACATCACTTTTATTATAAGCTTTATTGCATAAGAAACATAAAGCATTTTGTCCATTGTAGATTGGGGCTGTGTTGTATTTTTGTATATGTTTTATAAAAGTTTCTAATGGTTTGTTAGATCGAGCCAATGCTACGATATCTTTGTAAGATTTAGATTCTACCTTTGCGTTAATATTAGCTCCATTAATTATAAGGTCCCACATGCATTGAAAGTTTTGTATATTAATAGCAATTTGAACAGGTGTGATACCTTCTCCTGCACATCTAAGATTAACAATAAATTTTTTATTGGGGCTGTGCTCCATTAATATGTGTAAACATTCTAAAGATCCTGCTTTTGCTGCTAAATATAGGGGCGTATTGCCTGTACCAGTTGAATTCTTATCTTCAAATGCAGCGCCTCTATTAATTAATAGGTTTAGGCATTCAGGTTTTTCTCTCCATGCAGCAGAATGAACAGGAGTGCTTCCAGCAAGGTTTGTTTTGTTTATTTGAGCGCCCTTGTCGATTAAAAGTTGAACGCAATTTGGGTAGCCAAACCATGCAGCAAGATGCAGTGGTGTGCTTTCATCGTTTTGGTAAGTTGAATCGATGTCGGCACCAGCATCAAGTAATAGGTTTATAATGTTGATGTTTCCCACATGTGCTGCGCAGTGTAATGGTGTGTATATTCTATTTCGCCAACTTCTATTTATTAGTTGAGTTGGTACTGGGCCTTTGGTTGAGTGTATATTAACGTTAGCGTTTTTGTTAATGAGTGTTTTAACGCACTCTATTTGTTCTGCAAGTATTGCAAGGTGAAGAAGGGTGAGACCATCATTATTTGTGGCATTAATATCGCCATTATAGTCATTAAGCTTTGCATTGATTGTATCCCAAGAATCATTCTTGGCAAGGGTGAAGAGCTCTTGTGGTCCAAAGTTTTCCATGCTGAGACAAATGTTTGATGAAAAGGCCCAGAGAGCAAGAAGTAGAATTAAATTTTTTTGTTTCATTGAGATTCTTTGTTTAATATAATTATTGTTTGGTTTTATTCAGATTGAATATAGCATATAGGTTGTACGAAAATCAATAAATGATAAAAAACACCAAAAAAAGTTATTTTTTTGACTCTAATTATTCTTCTAGGATTTATATAATTGGGTTAGTTAATTTTTTTCATTCATGTTGTTAAGGGGGGTATGAAATGTCACAAGATCTTAATAAATTTTTTGCTAAAGTTACAGCCGATAAAGAGTTGCAAAAACGTTTATATATTACCAAAGAAGTTTCTGATGTTGCAGCTATTGCAAGAGAGATGGGTTTTAATATTACGGGAGCTGATATATTGCGAGCTCAGGCAGGCCGCGCTTTGATGTTGCCTCTGCACGAATTGGAAGATATAGCTGCAGGCAAGAGAGCTCAAACTGGCGCACAGTGGGGGCGTGCTGGTAAGGGATATTTGGATAGTGCGGGTTTTTGGGTGAATGAATTTGTAGAGTGGGGCTGTATGTGTCCGGCAAATGAACCACAGCTGGAGGCTTTTTTAGCTGTAATTAAAGATGACAAAGCTCTGCAGGCAGAAGTTATTACTGCTAAAAGTTGTAATGATGTTGCTGAAGTTGCAAAAAGACATGGATATGAGTTTACAGGAGCAGTTTTAGTTCGGTATCAGGCAATACAGATTTTAAAACTTAATGATGAGCAGGCAGAAAAAGTTGCTTGTGGAGCTCCTTGAGTTAGAGCTGGCCGTGCAGTTGATTCTAAAGACTTAGATATACCAACATTTATGCGGCAAAAAAACGACTAATAAAAAAATAGGCGCTCATTTACCGTAATTGAGCGCCTATTTTGTATATATTAAAACTGATTTGATTTGATCTTGTTTATTGCGTTCTGCAATTCTGTTGAACTATATGATCTCTTAGTTCTCAACAACAAGTCATAGTAAGCTTTCGTTCGGTCACCTGCTGTATCCATGTTGTCTTGCGCTCTTTTTATTTGCAGATCAGTACTATTACGATTTTGTAATACTTGATTGTATATGCTTATGTTTGCATAATATTCTTCAGCTGCTTGACGAGCTAAGGTAGAAACTTTGTCTCTTTGCGCATCAGTGAGCATTGCAAATATTTGAACAGATGCAAACAATGCGCTTGTCAGAATTACGCCTGTCATGAGTATGTTTTTTGTATTTTTCATAAAAATTCCTTTTTTTTGATAGTAATATGTTAGATGTCACTTATAATCTTACCCAATGCGAATTCAGTTTGTAAATAGTTTTATAGTGAGAAAATGGTTTTAAATAAGCAATACATAGATTAAACGAACATGTTTTATTCTATTTGTCACGATTCGCTTTGGGCCTTTTTACGGAAATAGAGGGTTGTGGTATGATGGTTTATGTAAACTCATCTAACATTCACAAAGTGAAGGAAATTATTATGATGAAAAGACAAAAAAGCACTCTCCTAGCAGTACTTATGCTTGTATCATTAGGATGCAGCAATGCAACAGCAAAAGCGGATAATGATAGTTTTGTTGCAGGAATGTGTGCTGCAGGAGCTGCGTTACTTGGAATAGCAGGGACTGTTGCTCTGGTATGGTGTTGTTCAGAGACTGATGATCAGTTGATTGCGCGTGTAGATGCGCAGTATCGCGATGTATTGGGGCGCTATCAAGATGATGTGGTTTATTTGAATCGTGTCATAAAAGCGTATGGTGCTGGTTCAGAATCAACATTGCATGAATTTGCTACCTATGTGTGGAATAAGAATTTTACTCAACAAGATTATCGTTCAAGTGTTTGGACAGTAAAAAACAGTTTGCAATCATCGGTTCAGACTCTACGTAAACGAGTGAATAAGTTGCAAAACAAATGTCTTAAGGGGCAGGAGTTTCATACATTTCATCAAATGCATCAATTGTTGAAACATTCTGAAGAATTACTATCAAATATTACATGGCTTACAGATGTTCTTGAAACGTATAAGGCGTATTTTAAGTTATATGACGCAATTGATGTAGTACGTTCAAAATATTTTCATGAAATTAGTATTCTTGAATCTGAACGCTATTCAACAGAAATGGAAATTAAGCGTTCTATTTTAAATCGTGATAACGGTCAGTATGCATTCCGTACATTTGTGATCAACATTAAATCTGATATTAGTAAGTTAGAATCAAACATACATGCGCTTGGGCATAATTTTGTCGCTAAAAGGCAATATGCACAGATGTTACTGAATTATATGATTACCATAAAAAATATTGTGGTAAACGATCCTCGTTATCAACAAGAGTTGTATGAGTGGGAACAAGCAGAATTGCAACGTATGCGTATTGAAACAGAAAGAATGCGTGCGCAAGCAGAGCAAGACCGTGCATGGGCTGAAAGAAGAAAAGTTGATGCAATGCGTGAACAAAATAGAATTGCTGCGGAACGCAATCGTATTGAGCGAGAGAGATTGTATAATGAACGTCAGCAATGTCATGATAACATTGATGTAAAGGTGAATATTGAATTTGTTATATAAGTAATAAATTTACTAATTTTTTAAGAAGAGCTGGATTATTCCAGCTCTTCTTTTTTGATAATACTACACTTCTTTCATACCCAATATTTACTGCGTTTCTATTGGGACCCATGTAAGAAAGATTAAAATTAATATGCAATTTAGACGTTCTTTGGTACTTTATCTGCATATTAATTTTAACATCCTTAGGAGGAGCACGGTATGAGTATCAATAAAACAATAGTGTATCTTTTTGCTATGGCGATAAGTGTAACGTTATCTGCAATGGAATTGCAAAATTCACAAGAATTAACTACATCACAATCACGGCAGTCACCAGGATTGATGCAATATGTAGGTAGTTGTCTTTCGAGTAGTTATAATACGGTTAATAATTATTTATCCGATGAAGCCGCTTTTATAAAATTAGGCTGGCCGCCTTCAAATATTGATGCTCAAAAAGAATTGAAAGATACATTAATTATTTATCAAAAGGTGAATAATGCTGTGCAAAACAATCTATTTTATCAGGAATTTGAGAACGATTATATTACCATCAATAATCGCCAAGGTTATTGTCAACGAGTACTGAAAGCGCTTTCTAAGCATCCTCAAGCTGTTGAATTGGCGTTATTTTGTTTAAAACATCATAAACCAGCTATGAATTTTTTTGATTTAACTAGATTTGGAACTTTTGTAAAAAAAGAGTTAGAAAAATCGCAGAAAGTTGGTGCGGAATTTTCAAAATTGACTATTTTACCAGAAGAAACTAATCAATTATTAGATCAATTATATGAACAAACTCTTGTTGTAAAAAATCATTCAAAAGATGTAGGGCAACAAAAAGAAGAAGAAGAAAAAAAGAAAAAAGAACAAGAAGAGCTAAAGAAGAAAGAAGAAGAGCGAAAGAAAAAAGAACAAGAAGAAGCAGATAGATTAGAAAAAGAAGATAAAAAGAAAAAAGAAAAAGAAGAAGAAGATAAAAAGAAATTAGAAGAAGAGAGAAAACGTAAAGAAGAAGAAAATAAAAAAGAGCAAAAAAAGAACGGTAAAAAATGAAGAAAATCTATCCAGTTGCTCTTGTTATTCTTGATGGTTTTGGATATTCCAGAGAAACAAAACATAACGCCATTGCACATGCGCATATGCCACACTTTAATCAGTGGTGGCAGCAATATCCGCATGCAATTATAAAAGCAGCAGGGACAGCAGTTGGATTGCCTGATAATTGGATTGGTAATTCTGAAGTTGGGCATTTGACGATTGGTGCAGGGCGTGTTATCAAGCAGCCAATGACAATATGGATGGAAAGTATTAAAAATGGTTCTTTTGCGCGCAACAAAACATTACTTGCAAGTTTTGAAGAATTGAAAAAAAATGGCGGTGCATTGCATATTATTGGATTGTTGTCTGATGCAGGTGTGCATGCGCATGAAGCACAAATATATGCATCAATTGCTGCAGCTGTTGATGCAGGTTTAAAAATGATTGTTGTGCATCCTATTTTGGATGGCCGAGATGTTGCACCACGATCAGCATATACATATTTAGAACAATTAACGCGGTTTATTAAACATTGTAACCATGATGGGAATAAGCCGCGTGTTATTATTGGCTCTGTGCAAGGCCGTTTTTATGCGATGGATCGTGATAACAATTGGGATCGCATAGAAAAAAGCTATCGCATGTTGACTGAACTCTCTACTTGCCAACTGGGGTCCCCATCGAAAGGGACTGAAGATGGGGTTAAAAAATTTCTTGAACATAATTATATGCAAAACATCACCGATGAATTTATTCCACCAATGCAACTTGATGCGGCGGGAGAAATAAACAATGGTGATGGTATATTTTTTTGTAATGTAAGACCTGATCGTGCACGTGAATTAACGATGGCTTTTACACAAAAAGATTTTGCTGCATTTATTCGGAAACCACTGAATTTAACTTTTTTTATGACGCCTGTTGCGTATGACAAAAGTATTTCTACAACAGTGTTGTTTCCTAGAGACCCTGTACACAATACATTAAAAGATGTTTTGGCGAGTGATGGAAAAACAATTTTTGCTATTGCTGAAACAGAAAAATATGCGCATGTGACTTATTTTTTTAGAGGGGAAAATGAGGAGCCTGTTGCTACAGAAACACGAGATATAATACCATCTATTGTTGCAAAAAATTATGTTGGTCATCCGAAAATGTCAGCGGAATTAATTACCGATTCAGTGCTCAATTCCTTAAACAATGATGCAAAGGATTTTTATCTGATTAATTATGCAAACGCTGACATGGTTGGGCATTCAGGAGATTTTGATGCAACGGTAAAAGCAGTTGAATGTCTGGATCAACAGTTACAACGGTTGTATGAAGTTATTGTACAGAAAATGGGTGGGACATTGTATATCACTTCTGATCATGGCAAAGCGGAAAAGATGTGGGATGAAAATTTACAACAACCATGTACTGCACATACAAACAATTCTGTGCCATTTATTATGATTTCTAATGATGTAAAAAATAGAGATGAACGATTACCAGTTCATGAATTAGCAGATTTAGCACCATATATTTTGGCCAATTTGGGAAGTAATGTTCCTGCAGAAATGATGAAATTATAATTTTTTTGTGTATCAATCCATTCAAGCATTTTCCAGCATGCATTAATTATACAGACTACTGTATATTCTTCCTTTGTAAAATTATAATAATCAGGAATAAGTTGTCTCATAGCGAATGCAGTATGAGGACTGTTAAGACATGCGAAAAATATGGGTAATTTATTTTTGCATATACTTTGTAATGCCATAAGTTTTGGTTCAAAGTTTATTTGAATCAATGGATCAATTCCAGCAATAAAATGTGGAATAACGGGTGCACCTTGAGCGATTTCTTCTGCAATACAGGCACAGATGGCATTTTGGTGAATATCTGATAGTGTTAAAAATTTATTTTCATTAATGACAATATCTATAGCTATTGTAGGCAAAGATGGTTTTAAGTATATATCGTTAGGTATTGAGCTTTTTACATCATAAAGCGGTACCTTATTGTCTTTACGTATTGTTATTCTCTGCGGATGAATATCGTTAAATTTCAATTTTTCTGAAAGAACATCACGTATGTTTTTTTGGATAGTCATATCATGATATGTACCTGAGAATGGAATAAGCAGGTTGTTTTGATATTCATATAATGTATCTATTATTTTTGTATGATATGTAGATTTTGTTGGTGTATTGATATTGTGGGTATTTTGTATATCAACAAGTAGATTGCATATTTGAGAGATAAAATCTTCATGAGACTGTTGAAGTATCTGATGTAGTTGATTTTGTGTTTGTTCAAAAGATTGTGTGGATGAATTTCTTAAATTATTTTGTTGCTCAAGAATATATTGTTCATAGTCTTTGCGTATGTGTAAGTATTCATCTTGGTATGTTTTTTTTTGTTGATCCATGCAGAGTATGTACGATGAAATACACAAAAAAGACAGTTGTAAGCTAAATTTTGTTGTATTATTCATAATTTTCATCAGGTAATAATGGAGTTTTTATTTTTCTGGCCAGTATTCAAAGAAAACGTATCCATTATCATCAAATTTTTCTCTAAAGCCAAGTTCTTTATACACACGTTGTGCAGGTAGATTGCTGACGCGTGTCCATAATGCAATATGTGTTGCCCCAATATTAAACATTTGTTGCATAGCATATTTTGCTAATAGTTTACCGTATCCTTTTCCACGAAATTCATGCGCAACAGCTAAGAAAAGTATTCTACCTTCTTGTGCATTTTCCATAAAATATGCAGTGAATCCGGCTAATTTATTTTCTTGATAAAGTACTTTGATATGTAGTGATCCAAAATGCATAGGGTTAGCATCAGGTGTGCGGTGTTTCAGCATAAAGGCCGGTGAAGATTCTTCACTTGCAAGTAACCAATACCAATTTTGATGGAATATATCCATGATTGCTTGTGTGTCGCGTGTTGGATTAAAATCGTAGATTGGGCCTTGAGATGTTTGTTGTTTTGTTTGGTGAATATAAAGGCCAATTCCACTACATGTTGCAAGGGTGATACTGAGCAATAAAATTATTTTTCTTGTGCGTGCGTTCATCTTATCTTTCATATCTAATTTTATACAGCATTAATCCTTGCGCAGGTGCATTGGGTAATGTATGCCGGGGATTACATGCCGCCATTATTTTTTGTAATGATTCTAAAGTATGCCCATTTTTTGATGCAACCGCTAGGCTTGCTCCAACAATGCGTCTAATCATATGACGTAAAAATTTTTGTCCTTTTACCGTGATGCGGTACGCTTTGTAGCGTGGTAAATAATCGAGTGTTATGTTATCAATGGTGCGAACAGTATTTTCACGTAAATCTTCACTGCTTTTAAATGAGCAGAAATCATGCGTACCAACAAAAAACTGCAATGCGTTTTTTAAGATACCAAAATCTATTTTATAAGGATAAAAAGAACCATATCTTTGTGTAAATGGTAATGGTCGTTCGGTAAAAAAATGATAGTGATATGTTTTTTGCAAGACGTTATGAAATGGGCTGAAAGAATCATCAACAAGCTCCATGGAGCGGATAGAAATGTCTGCTGGCAAACTGTTATTCCATGCCCACATCAGATGTTCTGGTGTCAGTTTTAAATCTGTTTTGATGCGTACAACTTGCCCTAAGGCATGAACGCCTGCATCTGTACGTGATGCACCTAACACTTTGATATCGGATTTAAATACGCGTTTAAACGTTTTATTTAATGTTCCAGCAATGGATGGTTTTTCTGGCAATGCCTGCCAACCAAAATAGTCTGTACCATCATATGCTATGATTAATTTATATGTTTTCATATGTTATAGATGTACTTTATTTTTTTGTATTTGTATGAGATGAGATAAAGCGGATTGAATAGTAGAGGTATTGTGTTCGAGATAAATACAGCCATACAATGTATCAGTTTCTTTAAATCCATTTTTTTTATAAAGATGTAAAGCCGAAGAATTATCTGTTGTCGTGCATATTTTAATAGATTTGATGTTTTTACGATGTAAGTCTTTTATGGCATGTTTTAATAATTTTTCACCGTATCCTTTGTTGCGGAATTTCTGTTCAATGGCCAAAGATCGTATACGTTTGAGTTCTGAATCATATTTAACAAAACCAGCAAACTGATTGTTTTCATGTAATACTTTTATTGTGCAATGAGGGTTGTTGTAGCAATCTTGGATATGTGTTTCAGGATTGTAGACTGCAAGCCAATGACGTTCTTTATTATAAAGGTTTATTGTTGATTGTGTGTCGCGTTGAGGGTTAAATGTAGAGATCGAGCATTGTTGAGTGGTTCGTTTTTCGCTAGTGAATGCAATACATGGAATGCATAGAGTCAATGTAATGAGTAATAGTTTTTTATATACAGTCACTTTGAAACCCCCAAAATATGTAAACAAAAGTATATTTACTTTTCACGTATAAGCTTATCAAATAAGTTACATGCTGTAAAAAGGGTATAAAAACATCAATGAGATTGATAAATAAAAAAAACCCGGAATCTCCAGGGCTTTTTTTATTTATCAAGAAAAAACTAATTTATTGATTCGAACTTGTCCATGGACGCATAAAATAGAAGTATGATGCAATACTTGCGGTTATTACAAATGCCGCTGCAGCTGTGGCCATAGTTCTTATGTTTGAAAAGTATGATGTATTTTGATCTGTTCCTGCTTGTTCTGTGCTTTGTTTTAACTGCTCGATAGCTTTTGTTTTATTTGCAATAGTGTCTTCAGTGTTCACTATATTGATTAATTGATCGGATAAATCATGATTGGTAGCGTATGTTGATTCCATCCAACGAGCAAGTTGTAAAGCAGCGGCTTTAGGGACTTTTTTTAGTCCACTGATAAAATTTAAGAGGTTTGTGTCATCTTGTGTTTGAGGTTCAGATGCATTGACTGATGATCCTGATATAAAACTAAAAGTAGCTATCATTAATAACTTTTTTGAAATACGCATAATACCCCCTTTTTGATTATTATTCGTCTACTAGTTTATGAGTTTAATTGCTAGTAAATCAATAGAAAAAGGGTGACTCCATAGGAATCACCCTTAAAATATCAAAAAACAAAGGTCTTAAAACGCAGGTCCTGAGTATGGTAATAATGCCATAACACGTGCTTTTCTGATTTCACCAGAAACAGAACGTTGGTGACGAGCGCAGATTCCTGAAATACGTGAAGGTAAAATTTTACCACGTTCAGTCAAGAAACCTTTAAGGAATGTTGAGTTTTTGTAATCAATATCGTGCATTTGTTTTTTATCAAAACAGAAACGACATGTTTTTGGACGGTTAGATCCGCGACGTGAGCGTTTTTTCACCAAGCGTGCGCTGATTTTTAACTTAATTTTTTTAGTCATATCAAATCCTTAAATGGGTATAATTTATTCTTCGTCAATTTCGTCTCTGTCATCAGAAGTAAAGTAGTTAGATACTTTTTCTTTTGTAAAAGTTTCAGCTTCACGAGCTGGAGCTTCTTCAAGAGAACGTGGTCTTTGATACGTAAGAGGTTGTTTTGGATCAAGAACTGATATCATATCGCGCATAACAATATTGTTAAATTTTACTTTAAACAACATTTTTAAGTCGTTGATAAGAGTAGAACGTTCTGGAGCTTCAAAACGTGTAAGGAAGAAAACACCATACTCATTTTTGTTAACGTCGTGGGATAATTTATATTTTCCCCAGCGTTCAAAAGAGATGATAGACCCTGAACCAGCTTTGACTGCTTTATCAAGCGTGGTTTCAATGTTTTTTGCTTCGTCACCGGTAATTTCCGGTACGGTTAGCATCAAAGCTTCGTATTTGCGTAACGTTGCCATGTTGAACCTTTATGATTTGGAAGTTAATTATATAACTATGAAACTTATATCCCATGTTTTATATTATTTCACATGGGGACCCTTGTTTAAGAATTGAGAGTCACGATTGTTTCATTGAGGTTTCTGCAAAACCCCTTCATAAAACAGAATAGCATAACCCCTGCAAAATACTAGGTTTTTAACCCCAATCCCCATGAATTTTGATTGGGGGCCCCATGTAAGAAAAAACAGGATAAGTTTTGGGGTATGAAAAAGAGCAGAAGCTCTCCGGTTTGAGGGAGAAATTCTGCTCTTAATTATAATCTAGGAGTTATTACGCAAATTTTTGGCTGCGTTGAATAACACGACCAATTATTCTGAAGTGGTCTTTGCCACGAACCAACGCTATAGGAGGTTGTTTGTGGTTGACAGATTCAAGAACAATAAAGTCTTCAGTGTATGTAACTTGCATAATTGCTTTTACAGGAGTATCGTTGCCAAATTCAACTGCAGCGATATCACCTGAACGTGTCCAAACTTCTGGAGAAACGATTAAGTAGTCACCTTTTATAAATGTTGGAGCCATTGCGTTGTTTTCAACACAAAGAGCGAACATTGCATTATCAGCTGAATTGAATACTGGAACGAACACATCTTTGTAGCCAGTAGTAACTTGCATTAATTGGTTGTTGTAAGGAGATGGGTTTGATGGCACTTCTCCAACAACAGGAACAACTTTAACTTGTAATTCAAGGTCAGATTGTTCAGGCATGCTAACATTTTTATCAATGTCATCAGTGCGTTGACGGTGTTCAGCGAATAAATCGATTGGGCTGATTTCAAAAGCTTGAGATAATTTTCTGAGAGAATCTTCATTCCAACGGCGAGTACCGTTTTTGATATGAGTTAGGTAACTTTCAGACATACCAGTT
This sequence comes from uncultured Pseudomonadota bacterium, assembly GCA_964636815.1. Taxonomy (GTDB): domain Bacteria; phylum Babelota; class Babeliae; order Babelales; family Vermiphilaceae; genus SOIL31. The sequence continues at coordinate 173,755 of CAZWTF010000002.1, forward strand.
TTTTCTGCTAAAATCTTAGTTGTCCAACCTTTTTCTCTTAAAAGTTCTTTGACTCGTAATTGAGTTGAAACTGAAACCATTGCTTTATATCTCCTTAGAATGTGGCTATACTATAGTGAATATTTGAAACTCTGCATTATTTCTAATTGTACTCATCTGGGCGGCTTTGTCAAATGGAAATGAAAAATCTATGGTCAAAATTAGACAAACAGGCAAGATAAAAAAAAATTCGTATGAAGCGTCTGCATGGGCCCAAAACACAGTTGTTGTGGGCATCGATGAGGTTGGTAGAGGCTGTATTTCTGGCCCAGTTGTGGCTGCCGCAGCAATTCTACCCGTCAATAAAGCTAATCGTAAACTTAAAGATTCAAAAGTCATGACGTTGCAAGAGAAAGAAGATGCTTTTGCATGGATTAGAAAGCATTGTGCGTATGGTATTGGTATTGTGCACCATCGTATTATTGATCAACGTAATATTTATCATGCAACACTTATTGCCATGAAAAAGGCATTAGTGAACCTTCTTGAAGTCTCATCGCAACGCCCAACAGCTATTTTGACTGATGCTATGCCGTTAGACCTGTCTGATACTCAGTTTGCTGACATTCCTGTTTATTACTTCCCTAAGGGTGAATCAAAGTCAAGCTCTATTGCCGCTGCATCTATTGTAGCAAAGGTAACAAGAGATGCTATGATGGCTCAATATGATGGGTTAATTCCTGGATATAAATGGGCAGATAATAAAGGATACAGAACGCCAGTCCATAAGTGTGCAGTGAAAGAATATCAGCATTCAATTATCCATCGGCTGAGGTATTTGGCGAATATAGATAATAGAGAAGATGTGGCAGAAGCACAAATGAGTATAGGTAGTAGTGATGAGCAAAGACAAATGTTTTGCTGAAGTAATTGAAAGCTCTTTAACCGGTTGGCTTGCTCAAAGTTGGGCATGGGATACATTTCCTGAATTCGGTTCATTTGTAGCTATCGAAGGTAAAAAACGTACCGTTTTTGGAATTGTGCATCAAGTGCAGACAGGTTCCATGGATGCCGTGCGATATCCCTTTCCTTATCAAAAAACAGAAGAAGAGCTACTCAAAGAGCAGCCGCAAATATTTGAGTTTCTAAAAACAACATTTTCATGTATTACTGTTGGTTATCAAGAAAAAAAATCAATTTCTTATCTTGTTGCTCCAGAGCCTCCCAAAATTCATGCATTCGTTGCGCATCCTCCTGTTGAGTTGAGTAAAATATTTTTTGCCAGTACTCGATACATGCATCTTTTATTTACTCATTCTTCTCAGATTTTTAATATGGATGAGCTTATGCTTGCATTATTGCGCCAACATATTGAACTTAATATTTTGACCAAAGATAAAATCAACTCCTTTATGCAGACTTATTCTTTACTTACCGGTAATGATTATCGGCGTATTAAATTGTTTTTGCAGCGAGCTGAACATATGTTGGGGAACCATCAAGAATTACTTTAGCTGTCGCCAAAATTGAGTGTTCCTGGTATAATTATAAAAAATTAATTTTTATAATATTGGGTTTCTTATGTTTAGTTTTATTAAAAATAAACTTCAAAAAATATTTAGCACAGTTACCTCAAAGTTGGGTTCATTTTTCAGTAGAACTACTATCGATGAAGCGGCACTTAAAGAGTTAGAAATTTTACTCATTTCTAGTGATGTTGGTGTTGCAACCACACGTTCTATTGTTGCGGCATTACGCAAACAGATTGGAACAGGAACTATTGATGGTGCACAATTAAAAAAGTATATGCACACTATTCTGTTGGATATTTTGACGCAACATAAAGCGTTTGATTTGGATACGCAGAAAGTGTTTCTTTTTGTTGGAATTAATGGCAGCGGCAAAACAACAAGTATTGGAAAATTGGCGTATCAATATAAGCAACAAGGAAAAAAAGTACTGTTAGTTGCAGCCGATACATTCCGTGCAGCAGCACCTGAGCAACTGAATCAATGGGCATTACAAGTTGGTGTTGATATTTTGATTGGTAAAGATGGCCAAGATCCAGCATCGCTCGTGTTCCAAGGTTGTGAAAAATTCAAAAATGAACAGTATGATATTCTTATCATTGATACTGCAGGGCGCTTACAAACAAAAACAAATTTAATGCATGAACTTGCAAAAATTAAACGTTGTGTACAAAAACAACTTTCAGATCAATCTGTTATTACATTATTGACTATTGATGCAATGCTTGGGCAAAACTCATTTGAACAAGCAAAACTGTTTAAAGAGAGTACTGATGTTTCTGGTATTATTTTAACCAAAATGGATGGTACGGGAAAAGGCGGCATTGTATTTGCGATTGCTCAAGAGTTGGGTATTCCTGTTGCGTTTATTACGTTTGGTGAACAATTTGATCAACTTAAAAATTTTGATGCGCAAGAGTATGTAACGGAATTGTTGGGTTAAAAAAATATTTTTATATCACATTGAGTTATTAAAAAAGTTCTTTGATTATTACAAATCAAGGAGCTTTTTTTTTGGAATTGATAACTGTCCAATTCTGTAATAGCTTGAAGAAAATATTTTTTAATTTTTATAAAAAAAGGTGAATAATGAAGATTTTACATTATGCGCTGGGGATGATGATATTAATCTCTGGAATTGATGTAATGTTCAGTACAACTAAAGCTTGTCCACGCTGTCGGCGAGCGTTGCCAAAAGGGCCTCGCAAATTACCTCATCCTGGTTTTCCTAAAAAAGAGACAAAAGAGAATCCTTCTCAAAACAATCAAAAGAAGAATGTAAATGAACAGAAAAAGTAAGTTTTATATATATCGTATTGTGTTAGGTGTGATTTTTTCTCCAGTATTAGCCAATCAACAGGTTATGCAATATGTGCTTGATGGAGGAACCATTCCAAAGTTTGTTGAACCCGTACCATTATTCAATGGGAGCCGTGTTGATGGAAGAAAAGAGTTAACGGTAAAAGCAGAAGAATTCCAGCAAAAGTTGCTTCCAAAATCATTTTATAAAGCATTACCTCATTCAGTTACGTATAACAGTGTTGAAACTGGTGAACCTCTTTTTACGATAAAACCACGGAAAGGAACGTATCAATGGGGTTATAAAATATGTGATGGGAAAAAAACGTATGGTCCTTCATATCCGGCGCATACGATAGTCGCAAAGCGGTGGAAAAAAACAAAAGCAACTTTCAAAAATAAGTTGAAAGATTTTGTAGACTGTAAGAACAAATGTTTGACCGGACCGTTACTGCAAAAGTTTCTCACGGTAGATTTGAGTTTTCAGTGGGCAAACCCGTTAAATTGGCCACAGTTTGGGCAAGGGTTTGATACCTATGATCCAGACATTTATCCCTATGGTACAGGTATGCCGCAGGGTAATGCCGGTATTTATGAAGGTCCTCAACCTATAGTTCCACATCTGCATGGTGGTGAAAATCCTTCATTTGCAGATGGAGATCCAAATTCATGGTTTACACCAAAAAAGAAAATTGTTGGATCTTCTTATGTAACAAATAAGTACATTTATCCAAATAATCAAGCAGCGACAACGTTGTGGTATCATGATCATGTGCTTGGTGAAACACGATTGAATGTATTTGCAGGATTAGCAGGATTTTATTTTGTACGAGGTGAACCTGAAACTTCGGTTGAGCCATCTTTGCCACAAGGTGATTATGAGATAGAGCTTGCAATTGCTGACCGTCAGTTTGATACCAATGGGCAACTCTTTTTCCCTGATGGAAATCCTTTAACAGCAGGTTTGAATGGCCCTCCAGGTAATCCTGATAT
>CAZWTF010000003.1:0-156116 GCA_964636815.1 uncultured Pseudomonadota bacterium
ACCACTCTGCACTCGCACGCAAACAGTTCCTTTTGATCCCTACGAGTTATAGGCTATGGTCGACATCAGTTGATGGCGATGTGATCCATGTCCTATTACCCAACCTACGCTTTGCTGCGGTCGGGTGCCCATAAAGATGAAGGATTCTTATATGGGGGTCCCCAATTGTAGTAAGCGTAAATTGGGGTTAAAATCACCCCGATAACTCGCACATGTATTTATTTAAATTATTAAAATAAGTACCTACACATTTCGCATGATGGTTTAGGCTGCTTCTTAGCAGACTGTGGCCTGAATTCGAAATGATCGGGGGAATCCAAGGGAACCATTGGTGTACGAGTGCAGAGGGGTTGTAAAACCCCTTTGCGAAAAAACACCGTAGTGAAAACGAAGGTGAATATTGGGGTCCCCAACGGTCTAAGTTGGGGTCTTTATTTTTTTTTATTTTTTACGATGCTACCGCAGTCCCATTATCAATAATTATTTTATTATCATTATCCCATGAAAATGTAATATTCGCTTGTGTAACATCTTCATTGAGTTTATATGATACTGTTTTGCTTCCAGTGCGTTTACCATTCACAAATGAATAATCAAAGGTAAGGTCGACAGTTTTTGTTTCAGAAGGTAGTTGGAATGAATTACCTTGGGCAACTTCAGTTTTATTCACAAATACTTTAAATGAATCAGGATTATATTTACCAGTCCAATGTTTATACGTGAGCATGTCTGGTTTAATATTGTTATTGATGGTAATAAATGTAGAAGGCTTGTCTTCTGTAGCTTGTATAGTTTCTGTTGGTGTTGCCGATACATTCTCTGTTGTTGGCACTTCAGATGGTGTTTCTGTTGCATTGATTGTGAAAGGTATAAAGGCAATTAAAAATAAGCATGCAAGCATCATGACGCGTTTCCTTTTTTCTGAAAAAAATATATCGTTTGGTAGTTACGCTACCATTTTTTCATTTTTTAACGCTTTTGTAAAATCAGAAATGCGGAATATAAGTAATGAAATCGCTGCAGGAGTCATTCCTGGTATGAGTGCTGCATGTGCAATATTTTGCGGCTTATGTTTTGTGAGTTTTTGTTGTAACTCTTTTGATAGGCCTGGTATTTGTGTGTAATCAAACTGTGCAGGTATTGTTAACGTTTTGAATGTTGCACTTTTTTTAATTTCTTGTTTTTCACGCGTAATGTATGGTTCATATCGTAATTCTGCATGAACAATTTGCAATGCACGTTCAGATAGAGATATTTGATGATGTTGCGTTAAGTACTCAGCCAGTTTGCTTTTATCCGACTCATCTTGTCCAAAAGTGCGGAGTAAATCAGTGCTGCTTTTTTCAGCGCGTAGCTGTGCAAGTGTATCTTCAGCGGATTTTTTTTCTACTAAGAAGTCAGCATAAAGTTGTTCATCAATCATGCCAAGTTCATATGCACGTGGTGTTAAACGCAAAAATGCATTGTCTTGGCGTAGTAGCAATCTGCGTTCAGCGCGCGATGTGAACATGCGATATGGTTCATCAACACTCATGCTTACCAAATCGTCGATCATGACACCGATATAACTTTCTGTGCGATCCAAAATAAATGGTGCTTTGCCAGCAACTTTTTGATGCGCATTGATGCCAGCAATAATGCCTTGTCCTGCAGCTTCTTCGTAGCCAGTTGTACCGTTAATTTGCCCAGCAAGAAACAGTCCAGGAATGGCGATAGTTTCCAGTGTTGGATGTAATTGGTTTGGATACACAAAATCATATTCAACAGCGTAACCAGCTTTGGTAATAACTGCATTTTCAAAACCGGTAATGGTTCTGATGTATTGCTCTTGAACATCGAGAGGTAATGATGTAGAGATACCGTTGGGGTAAATTTCATCAGAATCGGCACCTTCTGGCTCTACAAATACGTGGTGAGATGTTTTTGATGCAAAACGGTGTATTTTGTCTTCAATAGAAGGGCAATAACGAGGACCAACGCTTGAAATACTCCCGTTATACATTGCAGAACGGTGGAGATTGTTTTTAATCACTGCATGGGTGTCTTCATTGGTGCGAGTGATATAGCATGCATGTGAGCTGTGTACTTTGTGAGGATAAAATTCAAAAAGGTAGTTGAGGTTATCCGGTTCTTGGTATTCCATTTTTGAAAAATCTAAGCTTGATGCAAGTAAGCGTGGAGGAGTACCAGTTTTCAGGCGCCCTAATTTGAGACCTGCGCGGTTGAGGAATTTGGATATACCGGATACTGCTTTTTCATCACGTCTGCCTGCTGAAAAGTTTTTTTCGCCGATGTGGCAGAGCCCATTTAAGAATGTCCCAGTAGTAAGAATCACTGCAGAGGCAGTAATTATTTCTTCTTCATTCCGTTCGTCCTGAGCTTGTCGAAGGATACGAACGCTTGTAACTTTGTTGTCTGCGTTAAGTATAATATCTTCTACTGTGCCACCAATAATAGTTAAGTTTGGTAGCTTTTGTAACTCTTTTTGGCTCAGTAAACTGTATGCAAATTTATCTATTTGTAGGCGCAATCCTTGAACTGCAGCACCTTTTTTGGTATTGAGCATGCGTGCTTGCAGATATGTTGTACTGCATAGACGTGGCATAAGGCCGCCAAGTGCGCTGATATCGTGTACAATATGTCCTTTACCAACACCGCCAATGGCAGGGTTACAAGGCATAAGGCCAATTTTATTGGGGTCAAGGGTGATAAGCGCTGTTTTTGATCCAAGCTTTGCAGCTGCATGAGCAGCTTCTATGCCTGCGTGTCCGCCGCCTACAACAACTACGTCGAAATTATATATCTTTGTGTTCATGTTTCCTGATCCAGATTTTTACGGGGCCCCCGATGGGAGCAAAGCGCACATTGGGGTAAAACAAAAGAGGCACGTTTTTACAACGCACCTCTTATACATTTTATTGTACTTAATTATGTTTTTTTAGGCAAGAAACCTATTTAGCGACAGTTAAGACGGGTTGTTAAACCAGCAAAAAGTGCCCAATCAGGTTTTGCGCTCCACTCAGATTTCTTTTTCTGAATCAACTGTGCTAAACAGTCAATTTTCTTGATAAGATTCTTGTTATCTGTCTCTGTTGCTTTAGCACGTAACGTTTTAAGTCTTGCGATCATCTCACCAAATATTTTCTCGGTATTAAATTCACGTTTAATTTCAGCCGAGAAATCAAGGGCGCATGTTGCAGGTTTACCGTTGTATTTTTTGAAAATGTTACACAAAACGTTGAAGTGTTGAGCCACATAATCCATAAGCTCATCTATTTCTGTGGATAATTCGTCGCCAGCGCTTCGTGTTACAGCTTCAATTTTTCTTTGGAAATCATGCAATATGGAATCTAACTCTACCACAAATGTGTTATATGGCGTTTTGTTACTTGAGTTGAAAAACCCAGCAAGGATCTTTTCTGTAGGCATAAACACATTGATAATGCTATCAATATTTGCAAGCTGATGAGTAGGGTTAGCATGTGCAGTGTATGTCATTATCATAAATGCTAAAACCGCTATTTTACTTAAAATCGCCTTTTTCATAGTATTGTATTTCATAGTAAATCCCTTCTTGATTGGGAATATAAGGTTTTTCGGCCATATTATTTGATCACATTAACAGTTTACCTGGTTATAGGTATGCCGTCAAAAGCACCCCAAAAAGCTTGAATTAATCGCTTTTTCAGCTATTCTTACCTTGTTCTGTGCCAAGTAGAAAGCCAAATTATAAAACAACTGATCTTAAGCCCGTAGGGCAGAGAGTTATAAGCGTATGATATATCATTTATCATTTTATTTAAAGCAGTATTGGCCTTTTTTTAATGTTTTGCACTATGTAAGCGTACGTGCAGTTGCTTCTTTGCTCAGTTCTTTAGCAACATTCTTGTTGTTCGGGCCATTGTTTATGGCCATTTCACGTCGTTTTTTCCGCTCTAAGGCTCGCGATTTTACCCCAGAAAGTCATAAAAAGAAAGATAGTATGCCCACAATGGGAGGGGTGTTCATTTTAGCTATCATGTTACTTAATACCTTACTATGGTGCGATTTGAGCAATATAAAAGTCTGGATATTCCTATTTTGTACCTTAGGCTATGGACTGATTGGTTTTTGGGATGATTGGAGTAAGATTTCTACCCATAGGGGCATTTCTGCCAGAGCAAAGTTGCAATTTCAGGTGCTAATAGCCACAATTTCAGCCCTTATACTTGTTTTTTGGGGCTTTTGCGATACTGATATCATTTTCCCATTTTTTAAGCATTGCAACCCAAATTTGGGTTTGTTTTTTATCCCATGGGCAGTTTTTATTATTGTGGGTTGTAGTAATGCGGTTAATTTGACTGATGGACTTGATGGTCTTGCAATCGGGTCATTATTGCCTAATTTTGCTACATTTTCCCTTATTTGCTACTTAGCAGGTCATTTTGGTCTTGCATTATATTTGAATATCCCATTTGCAGGCACTGCTGAAATTGCAATCATTGGAGCTATTCTCATAGGTTCATCACTGGGTTTTTTGTGGTACAATGCGTACCCAGCTCAGATTTTTATGGGAGATGTTGGTTCTTTGGCCCTAGGCGCTGGGCTTGCTTTAATGGCGATTATGGCAAAACAGGAACTCTTGTTGCCTATTGCCGGAGGTCTTTTTGTGGTAGAAACGGTATCTGTTATACTCCAAGTTCTATCTGTTCGATATTTTGGTAAGAGAATGTTTAAAATGGCTCCTATTCATCATCATTTTGAATTGCTTGGGTGGCCAGAATCACGTATTACTACTCGTTTTGGTATCATTTCGTTGGTATTGTGTTTATTGACACTTATTACCTTAAAATTGCGATAAATTAATATACTAACAAGAAAGGTTCATGATGATAGTGTTTCGTGTTTTATTTATTGTTGCGCTAGTGAGCAGTAGTGCTGTTTTGAGTATGCAACAAAATATGAGTATAAATTATGTATTAAATGCTGTAATACAAAAACCATATGGGGTTGATGGTGTAAGATTAGTTCAATCATATCTTAATAACGGTGGCAGTGTAAATGCGAAAGGGACTATATTTATTGGTTCGCAAAAAATGACAAAAATGAATTTGCTGATGGTCTCTGCGCTTGTTGGATATACCAAACTCATGAGGTTTTTACTTGAAGAAGAATATATACAATTAAATTGTAAAAGTGAGGTTGGCAATACAGCATTAATGATAGCAGCTGTCAATGGTCGTACAGGACTTGTATCACTTTTGTTAGATGCGGGAGCAGATCCACTTGCGCGTAATCAATTATATTATAATACAACTGCATTATGGCAAGCAGAGAATTCTCCGATTCGTTATCATCCTCTGCATAATTCTGATAATAAATATTATAATTTCCCAAGAATGATTGCATTCCTTAAAGAAGCTGAAAGAAATGCTGCGCCACGTAAGCATGAGAAGATAAAAAACCGTTCACAGTTACGCAAGTAACAATCTTAAGAGTCGCAATCTTATTTTTTGATTTAAATTTAAATGCCAAAGTTGTGTATAATTATGCATAACTTTGGCATTATTTTTTTTTGTATTATGCTTATTGACACTTATTACCTGAAAATCGCGATAAATTAATATACTAACAAGAAAGGTTCATGATGATTGTGTCTCGTCTTTTGTTGATTGTTACGTTGGTGAGTAGTAGTGCTGCTTTGAGTATGGAAAAAGCAGTAAGTATTGATCGCTTATCGAATGCCGTAATGTTTTCTCAATCTGAGTTGGATGATGTAACGTGTGCTGCGTTATATCTTTATAATGGCGGTAATATAAACGCCAAAAGAACAATTATCCTTGATAATTTGCAAGAAATAAGAGGGATGAATTTACTGATGACATCTGTAATGTATGGTCGTCCTAGACTTATGAAGTTTTTAATACGTAACTATGCAAGATTAGATTGTACAAATGAGTTTGGTGATACAGCATTAATGATTGCAGCTTGGTATGGCCGTGCATCTCTTGCACGTCTTTTGCTTAAAGCGGGTGCAAATCCACTTGTGCGCAATAAATATGGTCTAAATGCATTATGGTGCGCAGAGAATACTCCATTACGTAATCATCCTCGTTATAATGGTGATAGCAAAAATTATAGTATTCCAAAAATGATTAATAGTCTGAAAAAAGCTGAAGGGTTGGCTGTTGAACATCAACAGTTTCAAGTGGCAAATCGTTCTCAGTTGCGTATACAACAATCTTAGAGATTGTAAATTATAGAAAAAGAATGGGAGCTTTTTCAGCTCCCATTCTTTTTGATCTATTTTTTATTGTTACGCTTATCTCTCAATTTTATTTCAGCTTCTTTAACGTTTTCTCTGAAAGAATTTAGAGACTTTGGATGATCTTGTAAGATTGCATCTACAATTACTGTTTTTTTTGATTTTGCTAACTCTATGTTTAAATATTCTGTGGATAGCGCATTCTCATACATATACATTGCGCATGCAACAGCTAAATCAGTTGAATAAGCATTTTCTATTTGATTGCCAAGTGTTTTATCAATATTGGTTTTTGTAATAAAATCTTTCAATTCTAGCTTGTGTAAACGTCGAGCAATTTCTGTTTGAGAAGGTAGTTGTACAAGTTTTATATCAGCATTTTTATCTTCTTCCATGGCAAACATTCCATTACTGATGCTGAATATAATCAGAGATAGAGCTATTTTTGTCATAGTTGACTCTTGTTTTTTTTATGTGATATTCCAAACATTAATACGCCGGAAATTATAATTCCGCAAAATATATACAATGGTATTGGATTACTTGTTTTCCACATTGCAAACAGAGAAACAGTGAGTAATATTGCGCAGTTAATAAATCCCATGATAGGTAACAGAATTGATTTTCTTTGTTGATACAATGTTGCGCAAAGTCCGGCAATACTCATGGCATATGTCATTGTTGTTCCAAATGCACTCAGCTGTTGGAATGTTGTTTGCTCGCCGAGCATAATGCACAAATATGCGAGCATAATGATACCTTGAACAATCACACACATAAATGGGATGCTAAAGCGGTTACGCAGCATCATTGTTGTTGGTGCAATAGTGTGGTGACGTTCTGCCAGCGTGTATATATTCCATACGTTTGCGTAAATGATGCCAAATGCGGCGCTGAGCGCAGAAAGTGCGATCGCGATATGAATAAAGTGTCCAAGAAAATCACGCATCTGATTGCTGATATTGAATGTACTGATTAATAATGGGAATGCGCCACGGTAATCTGCTGCTTGTGCAAGATTAGGCCCTACGATTGCGTAAAAAAAACCTTGGTACAGCATATACAGTATCATAACAATACCGTATGAAATCAGTATTGAACGAGGACCATCAACTTCAGGGTTTTGCAGGTTACGACTGATTGCGCATGCAACTTCAAACCCAAGCAATGCATGTAGCACCAAAGGAATAGCTGAAGGAATACCTTCCCATAATTGATGTACAGGCGTTACATTATCACCTTGGAGCAATAAAAATCCTGATGCAATGACTAAAAAAAGTGGAGATACTTTAAGAATCATCAACCAATTTTGAATTTTACTTCCCGTACGTACATTGAGCATGTTGAGTGCTAGTAATAGAGATAAAATGATTATATCAAAGCTGAGTGGGCTGATGCATGCAAGTATTGGAAATGTCTTTTGGATCAGTAACGTAAAAATATGAATCGCCAACGTTCCTGAAGAGAGCTTTGCAAAAAAATAAGACCATGTACTTAAAAATCCTATTAATGGATGAAGTGATGTGCTGCAAAAAGCATAAAATCCACCACTTGGGTACAATTGTAATAGTCTTACAAAAGATAAAATGAGGGGAAATAAAAGCAAACCAACAATTATGTAACACAAACCACCAAGAAGCCCTGCGCGTTTTGCAAGTTCTGCGGTGTTAATAAATACGCCGGTGCCGATGATGATGTTGAGGTTAATAATGACGGCTGACCATAAAGAGAGGTTGTTTGTTTTTGTCGACATTTATTTCCTATATTTTATTGCGTAGCCGAAAGATAAAGCGCGATAGATCCTGCAACAGCTGCGTTTAAACTTTCAAAATTCCCTGGCATTGGTAATGTAATTTTCTCATCACACAGGTCAATCCATTCTTGCGGAATACCGTGGCTTTCGCTTCCCACCACAATTAATGCATTGCGTAAATTAACATCATTGGGGTTTTTGCCTTCTGATGGGACAAGTGCACACAAAGAGATATTTTTTTTATTGCGTAACATATCTTGCCAGGTTGTGCTGAATATAGTGACATTGCCAATGGCACCAGCAGTTGCTTGTACCACTTTTGGATTCCATGGATCAACTGTTTCTACGCATACAACTGTTTTCTTATTCATCGCAGCAGCAGTTCTGATTAACGTCCCCATGTTGCCTGGGTCTGTTACTTGCGCAAGAACAATGCCAGAAGTTAAAGTATGAATTGAGGGATTTTTGGGGATTTTAAATGTTGCAAGCAATCCACTCGGTGATTGAGCGGTGCTGATTTTATCCATAACCTCAGGTGTAACAGCAATAATATGCTCATCGCCCATAAGCTGACGTGCGTCATATAGAAACTCATCAGTTGTGAATAATGTAATTGGCTGATGGCCTGCTTTGATGATGGTAGAGATGGTGCGGAAACCTTCCGCGATAAATTCTTGCAGCTCTGCGCGGTATTTGGAGCTATGGAGTTTAACAACGTTTTTGATCAGAGGATTGGCGGGAGAGGATATTAATTTAACCATTATATTTTCTTATATTTCATCATTTAAAATTTTAGTTCTATAGTTTGCCATCAATTGTACCATAAAGTGCAGATTATGGATTGTTGCAAGGGTGTACGCGCTCAACTCTGCTGCTTTAAACAGGTGATGCAAATATGCGCGAGTATAATGTTGGCACGTGTAGCAGCTGCATGCATCATCAACAGGACGGAATGCGGTTCTATTTTCTGCATTACCAATTTTAACAGGTCCCTGGGTAGTAAAAAAGAGCCCATGACGTGCACAGCGCGTGGGGTGTGAGCTATCGAATGTATCAATACCAAGTTGTACGCACGGCCCAATGGATGCTAAATCTCCAATCCCAAGAAGATGATTTGGTTTATCTTCAGGCAGTAATGGCATGACATAGGTGAGCATATCAATCATTTCTTCTCTGTTTTTTCCCATACTGCCACCAATTGCATGGCCATCAAAAGGGAGTTTGGTTAAAACATCACAACTTTCTTTGCGCAACTCTTTGTTGATGCCGCCGTGAATAACTGAATACATAGCCTGATTTTGTTTGTTGGCTAAATGGGCATCAAGAGAGCGTTTTTCCCATCTGTGAGTGCGTTGTAATGAGTTGATAAGCTTGCGTTGATCAATGTGGTAAGGAGGTAACTCATCAAAAGGGATAATAATATCAGCACCAAGGTCTTTTTGTGCGGCAATAGATGTTTCTGGCGTTAGTAATATCTGTTTTCCATCACGGTATGATCGGAAGAGCACACCATCTTCAGATGTTTTGAGTACTAAGTTATCACCTTTTTTTTGTCCACGGCTTTTCAGTTCGTCTTTAACGGTACCGTATGCAAGGCTGAATACTTGAAAGCCCCCAGAATCAGTGATAATGGGCTTATTTCTGTTCATAAAACTGTGCAATCCGCCAGCTTGTTTGATTATCTCCGTCCCCGGTTGGAGCATAAGGTGGTAGGTATTGCAGAACATAAGTTGCAAGCCAATTTCAGAAACCAGATTGGCATCAACTGATTTGAGCGCTCCATTGGTGCCCACACCTACAAAGCTTGGGGTATCAATAATGCCGTGTGGCGTGTGGATTTGGCCAACTCGAGCACGTGATTTTTTTGATTGATGAATCAGTTTAAACGTAAAGTATGACATAATCTTTTTCTATAACTTTTTGTTGAATATTATTTTAGTATAGCAGAATTTTTATCTTATCTTAATCAGAGTCAGAATTGCTACTTGTGGCTGCATTTTCTGTTATGAGTAAAGATTGATGTAAGCTATGATATCTTAATTGCCATCTTAAGAGTTCTACGCATGCTTTACAGGGTCCTGGTTTTAACATATGTTTGGTGAGCCCGCAATGTTTTTGAAGTATTAATAGTTCGTTGCTTTTGCTCGCCATAGCATGAGCCATTTCATCAATGCAATTTTTACGTTCTAAGCTGATTCCATAATCAAGAGGAGTTTGTCCATCCTCATTGAGTGGAAGTAAGTCAGGATTGTATTGAGAGAGTATGTTTATTGCTTCGGGTCTATTATATTGAATAGCGTAATGCAATAAGCTTAATTGTTTGCGATAACGGTTTGGATTGAATTTATATTCAAGACAGAGTTTCAAAAATAACATGTCATGTGTTCTGATGTATAATCTAAGCATTGCATATTGTAAATCAGGTGAAACAGAGCTGTATTCAATGTTATTTGTTGTAGTAAGGGAGTTCTTTAAGAAAATTGCCAAATATTGAGCAGGATCATTTTCTTTGAGTTGATGGCATCTTAGTTGCCATATTAAGTCTATGTATTTTATAACAAGATTTGGATCTAAAGCATGCTGAGTGGTGGCACGCTGTTTTTGATATTCTAAAAGCTCATTGATTTTTGTGACGATAACATCAGCCATTAGATTAATGCAATCTACGCACTTTGAACTTATAGCATAGTCTAAAGGGGTTTGGTCTTTTCTATTACGTGGAGTTAGGTCAGCATTATATTTTGAGAGTTTAAGAACTGCTATATGGTTATGCTTTCTGATGGCGTAATGTAATAAGCTTTGTTTTTTGCGCTGAGAATTTGGGCTGAATTTATATTTAAGACAAAGTTTTAAACATTTTGAATCGTTATTTTGTATGCATGTTTTAAGCATTTCATATTGCGTATCAGGTTGAAATCTGGTGTGTTCAATACCATTTGTGGTTATAAGATGATCTTTTAGAGTAATTTCTAATTTTTCAACATCATCTTTTTGACCGCATTTTATTTGATTGTTTTGTTCCATGCAAGAAAGATAATTAACAGCAATCATTGCTGTTAATATAGTGACAACTCTTCTTTTTTTCATATACTTTTCTTTTGTTCTATATATCTGTTTTTTAAAATTAATCCGAACTTGCTATTCTATGTATTTGGCGAGAAAAACCAATAAAAGGAGTAGCAATGAGAATGCTGATGATTTTGATGACATAGCTGATAATAATAACTTCCCAAATATTATCAATAATGCCGTAAAGGCCAAAAAAGCTGAATAAAACGGTATCTAATAGTTGGCATAGCGCGATAGAGGCGTAATTCCTGAAAATAATATATTTTTTATGAAAGACTTTCTTAAGAAAGCCATAGAGATAGTAATCAGCCATTTGTGAAATCAGGTAGACAGAAAATGATGCGATAACAATACGAGGCATTAGACTGAGTAGTGGCATAAAATGGAGGTGCATTATGTCGGCTGAGTGAGGAATGTAAACAAGGTGGATTTGTGATACAATAGCATAAAAAATGAGTAGGAAAAAGTTAATCCAGATGGTCTTTTTGGCTATTTCTTTACCAAAATATTCTTGTAATAGATTTAATCCTATGGTTGCTCCTACCGTAAAGGCATCGGCGCAGGTGGCGGTAAGGCCAAAGAGGGTGATTTGTTTAACCACAAATAGGTTTGCAAATGTGCAGCAGGCACAGACAAATGCTACAAGAGCTCCTTGTCCCAAAGCTAATGCCCCAAGAGAAAATAGGGCAATAATGATAGTATGAATAATAAAAATGAGTTCGTTCATAGGGGCAATTCTTAAGTTTCGTGGTTTTTTATGGTATAGTATAAATAAATAATAGTATATATCAATTAAGAAATGGATTGTAGTAATTAGAAAAATTGAAACAAATAATCTGACGGGGGATTTATTGTGTTTATAAAGAAAATAGCATGTATGCGTTCTGTTGCCTTTGTTTTGTGTATAGCCTCCTTTGTGCCTTTATCATGTTATCAGCATGACATAGAGGTTACTGTTGCAAGGGTACATACTGATACCTCAGATATTAAAAAATATATTACAGAGCGCGTTGCGAGTGATCTTAAAAAGGCAAAAATATTTGGAAAAGGGATGGCACATTTTGTTAAAGGCATTAGCCATTATGCATTTGATGCGATACCCTTTGAATTTTTTGCTGATTCTAAAGCTGTAAACGATGTCTTTAAGCGTCTTGAAGAAGGGGTTTCCTATATTCAAGAGACCAAAGAAGCGTTTAAAAGAAACTATATGAGTAATAAAAGAACGCTTAATCAGAGTCATTTGGCAGAATTTTTATACCATCATGTGGTTGATAATGTTCATATTACTGCTGAGCAAAGAGTAGCCCTTAAACGGGATCCTCTCAAGATGGATGAGTATGTTAGAAGAGGGATTGTTAAAAAAGAAGAGTATATGTATTATACTCTTTTAAATTTTGTGGTGAGATATTACTTAGAGCACGAAACAAAGCATAAGTAATTTTATATTTTCTTGGGGGGAATTATGTCGAAATTGTACAGTATGGTGCTTTTAGCTGTAAGTTTATTATGTACCACTATTGGTGCATTTGATATTACTTCAGAAAAAGTGATTCAAGATAAAGATATTATCAAAAAACATATCTTTAAAAAAATGGCTGGTGATATTGCAACATCAGAAAATTGGTTTGTAAAAACTACATATGCTTATCGCACTCAGATTAGTGATAAGGTATATGATAGTAGACCTTTGGTGTTTTTTCATAATAAGAAAGAAGCAAAAGAGTCTTTTAATGGCATGATTGATAAGTATGAAACGTCTGTTTTGGTTCAAAAGAAGATAAAAAGATTTATGGATCAAAAACAAAGTAATTCTCATGAAGATTTAGGTGATTTTCTTTTTGGCAGTTTGATTGAACATTTGGAGATTGAAGAGTCGCAGAAAAGTGAATTTAAAAATAATCCTGCTCAGTTAAATGAATTTATAAAGAAGCAAACAGGATCTGTCCGTGAACAGTATTTTAAAATTAATGTTGCCAATTGTATAGCACATCATTATTTGACGCATTATTATGATGATTTAAAAAAGCATCATAATAAATAATTGATTTTATTGTAGCAATGGATATTTTTTAAATCCAATCAACTGACATTCCGCTTGTGGTAGAATATTGAATTTATCAAGCACCAATCGTTGCATTTGCCGAGCAAGTGTAATAATGTCGGTGCTTGTTGCGTTTTTAAGATTCACAATCATATTTGCATGTTGTGGAGATACAATCGCATCACCACTACGCAGCGTTCCTTTAATCCCAATTTTATCAAGATAATAGGCGACAAATATAATTTTTTTGTTATCAATTTCAAGAGTAACTTCATCTGCAAAAAAGTTTCTAAAAAAACTTCCGCAGGTACGTACTTGTGGGTAACGATGAGCACGGTGGCGAATGATTTCTGTTTTACGACCTTGGGCAAATGCAGTTTCTTCAGCTGTTGCTGATTTGAGTTTAAACGTAGCGCTGACCAAAAAATAATCTTTTTTATGCAGTTGAGAATCGTTATAACCAAAATTAAACCATTGCGCATCAACCAATTCTAGTTCGCCGGTTTTTTTATTAATAACCTCAGCTGAGAGTAAAAAGTCAGCGAGCAAAAAATTGAAGTAGTGAAGGTTGATATACACAGACCCGCCAACCGTTCCTGGTATGCCGCTGAACTCTTCAAGGCCAATTAAGTTATTATCAAGGCAATAATCAATAAGATCAGGCATGGTAACACCGGCATCAGCTTTAACGATAGTTTCATTAATTATCTGAATGTTGGTTAGCTGTGGTCGAATAACAAGACCATCAAAACCATCATCGCTTATCAGTATGTTTGCGCCTTGTCCAAGCATAAAAATGTTCAAATTGTGGGTAGCGGCATAGACAATCGCTTCTTGGAATTGTTCAGATGTTGTTGGTTCACAATAAAAACGTGCAGGACCACCCGTTTTAAACCAGTTTTTGTCAGCAAGAGGAACATTTGTTTGAATCAGTAATGGATGATGAGTTTCGGTGTGTACAGTTGTTTTTTGCATATTATTTATTGATCTATTGAACAACTGTTACTAAGTTGGTCTGCTTCAAAGCGAGCAAAATGAGGTCTCACATTCACTTTATTTTCAGCAATCAGTGTTTGGCAAGTTTCGCCACAAGCTTCATTATATTTTTGTACGCAATCAGCGCAGCTGATGAAATGTTTGTTGCACATTGCATTCAGGCAGTTGTAATAATCGTCAGATGGTTGCGTGCAGATGGCACAAGAGCCTAAAACATCTTCATTAATTCTGACTGCTACGCGGCCATCAAAAACGTAATTTTTACCGCGGAAGAATCCATCTGGATACTGATCTGTGTAGCGGACAATCCCGCCTTCTATTTGATACACTTTTTTAGCGACATTTTTTTCATTAAGATATGCAGTTGCACGTTCGCAGCGGATGCCACCAGTGCAATACATGAGTACTTGTTTATCTTTGAAGGTATCAAGATTTTCATCAAGATATTGTGGTAAATCTCTAAAGTTTTCAATATTAGGGGTTATTGCGTCTGTAAATTTACCAATTGCCCATTCATAATCATTACGAGTATCAAGGATAACAAGGTCATCAGGTTTATTGGTAAGGAGTTCGTGAGTGGCTTGTGGAGAGAGATGTTGGCCACCATTGCGTGGGGTAAGTTGATCATAAGGGATACCAAGAGCAACTGCTTCATCGCGTACTTTAACGCTGAGGCGTGGGAAGCATTCAGCGCCACCATCACTTTTTTTAAAATCTATTCCACCAAAAAGTTCATGTGCAGACATGGTGTTGATATATTCATCAAGGTTTTCTTCTGATCCACCAAGAGTTCCATTGATACCTTCATGACTGATGAGAATTCTGCCTTTAAGCCCAAGGTTTTGGCAGATTTCATGTTGCCATTTCATGATCTGTTTTGGGTATTCTATGGCTATGTATTTGTAAAAAAGGATTATTTTGTTCATGGTATTTGTCCCGATAAGTAAATTTATTAATTTTTAGTATAGCAGATTATCTTTATTATTTAAGGGTTAAGATTTGAGAGAGTAATAAAATGAGGGAATTATAAAGAAGAAATAATCTCCAGCTTAACGCCGGAGACCTAAACCTTCACTTCGTTACGGTTGTTTACGTGGGGGTATTTGTGTAAAACACCCCCACACCCCCGATACACAAACAGTTCCTTTTGATCCCTACGAGTTATAGGCCTAGTCCCCATCGGCTGATGGGGATGTGATCCATGTCCTATTACCCAACCTACGCTTTGCTGCGGTCGGGTACCCATAAAGATGAAGGATTCTTATATGGGGGTCCCCAATTGTAGTAAGCGTAAATTGGGGTTAAAATCACCCCGATAACTCGCACATGTATTTATTTAAATTATTAAAATAAGTACCTACACATTTCGCATGATGGTTTAGGCTGCTTCTTAGCAGACTGTGGCCTGAATTCGAAATGATCTAAGGAATCCAAGGGAACTATTGGTGCACGAGTGCAGAGGGGTTGCAAAACCCCTTTGCGAAAAAAACAATTTGAGTGAAGCGAAAATTGAGGTCTCCGGCCTTAAGCTGGAGATTAAAAGATCTTAGTAAAAAATCATGTTCACGAATTAAGCATAAATAGAACTATAGAATCGATAATTTCCTTCGGTAATTGTGAAATGTCCTGCTCAGTATCTTTATGTATCCAATACAAATATATAGCATGGATTGGTCTATAATATTTCATTAACGACTTTTTACCCAGTGTGAACTCAGACCGTTTTTTAACCACCAGATAAATATTATCATATCCTTCTGGGTACTCTTGAAGAAAATCTAAAATGGCTGCTATAGCAATAGGCGTAGCTTTATCTCGTGGAAAACCAACATCAGTACTAAGCAGCGGAATTGCAATATTTATATTAGATTTTGGATGGGGACGAGTATATCGAGCTTTAGGATTGTCTGCTGAACTGTAATAATCAGCCATTATTCTTAAAATTTCTCTATAACACATACTTAAATCATTTGATGCTGCTTGTATTGCTTCATCACCAGTAAATTGTAGCAATTTGTCCCCATTATGGGGATGCCAGCTTATAGAGTATCCAATGCCATTATGATCATAACCCATGGCTGTTGTCGTATAATTTTGATTTTTTCTCAACACATTGTATATAAATTTTCCATTCAATGTATTAATGCATGGTTCTGTAATAATCCTTGTATCGCTTGTTATTTTTGTAAAAATGCCTTCATATAATTTTTCTTTTTTATCTTCAGGGCTATAAGGATATGGTTTACAGTTGTCGTCCTCAGAACCGCTATCATCATCATTGTTTTTCGTATATATCCGAGAGTCTTTAAAATAAAGTTCTCTTCCAACTAGGTATGCTGTTGGAGGATACGGGCAATCAGTTACTGCTCCTACAGTATAAGCATTAAACTTGCCTGATAATAATGCTTGTTGATGGTCGCCAACAATGGTGTAATTTACTTTGTTTGCTACGTTTAATAAAGGTTCTTTAGTGAGATGAATTTTTGTTTTATTACAGATTAAACTTAAAGAGTTTTTTGTTATTTCAAGCAAAGAAATTGTTTCATCTTCTTTTTGCATTCCATTGAGGAGTACAGTTACAAAGCATGTAAAAATTAAAACTTTTTTTGTCATTATCGCTCCCGTTTTTCTTGTTTGTTTTTGTAAGGATACATAAAAATGTAGTGCGCATTAAAATGTAATAACATTATAGTCTTTGATAGGTTCAGCATGTTTCATCAACAATTTTTTATATAATGTAAAATCGGAGCGTTTTTGAACAAAAAGGCTTATATTGTTAAATGTGTCGGGATATTTTTTGAGATTTTTAAGGATGGCTGCTACGGCAATGGATGCAGCTATATCTCGTGGAAAGCCAACATCAGTGCTTAATGGTGGTATTACTATGTTGATCGTATTAGTTTGTTTTGTTCCAGCTTTTTCATCTTTATGCGAGTACCGAAAGCATACAGAGTCATTCATAGCGAAAGGTCGTTCGGGCTCGGAAGATAAAATTGTTTTATAGCATAATTTCAAATCTTTTGATGCTTCTTGAATTGCCTTATTTCCAGTGAAAGTTTCTTGTATAGTTTGGTCCCAATCATCTGAATCATAACCATATGATTCATTATATCTACATGAATCGTAAATATATGAAAGTTTATTATTGTTTTCATCTCTATCATCTTCATCAGAATCTATTTTAAGTATCGCTTGTTTGATGCATGGTTCTGTAATCATTACTACATGACTTGATACTGTTTTAGGCCGCATGTTGCTTGGTGTATTGGTATGAGGTTCATGCTTATCTTTATAGCAAACACTGAGTGGAGAACGGGTATATGGTTTATAAGTATCATCATCAGAAGCGCTATCATCATTTTCATAGACATAATGAGTGTCAGGATAGATTGGCCAGTTCTGTTCGTTTCTATAATAATAATCATAAAGATATTGCTTTCTCATTGTTCCTACTTTGTCCTCAGGAAAACATTTTGTTGTGTTGGCAGAAAATTTTCCCGATGACCATCCTTGTTGGTTAGCGCCAACAATAATGGTTTGATTTTCTCTCTCTGTTACATCAGATAGTGGTCCTTTGGTGAGATTGATGTATGTTTTGTTGTGTTTTAGTTGTAAATAATGTTTTTTCATTTCGATGAGTGAAATAGCCTTATCGCTTTCCATGCTATGTATTAATGGGGTAAAAAAAGATGCAACAACCAAAAACTTCTTTATCATGAACTGTTCCTTTTTATGCTTTTTATTACTATGCGCAAGGATACATTAGCTGTAGTATGTAATCAATTATGTCTCTCGGAATCTCAAATAAAAAATGATCTGCGTCTGTATGGGCTAATATCAAAATGCCCGGTTTTCTCCAATAATTCTTTAAAAATTCTACATATGCCGTAAATTCAGAGCGTTTTTTTACAAGCAATTCCATGCGATTATATGCATTGTGATTGGGTATATTTGGATTGTTTCTGATGAAATTAGTTATTGTTGTGAGAGCAATGATTGCTGCTTTTTCTCGAGGAAATCCAACATCTGCACTGAGAGTAGGAAAGGCGATGCTTTTTTTTGTTCCATCTATTGGCAATCCGAGAGTTAGAACTTCTTCGTAGCATAATATTAAATCTTTTGAAGCTTCTAAGATGGCGTGATCTCTATAAAAAGTCCATGACTCTGTTTTTGGGTTATCTTTATTAAATCTTTGTACCTTGTAGCAAGGAATGGGTATTTGTTTTTTTGTTTCATAATCATTACACCAACCATGTGATAAAATACATGGTTCTGCAACACCTATTGTTGATGGTGTATCTTTTTCTATGATCTTTTCCCATAGCTTTGATCTGTTTTCTTCTTGAAAAGGCTTGTATGTTTCGTCATCGGAATCACTTTCATCATCTGTATGTTTGCAAAGGATGTTTCCTCTGAGATCCATTATTCCTGGTTGATAGAATATATCAAAAATGTCATCAGTAAGAAGTTGTTGTTCGTGTTTTCCAACAATGATTTGATCAACTTTATTGGCAATATCGTATAAAGGTGTTTTGCTGACATTAATTGTGGTTCGGTATAGTACAATGCTGAAAAATTTGTTTTTGTTCTGATCGGGATTTTCCATAGAATGAGTAAGAAGGTTTGAAAGACATGCGGTTAATATGACTGTTTTTTTCATATTGATTCCTTTTTGGGATACACTCTAGCATTTTAAAAACAATATTGTGTAGATAAAAAATGTGTAAATTCTTGCATAATTTTATCGACGATGTTATTAATCGGAAAGTTAGTATAATATTGTCCAAAACAAGAAGGAATGAATATGAAGCGGTATGCGATGGAATTTGTCGGTACGTTTTTTTTGACGGTTGCAATTAGTTTAATTGTTAATCCAATTGCGATTGGCCTTATGTTGATGGCGATGATCTACATCGGTGGGCACATTTCTGGTGCTCATTTTAATCCAGCGATTACTTTTGCATGTTTTGTTCAAAACAGATTCAAACTTGATGAAGCAGTGAAATATATTATAGCGCAGTCTCTTGGAGCTCTTTTAGCGCTATGCTTCTTTATGATGATTACTAATAATAGCTTTACACTTGATATGGTACCAGGAAGCCCATTGATTGGTCCAATGGCAATTGAAGGGTTGTTAACGTTAGTACTTTGTTGGATCTACTTAGTAATGAATTATGAAAATCGTTATAAAAATTCTATGATTCCAGGCTTTGCTATTGGTTTAACATTAATGGCAATTGTTTCAGCTGGAAGTCTGTTTAATCCAGGTGTTGCAATCGGTTCAATGGCTTGTAATCTGATCAAAGATGGAATGTTTGGTGGAATGGCGAGTGTACTTGTGTATGTTGTTGCACCGTTAATCGGTGGACTTGGAGCGTCGTGCTTGTTTAATTACTTCCGTTCGGATGCCCAGTATTAATTTGATATATTTTATATAAAAAAAGAGGTGTGGAGTTTGTCCACACCTCTTTTTTATTTCAGTGCAATACGTTGAAAGATCTGCTATTTGAGTTATCATTATATTATATAAAATTTAATAATCATGCGCTTATTTTTTTCCCCCATTAAATATGGGGACCCCCTGATGGAGTAAATCTTAATGAGGGTACCCAACTGTAACTTCAGTGAAGGTTGGGTTAAAAACAAGCGGGGGCCATAAATGAAAATATCATTGAATTGGATTTTTGATCATATCAAAGGCGAACTTTCGCGTGTGGATGTTGGGCAGCTTGTTGATAAGTTTATACGAACAACAGCAGAGATTGAGGGGTGGAGAAAAGTTACTCTTAATACAGATAATCTTACCCTTGTGGAAGTGACTGCCTCTACCGGTGCCAACGTTACCGTTCATTCAGCAGAACGCAATAAAAATTATACATTACCAGCACGTGTAGATGCCGTTGTTGGATCATTTTTTTTGATAGAAGATACTCATAACACACAAAAATGGGCAACAACAACAATGCTTGGGGGCATTAAAGAGATGCTTGTTCCAGCGCTTGATGTACAAACTCAATTGCGTGCAGGTGGTTGGAAATCGACTATAGAACTGAGTGATTATGTTATAGAGATTGATAATAAATCTATTAATAGCCGTCCTGATTTATGGGGGCATCGTGGCATTGCGCGTGAAATTGCTGCCATCCTTGATTTGTCATTAAAGTCAGCTGATGAATTACTTACAAAAAAAGATATTATGACCCATGAGTTATCAGCACAAGCTACCGCTTATAATCCATTTGATATTACGATTCAAAATTCAAAATTGTGTTCTCGTTTTGCAGCATTATATATACCATCCGTTGTTCCGCGCGCATCACAATTGAACATGGTTATACGTTTGAGCCGTCTTGATAGCAGATCGATTGATACACTTGTTGACGCAACTAACTATGTGATGCTCGATCTTGGACAACCGATGCATGCATTTGATGCGGATGCATTACAATCAAAAAAAATCAGTATTGCTCCTGCCCTACTTCGCCAAGGCTTCGAAGGGCAAGCACAACTTAAAGAAAAATTATCATTACTTGATGGTGAAACCATTGAACTAACACCAGAAGATCTGGTGATTGCAGATGGTGGAAAAGCAGTATCACTTGCTGGCGTGATGGGTGGATCCACAAGTGGTGTTTCTGCGCAGACAAAATCACTATTATTAGAAGCAGCAACCTTTGACGCTGCAACAATCAGACGTACCTCAGCACGTCATAAAAAAAGAACTGAAGCCTCTATGCGTTTTGAAAAAAGTCTTGATCCTCATCAGAATATTGATGCGTTGAGACGTTATCTTTTTTTACTTGATGCGGCAAATGTTACCTATCAAGCGGGTGATCGCATTGTATCATTGGGAACATGCCCAGAGCAGATATTTATTACTGTAGAACACGCATTTATTGAAGCACGTCTTGGTATTATCATCAAATCAGAGCGTGTTATTTCTATTTTGGAACATATCGCATTTGAGGTAGAACAATCAGTTGAACATAATAATGTTGTTTATACCGTTGCGGTGCCATCGTTCCGAGCAACCAAAGATGTTAAAATTCCTGAAGATATTGTAGAAGAGATTGGCCGTTATGTTGGGTATGATGCATTGCCACGCGTAATGCCGGCATTGCAATTACGACCATCAGATTTGCATACAACGTACACAACACGTACAATAAAAAGCTTTTTATCATACGGTTTGATGATGCATGAGTTATATGGATATTCGTTTTTTGATGAAACTGTGTTACGTGCCATTGGATGGCAACCGACTGATTTTGTTACGGTAACAACTCCTATTTCTGAAAATCATACTCGCTTGGTTACAACATTGCAGCCACATCTGTTGAAGGCGGTTGCGGATAACAGTATTCATCATACCGCTTTACGTTTTTATGAATGGGGTCGTGTGTGGCATAAACAAGGCGATGAAATTATTGAACAGAAATCTTTGAGTGGAATATTTTACGAAGCTCAGATCGATTTCTATACTGGTAAAGCAATGCTTGATCGTATGTTTGATACATTGCATATGGATGTTACATGGGCACCGTATACAGGCGCTGAATATTCATGGATTTCATCACATCAAACGGCTACATTAATGCATCAAGATACATGTATTGGTATTGCAGGAATGGTAGATAGTTCTATACATTCATTTCTTTCTTCTGGTAGTGGTGCAGCATTTATTTTTGAAATTAACGGTGATTATCTGATTAACTACAAACGTCCACAAGCTCGGTTTACGCCATTATCAAAATATCCATCCGTTCGCCGTGATGTGAGTTTATTGATTTCTGCTGCAATAACTGCTGATGCGTTGATGCTTATGATTAAAGATGTTGATAAACGCATTAATACTGTGACGCTTCTTGATTTCTTTACCAAGCCTGAATGGAAAGATCAAAAAGCAATGACGTTTCATGTTGAGATGGCAGATAAAGACAAAACACTTGTTGCTGATGAAGTGGAAGGGATATGGAGCAAGGTGATTGCAAAGTTGCAGGAACACGGAGCAGCAATAAGATAATCAACCCCATTTTCATTTTATTCCAATGGGGGCCTTAAAGGACGAGCGCGGGAAAATACATCACTTAGACTGTTTAAACGTAACCCATGAAAAACCAAATTAATAAGCATATTGCTTTAGCCGTTACCATTTTTATTGTTGACCGCATAACCAAATTACTAGCATTAACGCAGTGCATGCAATCAGCATGCACTGTTAATTCATTTCTATCCTTTGAAGTTGTTTTTAATCGTGGAATTTCATGGGGTATGTTTCATTCATCAAGTGATATTATTTTTTATGCCGTTTCAACAGTTATTGCATTGATGACAGCAATGTTGTGTGGATACGCGTATCATAATTATAAACAAGGCAATTTAATTGTGGCAGAGGTATGTATTATTGCTGGATCATGTTGCAATTTGATTGATCGTGTTGTGTATGGTGGAGTGGTTGATTTTATTGTACTTTCGTATGGTCAATTATCATGGCCTGTTTTTAATATTGCCGATGCAGTGATTGTTTTTGGTATTGGTCTCTTTGTTTTACGTTATGAAAAATAATTTTTTGATACATTCTTTATTATCGTTCTGTAAAAATATTTTCCGTACATTTCTTATGCCATCACTGTGCGCGTATTGTAAATGTTTTCTATCTACAACAGATGTTTTTTGCGACGCATGCAAGCGTAAAGTGTTTCCCATAGTTTCTAAAGAAATAGATGTAACGCCAAGTTTTTCTATGAAGGTGTTTGCTGTTTCTGATTACAAAGATCCGCTTAAAAAATTGATTTTGGCAAAAGGGTGGGCAGATACGGTTGCCAGTTATCAGATGGGGCAATTGATGTGTGAATATCTGCCTTTAGAATCTATAGATTGTGATGTTATTGTTCCTATTCCTTTGCATTGGACCCGTTATGCGTGGCGTGGCTTTAATCAAGCGCATGAAATTGCGCGTGTTATTCACAAGAAAAAAAATGTACCGCTCAAGCATCTACTTAAAAGGGTAAAAAAGACGGCATTTCAGTCAACACTAGTCTCTTCTTTGCGAGTAGAGAATCTTAAAGAAGCATTTGTATTGAATAGTGCATATGTTCAGGATTATAAAGATAAACATATCTTGTTGATTGATGATTTAATGACAACAGGATCAACATTACGGTCAGCAGCAAAAGAGTTGTTGAAGTTAAAACCAAGAAAAATTACCGTTGCAGTTCTGTGTAGAGTGATATAAAAACCGGGTTAGTAAATCTAGCCCGGTTTGTTGTTGTTTTAGTATTGAAGAGGTGTAATTTCACAAATTTTAGATTTTAATAAGGTAAGGGTAACGAGCAGGTCATTTATTTGTTGCTTGGTTGTATTCATTTTTTCAGTGATTTGTATTTTTCCCAAGATATGTGCATCGTTGTAACTGTCTTTAATATTTGCTGGATTTTTAATGTCTTTTTCATCATCTGAACAGTAACTATCTAATATAAATTGTTTATTAAGTTTGTGAAGATTTATAAGACCAGTTTTGAGGTTTCTGATTTCATCGCATTCTTGTTTGATATATGTATCTCGGTCTCCTGCGTATTCTTCTTTTTGTGGATCACCAAGATATGCAGTACAAAGTTTTTCCATTTTTGTAATGTGTTGATTAACACTTTCTTTTAATTGAGTAAGAAGATCGTTTTCTTGTGCAATAAATTCTTTATCTTTTGTTTCTAGTGTCTTTTTAAGAGATACTTGTTTCGTGTTATTTTCTTTAGTAAGCAATTTGTGAGCCATACGAGCTTGGCCATCCCCAATTTTTATGTTGCGAGGATAATTTTCTCGGCATAAAGCTAGTATCTCAGTAACGCGCTGACTATTTTGGTTGGTAGTATAAATTTGAATGGCAGTATCCAATTGATGATGATAGCTTGAATTGTTAATATCAAATGTTTTATTTTTTAAATCATTATAAAGATTTTCTTCTGCTGACCACCCAAGAAATGAGGCATTGTTTTTTAAGGTTCTCATAATCCCTAAGCCACGTGTGGTTGGTGCTGGAATTATGATCACAGACTCTGCCATAAAAGATGTTTTATTGTCATTCTCCATGCTCAATATAAAATATGGAGTAAGTAGTGGGAGTAGTAATAATGAGCAAAAAGGAGAAATATTTTTTTTCATTCCATTTCCTTATAAAAAGAAAGGCCAGTTTTTATACTGGCCTTTTGGTGTGCGGGTATTATTTATTTGTGAGGCATTTATTGGTGAGATTTTGAATATATACAGGGTTTTTTTGTAGGCCTTGTATTGTTGGTATTTCAGTTTCAACTGTTTTTAATATAGAGCTGAATTTGTTTTCTGATATAGACATAGTGGTTGTATGTATATTTTTTGGAGTTTTGAGTTGATTGTGGGTGAGGAATTCCATTGTGCCGGGTCTTATGTCTCTATTAAGTGAGCTGAATTTATTGAGATCTCTGCTGAGATTTGTAATGTGTTTGGTTTCTTGGTCTAATACTGCATCATAATTTCCGTAGATTACTCCTATATCTTGTTTGTATAGGTTGATTGCATTAATTATGGATGTCATACAAGTAGCTGTTGCCATATTCCATTCTTTTATTTTTTCTTCATGCTTATTTTGTAGCTTATCATTTGTAAGAATAAGTTCTTTGGAATAATGACTGTCTAATGCCTGTGAGGCTGTTTGTGCTGTTGGAGTAGAGATTCTGATTGTTGTTGAGTATTTTTGTTGGCATGCAGCAGATATTTTAGCAAGAGCTGCAATATCATTATTTTTGGTTGCAGTCATAATTGCTTCTTCAAGCAAATCAAAAGATCTTTTATCTGTTGTATCAAATTGACCAAGTTCTAAGTTAGAAATAACTTGTTGTAGAATTTGATTTGCTGTACTTGTGTGATAGCTGAGTTTTTCTAACCAAGTTAGTTCTTTTGCTGCAGTTGGTAATATAACAGATTGAGAGAGATCTATCTGATTATCGTTTGTGTTATTATTGTTATTGTTTGTTGCATGTTCTGGTAGAGCTAAAGTTATAACTTCAGTTTCGGATAGTATAAGGTTTGATTGAATGTGAGCTTCTGGGTTATAAAGAGGATTTTCAATTACTTCAGCAACATTATTTAATTGTGATTGTTGGAGGAAAAGTTTTGAGCTTTGAAGATCTTGCATTACTGACTGGAAGTTGTTTTTGCTTTGTTCTTTTTGTTGTTCTTTTTTTTCTTCTGAGATCTGTTTTTGTTGAACTTGTCTTTGTTTTTTTTGTTGATTTTTTTCTTGTTGACGTCTTTGTTTTCTGTTTTTCCCTTGAGATGTAGGTGATTTTTTTTTGTATTCCATACCTAAAAGTGGTGTTGTTGCTACAAATGAAAGTGCAAGTAATGATGGGACAAGCAAGATATTTTTTTTCATAGGAATCCTTTTTAATATGAACAATATCACTGAATGTTTTTTTTTGGAGATGATGTGTAATGATTTTTTATATTTTTGACTCCTTTTTATTGATGGATAACGATGACATTTTAGCGCGGGTTTAAAATAATTCAAAGATATTTTTTAGTCTGTATTCTTATTTAAGTTGAGCGTTGTAAAATGTCCATTCTGTGATAGGATAGAAATTATTATCAAGGTATACATTTTTAAAAATAAAGGGTAGATATGGATAAAAAATTACAAAAAAAGATATTAATTGGCGGAGTTTTGGTATCACTTTCTTTTTTACCCGGCTGTGCATTATTCGATTCGTCTAAAGATACATCTGCTGAAGGTAGCGCAAATGGTGGGCGCGCAGGTTCAGCTCCATTAACGGGTGAAGTTTTGGTAACTATGAAAGGCAAACCAGTCATCACCGCTGATACCTTGGCAGTAGAAAGAGAAAAATTTCTTAAAGCAAATCCTCAAATCAGACAAGCATTAGCATTTATGCCAGACCCTAAAGAGTTTGATCGTAATTTGGTAGATGGTTTGATTGGTCAGAAAATAGCTGATGAATATGTTGTATCACACAATATTAATGATACAGCTGCATATAAAGCTGAGTTGCAAGATCTTTGTGAATCTATGGAACGCATATTAAATGCAAAATATTTTGGTGAGCATTTAACCGTGTTTGTACCAGAAGCTGAAGTTAAAGCGTTCTATGATAACAATAAAGATAAATTGCGTGGTGTGATGACATCTCCTGGTGGTGTAATGGCATCTGGTATTGAATTTGATAACAACGCAGCAGCACGAGCATTTGTTTCTCGAGCAAAAACATCTCCTGGAGGATTCAAAAAGACAGCGCAAGATGATGGCTTGAATGCAAAAATTAAAGATTTTAAATTGGTAAACAGTCAAAGCATTGGTGTTGATCCAGTTTTACGTGATAAAATTGTTGCGATAAAAACAGTACCATCTGTTGATGTTGTTGAAGCAAATGGAAAATTCTGGGTTGTGAATACAACAACAAAAGAAGAGCCAAAATTTGTTCCATATGAACAAGTTAAAGATAAGCTGAAACAAGAGTTGGAACAAAATAAACGTGTTGAACTGTTTGAAAAAGAGATCAACGCGTTGCGCCAAGAATATGGTGTTGAAGTGAATGAAACTTACTTTAAAGGTGCAGCGCAAGAAGAGATGCCACAAATGCCTGAACAACGTGGTGGAGTTGCAACAGCTGTTACAGCACCAAAAGGTGTAGCATAAGTTTTTTTAAACTACTGAGATTGAAAAAGGAGGAGCGAAAGCTCCTCTTTTTATTTAAATACGGTATGCTAATGGTGTTAAAAAATAATATTGATAAGGAATTTTCATGCGCATATTGTTTATACATTTATTATCATGTCTTATTGTTACTTCTAGTTTTGGTATGCAAATTATTAAAAAGCCTTTCAAGAAAAGTTTTATACGTACGGCAATTAATAAAAGTGCAGAATTAGATGTCATGCGGGCA
The DNA here is from genome assembly GCA_964636815.1 of uncultured Pseudomonadota bacterium. Lineage (GTDB taxonomy): Bacteria > Babelota > Babeliae > Babelales > Vermiphilaceae > SOIL31. Next base: position 27,033 of record CAZWTF010000003.1, read on the forward strand.
ACCTGGGGTTCCAATCATTCTCCGGAAGAGGTTGTAGAGATTTCGCAAGGCAAAATTGTGATTAAAGAAGAAATTACATTAGGAAAAAGGTATGGCGTTTGTCATAATTATGTGTTTACCAAATTAATGGGAATAGTGGGCAAGGCTCCGAAAGTTTTGAATATTAGCGGATGTACAGATTATTATGGAGATGATTATCTTAATATTTGGAATTTTTTTGAATTTCTTGAGCTTGATGCTGTTTTGCAACCCGGTGATGTTGCGGTATATTTGTTAAAAAATGAAGACAAATGTGCTATACGGCATACAGGCATTGTTGTAGGAGATGATTGTATAGAATCAAAATGGGGAATTATAGCAGCGGTGTTTGAGCATCCAATATGGTATGTCCCTGAAGTTTTTGGAAATCATTGTCGTTACTTGAGACCAAAGATAAGTGGTTCAGAATTGTTGGTAAAAGTTCAACAAAGATTACAAGAAAAAGAGATAAAAGAGCGATATGATGATTGGGCTCAGAACGCACAAAAGCAGTTGTTTCATAACATTAAGCAATATGAACAAGATAGATCAGATGAGAGTTTTTATCAGATTTATAAAATATTAGAATGTGATATGAACACACATATTGATGTGCCTGATGAGCATGGTATAACGCCACTGATGTATGTTGAAAATATAGGATGTGAAAAATTAAAAGAGTTTTTTGCAGAGTATGAAGCACATAGAGAATAAGAGAAAAATTGTTTTAATAAAAGGTGATTAAGCAGTATGAAATTACGCATAATAATATTTTTATCAATAATATTTGCAGTTATTCGTGCCGATGAAAGCGGCGCGTTAGATACATCAAATTTTATTTTATTGGATCAGATTGAAGCGGTAGTTTATGGTCAGGAAGATGTAGAAATTATTACTAAATCGGATATTGATCGGCCAAGTTTGGGCGGTGGATTTAGAACCAAAGATGAAATAATTTTTGAGCGCGAAGTTTTGCTGGATGCAAAAAAGCATCATATCCCACAAGATGAAGAGGCTGTTGATGCGTATCTTGCGCAAATACAACGTGAGCACAATTTATCAGAAGATGAGTTGGCAAATATATTCACAAGTTCAGGGTATACGATCGAAGAAGGCCGTGAGCAGTTGCAGATGATGCAGACAGTTAACACTATGTTGGATGTAAAAATTCGTTCAAATTTAATTGTTCCGCGTAGAGATATCGAAGAATATTACAGAAATCATCCAACAGTTATAGAAGCAACGTATACATTGGAACGTGCATTTGTACCGCAATCTAAAAAATTATCAGCTGATGAGCAATATAAAGTTTTAGTGAAATATGCGCAAACCGGTAAGGGTGCATCTGGAATTACATGGAGTGATCCATTTACTATTAATCATGCTGATATTGCTGTAAGCAAACAGTTTATCTATGACATGGAAGTGGGCCAAATTTCAGTGCCACAAGAAGTGAGTGGTGGTTTTGAAATGTTTAAATTGGTAGAAAAAACTCCAGAGATAGTAAAAAGTTTAGATGATTCGTATCGTGAAATTGTTGAGATTTTACGAAGACCAAAATACGATGAGTTGATGGAAAAGTATAAAGAAGCGTTAGCCAAAAGCGCATCGGTTGTATATTTTTAAAAAATTAATCCCCGGCAAAAGCTGGGGATTTTTATTTTGAGTTTGTTTCTGTGTTGCTAATTTCTGTGAATGCTGGATCATTAGTTGTTATTCTGGGTTGATCTATGAGAATTTGTGGTCTTGGTTCTAGTAATGGTGTTGGATAATATGGTGAATAAAGATAGTAAGGTCGTTGCAATTTAAGTAAAATTTTTAATCCAAACCATGCGCCAAAAACAGGTGGCACCCACCAATATTTTTTTAACCAATTTTTCCATGTAATTTTTGAATCCAGTTCATACTTTTCTATAAATGGTGGTAGTTCCATCACGAGCATTTCTATAGCACTTAACACTTCTGCAATGGGTAGCTGATTGATAATATTATTAATTGCGATGATTGTTTCTAGCGTTGATTTTTTTATGGGGTAATGGTGTTGTACGCATTCATTAAAAAGAATTTGTTTGTGAACCGTAAAAATAAGTATAAGAAGTTCTTTTAAAAAGTGATCGCTTTCTGTATCAACATTGTATTGAGTGTATCGCAGTAGTGCAATGATTGGTTTAAGAGATTCTGTTATGATTGCCTTTTTAATGCATGCGTATATTGTGTGATGAGAAAAAATTGCTGTTCCAAGTTGTATGTGATCGTCTTGTTGACTGATATCACAAGGAATATAGCGATACTGTTGTTTATCTAAGCGTGATAAAAAGTGAATAGATTTTGTTACGCATGTAACGCAGTAGCCGTTAGAATTGCTTTGCTTTTGCATGTGAACAGGTAAGGGTGTTGCTTTAGGCAGGCTATAATGTGGTATGATACTTGTGTTGGTGAATACTACAAGGAGGATAGTAATTGTTATTACTTTTTTCATACCTGTTATTTCTTCTTGCCTTTAAACTTGCTCTTCCTGTTGATCAAGATGATGCTGCCAAAGATTAAGAGCTTTTTCTACAAGATCGTTATGTTTAGTGCTGAGCTCAGGCTTAGTTGCAAAATAGCTATTGAGTAATGTTGGAAGATCCATAGCAACTTTCAGAGCACAGTTTCTTTTTTCACGAGTCTTGGCGTTGTGTACAGGAATAACACCGATTAAATCATGAGCATCTTGACATGCTTGTTCAATAATTTTTAAATCAACCAAGTCTTTTTTTCCATCAGGAATGTGATATACAATCTTAACGATTGCATCACGCAACTGATGTTTTTTTATTTCATCAATAATTTGGTCTGTTTGAGGAAAGCCTGATTTCAGCTCCACATCAATCTGCACAAATGGTCGGGTGACAACAGGAATAAATTCATAGGTAGCTTTATTTTTTTCTGGAATGTTGATTAAGCAAAAACCTTTTTCTTCTTTGCGTTCACCAAAATCAATCCGTTCAATTGATCCAGAATAGACAACTGCAGGGTATCCAGATGGATTCAGGTTTTGATGCCGATGCAGATGTCCCAATGCAACATAATCGAATGGCTGTATTGCCAATTGTGATGGCATAAGCATGGGATCATTTCCATAAATTGCTCTTTTTTCTGATCCAGAAAATATTCCAGTGCTCACGGTGATGTGGCTTGCAAGTACTGCCGGAATAGTAGGGTCAATTTTTTGTGCAAAATCAGTAATAATATGAGCAATTGCTTTTGAAATATATTCAGTGATTTGCGAGTTTGATTTATCAAGATGTTTGTCAGTAATTGCTATGGTGTTACGTGTTGGCCACGGAATTCCCACAATGGTGATAGGACCGTTTTTTGTGTTAAGAACGATTGATCCTGGTTTTGAAAAAACATGAAAACCATCAAGAGGTATTTCTCCAAGCATATCGAGCGCGTGCGCTTTACCAAAACTTAACGGATGATCATGATTGCCTATAACAATAACAATTGGAATACCCGCTTTATATAAACGTAAAAAACATTTAAACAGAAGTTTTTGTTGTGTTTGACTTGGATTATGCGTTTTGTAGGCATCACCTGCAAATAAAAAGAAATCAACAGACTCCGCAATTGCAGTGTCAATGCAACTGTTCAGTGCTTTTTCAAAATCAAGTAATCGTGTATGAATACCCGTTTTGGCATCAATTCTACCATAATTTTCCATGCCAAAATGAATGTCTGCGGTGTGAATAAATCGAATCATTGGTCTTCTTCTGGGGTATCAGAGTGTATCATGCGAGCACCAAGAAATGAAAACTCATTGAGTTTGCTTTTTTCTTGTTCGATGATTTCATTTTGATGAGTTATTTTTTTTGTGTAATCACATTTAGTGGTTTGATGTGATCTTGCAATTGCTAATGCATCATCTGGAACATCAGACGTTATGGTTGATCCTGCTGCGGTAAATGCATTGTTTCCAATCATGATTGGTGCGATAAGAGAATTATTGCTGCCAATAAATGCATGATCTTTAATAATGGTACGATGTTTATTAATGCCATCGTAGTTGCAGGTAATTGTTCCTGCGCCAATGTTTACTTGTGACCCAATGGTTGCATCACCAATATAACTGAGATGTTTTGCTTTTGTTTCTTTATCAATTGTACTACTTTTAATTTCAACAAAATTACCAATAACGCATTGTTCACCAATGGTTACATTAGAGCGTAAACGTGCAAATGGTCCAACTTCAGCATTTTCTTTAATGTATGCACTATCAATAACACATTGAGGATGAATTATGACGTTGTTTTCAATGATAACATTATTAAGTGATGAAAATTCTTTAATGGTGCAGTTTTGTCCAATGCTTGTATAACCACACAAATGCACTCCATTGCCGATATAAGATCCTTGACCAATTGTAACATTCAGATCCACATACACATTCTGAGGGAATGAAAAACGTACACCTTGACTCATCCAGTAATTAATAAGTTCAGTTTGTTTGAAACGTTCTGCCACAGCCAATTCTTGAAATGTATTGATACCGCGAACAGTGTTAAATGGTACATCTGTTGTAGTGATAGGTAAGTTATGTTCACTTGCTATTTTGACTAAATCGGTGATGTAAAATTCTTTACTCGCATTATTAGTGTTGAGCGCTGTGATGTAATCTTGTAAGAAGTTTTTATTAATAAGATAAATGCCAGCATTAACGCAGTTATAATTGTTGATGTTATCTTGTAAATCTTTTGCTTCAACAATACGAATAGTGTTATCCGTTGTGATGACTCTGCCGTATGCTTTTGCTGTTTCATCAGGATCTGATGATGTTACAAAACTAATAGCAGCATCATTTTGCATGTGTGTATTATAGAGTTGTGTAATAACCTCTGCAGTAACAAAAGGAACATCTCCGTTCATGACTAAAATATGATCACGATTCCATAAATGTTTGCTGCATGCAACAGCATGTCCTGTGCCTTCTTGTTTTTCTTGTGTAACAAAATCAACGGCGATGTTTTCATTGGAAATAATATTTTTAATCAGTTCTTGCTGATAACCAACAACAACAATGGTAGGGATGTTTAATGATTGGAGTAATTTTGTAGGGAAAAGGATCATTGCTTGTCCACAAATTGGATATGCAAGTTTTGTTTTGTCTGTGTGAAAGCGTGTTGCTCTTCCGGCAGCTAAAATAACGGCTTGAATATCTTGTAGATTACTGATCATTTGATTTCCTTTTTGATTACTTATACTGAGAATGCTGAGTATGAGGATATATTTTTTCATAACACTCCTTAAAGTCAGTTTTATTATTAAACATGTGGCATGAGTCTATCACGTTTTTTCAAAACTTTTTATCTCAGCTTCAAAAAATGTATTGAAGGGTGTGGATGTATGCTCGCTCCTGCTTTCCAAAAAAGGAAAATCAGATATTATAGTGTAAGAGGTTAGTTTGCAATAATTAAGATTCGACAAAATAGTAATAGCGCAGGGTAGGTCAATGTCGAAAAAGTTTTTTCTTTTAACTATTATATTGTGTTTTTTTCAGATCGGTCACGCAACAATATATGATGATCGATTTATCCCTTTATTTGCTCCACAGCAATTTTTTATTGAAGGGTTGCCTTCAGCATATGAACTTGATTTTGTTGCGATAACGGCAAGTGACGCATTTGCTCGTGATGAAAAAACGGTTGGTATTCCGGAGTTGTTTGGAATGTTTGATTTAAATACATTAGCAACATCTTTGTTAGAAATTACGGGTAAAAGTCCGTTGCGTTCTGATTTGTTAGGACGAGAACTTCCCTTTTTTGTGAATGGTCGCATTCAGGGGGAAGGTTTTTTTATGCGGTATTGCCAAGCTTTTGCAAAATATTTTACGCTTGGTTGTGAGTTTTATTTTTTTAAAACAAATTCACGTCAAACATTTCGCCTGGATCTGGAGAAAGTAAAAAATTTAAAACCGGGAGATATTAATGAAATTGAAAGATCGCGACGATTAGCATTTGAAGAGATTGGATTAATTTCAACAGTTGCTCCGCAGCATGGATTGAGTGATATTGATATTTATTTACGCGGTGGTAAACAATGGGATTATACACTGAAGTGTCGTAAAATTTATGCAGGACTTACTGTTGGTGGTTTTGTGCCAACGGGAGTAAAAAGAGACATATTTAATCCAGCATCAATTACGTATGGTGGTGATGGTTTTGGTGGGGTGTATGTTAAAGGTGATGCGCTCTTTGAATTAAAAGAAGATATCAAAGTTGGTTTTTTATTGGAAATTATTAAACGTATTCCGCGCACCGTTACTGCACGTATGCCAATGGTTGCAAGTGAACCATATATTTTTGGACCAATTATTGGTGATGCTCATATCAACCCAGGTGCAACATTAGGATTTTCACCATACTTTGTTTTAGAAAATTTGCGTGGAGGCCTTGGTTTGGGAATTCATTATACATTAGTATCACATTGGCAAGATTGTTGGCAGGATCGACGGAAAGATAAAACGATTCCAGTTGATTTGTCTCAAGTAATAAAAACTTCAAAATGGGGTGCTGATTATTTTACCATTGATGTTTTTTATGATTTTGGAAAACAGAATACAAAGCATATTATAGACCCAATTATCTTTTTCAGATGGGATGTTCCATCAATGCTCTTTGTATCACATAATGTTCCTAAGACCAATAAAATAGCTTTGGGTGTTGAGTTGGCATATTAAATAATTATGATAATAAAAATTATTAAGGAATTGATGTATGAAGTTCAGACCTGCAGAAAAGTTATATAATTTTTTTTCTAATGATATAGCAATTGATCTTGGAACAGCAAATACAGTGATTTATGTTCGAGGTAAAGGTATTATTTTAAATGAACCATCCGTTGTTGCAGTGCGTTTACATACCAAAACTGTACTTGCTGCAGGAGCACGAGCAAAAGAGATGTTGGGTAAAACACCAGAAAATATTGTTGCAAGTCGTCCTATGCGTGATGGTGTTATTGCAGATTATGAATTAACAGAAAGTATGCTGCGTCATTTTATTGGAGCTATCCATGAAGGACGCGGCGGTTTTTTATTTAAACCACGTCCACGCATGATTATTGGTGTTCCTTCTGGTATTACACAGGTTGAACGCAGAGCAATTGAAGAGTCTGCTAAAGAAGCAGGAGCTCGCATGGTTCGTACAATTATGGAACCAATGGCAGCTGCAATTGGTGCGGGTCTTCAGGTACAAGAACCATCAGGCAACATGATTGTTGATATTGGTGGTGGAACAACTGAAGTTGCAGTCATTTCACTTAAATCAATTGTGGTAAGCAGATCTGTGCGTGTTGGTGGTGATGAAATGGATGTTGCTATTGTTCAATATGTAAAACGTAAATACAATTTATTAATTGGTGAACGTACTGCTGAACAAGTTAAAATGGAAATAGGATCAGCATTAATTGAAGGCGATTTCCATAAAAAGAGTATGGCAGTTAAAGGAAGAGATTTAGTAACAGGTGTACCAAAAACAGTTGTATTAACAGCACCTGAAGTTAATGAAGCATTACTTGAAACCATTTCAAGTATTATTGATGCAGTTCGTGTTGTGTTAGAAAATACCCCCCCAGAGCTTTCATCAGATTTAGTAGTAAGTGGTATTACAATGGCAGGCGGTGGTTCATTGCTACGCGGTCTTGATAAACTTCTTTCAATGGAAACAGGATTACCTGTATTTGTTGCTGAAGATCCATTGTTTTGTGTTGTTAAAGGCGCAGGTAAAGTTATAGAAGATCTCGATTTCTTCCAAGACGCATTGATGGAGTAAATTTTTGAGGGAATGTTTTTATAAACATTCCCATATTTTTTAAAAAAACAATTTTATGCAAAAAATAATAACACTCTTGTTTTTAACCATTTGTATACATACTTATACGATGGAGTCTATCGTAGAACATAATTTAAGATTAGCTAATCTTGGTGTGCTTTTAGAGGAAGGAATTTGTACTGTGCCTCTTTTGTGCTCTGGGTTTTCTTCTTTAAAAGACGCTGCATTCTCTATTAATGCTCTTGCACAAACGAATGTTATGTTAAATAAATCAATTAATGACAAAGATAACGCTCTTGCATTAATTAAGCAGCTTTCTCAGCAATTTGATTGCCCTAATATTGATGTTGCTCGTGTATTATGTACTCAGGCGGCTAATAATCGTTATGCTTTGCAAAGAGCGTTTCTTGTTGGGTGGAATTATCCATCATGGAATGATATTGAAAAGGATGTTGAGAAGTTACACAGCATAGGGTTAGATTTAAATTTTAGTTATAAACAACGATTAGTAAATCCATTGTTGCAAATTGTTACTTGGCAAGAAGCAGGATATTCCAATATGGGACTTTGGCTCATTAAAAAAGGTGCTGATGTTACTTGTTGTACATCGAATGGAAGAAACGCTCTTATGATAGCTTTAGTAGACTACAATGTTAAATTAGTAGATGCATTGATAGATCATAAAGCATGTAATGTTAATCATCAGGATAATGATAAAACCACACTCCTTCATTGTTGTTTTTACGGCCTAATTACTCATAGGATTCAGGGTGTGCAGAGAGATGAAACAAGATTTTCTTATATTTATAACGTAATAAAAAAACTGCTTGAAAAAGGTGCAAACCCGACAGTTATAAATGACGATGGAGATACACCACTTGATTTGGCTGTAAAATCGGAGCACCGACCATTTGTACAATTGTTGGAAGGTGCGATAGCTGTTTTTAATTCCAAAAAGAGTGGTAATCAGGTATCATAAAGATAGGCATCGAGCATAACAGTATATAATATATTTATAAGGTTTAGTACATTCAATGGCGTATTCACAAGGTATTCCTTTAAAGAAACAGTTTGGGCAACATTTTTTGCGTGATGTACGCATAGTCCACAATATGATTTTTGCAGTTGAAATTACACCACAAACATCAATTTTTGAAATTGGTTGCGGTGATGGTTTCTTAACTAAACATATTTTAGATACTCAAGCAGCGCGACTGCAGATATTTGAAATTGATCCAGACTGGGCAAATTATGTTACAGAAAAATTTGGCAGCGATGCACGTCTTACGGTTAATTTGGAAAATTTTCTTGATGCTGATTTATCACGTTTAGAAGAACATAAACCGTGGACAGTTCTTGCTAATTTACCGTATCAAGTAACTTTTCCTATTTTGCATAAGTTTCAAGAAAATCGCCATTTTCTTAAAGAAGGTGTTGTGATGGTGCAAGAAGAGGTTGCACAAAAAATAGTAAAACAAAAAGGGCGTGGGTATGGATTCCCATCGCTCTTTTTTCAGTATTATTTTGATTGGAAGTTGTTAGACAAAGTGCCTCCAACTGCTTTTCATCCAGCGCCTAAAGTTTTTTCTAGAACATTATATTTTAAAACACGCGATAATGTTGCAGAAATTCCTGAAGAAGAAAAATTTTGGAAATTTATTAAGCATTGCTTTAAGCAACCGCGACGTACATTAAAAAATAATCTTGCGCATACGCATTATAAAATGGATAAAATATCTGAGACTACATTATTATTACGTGCACAAGAATTATCTATAAAAGATCTTTTGGATATTTGGGAGTTAATAAGAATATGAAATTAATCATCTTTGTTTTTTCCTCATTATTAATACTCAATTCTGTGAGTAATGGCATGGAAATTATAGATGATAATGTTGTTTCTACAGAAAAAGTATTATTCAATCTTGACCTTATGCCTCAGATCATTGAGCAAGTATGGAAGAATCGTCATTATAATACGTTATATGTGGGAAGATCTATAAGGTCTTTCTCTTGTACTAATAAATTTTTTTACCATTATTATTCTGCAGAAAATAATCAACAAACAATTACTCGAAATATTGCTCGTCATAATTATGAGTCTGATGAGAGCGCCGCGATTCTTTTACATTTTGATGCAATAAGCAAAAAGATAAAATATTTTATAGATATTGCCAGTAATAAAGATAGACAGTTTACGCAAGAGGACCTTCGGGAAAAATGGTATCTCAATGTAACTAATGTTTGTAATAAGCCATTAGCGTATATAGCAATTCAACATGATAATCTGGCTGTAGCACAGCTTATAATACATCATTTAGGTTTAGATCTTACTTGCAAAGAGATGTCACGCCTAGCAGAAGTTCTTTATTGGAAGATATATCGTACGGAGGATGCAGGTTTATTGAATCAATTGCAGACTTTTCATTCTGAGTTAAAAAAGGAACTATTGATACGGCATCACCAATAACAGTTTTTATACTTTATTGTTTTTTTTAGATACGCATTGGTATGAATGTAATAGTTACATTCATTTTCAAAAAAAGGTGCTTTCATGAAAAAAATAATGTCTGCTCATATTGTTTTGTGTGGGCTGTTAAGTTCTTCCTTGATCATTTTTGGAATGGAAGAGCAACAAAAAATACAACAACTCACTAAAACTAATTCAGGAAACAGCTCTCCACGTTCTGAGTCACCAGTTCGTGAAAAAGGAAAAAAAGCTAATGCCGTTTTGGATGGTATTAGAGAAGCTGAGGATGTATTTTATGGGGCTACTAATCCTATCGTGGAAGCTGTTGTTGAAAATGCGCAATTAGGTGTTGATTTTGCGGCTGTGGGAGGAGCGGATAAATATAAAGCTCAGTATGTCGCAGATAATAAGGTAGTAGCAATTGCTGCTCTTGTTGATAAAACACAAGATACATTGCATGTATTAATTCAAGATCTTGGAAAATCACGCGATGATATTAGAAAATCACATGACGCTTATGATGGCAAGTAATAATACAAAGTATTAAAAGATACGTAATAAAAAATCTCCGATGAAATTCATCGGAGGTTTTTTATTTTATTCTTCTTCAGTTACTGATAAATTACGTTTACGCATACGACGATTACGCTTGTATGATCCACCACGTGATTTGCGATCATCGTAAATTTTGTAATACTCTCGTGCTTTATTAAACGAATCTTGTACGTGTTCTTGATAATCATCTTCAAATGAGCTATCAACTGCAACTTTGTTAGCAACAAAACAAAGTTTATCTATTTCTTCATGGGATACAAATGGGAATATATGCGTAAAATTAGCATATTTTCTTTGTTTTATGAGCATGGTTTCAAACTCGGGACGTATATCAACAATGATAGGGTATGGAGTGACAATTTCGTCTCGTATTTGTCGTATATGATATAAAACATAAGGAATAAAGACAAAAGCAGGAAGCGGATGAATCACAAAACTTTCACGATAATATTTTGGCGACCAACCAAAGAACCAGAATTCAAGATGTCCTGGTGAACAATCGCGCAGTAAACGAGATTTTCCAGATATAATACTTGGGTTATTGAAATTAACCCGTGCAGCTTGTCTATTGGGAGTATCCTTTTTTGTTTTTGCAGTACGAATAAATCTCATATCGATCTGCATTAACTTTTTTGGCACCTTAAAGTTATTACTATTTCTGAAATATCGTCGTGAAAAGACACGATTAAATGAGAAAAAGTCTATTCGTTGTATACGATCTTTTTGTGAAAAGAAGTGATATATTTTTTTGAATATTGGATCAGTTGCTAAATAATCAGTCTCAGTTTGTATAGGAACACCGACTAAAATAAGCTCATCAATAGAAACAGGAGAATGTGGATATATGTTTTGACGTGCAGCTGCAATGTTAAGACATACATTACCTCCATGGCTATAACCAACAAGACGAATTTTTGGGAAAATATTATGTTTCCAGTATTTTTGTTCTAATTCATCGGTCAGTTGTTCGAGCAGTTTGACTGCATCAGCGTAGCGGGATGTAGGACTTAATAGTCCTGACCATCCGAACGTATAATAATGATTTGTTTCTGCAGGGTATACAAGTTTGGTGACATCATCATAGATTTGAGCTATTGCGTTAGTTGCGTGACCAGTTTGTAGGTCACTCAGATCAATTTTTTTAAGCCCAAACTCTTGCATCGCCTGGTTAAGGTAAAAGTAAGGGTTTAAACGCATGTATTCAACTGTTTTTGAGTAGATAGTGTGATCTACGTCATCACGAACAAATCGCATCACATTTTGTATAGTCAAATGCGGTTGAATGCTCATAATGCCGTGAATAAAGACGGTCACCCACACTTCTGGCTTATCTGTATTGATATCAATGGGGGTCGTATCACTGAGCAGAGCTGCGTGAAAAAGTTTTGACTTTTTACGTTTTCTGGCAGCATCAAGTGAGTTTACGCCCAATAAAAGGCTGATTACGTAAAGATATGTAAAGAAAACTACCCATTTTTTACTGTTTTTCATCTCTAGTCCCTAATAAAAAAGTGCTTCAAAAAGCTTAGTATAGCAAAAAAATGCTTAATCTTAGAGCTTTTTTATCTAAAACCCTTCACATTAGCCTTGTTTTGTTGTTTCTATTCTCAAATTTAGTATAGCACAAGCGGTGCAATATTTTCAAATAGATCATTACAAAGTTTCCTTTTTATTATGTGTGATATCGCTGTTACGTAAGCAAACTGTTTTAGGATACGTTTTATTTATATAATTATTGACAATTTGGAATGGTATTTGGCATTTTTATAATAGATAGTAATATTTTTATAAAAAAGGGGAGTTCTTATGAAGTTTCTACAAAGAAAAGCACTTACCGTGCTTGCGTTATTGACTATTACTGGTTCATCGTTTGGCTACAGATGGGGATTTACCAACGGTACCAATAAAACTTTAGTTATCAAGCTTACGTTAAATGGTACTGATGCAGAGTTTTTTAATATTGTAGGTCCTGGTATGCGTACAGAATTTGATTGGGGATGGGGTAATGCTCGAGCAGGTTTCTGTCTTTCTAGTATTATTCTTGGAGAATACAAAAAAACTGCTTCAGATCCGTTTCCTATGCATTTAGGTAGTGCTCAACTCAATGCATTAGGGTTGCCAGTAGATACTCGTGATCCAAAGGTTTTGAGTGCTAGCGCTATTGAAAAAGCAATTGATGCAAGGGGTCCATGGTTTTATTCTTTAAGAAGACAACCAATGAGAGAGCCAAAGGTTACCTTTATAAAAAATGAAGCTTGGGGTGATTTTGATGCAGAAGTTAATAAAGCTATATCAAACTTAGTAAAAGGCGTTGGTATGACAGCGGAAAAAATAGCAGAATTGGTAGCAAAATCACAAGGCGTGCCACTTTCTTTACAGGGTGTAACTGATCCTCTTAGCGCTATAGTGACTTCAATTGTTGATCTTGCGAAAATGGGTAAATGTGTATCCCGCCATTTTGATATTCTTGAAACTAAAGATGGATCAATTCAGTTATTTACAAAACAATAAGAAATTATCGTTTGTATCGCTTTAATAAAAGAGGTGGATTTTTTCCACCTCTTTTTATTTTGATTAATGGGTGTTGGGTAGTTTGTATTGTAATCAAGGAGAATGGGTATGAGTTGTAAAAGAATCCGTGAGTGCTTTTCGCTGAGCTGGAATTTGTTGCGTGTTTTTATTCAAATAGTTGATGGGGTACGGCGTATTTCAAAACTATCACGATCTCGAATAACCATTTTTGGTAGCTCAAAAATCTCTATTACAGACAAATATGCCCAAGAAGCGCAACAAGTGGCGACATGGTTGGTAGAAAGTGGAATGTCTGTTTTGACAGGTGGAGGTCCTGGAATTATGGCAGCTGCAAACCTTGGTGCTCGGTCTGTTCCCACCGATGATGCGCGCAGTGTTGGAGTTGGCTTACGAGGATTACATGAAGAAAAAAATACGTATGTACAAGAGTACTTTGAATTGGACTATTTTTTTGCCCGTAAATGGTTGTTAACACAATATTCTTCTGGGTTTATTGTGTTCCCTGGTGGATTTGGCACGCTTGATGAGCTTTCTGAAGTATTAACACTGATTCAAACAGCCCAGATGAAGAAAGTTCCGGTAGTATTAATGGGGAAAGAGTTTTGGCAGCCTTTTATTGATTGGATGCATAAAGAACCGCTTGCACACGGGTTGATTACTGTTGAGCATTTGAAATTGCTGAGCATAACGGATGACCCGTATAAGGCCTTCTGTTTTGTGCGTGGAAAGTGCAAAATAGAGTGATATTTTTTTTGTCCTGAATGTGATATAGTGAAATGAAAGTTAACCGCTCGCCCTGAGTGCCCCGTAGGGGTGTATCGAAGGGTATGCGGGAAAATAAAAAATATAAAGTTTATTGTATTGAGCACCCTTCGATACATTTTTGCAAGCAAAAACACTCAGGGCGAGCGGAATGAAACAAGCTAAGTTGTTCTGCGAAGGGCTAACAGAAAAGTGGAAGGTTATATGAAAATAGTAAAAAATCCTCTTAAAGTTGCATCTTATATTGGTATAGCAAAAATTTCAGGGCTGATGAAAATTAGCTTTTTGGTTGGGTCTCAGATGATATGGTTCTCTGCAAGTAATGCTGTGTTGCCATTAGCCGGAGCTTTTGGTGGTGTTATGGGCAGTGGGCTTGTTTTTTTAATGCGTCAATTGATACATTTATGTGTCTCTAAAACGGTGTCTTTAAGTTTTCTTGCGTTTTGTGTGCCTGGGTTATGTGCTTCATTGTATTGGGCTATGCAGCATTATGCAGTTCGTTTATTATTACCTATCGCATGCATGGGATTGTTTATTGCTCATCCTATTGGAGCGCAATCGTTTGTCTATTCATTGTACTGGTTAATTCCGGTCGTTTTATTTTTTGTTCCACAAAGATCTCTATTTTTGCAAGCTCTTGGCAGCACATTTATAGCACACGCAGTTGGTTCTGTAATTTGGTTATACACAGTACCAATGACTGCGGCTACATGGATGGCATTGATGCCACTAGTGTTGTTTGAGCGCATAGCGTTTGCGCTTGGTATGGTTGTTATGCATCATGTTATATCATTAATTTTTGGAATGATTGATATGGTTTGTGCAAAATCAAATTGTTTCTCTATTTCTGATTCTGTGAGAACTGTGCATAATAAATAAATGTCCAATATCTGTATAGTATATTTTAGGCAAAAAAGGATAGGCATGAAAAAAAATATATTATTGGTGGTATGTATGGCCACTATACATATCCATGGAATGGAACAAATACCTTCATTTACAGAAAAAACAGAAAAAGAATCAGTTATGTTAAAGCATCTTGCATGTATTATGGATGGCAATCGTCGTTGGGCTCATGATCATAAGTTTGAAACTTTTTTTGGTCATAAAAAAGGGCTTCAAGTTGTGCAGCATGTTGTTGATTTTTGCCTAAAAAAACAGATTTCATATCTTTCATTGTATGCATTTTCTATAGAAAATTTAGAACAACGCTCTTCAACAGAACAAAGTTATTTATTTGAAGTGTTAGCGCAAGAAGCATTACAAGATATTGATACATTTAAAAGTAAAAATGTTCGTGTAAAATTTGTGGGTGATCGCACACTGTTTCCTGTGAACATGCAATTTGTATGTGAGCAAGCAGAGAGTGCAACATCAACAGGAGATGCGTTGCAGGTTAATTTTTTACTCTGTTATGGTGGTCAACAAGAAATAGTTGATGCTGCAAAACGTCTAGCTGTTGAAATTAATAAAGGTAATATTTCTACCAAAGATGTTACGCCTGTTTTATTTGAAAAATTTTTATGGACTGGCGGGATGCCATCACCAGAATTAATTATTCGTACAGGTGGTCAACAAAGACTGAGTAATTTTTTACTCTTTCAGTGTGCTTACAGTGAACTTTATTTTCTTGATTGTTTATGGCCAGATATTTCATCGGTTGAATTAGAATCGGCACTTACCTATTTTGATAAGTGCCGAAAAAATTTTGGTAAATAGTAACAGTATATCTATTTTTTACTAGAGCTTTTTTTTGTTCTAGGTTCTTTTTGTATCTCTGTTATTTGAACGCGTGGAGTGTTTTTTTTCTTAATTGCATTCTCGATAAGTTTAATCTCTGTCTTGTTATCACCCATAATTTTGAGTATAGCTAATGGTGTTTTTCCATAACTACCAATTTTTTCGGGATCAGCTCCTGCACGCAGAAGAATAGAGATGCAGATTGCTTTATGGGCTTTTTGTTTTATGAGACATATTTTGGTTAATGCAGTATTGTTATTTTCATCTTGTAGATCAAGTTGTATATTTGGAACGTTGCAAAGTAATTGGAGTGTTGCTGGATTATCGCAATTATATGCGCATTTTATAAGAGCAGTTTCTTTGAGGGCGTTTTGGTAGTTTATATCAATTTGATTAGTCTCTAATAAAGATGATATTTTAACTGTTTGATAGGGGCTTGGTTGCACTACACTGTTAATGAGTAACGTATCTTTATCGTCGTATTTAGGTTGTTTAAAGTTTTTATAGGTGAAGTTTAAATCCACATAATCTATATATTTATTATATAGTTCTTTGAACTCTTCTGCGTTAAATTCATATAATGTTTGTATTTGCTCAGTTTTTAGTGCGTCTTTTTCTTTGTAAGTGTGCGTTTCAAAATAATCTGATTGTGAGAATAGTGTTTCAAATTCTTTTTGAATAGCAAGACGTTTTTGTGCTTCTGTGGTTTGTAAGGCTTCTGCTGCTGTTTCGTCGGAGCAATTAAACTGTTGAGCGAGGCGTTTAATCAGTTGCAAGCAAAATGCTGGGTTATTAATCAACCTGTTTAATTGTCCATTGATGTTGGCGAGTGAATTAATTGCATTTGCTGCTGATTTAAGACTTGCATCGGCATTGTTGTTGGGAACAAGCAAAAGTTTTTCTGCTATATTTGGAACACCAGATAGTAATTCGAGGACTATTGGGTTGTTATTATTCTTTGCGTATTTTACAAGAGCAGTTTCTTTGAGAGCATTTTGGTAATTTACATCAATTTTATTAGTTTTTAATAAAGATGAAATTTTAATTGTTATATAAGGACTTGAAGTCATTGCGCTGATAATAAGTAGTGTGTCTTTATGATCGTAGTAAGGGTTTTCAGGGTTTGTATAAAAGTTTTTGTACGTGAAATTAAGATCTACATAATTTTTATGTGCATTATATAGGTGCTCAAATTCTATTTTATTAAAATAGTACTTTGAGAACAGTGCTTCAAATTCTTTTTGAATAACAAGACGTTTTTGTGCTTCTGTGGTTTGTAAAGCTTCTGCTGCTGTTTCATCGGAACAGTTAAATCGTTGAGCAAGGCGTTTGATTAGTTGTAAACAAAATGTTGGGTTATTGATTAATGTATCTAATTGTTTGTTGATTTTTGTGAGTGAATTAATGGCATAAGCTGCAAAATTAAGACTTGAAGCAGTATTGTTCTTGCTTAGAAACAATAATGTCTTTGCTCGTTCATCTAATGGTAAATTTTCAAATGCTTGGTCCTGCAAGAATGGCTGTTTGTGAGATTCAGCGCCATATAAAAGAGAATCTGTAACAAGAGATAACCAGTTTTTGTTATTATTATTCTCTGATTCCATGCCAAAAATAGTGGATGCGAAGACAATAAGAAGTAGGGTGATAAAAGCGTTATTTTTTTTCATGTTTTTTCTGTATTGCTTCTTGTATGAGGTTAAGTTCTTTATCATCATCGTCCCCAGTTTTTCTTATTATTATTAATGGCGTCAAGCCTAGATCATTAGCTATTTCAGGATCAGCACCAGCTTTAAGCAGAATCTTTATGTATTCAAATTTGTCTTTTTTATTTCTGTGCCAGCAAGCATAATGAAGTGCTGTAGATTGGTATTTGTCTTGCAGGTCAATTTTTATGTTTGGTGAAGTGCACAAGAATTCGAGTGCTCTGGTGCTTTGGATTGCTTTTACACATCCTATAAGAGCAGTCATGCCGTCTTTGTTTTGGTAATTAATATCAATAGCCTTAGTTTTGAGTAAGCAGTGAACTTTGGTTGCGCTATACGAATTTTTTTCAGAAACGGCAATTATCAGGAGAGTATCGTTAAAATCAAGCGCAGGTTTTTGCGTGTAGCGGTATGTAAAGTTTAAGTCCACGTAACCTTTCTGTTTTTTGTAGAGTTCATTAAATAATTTTTCATCGAACTTTTCTGCTGCGAATAGTTTTTTAAATTGTTTTTGAACGGCAAGGCGATTTTTTGCTTCCGCAGTTTGTAATGCGGCTGCCGCTGTTTCATCTGAGCAGTTAAATTGCTGTGCAAGGCGTTTGATAATTTGTAAACAAAAATTTGGATCATTAATGAGTTCATTGAGTTGCTTGTTTACTTGCGCAAGAGAATTAATTGCATGTGCGGCATCTTTGAGGGTAGTGGCATTGGTGTGTTCAGAAAGTAAAAAGATTATTGTTTGTTGTATGTCTTTTGGAAAAGAGGCAAATTGAGACTCTGGTACATTTATCGTTGCAATTGGTTCTGAGTGAATATATGATAAAAATTCTCTTAACCCATCAGTGCTATATAAAATAACGTCAGCAGCAAAACTGATCCATTGTTTGTTTGGATTGTTTTCTGGTGCCATTGCATGAGTATTCAGTGCGAAGGTAATAAGAAGTAGTGTGATAAAATGATTTTTTTTAATCATTTTGACGACCTTCCTTTTTTATGGGGTTATTCACCTTTAGACTATATGATTCATTGCCATTTAGTCAATTCTTTGTAAAATAAAGTCTGGTATAGGCTGGTGGAGATACTATTCTGAGGTATCCAAATAGTAATTTTTGTGGTAAAATGATATAAAATTCATAAAGATAAAGAAAGCTTAAATCGGGATAATAGTATGATTAATGGATATAACGTTTGTTTGGCGATGATTGACCAGGTCATTTTTGATGATGTTTCATTTGTTTTTGATCAAGACCAGCGTATTGGCTTGGTTGGGCGTAATGGGGCAGGTAAATCAACATTATTGAAGGTAATTGCCGGTAAACAGCAATTAGATAAAGGTTCTGTGGCCATTCAAAAGGGTAAATCCATTGCATATCTATCCCAAGACGTGGTACTTCAGTCGGATAAATCAATCGTGGAAGAGACCTATACAGCTTTTGCTCATATTGCTGGTTTGATTGAAGAGCAGCAAAAAATTGAAGAGCAGCTGGATAAGGGTGAGGTTACGGATGATCTTCTTGAGCGTTACGCAGCTGTGTGTGAAAAGTTATTGGACGTAGATCAAGAAGGTATGCGTGCAGAGGCAAAAAAAGTTCTCATGGGGTTAGGCTTTAAGCCGGAACAGTTGGATCAACCAGTTGCCAATTTGAGTGTTGGCTGGAAAATGCGTATTGTTTTAGCCAAGTTATTATTACAAAAAGCTGACTTTTATCTGTTTGATGAACCTACTAACCATTTGGATATCGTTGCAAAAGAGTGGTTTTTACAATTCTTAAAACGTGCGCCATTTGGTTTTGTACTTGTGTGTCATGATCGTTATTTCTTGAATCAGCTGTGTAATATTATGTTTGAGCTGGAACGTGGGCAAGGTACCGCGTATTATGGTGATTATAATAAATATGAAACACAAAAAGCTCATAATGAAGCATTGTTAGAGATGCAATATAAAAACCAGCAGCGTGAAATTAAGCAAAAAACAGAAACAATTGAGCGTTTTAAGGCTAAAGCAAGTAAAGCTGGCATGGCCCAAAGTATGCTTAAAGCTTTAGATAAAATTGAGCGTATCGAATTACCTCCCAAAGCACCTGATATTAATTTTAATTTTCCTCCAATTCAGCAATCTGGCAGCGTAGTTCTTAATGCAGAACATGTTGCACATGCTTTTGGAAATAAACAGATATTTAAAAATGTTTCTTTTGAAGTTCAACGTGGGAAAAAAGTTGCGCTTGTTGCTGCAAACGGTGTTGGTAAAACAACATTGTTTAATTTAATTGCGCATAAATTGCCTCTTTCAACCGGAACAATTACTCCTGGTTACAATGTTAGTTATGCGGTATTTGATCAGGATCAGACTGCATCTCTTATTCTTGATAAAACAATTTTAGAAAATATTATTGAATCGTGCCCTAAGGCAACGGAACAAAAAGTAAGAGCATTTGCGGGTGCATTTTTATTCACCAAAGATAGCATCGATAAAAAAGTTGGTGTGTTGAGTGGTGGTGAAAAGAACCGCGTTGGGATGATCAAAGTGTTGTTGCAAAATGCTAATCTTTTACTTCTTGATGAACCCACCAACCATTTGGATATTCAATCAAAAGATATTTTGTTAAAAGCATTGCAAGCGTATCAAGGTACAATTCTTTTTGTTTCGCATGATCAGGATTTTGTGAATAAATTAGCAACAGATATTATTGAATTGAGTGTTGATGGTGCAAAAGAGTATCCAGGTAACTATGAATCATACCTGTACCAGAAGTCTCAAGAAGAGAAGATGCAAGCTGTTGAACAATCTTCTGTTAAAAAAACAAACAATAATAAAAAAGAAGAAGCTGTTGCACCTAAAAAAGCAACCATGTCTGATGCAGATATTAAAGCGCTTGAGCGCAAAATTCAAAAACTTGAGCATGATATACAAAGAACAGAAAACAGTTTTGCGGATTTAGTTTTTGGTACATCAAAGTTTGCTGATGCGCAGAAAAAATTGAATGATCTTAAAAAAGAGTTAGAAATTGCCACTTCTGAATGGGCAAATAGTTTAAGTTAGATTTTTATATGTTATAACAAAAGCGCCAATCTATTAATTGTAGATTGGCGCTTTTGTTATTGGTTATTTGTTATAAATATTAAGTTTTTCAAGACGGTTGCAGAGAAGAATGTTATGAATTTTAAAAAATAGTTTTTTATTTTTTTCAATTTTATTATTTGACAAAATGGGAGTACCGCCTTGATAGATATTTTTGTAAAGCCAAAATTCAGGTGTTTTGCCTTGAATGTCTTTAATAGTTTGATGAGCACCATTTTCAAGAAGAATTCTCATTATATCTGAGTGTTGTAGTTTTGCTGCTAAATGCAAAGGTGTTTGTTTCTTGTCATTATATGGAGTATTAAAATCAATATTATATCTTTGATGAAGACGATTAATTTCCAAGAGATTATTTATTGTTGATATGGCATTAATTTTTATAGCGTTGATTAAAATGTACTGTATATCAACTAAATATTTTGCGGGTGTTGTTTCTTGTTTTACAGGTACGCATTGATTTCGCCAGTCAAGAGGAGTGCTTTTTACAGTTGTTAATTCCCTTTGTGAATTCGATAAATGATTTGAAGGCACTACTTGAGAATTTTTTAAAGATGCGCATTGATATCGCCAATCAAGAGGAGTGTTTTTTACAGTTGTGAATTGCATTGTCAGCGTGTGAAATGTGATGCAGAATGATGTTAAAAAAATAATTGTTTTATACAAAGATATTGTTTGATTATTCATTGTGTATTGTTTTTATTGTTTTAATATATTGTTGTTTATAAGTTCTTTGCGTAATTGACGTGCATTTTTAAAATGAATTGCATGCATACCAACTGATTGTGCTGCTTGCACATTGATAAGTTTATCATCAATAAAAATAAATTGCTCGGGCTGTGCATTATTTTTGTTTGCGTGGGCATAAAAAAATTGTGGATGGGGTTTTTTAACTATTTTTGTTGCATATTCAAACGGAATAGTTGCTTCTTTAAAAAGATTAAAAATAGTTGGAAATTTTTCAGTGCAATCATCAAAAACTGTTTTGCCGATATTAGATCCAAGGTGATGTACATACCCAAGTTGTGTTAGCTCATTCATTATTGAGACTGTTTTTTTTATAGGGGTGTATGATGAGCACACTTGCATGATAAGTTCAATAAGTGCGTCATTATTGCTTTCTTGTGCAGCTTTAATAAGCTCTTCACTCACCATCTGTTTTTTGGTCAGTCTCAGTTTTTCACATAAAAAAATACAAGCAATTTTAATCGTTTTTTTATTAAGATGACTCACAAGTTCTATTTTGCGTTTAAACCGCATACAACTTAGGAACCAATTCCACATGCTTTTTTCTAAAATAACATCATGCAGATCCCATAAAAAAATATGTGTTTGTGGTGAAAATGGTTGATTCATGGTAATCCTTTTTTTATTGTACTCGTAATTGTACTGATAATGGTTTGTTTTCATCAAGCGTCAGTAATGTTCCTGCAAAAGGGCGCTGGTCAGTTACTTTATATTCATGATTTATATGTTGCGTGCGTTGAGTATCATTGATGATATGTGGTTGTATGTTATAACTGTTTAAAAATTCGATAACATCGTGTAGTGGCATGTCAGTAAAATCAGGCCAAATAACAGGTTTGTTGTTTCCTGACGAAACATATAAAACAATTGTATTTTTTTCTAACGGCAGATTTGCTTGTGGAGATTGTGCAAAGCATATTTTTTCTGGATATGGATGCGATACGTAATAAATACGAGGATGAATTCCGGCAGTTTGTAGGTGTGTTGTTATCTCATTCAGGTGTATTCCAATACATTGTGGCGCGCGGTTTGCCACTGGTTTTTTGGTTGTTACTAAAAAGAGAGGTTGGTTAGCTTTGATTGCAGTTCCTGATGTTGGTGTCTGATTCAGGATGATACCTTCTGGTAAATCTGCTTCTTCTTTTTGATCAATGAGTCGAATATTAAGTTTGTGCTGCGTGACGAGAGGGAGAATTTCATGAACCTGTTTGCCGATGCAATGTGGTGTGATGGTTTCTGGTGTGTGGAACAGTTGTTGCATGATGCAATATCCAGTTATGAAACTGAAAAATGGTGCGAGGAATAAATAATTTTTTATATCCATATGAAAAGGAAAGACTGTTAAAAAGTGGGGTTTGCAGTAAGCCGGATTTTGTGGTTGATTATGCAGCAAGCTGCTTCAACCTGACAACCATTTATCTATGCGACATACCCGTATGTTTAGCCGGAATGAACTACCGATACATACTTTTTTGTCTTGCTTCTGGTAGGGTTTACCCGTTATGCATATTGCCATGCATAGCCGTGCGCTCTTACCGCACGTTTTCACCCTTACTACTACCCCAATCTCCACTATCGTTTCGATAGGGGGCCCCATTAAAGAATTTAACTTTTTAATGGAGGTAGCGGTTATTTTCTGTGGCACTTTCCATGAGCTTACGCTCTCCTGAGTTGTAATGAGGTTTCCCTCATTCTCCGCAGGTACCATGTTCATTAGAAGTCCGGACTTTCCTCACGTAAACATAAGCCTACGCGCGATTGTCTTGCATACCCCAAATATTTATTATCAAAGAAAAACATATTGTTATAAACAGTATAACAGCAATCCGCATAATAGTATAGGAGGGGGGCTGTTGGATACGGAGAAAGTAGCCTTCAATAGCGTATATTTGGATGATTATGCCTACCAATGCAAGGGCGATATCATGAGTACGGGAAGGATACAGGTATTTTTTAAAGAAAAAGGCAAGGGTAGTTGTAGGAATAAGATATATAAAGGCGAGTGAAAAGCCGTTATAAAAGCAAAAAAACTCAAGGCACTGGAGTAATGCTATAGCTGTTACCGTAGTATAGTTTATGGCCCGGCAGAGTAGTACGCAATAAAGGCAAAACAAGAGGGGTATGCTCTGTGTGCCCATTAAAAAAAATTGTCCTACATCCGCTGAAAGCAGTAGTGTTGAAAACGTAATAAAAAGAAGATTAAGTTTTGTAGTATTAAAGTACAACATAGTTTTACATGATACTTGTTTCTTGTGATAAAAGTTAGAAAAATGTTACAAATAGCTTACTTTGCTTTATTGACAATCGTCATAATAGTGATAGTTTTTTTTTACGATTAATATTTTTCGTTTCATAAAAAATAAGGAGTTTATTATGATGAAGCGTATGGTAGCATCTCTTGTATTAGGTTGCTTTGTGAGCAATCTGAGCGCAATGAATATATACAATGCAATGAGCAATGGTGTTGTGAATTGTGGTACATTGATTGAAAATGCTGATAATCTTCCGTTGATTGGTAAGCTTACTAATATTTTACCGTTTGGAATGCTGGCAACATGTTGTAAAGAATATCCAGGCCAGACAATGCTTCTATGCGCTGGAGTAGTTGCGTATATTCTTTCTAAAAATGAAACAGTAACTGCTAGATTTAATATCTATAAAAATAATGTTCTTGAAAAATTAGGTGTGAGCCGTAAATATAACGTGACATGTGATGGCACACTGTTTATTTTTGATGGTGATGATGAAGATGATGCTGAAGAACAAATAGAAATAGAAGATGAACTATTAGCAGATGAAGATCTTGGTGATAGTGAACATAAAAGAAATCAGCAATCTTTGTTTGTTCAACCTGCACATGACACTTGTAAAATCAATTTTTTATAATTTAAAATAGTAGAGCTCATATGATAAAGTATCAAAAATATGTAATAATATGGGCCCTATTTTTTTTTGCTATTCCGATACAAGGTTATGGATTACCAAGTCTTGGCCTTGGATTGAGCAATATTCTTGATGGTGGTCCAGTTCGTCCAAATCCTGGTATTTATTGGCAACATTGGTTGCAATATTATACAACACAACGATTTTTAAATAGTGAAGGCAAACCTCTTAATGGTGTATGCTCGCCTCACTTTAGAGGTCTTGAATATGCTACCCAATTTGTTTATCAGTTTAAAAAGCAGTTTCGATTGAAAGCAATGCCAGGGGCGACTATAGGGTTGCCTCTGGCGCTTGTTTCTAAGATTGATAAAGATAATGCTTTGAATCTTGAAAGCAGTGGGGCTGGGTTTGGAAATGCTGTTTTTGGAGCATTTCTTCAGTGGCTTGCGGTATTTCATAATGGACGTCCTCTTTTTATTCACCGGCTTGAGTTTAACTTTGCAATTCCTTTGGGTAAAAATGAATTACCAGAAAAGCAGATTAATCCAAGTAATCCGTTTTTTTCTTGTGGGCCAAATTGGTCTGCTACATTATATCTTTCTCATAAGTGGGCTTTATCGTGGAAGTTGAATTATGTGTGGTGCGCAAAAAATGAAAAAATTGATTTTAGAGCAGGTGACGCAATTTTTGGTCATTATTCTTTAGCTTATGAACCATGTGAGCGGTTTTATGTGGCGGCAGTAGGATATTTCTTACAGCAGTTGCACAATAATAAAGCAGTTGGTATAACCGTTCCTGATAGTAAAGAACGCATATTTGGCGTTGGTCCTGGTATTGCTTATTTTCATTCACAAGACCTTGTTTTTTTTAGTTATTTATATCTTGAAGCTGGAGCAAGAAATCGTCCGCAAGGAACACGATTTATTTCACGATTAGTTCTACATTTTTAATGACTATGTTACTATAAAAAATACGAAGGGGTTCTTTATGGATAAAAATAATTTTTTTACGGTATTTGGAATAGTAACATTGCTTGGAATTAATTTTGAATTGTGTAGTTCTGAAAGAAGTATTCAAGGTTCATATAGAGAAACATTTGATATGTCTTTGCTTTATGCAGAGTCATTAGCTCAGCAGAATAATAGAGAAAATAATTTCTCGCAATTATATAAAGAACTTCGCATACCACAAGTTCAAGTGTGTCAAAGAAAAAAAACTCAAAAAACATTGCAATCACATATCATAGATGATTACGCAGGAGAATGCAGAAAATAGTGTACAATAATTATGATGGTTTGAAAGAGAGCCATTTTATTATACACTGATGGTATGAAAATTGTGCGAATAATACATCACCTTTGCATTACGTTAATTATATTGAGCGCCTTTTTGTGTGGCGCTCTTTTTTTTGTGGTGCATAATCACACAATTGATTTTTCTATTCTTGCACAATATGATTCAGCGCGGCCATCAATTTTGTATGACGATCAGGGTAATGAGTGGGGAAAGTTTCAGTTGGATCGGCGTGATCCTGTTGATGGAGCTCGGTTGCCGCAACATGTTATTAATGCATTTATTGCAGCAGAAGATTGGCATTTCTTTTTGCATCATGGAATTTCGTGGAAGGGGATTATCCGTTCAATTTTGGTGAACTTGTATCATGGACGTAAAGTTCAGGGTGCAAGTACTATCACGCAACAATTGGTTAAATTACTTTTTTTTGATTCACAAAAAACGTTTAAGCGGAAAATAAAAGAACAGTTGTATGCTTTACTGGTTGAACAACAACTGACTAAAGATCAAATTTTACACACGTATCTTAATCACGTCTGTTTTGGTTGTGGTATTTATGGTATAGAAGCAGCAAGTCAGCGGTTTTGGTCAAAACATGCGCATGAAATTTCTGTTGATGAGGCGTGTACGCTTGCCGGTATTATTCGTTCTCCTGCGCGTTATTGCCCACTGGTATATCCATTGTCAGCACAAAAACGACGGGATGTGATTTTAGGTAAAATGAAACATTTAGGTTTTATTACAGCACAAGAATATGAAAACTATGTAGCACGAGCGGTAGAAGTAAGAGATAAAAGTTATGATACCTTTGCACCGCACGTTAAAGAGATGTTGCGTGTATCTTTGGAAAATATTGTTGGTAAAACTGCTTTATATTCCGCTGGGTTGCATATTCAAACAACGCTTAATAATAAGATGCAATCTGCTGCGCAAGAAGCATTTAAAACAGAAATGATAAAAATGCGTGAAAAACTTGGCAATGAACTTGATGGAGGCATGATTGTTCTTGATCGTAAAACAGGAGAAATCAAAGCACTTGTTGGAGGATTTGATTTTGCTGCATCAAAATTTAATAGAGCAATCCAAGCGCGGCGACAAATTGGGTCTATTCTCAAACCATTGATATACGCATGCGCGATAGAAAAAGGAATGACGTTTGCTGATACTGAACTTGATGAGCCATTTGAATTATTACAAAATGGTACCGTTTGGGCTCCGAAAAATTATGATAAAAAATTTCATGGACAAGTGACGCTTGCATACGCATTATCCCGTTCAAGCAACATTGTTAGCATTAAAACATTTTTAAAAGTTGGAGCGCAGTCAGTTATTAATCTTGCAAAAAAATGTCGTATCACAGCTGATTTTCATGCGTATCCATCATTAGCACTGGGATGTGTTGATACCACATTGTGTGAAGGTGCAGGAATGTTTAATGTGTTAGCTAATGATGGCGTTTATGTTGAACCGCATGCTCTTTCATGGGTTAAAGATAGATGGGGCGCTCGTATATACAAATCAACCATTGATACGGGACGAGTTCTTGATAATCAGATTAATGGACAAGTAAAATCAGTTCTCTGTTTGGGGCCTGAGCGAGTTAAATTATCATACGGTGCACATAATTGGATTAATTCGCAGGCGATGAGTAAAACAGGAACAACAAATGATTCACGTACGTGTTGGTTTATTGGTTCAACACCAACATTAACAACAGCGGTATATGTTGGTTTTGATGATAACCGTCCGATGGGTAAAAATGTGTACCCGATTCATACTGCATTTCCTGTTTGGCTTGCATTTAATCGTGCCATTGATTCTCCTGAAAAAACATTTTCATATGATCCATCATTACAACGGAAAGTTATTGATGAGCGGACGGGCCTGCCTTCAAGATTGGGTAAACTGGGTGCTATTTCCATTTTAGTATAATTATGTTACAAAGTAGAAAATGTTTAATTAAAAAAAGGGTGAGTATGAAAATAAAAAGTGTAATTTTTTGTTCTGTTCTTTTTTGTTCAATAGTAAAAGGTGAAGTTGCTTCTGATCCGGTAGAAGCTGTTTTTACTCATATTTATAAGTCAAAATTTTGGTTATTAGGAGAAAGTGTTTCTGGTCCAGGATCAGAATTAAGAGTAACACAGCGCATGCGACCACAGTTGAGTGCTCTTATTAAACGATTTGGAATCACTTCAATAGCAGATGCACCATGTGGCGATCTTCATTGGATGAGATATGTTGATCTGGGAACATGTAGATACATTGGTTATGATATTGTACAAGAATTGATTGAGCGCAATACAGAACTTTTTGGAGATACAAAAGAGTTTAGACATTTTAATTTGGTTGATAATGTAATTGAAAAAGCTGATCTTATTATATGCCGTGATATGCTTGCGCATCTTACGCATGAACAGATTGTTAAAGCTTTAAGAAATTTCAAAAAAAGTGGATCAAAATATATCTTGATGACTACGGGGCTTACAACAAAGGATAACACTCCTGATATTACAACGGGAGAAGTGAGAAGAATCAATT
The DNA here is from genome assembly GCA_964636815.1 of uncultured Pseudomonadota bacterium. GTDB lineage: Bacteria > Babelota > Babeliae > Babelales > Vermiphilaceae > SOIL31. Next base: position 55,158 of record CAZWTF010000003.1, read on the forward strand.
TTGAATTACCTCCATTTAATTTCCCTCGTCCATTGGCTTTGATTGAAGAAGATATACCTTTTGAATGTGAACGCGGAAAACATTTGGCACTTTGGTTTTTAGATGATATTAATATCTAAAAATATCTAAAAATATTTTGAAATTAAAAATAGCGCTTGGTAAATCCGGGCGCTATTTTTATTGTGACGTAATGTTATACTTGGGCTGCGCATTGTGAATAACTTAAAGAGAAAGATCATCATGAGAAGAAAAAAGGCCTCACACTTTATGATATTACATCTGTTGTTATGGGTCGGATTATTGCAGCCTGATGGATTTGCTGAGCATACGTTGGTGAGGTATGAGCATGGTTTTAAACCAATTCAACACTTTGCTGTAGGTAATAATGTTGTTGTGGTTGCTGAAGGCGGTCAACTGCAGCCGTATTCTGTAGCACGTACAATGAGTTATGTTGCTGACTCTTTTGTAAAAATTCAGATAAAAGATATTTGTGTTTGTGCAGCGCCACATCAAAAGTTTTATTCATGTACCAGAAATGATTGGGTAAGTGCACAGGCGCTGCAATTCCATGAACAATTGCTATGTGGTAGCGGAAATATTGTTTGCGTTGATGCAGTGGAAACAGTGCATAAACAACAAAAAATGCATGCATTCACAGTTGAGACAAGTCATATTTTTTGTGTAACTCCCTATGAAATTATTGCCCATAATATCGATCCAGTTTTTACTACAGGAACAGTTGTATTAACTTTGGCATGTCCACCAGCAGGGATTGCTGTAGCTGCTTGCCAAGGAGTAGCATTGGGCATTCTTGGTTGTGTGATGTTTTGCAAACACAGAAAAGCTCATAGATATGAATTACAACAGCATGGTTGTTTTACTCCTGAAGGCAGAAATGGCACAACTGCACCAGTTGCCATTGGTTGTTATGAGCCTGTAAAAGATGTTCCATTTGTGTGTGATGTAAAGGCTGGAAAAGCAGATCTTCCTACCAAGTTGGTTCATGAAATACCAAAAGATGTTGTTGAAAAAGGTTGCGAGTTTCCGATTCATGTTGAACAGCCTTTATTGCATAATGCTGCAACAACACAAACTGATGGCGGTGAAGCTAAGCGTTATGAAGGGCCTTGGTATAATCGTACAGAAGATTGGGTGAAAGAGCATCCATTTGGTCAGAAAATAAAAGATTTTTTGGAGCGAAGTGAATATATCAATCAAGGAAAACGTGCTTTTAGGGTTACTAAAAAAATAGAAGGTTATGATGGCTTTAACAAAGGAGATTTTGTAGTTGTTGATGCGCTACATAACGATCATTTGGAAGTATTTGGCAAAGATAAAGAATGGAAACAAGTTGCAAACTTTGATGGAAGTAAAAATGTTGAGAAAAGCAAACAAGGCCTAAAAGAAATTCGTCGACAATTAGTAAAAGGGTAATGATAACATGGAAGATTGGCTTAAAAAATTACATGAAGAAGTTGAAGAAGAAAGACGTAATTATAAAGGTCCTCATTGTTGTTTAACAATGGATGCAGAATTAGCTAGAGGGGACGCTCTTTTATATTATAGTTTACGTTTTCGTGAATATGGAGTGAAGATTCCAAAGTCAACAGGTGGTATGTTGATGGATTACTGTATGTGTTGTGGTAAAAAATTACCAAAATCTGTACGTCGTGAATGGTATGATATATTGGAAGAAGAATATGGTTTAGAAAGTCCTGACGAAGAAGATAAAAAGAAAGTGCCACAAGAATTTTGGACTGATGAATGGTGGAAAATACGTGGATTATAAAGAATGGAGTGATGCAATAGATGCAAGGGTTGCAGAAAAAAGACGTAATTATAAAGGCCCTCATTGTTGTTTAACGATGGATGCAGAATTAGTTAGAGAGGATGCTCTTTTATATTATAGTTTACGTTTCCGTGAATATGGAGTGAAAACTCCAAATTCAACAGGAGGTGTATTAATGAATTATTGTATGTGTTGTGGTAAAAAATCACCGGAATCAGTACGTAGTGAGTGGTTTGAGATTTTAGAACAAGAATATGGATTAGAATGGCCAGATAGCAAGGATAAGAGAAAAGTTCCTGTTGAATTTTGGACAGATGAGTGGTGGAAAAAGCGTGGGTTATGAAAGGTTTATATGTTGATCAATACAGAGACAAGCAAGCCATCTTACTGTTGTGGCGCTTTGGATTATCAAATTCAAAGTTCTTATTGTCCTATCAGATACAATAGCAAGTTTCGTGAATATAGTATTAAAGATTCCAGATCGACATCGATATCAATAATGTTTTTTTGTCCTAACTGTGCAACTGAATTTCCTGCATCGTTGCGCTCTTTATGGTTTGATATATTAGAGAAGGAATATGATTTAGAATATCCAGATGAAAATAAGAAAAAAATTCCTAAAGAGTTTTTAACGGATGAGTGGTGGCAAAAACGTGGTTTAGAAAATAATAAATCGCGAACTGCGCATGCTGCTTTGTTTGGCAATAGACCTGTGCAGTGTTTATTCTGGGATTAAAAAGATAGCGTCAGCTTAAAAACTGGCGCTTTTTTATTTAATAATTTTGTGCCCTTAATCCTTCAACAGGTTCAGGATGAGCGCGCGAAGAACAGTTGGGTCGTTTTCAACATCACTTTGTGCAAGCATATGAAATTGCTCTGGATATTCTGATGCCATTGCACGAGCATTATCAACCTGATGGGTTGTGGTGTTGGTCTTTAATGGAATAATAATGCAAGGTTTATTGAAAAATTTAATTTCAAATAATGTTCCAGCTCCAGCACGGCAGATAATAAGATCAGCTGCTGCATACATTTGTGCAAGATCAGGGTAGTAACTAAACACATGCGCAGGGATATTTTTGGAAGCATACAGTTCATTCCAATTTGTGGAATCAACTGATCCTGTTTGATGAATAATTTGTACTGCATCAGCAGGAAATTCTGCATCATTAATCCATTGCTTTATGCATTCATTTAAAAAGAGTGAACCTTGCGATCCGCCTAAAATGGCGATTATTTTTTTCTGTGAAGATAAGTTGAGTTTTTGTAAGGCTGTTTGTTGATCAAATATGGAATCATATTTGATAGGATATGGCGCAACAGAGCATTTTTGTGCAGAGAAATATTTTTGAGATGTTGCAAACGGTGTGATAATTGATGTTGCAAGTGGCGTCAGAAATTGTATGGCTTTACCTGGTACTGCATCAAGAGAATACAGTGTTATAGGAATGCGCAGCATGTAGCCTGCGATGCAGGTTGGAATTGCAACAATACCGCCAGTAGTGATGATCTGTGTTGGTTTATGTTTCCATAAATAAAAAAAACTAAGTATGAATGAATGGCATGCATAGAATAATGTTTTTATGTATGATGTGGCACGCGTGCTGAGTGGCAGCATAATATGCCAAGAAACATCTTTGTGAGCTGACAATATTGTTTTATCCAGTGGTGTGTTAGAAGAAAAAAAGAGAACATTTTTTTTGGGATTCTTATTGTTGTTGACGATGGTCAGGCATGGAATAATATGCCCACCCGATTTTCCTGCGACACAGCAAATTGTTTGTTTGTTCATGTGTGTGTTAACAAAAGTTGCATTTTTTCGACTGCTTTTTTTTCGTGACTATTTTTTGTTAAAGCATGTGCTTTTTGAGTAAAGATATCAGCATTTTCTTTATTATTCAAAGCGTAATGCACTTTTGCCAAATGTAAAAGTATTGTTCCATTGTTGTGATGATCAAGTTTTTCAAGAATATTTTGAGCTTGGTCATATTTTTTTTCTTTATACAGAATCACTGCTTTTGTATCTAAAAAGTACGGATTAGTGCTATTGACAGCGAGTGCTTTATCAATAAAGGGTTGTGCTTTGATAATATCTTTCCCTTTTGTTGCCCAATAATACGCAAGTGCATTATTGATATGAGCATTATGAGGATTAAGTTCATATGCGTTTTCAAGATGCGTATGCATGGTATGGTGATCACCTTGTTCATATGAGAGCATTGCAAGCTGGTATAATGTTTTTGCGCGGATTGTATCAGTCATGCTGCACGATAATGCGTTTGTTAAGCATTGTGTAGCAATATCTTTTTGTCCACTGCGTAAGCAGATATCAGCGCTGTAAAGATTACACCACAAGTTATCAGGGGACTTTTTGAGTATTTCAGTAAATGTTTCAATGATTTGGGTGCGTGGCAGTCCATTGTGTGTCAGCAAACAAAGTGATTTTGGCCACAGATCATTGTGAGGATCGGCAGTAATCCATGCAGAGATTACTTGTGTAATCTGTTTAAAATCTTTCATTGCTGATAAAATTTGCAGTTTCAGCAGCTTGCATTCATTGTTGTGGGGTTGTTGTGTGATGCAACTATTAACATGAGCAAGTGCTTGAGGATAGCGATGTTGTTTAAATAAAAGGAGTGCGTTATCAATACTGATGTTGTGTGATAATAAAATCTGATTATTGTCTTCTAGGGATTTATATTTGAGCATAAGATTCATAAGATGTTTTTCTATTTCTCTATTGCCGCCTGAAAGTTCCAAGAAGTTTGCGTAGCCTGCAAGAGCTTCTTTTATTTTGCCTTCTTTTTCATATAATGATGCACACAACAACCAACCTTTATCAAAATGTGGGTGCATTTCTAAGCATTTTTGGATGTTTTCTAATGCTTGCGTGAATTGACTGAGTTGCATATATATTTGTGTTTTTAAAAAATAAAAAACAAAATTATTTGCTTTTTTTGGAGTGTTGTTGAGAAAAGCATCGATTGTTAATAATGCATTTTCAGGTTCTTTACGTTTGGTGTATGTTTGTGCTGCACGTAAGCTAATTTCTGGATGCGTTTTGAATGTTTGGCTTAATATAATGATATGATTATCTGCTTGCTGGCTGTGATTTGTTTTTTCCAGAGCAATAGCAAAAAGGAGCTGAATATCAGCATCATTGCTAAATTTTTTTTGTATGTGTGGTAGCAGGTCGGTAATTTGTTTGAACTGTTTTGTATCGGCTAGAAAATTAAGATATCCTTTGTATGTGTACACGGAATTATTGGTAGCAAAAAGTTTTTCATACCAATTTTGTGCATGAGAAATATTGCCTGCAAAATGATTATAATTTGCCCAAAGATAGTGGTGCAAGGATTCAGTGTTGTTGGCGGCAGCATATTTGATGGTGATGCATAAAATGTATAATAAAAGATTTTTCTTCATATTTACTTCTCCTCATAGCATCGAATCCGGAATGCTTTAAGCGCTTCTTGTAGTGCGGGGTCACTGATTTTTGCAAGAGCGCGTTCATCTTCTTTGGTTAACACAACATCTTTTTTTCTTTTGAGAACCGCAGGGGCTATGTTTATTTTTTTTTGTTTTTTTAAGCCGATGTGTTTAAAGCGTATCTCTTTGATATATGGTTGGTCTAGCTTTTCATTAATTGTTTTAATAAGAAGGGGAGAAAGAAGATAGAGCTCTTGCATCCAACAAGAATGAAAGACGCCAAGGATGAGTGTGTTGTCGTAAATTTTTTCGATGCATACTTTATTGCCAAGGTGGCCAATGATATCATTCCATTTATATAAAAGATCAGTTTTCCAATTTTTCTCTGGATTAATGACTGTATGTAAAATGTCTTTTAAGCAGATTGCCATGGAGTTAGATCTTTCTTTTAATTCTAGGATATATTTTAAGATAAGTCCGCATAATTTTTTTGTCTATATTCTTGTGTTTTGTATACTATTATTGGTAAAAAAATGATCGTTAGTAAAAATATTTAATTAGGGATGGTGTAATGAAAAAATATACGATTACTTATGTGTTGATGGTGATACCAGCCATGGCAATAGGAATGGATAAGCAAATATATAAACCATTATCAGAGATGGAGCAAGTTGAAAGATTGAACTGTGTAAGGCGGATATTTCTACAAAAACGTCAAAACTCTAAAACAATAAATACAGAACATAATTCACAAACTGATGATCCAATGAGTTTGAGTCGCAGTTCAAGCGGAAGTTTTCCAATTCCTATTCCAACTGTTAAAAAGCAACACAATTCTTGTTGGGTTTATTCATTATCAGATGAATCTTAATACTAAAAGAACAGGGTGCAGAGAAAAGAGTTATATCATACCTCTTTTCTCTGCCTTTTTTTACTTACGACTTTTTTAATGTCTTTTGAGCTTCATCAGAAGCAATCTCAAAAGGTAAAAACTTATCAACTAAATTTTGTAGATCTGTAGATAAAGATTTATACATTGCATAATCAGGATCATTTTTATCAATAATCACTTTCACTCTATTCATATGCGCAATATACATGCGATATAAAAAGCGTGATTGAGCAAGCGTTATGCTGTTGTCGTAACTAATATCGAGCATCATTTTTAAGTCAGATATGTTCCACCAAGTGCACATGCGTTCTTTTGGTACAGTCGGTGGATGGGTTATAATAATATAATCGTTTTTGGGGCTGAATTTAATAGTGTCATATGGATAAACAGGTATAGTAAGTGATTTTTTGTCTTCATTAAATGTGAGTGTTATATATCGAGGTTCATATGCTAAAAGTAAATATTGAGAATCAGAACTTTCAACTGCGTATTCTAAATTATAGCCATTATTCGGTATGATGTTTACATTTTTTCTAAATTCAAATGGAGGCATTGAGTGATATTGCTTACATGTTATTGCTTTACGTTGAAGATCTGTAACTAATGTACTTATAGCATTGTTGTTGACAGGTAAAACTGAATGGTTGAAGATTTTGTTTATGCTTAATTCATATAATATTTTTTGGTTGGTGTCGCCATTCATATATGTGTGTAATAATTGTGGGCTATACATGAACTTACGGACAGAGTGTTTAAAAAAGGTTGGCGTGGGGCTATCTATTTGCCATAAGGCTTGATTTTGGATGTCTAATTTTACGACAGGTTTTTGACTGGCTACATCCCAGATGATGGTGTTTTGTTGTTTGTCTGTGGAGATTATATGTTTGTTGTCAGGCGTAAAATGTGCTCGCATAACTGGATGTAAATGGGCTGACCAAGGACCTTCATATGAAAGGCTGGTTATTTTTTTAAAACTTTTAGCATCCCATAAAATCAGATTGTTTGGATAGTTATCATCTGATCCTGAAATTATATAGTTTCCGTCAGGGCTGAATTGAACGGTATTAATATGAGCGGTGTGGCCTTGCAAAGGGGGTAAATCAACCCAATCTGTGTTGTCTTTATGTGATTTAATATTAATTATGCCAGGATTGTTGATGCTGTTAAAAAGACAATACTCATCGTTTGGGCTGAACCTTATACTGTCGCTATGGTGTACGTCGAAAGCTTTTTTTGCAGAAATATAATCATATGCAATGTAATAGGATCGATTGGGCGTATACGCTATAACATAGATGTCGGTAGAGCTGAAGTTGAGATTGGTAATAGTATTAGCAACAGGCCGTTCTTTTTCTGCATTAAGATCTAATATTGAGCTTGCATTAATGTTGTATCGATCGCTTAATAAGATATATTGGCCATTAGGGCTTATTTTTATGAGAGGTGCACGATCAATAGGTTCAATGTTGTTTTCTGATGCAAATGATAGAATTCGATTTCCGAGACATTTTAAAAAATAATCAACAATTGGAATAAGAATAGTAAATTCAATTCTTGTTTGCGTTTCTTGTGGTAGTATTGCAGATGCTAGTGCAGCAGATAAAGCATTTGCTTCAAGATAGGCTGCAGTGTTGATTAATGTTCTAGAATCATTTTGTTTTTTTTCATCTGTTGATAAAAACTGCAGATGAGCTAACATATGCTCTTTCTCTGGTTTTTTTGAAACATTGAGGGCATCTTTTATAAGATTTAGGGCTTTGCTTGAAGTATTAATGGTTCTCTCTGTGATGAATGTTTCAAGGTAAGCTTTGGCGTTGATCAGTGTTGTATAGTCCGTTTGATCTTTTTGTGTTAATAAAAATTGAATATGCGCTAATACATCTTCTGGTTTTTGTGAATTTTTTAGTAAGTCTTTTATAAAGTTAAGTGTCTTGCGAGTATCGATACCTGCTGTATTAATCTCTAGAGTAATGTTTCGATTAAGAGTTTCGTTGTTATGGAGATTTTTCATTAACTTTGATGCATCAATCGGGTTTTGTTTGCTATTTGTTCCTTTTTGATTGAGCAACATCATTTGTAATACTTTTACTTGATCAATTTGCCACTCTGGCATAGCAATGAGTTTTTTATCAGATGTTTTTATCCATATGTTTTTCATTTTTTGAACGCGAGGAGAATTATCTTTTGTAGCAGAAGATATTGCCTTAGAATGCTTGAACTCTTCTTTGGCTCTTTTCATTCCATATGTTGATCCAGTGATGGTACATACCATTACAGCGTAGAAAAAATGCTTGTAAAAGCGGTTATTTGTTATGTTCTTCATAACACCCCTATATTTTTATATTGCACAATAAATATTTAATTCTTATATTAAAATAATTTCAGACGTAAAATAAACAAAAAGATGAGTTTTGATTAAAGAAGGGTAAAAACGTCTTTTGTTTGCAGATATACATTGCGCCAAAAGATTGTTGTACTACCAGGCATTGGTGGGCGTAATTGTGCTCGTTGCAGTTTTATAATGAGAGAAAAGATGTGAGGACTGTTTTCTGTATTTTTTTGGTACACAGTTAACCAATAACATATAATTTGATCAAGTAACTCTATACTTTCCCGTTCATTAATGTTTGCTGTATCGATAATTTTGGCAAATTCACTGTTGGTTGGTTGTTTTGTGGTAAAGGTTTCAAACAGCGGATGAGTGTTGATAGATGTTGTTAGTGCTTCTAATGTGTGAACAATACAGCGTGAAATAATGGTTGGCAATATTTGCTCTGTACGTTCGGCAAGCAAGATAAAGTGATATCCGTGGGGAGGTTCTTCCATCGGTTTTAATAATTTATTTGCGCATGCGGGTGTTAAGAAATCAGCTTTCTGAATAATAAAAAAGAAGTGTTCATGTGGTTGCAGTTGGAATGAGAGCGTTGAAAACACATCTTCAAACTGATCAATGGTGTAATTTTTTTCTGGATGAAGCCACATCAATGCATGATGTTGTTTGTTTCTGATTTGCATACACGTTGCGCACGTATGACAACCATTGTTTTTACAGAGCATCTGTTGTAACAGTTTTTCTACTGTTGCAACGGTTTGATTATGACGACCGATATAAAGTTGTGCGGGAGCTAAAGATAGTTCTTTGTATGTATCCATTGTATTATCGCGTTGCATGTTTGTGTTGTAAGATTTTCTGATGATTTCATTCCATTTACTACTATAACATCACTACGATTTTTATAAAGCTCCTCAAATCCTTCTGCAACTTTGTGTAAAAAGTTTTCACGTTTTTCATATGCAGATAAAGCACCACGCTTTTTTGCACGTTCAAGTGCAACTTCAACAGGAACATGAACAAAAATAGTGATATCAGGAGTAATTGAACTCATTGTCCATCTGTTAATAGTGCGTAATGTTTCTAGATCAAGGCCGTTACCATACCCTTGGTATGCAAGTGATGAATCTGACATGCGATCAGAAAGGATTATTTTTTTTTGTTCAAGTGCAGGGATAATAAGTTCGGCAAAATGCTGTGCACGGTCGGCAGCAAAAAGGAGATACTCTGCTTTTGAGCAAAATGAAATATTTTGGGCTTGTATGATCTTGCGAATCTCTTTACCTATATCAGAGGCACCAGGCTCTTTTGTGAGTGTTGTATCAAATCCTTGTTCGCTTAAGGCTGTGAATAAGTTTTGAGCGAGAGTTGATTTCCCTGATCCGTCAATTCCTTCGAGAGCGATTAAAATGCCTTTGTGTAGGTGTGGCATTACTTTTTCCTTAAAATAAGCTAGGATAAATATGATAATAAGCAGTTTAATTATAACAATATTTTTGGGTTGTGTATGAAAAATGTCAAAGTAGAACCTGGATGTATTAGTTGTGGTTCATGTCAATTTATAGTTCCTGAAGTATTTGAAGTCACCGATACTTCTCATGTTAAATATCCGGTTGATTTTAAAAAGTTTGAAGCTTTGATTAGAGAGGCAGCAGCTAAATGTCCTGTACAGGTTATAAAAATAGAAGAGTAAAAAATGGTACTGAAAAATCAGTTAATTCGAGAAAAAGAACAGCATGTATTTGATGAGTTGTATCAAACGGTGGTTAAAGATGGCAAACTCATGTTTGCAGGGAGACTATTGCAACGAGCAGTTCAGCAACATGGTGATACGGTAGCACTTATTTATCAAGACAAACATATAACATATAAAAAGCTATATGCACTCGCTGCAGCCTTGAGCGTAAAAATCATTGAAAAGTATGGTCTAAAATCGCGTGATAGAGCGATTATCTGTTTTGAAAATTCCCCTGAATTTTATGTGGGGTATTTTGCATTATGGCAGGCAGGGTTGATTGTTGCTCCGGTGAATACTTTTTTAAAAGAAAAAGAGCTTGGGTATATTATTGCTGATGCGCAACCTGCAATTATTATGACATCATCTGATCGTATTGAACTGTTCCAAAAAACTGAAGTTGCCCTACCTCCTATTGTTACAGAAAAAGACATTGATGATGTGGATGAATCAGCAGAAGTTAAAGATACGATTGTTGATTTGGATCCAGAAGAGTTAGCAGCACTATTGTACACATCTGGCACAACGGGTACACCTAAAGGTGTGATGTTGAGTTCAAAAAATATTATGACCAATGTGTTACAAATTGCTTCTTTACTGGAAAAGCCATCAGATGAACGTATTTTAGGAGTGTTACCTCTATTTCATAGCTTTGCTCAGAACACCTGCGTGTGGTCGAGCATTTTTTATGGTATTACCATTATTCTTGTTCCTAAAATTGAGCGCCGTCATATTCTTGAAGCATTACAACATAAGCCAACAGTGTTTTTGGGTGTTCCAGCATTGTATGGTTTGCTTTGTTTAATGAAGACAGCTCCACTTGATTCTGTCCGTATTTTTGTATGTGGTGGAGATGCATTACCAGATAAAATTAGATCAGCATTTGCTTTGATATATCGCAGAAAATTGGTCAACGGATATGGTCTTACTGAAACAACCCCTGTCCTTGCAGCCAATCTTCAGGATGACACTGTTCCTGCGGGAAATGTGGGAAGGCCTTTAGTTGGTGTTGATTGTGAAATTCGTGATGAGCACGGTGCTGATATGGCCCAAGGTAAGATAGGTGTGATCTGGGTAAAGGGTGATAATATCATGCTTGGTTATTACAAAGCACAAGAAGCAACTGAAAAGGTATTGCAAGACGGTTGGTTTAATACTGGTGATCTTGGGTATCTTGATGATAAAGGCAGAATTGTTATTACGGGACGCGAAAAAGATCTGATTATTAACAAAGGTGTTAATATTTATCCGCAAGAAATTGAAAATGTTATTTTATTGTATCCTAATGCCATTCGTGCAGCAGTTATTGGTGTGCGCGATGGTGATGAAGAAGTACCGGTTGCATTTGTGCAAATCCGTTCTGCTGAAGAAAACTGTGAACGTAATTTGAAAAAACTATGTATGCAGCATCTGGCAACGTATAAAGTTCCACGACAGTTTTATTGTGATACAAAGGATCTTCCTGCAACCGCAACGGGTAAAGTTGATAAAAAAGTTTTACGGGCGAGCCTTGCGGAAAAAGTTTGATTTTCTTTATTTCCTGAAGTAGTTTGTAGCGAACATATTTTTTGATCCTCTTTTATGGGGTCCCCAATAGAAGCAACGCGTATATTGGGGTATAATAAAATAACCTCCATTTCCCTTATCTTTGACAGTTTTGTCTGAGGTAGGGGATTATTTTTTGAATAGTTGTTTGATGTCATTAATGGAGACACGGGTAACAAATAAGAGAAATAGCGCAAGAAAGACTGTTGAGACAAGCCATAATATTGTTGGAGCAATTGTTGTACCGGTTATTGTTTCGAGGGTTATGATAAAAGCTTTTCCGCCATCAAAAAAAGGTAGCGGTAATATATTTAAAAGTCCTATATTTAAGCTCAATATCGCTAAAACAAACCAAAAAAGATGAGAATCAATGGTAAGACTTTTGCCGATAAGATTGATAATGCCGATTGGCCCAATTACTCTGTTTTCTTGTTGAAGCTCGTGGCTTTGGTCTTTTGTGATGGTATTAGAGAGAGTTTGTTTAAGCGTAGAGTGGTTACGGATGCTGAAATAGAGTAAAACGGCATATGCAAAGATAAAGTTAAAGAGTACGCCGGCAAAGATAATGAGCATTTTTGCAAAGTAAGGTAAGTTTGCCAGTATTGCTTCATTTATTTCAACATAGCCTCCAAATGGTAACATGCTTATCTGAAAGGTTGTTTGACCGATAGAATAAGCAAATAAAGCTGGTCCAAAACCAATAGAAAAGATGGGCGTTGGCACACCAAAGAGGTGCGCAAAAAGAAAGTGTCCCATTTCATGAATAAGAATAATAAGACTGATTCCAGCTAATCCACCAAAAATATTTTTTATCGTATTGCAGCGATTTGTTGTATTCATAGCTAACCCTATCCTTTCAATTTGAGTATATAAAACCATTATGGCAAAAAGCAATATTGCCAAAAATCTTGTTTGGTCTGCTCGGGTTGTACTATATTGAAGTTAGAGATACCTGGGATGTAAGACAGGGGGATATATGGAAGGTAAGATTAGTAAAATTTGTTTTATTATAGCACTTGTATTAGGGCATAATGCCTTTGGATATATCTATCAACTTACAGCTGATAGCAAAATAATAAATCCTCAAACGCAACAACGGCAACTTGTTGTTTGTTTGGGGGATTATCATTTGAAAACTCATCCTGCTAATAAAGATCAGCGCCTGTACATTGAATCTCTTTTAAAAAGATCTGTCGGTAAAAAAGTTAAATTTATTGTTGAAGATTTAAGCTCGGTCAATAATGATGGACGTATGATTTGTTGTAATTTTGGTATTAACTGCGCAGAAGGTGTGTTGGGGCAGTTGGCAAACAAAGCACGAGCGTTAACTGTTGCGGTTGATAATGTTGAGTATCGGTATTGTCGGGTAGCGGGGATTGGGCCATTGTTGAATAATTTGAGAGCAAATCCGCAATCTTTCCGTTCAAGCGCAACCATTTTTGTGACATCGCTTTATAAAGAAATTATTGATGAGATTGAAAAAATAAAAAAATATAATGATGGAAAGTTGTTAAACAACTTGTATAAGCAGGCAGTTAATGGAGTGCATACCGCGTTGTTAAAAATGGATTTTACAAAAAAAAGAACCGTGGCAGAGTACTGTACGCAATTACAACGTAAATCCTATCGGCAGGAATTGGAAAATATCTGTATTTTTGATAGCGCATTGATTGATATGAATATTATGCATGCAATCGTTACTTCTCCTGATGTCCCACTCATTTTTGTACTTGCTGGAGGTTCTCATGCTGAACAGGTTAGTTCTATGTTGAAAAAAATGGGATATGAATCGTTGTTAAAAACATCGGTTGCTACCAAGCCGATGGTCACAAAAGCCTTGAATTCTGACAATGCTAGTGCACTAGCAAAATCCCATCCAGATCCCATTGATATGGCAATTGTTGAGAGGTTGATAGAAAAAATATAGAGTTACTTATTTTTGTTTTTAATTACAAGATAAATTAAAGCACTTGTTACTGCGGCAAAGAAGCACCAAGTTGATCCAATTGTTGTGTAATACCACATATAAGATATTGCAAAAGCAGCCATAATAACAATGCCAGCTACCCATATATGTTTAATGCTAGAAATAAAAAATGGCGCCATTACCGCGATGCAATACGATAAAGATGTTATCCATACAACTGCTTGTCGTAACCATGTATGCGTGATGCCAAACGGGTATTGATTAACAACAGGGTAATCAAGGTGATGATTAATAACTTGCGCACCAGTTGTTTGTAGAATCCAACTGAAAAAGAGTAAAATGGCGCTGAAACAACCAATGTATGCGGTAATGAGAAGTAGTTTTTTACGTCGATGATTTTTTTCAGGAACATATAGCGAAAACGGTACCCAGATTGGCCAAAAAAGCCCGGCAAAACAAATAAAACCGTATGTAGCAATAATATGAAGCAGGCTTGTTGTATCACCACTATTGAGCGTTAGCCACACAATGCCTTCGCAACTTTGTTGTACGGCGAAAAAGAGTGGAGAGCTTGCAAGTGGTAGTAATTGACGATTTTTTCGTGCAGCATGAATAGATAAAAGACCGATAATTGATAGCCCAGCGGCGGTTGTAAAACTTGCACCAGCAGAAAAACACATACTACTTCCTTTTTTTAAGATATTTTTTAAATATGTTCTTCGGTTGTCTTATAAGGTGAATTTCTGTTTAAAATAACTGAAGATGGAGTTATATCCGTTGTTTGAAATACATTTTTACTCAAATAAGATCTTCCTGAATCACCAAAAATCATGACAGCAACGTCATTTTCTTTAAGATTGGGTAGATAATGATGCACGCCCCAAGCAACTGCTCCACTTGTTAGTCCTGGTAAAAACCCATGTTTTTTTGCTAATGTATTGAGCATTTCAAATGCATCTTCATCAGATACGGGGATAATTGCATCAATAATTGTATTGTTGTTGTAATCGATGATTTCAGAATAAAAATCTATACCCATTCCTTCAACTTTATACGGCTGAGGATTGCCGTGTGTAGAATGCATTGAGTTTTTGGCATCAAGTGCAATAACTTTGATAGCAGGATTTTGTTCTTTAAGATATTTTCCTATACCAACAATTGTTCCACCACTTCCTGCAGCTGCAAAAAAGTGTGTAATCGTTCCGTTTGTTTGTTGCCAAATTTCTGGTCCCGTGAGTGTATAATGTGCTTGCGCATTCATGGGATTAAAATATTGGTTTGGCATAAATGAATTAGGAGTCTCTTTTTGTAAGTTACAAGCCGTTGAGTGATGACTATTGGGGTCATTAATTGGTAGAGAAGGACACACAAGAACTTCAGCTCCGTATGCTTGTATTGTTTGTAATTTTTCTTGGCTAATTTTTGGAGTTGTAGTGATGATGACTTTGTAACCTTTGGCAGCACCGATCATGGCTAAAGTAATCCCATAATTTCCTGATGAGGCATCGATGATTGTTCCGCCAGGAAGAAGTTTTCCAGTTTTTTCTGCTTGTTCAATCATATATAAAGCGGTGCGATCTTTAACGCTGCCGCCAGGATTAAGGTACTCCAGTTTGGCATATAATGTTGCAGGAGTAGCAAAAGGTAGACGTACAAGCGGAGTATTGCCGATGGCATTAAGAAGATGTTGATGCATAATTAAAGCCTTGTATAAGAAGATTATTTTTTTTGAAAAGTCTGTAAAAAGAGATTAAATCAGTTTGGTTTTTTTGTATATATTTTTACGCGGACCAATTTCTTCAATAAAAATATTCTTTTC
This sequence comes from uncultured Pseudomonadota bacterium, assembly GCA_964636815.1. GTDB lineage: Bacteria > Babelota > Babeliae > Babelales > Vermiphilaceae > SOIL31. Next base: position 70,626 of record CAZWTF010000003.1, read on the forward strand.
TTTTGTATCAACAAAGAAAATGACGCGACAAGAGCCTTCACGTAGGCGATATGCTCCTTTTTTTGCTCCTTGAAGAGGCTTGATATCAAGATCAGTTACTTTAGGCCAATATTTGAGTTCTCTCAGCTGATCTTTTGTTGCATATTGTTGAGATTTAGTGAGAAATTTAGGCCATTTAAAATTTTTATCCTGTAATAGTTGATATTGATTATTGGTGTTTACAGATGAAGATGGTTTTATTGTTTGTTTGGTAGTTGTGCTTATGGTAGGTGATTTTGTTGTTATTTTTGCTGACTGAGTTGATGAGTTTTCTGTTGGAGGTATTACAGGTTCTTTTTGTTGATTGATCTGTTCAAAAAATTCTTCTTTATCTGTTTGCGCTTGTTCATCAGAAATTTTGGGTGCACCATATTTATGAAGAAGATCTATCATTACAGGGTTTTTTTTACAATAAGCCAAGTGCATAGGAGTTTCATGATGTATGGATTGAGCATGAACATTCGCACCTTTTTCGAGTAAAATTTCTACGATTTCTAGATGGTCATAAAAGACAGCTCCATGTAATGGAGTATACTTGTATTTATCTTCAGCATTTATATCCGCTTGTGCATTAAGCAACAGATGTACACTGTTTGGATTGCCAAGTGCGCAGGCAATGCGTAAAGGAGTTGTAAGCTGTTTTTTTGATGTGGCGTTAGGGTTAGCATTGTTTGTAAGTAAAATTTCTAGAATTTCTGGATTGTTCATTTCGCAAGCAACATGCAAAGGAGTATATCCATACACATGTGGAATGTCTGGATCTGCGTGAAATACAAATAATAAACGTACTATATTAATAAATCCTTTTTCTGTAGCAATATAAAGCGGAGTTGCTCCATTTGCTTTTTGTATGTTTGGATTCGCTTTATGTTCAAGTAAGTTTTTTACAACATTATAGCGCCCTCCGCAGGAGGATAAATGAAGGGCTGTTTGTTGACCAACAAAACTTTGAATATTCACATTTGCTTGTGCTATAGCTAGCATGTTTACTATATCAACAGATCCATTTTCTGCAGCAATATGGAGAGATGCGAAGCCTTTTTGGATTCTTGCATTAACATCGGCACCGTATGCGATAAGTAATTTGACCAAGTGACTGTTTTTATTGAGGCAAGCAAAATAGAGCGAGGTATATTTACTTTCTGTTTCCGCATTTATATCAGCACCATCATCAAGCAGAGTTTTTACGTCATTACATAGTTTATACTGGAGTGATATGTCTGCATTTGTCATATCGCTATTGCATAATCTTAATAGCTTTATATTACAATTAGTTTGAAGTTGTTTTTTTTGTAAACTTTTCTGCATACGTTTTTTTTGTATTGCTATCTGATTTTTGCCATGCATAGCAAAAGATGTGTGAGTTATGAATACAATACACGCAGGCAAGATATGTTTGAATGACATAGTTTTTTCAGAGAAATATTTATTATCTAAATAAAATCATCAAGAGCGATAATATTACCGAGTACAGAATAATAGTTTCAATCAAGCTTTGTGCAAGAATACTGGTGCGTGAAAGAATATTATATGAATCTGTATTATTAGCGATTTGTGTGCATGCAGCAGCTGCTGTTACTCCTGAGCTAATGCCAGTACCAAGTGTTCCAAGTCCTGTACATAAACCGGCTGCTAAAAAGATAACCCCATCAATTATATTTTCTGTTATAGCATAAGGGACGGCAAAAAGTAAGGTGATGGAGACTAATAAACAAAAGATGATTGGAGTTTCAATGAGCGCTTCACTAATAAATGTGAATGAAAGTAGTTTATCATACGCTTTGCTATTTTTTCCAATACTACTCACAGCAGCTTTTGCAAATGCACTTAATCCAATCGCAGGCCCGATACTGCCAAGTCCAACACATAATCCACTTGCAATAAGACGGAGACTATCTGTGACTGTGATAATTGCACCAGCTTGATTTTTGATGAAAAGAGAGACTAAGAAAGCTGAAATGATTGGTGTTTGTGTAATAACCTGTGTCATGAGCATGAAACCTGAAATGCGTTGTGCAAAAAATGGTTGGCGTGCAACTGCATGACATGCTGCTTGTGCGGGAATAGCTGAAGCAATTCCGATTGCCAAACTTGTTATACCCATTGCGGCAATGATACCTATTTCAGAGTAATTTGCAAAAATATCGCCAGAAGCTTGTGATGTATAAAACAGTAAAACAATTGAAATGAGTAGTCCTAAAACTGCAACAGTTTCGACCAATGCCATTCCAATTATGGCAACCCGCATGATGCCTTCTTGGGCCGCAGGTTGTCTATCAATACTTTTTAAAGCACTCCAACTAATGATTCCTTGTCCTATGCCAACAGAAATTGAGCTAAGGGCTATAGAAGTTGCTATGGCGCCAAAATGTAAAAATTCAGAGGAAGTATACATGTTGTTTGGTCCTTATAGAAGTTTAATGTCCACCTTCTTGTGTTCCTAAAGAAATATACGTGAGCGTGAGCATAGCAAATACAAAAGCTTGCAAAAGGCCTTCGAACATGGTGAAAAATCCGATCATTAAAAAGTTAAGACCAGATAAAAGACCTAATGTTTCAAGGATAATTGATCCGCTGATAAAGGTAAAATAAAGTTTTGTAATAATCGCTCCACCAAATATATTACCAAATAAACGGAATGAGATTGATACGATTGATGATAATTTACCAACAATATTAAGTGGAAGCATAATAAAGAACGGTTTGAAAAAATCTTTTATATAAGATCCTATTCCACGTGCTTGTATTGAAGCTATTTGAACATAGATAAATGAAATAATTCCAAGTGCAAGTGTTGTATTAATATCTCTTGTTGGTTCTTCAAGCCATGGAATGAGTGGTGCAGTATTACAGAGTGCGATAAAAATAAAAAGAGATGCCGCAAAAATGCAATGAGTTTCAACAAATGTCCCTAATGATTGATATGTTAAATCAATAAAAAAAGAAACTAATCTCAGGAGAATAAATCGACCAAGAGTGGTGTGATGTAAAAAAAAATTAACACATGAAAGTGCGAATGCTAATAACAGCATAATAATCCATGTATGAATGATTATTTCGCTGTTAATGGTAAACAGTGGATGTTCCGCATAATTCATTGCAGAAGCGATTGACCATTGATGTGTTTCTAATAATTCAGAGCCGTTCATGCGAGTTTAATCCTCTCTATGTTTTATTCTAAATAGGGGTCCCCATTGAAATAAAATGAAAATGGGAATAGTAAAAGAGATTAATATCAGTATAAGATTGATTACTGATGAGTGCAATAAATAGAGAACAGACAATGATAAAATAAGTAAACGTACAAATGAAAACAGGATTGATTTGGTAAGATGACGGGTAAAATTGGTTTGATCTAAAGATAAAGCTCTCCTTTGTTGTGCAACAAAGGAGAGCCCGTATACTGTTCCGATCAATAACCCGAGGGCAATTGAGATCATATGTATTACTTAATTAGAGAGTTTTTTTAGGCCTTTGTGTTTCCAGTATTCAGACACGATTGATGCTGAACCGGTAATCACAATAACGCCATGACGTTCATCAACTGTTTTTTGTGCAGCTTCAAGAGCTTCAGCAAAGTTTGCAGTTGCTTTTGCTTTTATTTTTAAACTCTTAATATCATTTGTTACTTTTTCAACATCCCACGTTTTGTGACCTTTGTGTCCAGGAATTGATTCGATTGGACATACAACCACTTGACCAGATGTTTTTTTGAAGAAGTATCGGAGTAGTTTGATAAGTTCATGAGTGTCTAATTCTTCATTGTTACATCCAAGGATAATTGTTAATCCTTTCAATGGACGTTTGTAATGAAGAAGTCTTGTGCCAAGAAGTAAATTTTTAAACGCATCAAGATTTGCTGCAGGATCTAAAAGAATAGTTGGTTTTTCTTTGTCCAATACTTGGAAGTGTCCAGGTAATGTGCTTAAGGTTTCTTTCCAGAACTGTTCGATAGTACGTTTTGGATTCAGTTCAGTTTGACGTTTAACTTCTAATGTTGGTCTACCACGTTGGCCTTTTTTCTTAGTAAGAAGGCTGTTGGTAACAAGAACCGCATCTTTATTTGCGAATGAATTGATATAAATAGATGTAATACGTTCTGCTAAAGCCGCGCATCTACCGTGTAACTGTTCAAATGGGTATGCAAGTGGAGCAAGTTTACGAATAGGCATTGCCCAATCTGCATTTTTTGCTACAACAATTTCTTGCATTGTTTGAAGATTAAGTTTGCTTTGATCAGCTGATACAACGATTGATGTTGGTTTAACAATGCTTAAAACTTCTTGAATTAATGCTTTATCAGTATGTTTTTCAGTTGGTGATGCTTGAGGATCAATAATTCTTGTGACAGCTACAATTTTTGATGTGCAAATGTTAGTTGCATCAGATGGACCATTTTCATGAACTTCTAAAATAGCAACATCAACATTGCTTTGTTTGAAGTATACAAGTGCCATCATAGTGAGAATTTCAAATGAATTTAATGATAAGTTAAGTTCTTCTGCTGTATTGATAACATCGTTACCAATGTCTGTAAAATTTTTGTTAGAAATAACTTCATTGTTAAGAAAAAAGCGTTCATTGTATGTTAAAAAATGCGGAGTGTAAAATGTACCAACAGTCAATCCTTCTTCTCGTAAAAGACGCGTAGTAAAATGAGCCGTTAAGCTTTTTCCATTTGTACCAGCGATAATGATGCTTGGAACTTTTTGAGAGAGGGAACCAAGAGCTTTATCGAGTTGCTTTAGCGCAGAAAGAGTTGTATCTGCACGATTTGCTGTCCAACGGGTTTCTAAGTAGTCGATAATCTCATTGTAGCTGCGTTGCTTGCTTGCCGCTTTGGTTGAGGCGGTAGGCTTTTGTGTGGTTGCATTTTTCATCGATTTCTCCGTTCTCTAATGGTTATTTATTATTACTTTGATATTCTTTGTATATGTAAGTTATAGATGCCATTTATCTTTTTTTTCAAGAAAATTGAAAAAAATTAGTCAGTTAGGCATAAAACATAACCTATAATTTATCGTACAATAGAATGCAAAAATGTCAAACAAGAAATTTTAATATAGCGATTGTATCATTATTTACAAAAGAAAAAGGCCTTAAATGAAAACATTATTTTGGGGTAATTCAGAGTCGATAGACTATCTTCAAGAAATCTTGCATGAAGGCAAGGTTGTTTTAGCAGAAGGAGATACTGTTTTGGGTCTTCTAGCCGATGTATCGGCAAAAGGACGTGAGCAGCTTGATGATATCAAAAACCGTTCAAAAAAGCCGTATCTTATTCTTGTTGCAACTTATGAAAAAGCTTTTGATTTTATTGAAATTGACGCCGAAAAAGTTTTTCAAACTGAAAAACTTATGAAAAAATGTTGGCCAGGCCCAGTTACTTTGATTTTTAAAGCAAAGACAGGGATTGCTTCTTATGCGCAGTCGGCTGATGGAACAGTGGCTTTAAGGGTTCCGGATCATGCGGGATTGTTGAATTTACTACCTCATTTTGATGGTTTATTTTCTACAAGTGCCAATAATAGTGGCCAGCCGGTTCCAACAGACGTAAAAGAAGTTGATAGTTCCATTTTGGATGCTGTTGCATGTGTTGTGATGAATGATGCGCAAAATAAGGCTGCATCATCGCTCCCTTCTACTATTATTGATTGTACGGGAGATACGTTAGTTGTTGTACGTCAAGGTGCTTTTGACTTAAGTAATTTATTGGATTAGTTATTTTGGATATTGTTGATTAATGAGCCTTGATAATTGTGCTAAATGAGGCTTGTTGTTTAATAGAGATAATACTTCATCAGTCAGATGGTATGTTGTCAGTGTTACAGTGTGCCGATTGAAAGGATTCTCTTGGAGTGGTCTGCAAACAATGTTAATAGTTTTTCCATTAGGGCTGATAATGCTGTTAATAATCTTATTTCCAAAATCCATAATTTTATTGCCGTATACGTCCCATAAATATGCAGCGCTACCTGTGTCAGTTGATGCTGATTGTGATAGCAGCAATTGATTGTCCGTGAGTGTTAGAGATTTTATTGCATTGTCACTTGTGATACATGTTTTTTGATAATGCGCTGGATTTGAGCTGAATATATCCCAGATGGTAATAGTACCATCAGAATGGCCTATCGCAAGGTAGTTGCCAGTTGTGTCAACAGTCAGAGCAGTGATATAAGTATTAGCTGGTGTGTGATGTTCTGCGACCTGCTTTTGATTGTGATCAACAAGTTGTAGTATATGTCCTTGATCGGTTATGTGCGTGAGCATTTGTTTGTGTGGAATAGAAAGTACCGGTAATTCTGTATTTTTATAACATGATTGTGGTGTAAGTGTAAGGGCGGTTACTTTATCAAGATTTTCAGTATTAAAGAGTATATAATCTGGTTGAGCATCAATTTCTTTAGGTTGAGTTGTTGCAAGTACTGTTTTGTTATCAGCAGTGATCGTAAGTTTATTAAGAAGATAAACATTATCATCTCGTTGATCTGAAATTATGATATCTTCAGTTGTAGCAATGTTATATAAACGCAATTCGTCGTACCGTGAATTATGAATAATATATTGATTGTTCGGATGAAATATGGCGGCGAAGGAGGGATATAAAAGATTTTCTGAACCAATTTTGTATGGTTCTCCTTTTTCGTTAAGAGTCCAGAGAAAATATATTGGTTTTGATTGCTGTATTTTATGCCGTCCTTCCAATAACACGTATTGACTATTGTTGCTTATAGTAATTCCAAGACATGAATTTTTTTCTTTTTCAATAAGCGAGTATTTGTTTTTGTTAATAAGATTGTAAAGATATGGGCCATTGTAGTCTTTTATAACACAGTATGTATTGTTGGGGCTAAAATGTGTGGGGGATGTGTATCCTGTGTTAATGGTTTCAATAGGATTTGTTTGCGTACAGATTAATTGCGAGTTATTTGCAAAATTATGAGCAAAATAATGCCCATTATTGCTGATTACAAGAGGATGCTCTTTTATTTGATGATAAAAAGTGTTCCAAGGCCCTCTGGTTGTTTTTATAAAACTTTCTTTACGTTTGTTGTTTGTAAGTTGAGCGTATAAAAAATCAATATATTTGCATATTTCATAAGGCAGATTGCGGGCAATATCTGTTTTTGATAGGTCCATTCCCGTTATGTTGATAGAGAAAAGTAAAAAATATATGGATATATATTTCATGGATTTCTTTTTTTAGTAATTATCATATGATGACGGTAGTAGTATATGAATGTTTATATTGTTTGTTAAGTATAAAAAGGTGAGATATATATATGAATCAAAAATATTGTATCGTGATGCTGCTTTTATTTGTTTTTGTGTCTAAAACAGCCGAAAAAAATGAATCGAATGAATATGTAACCATTGCTATTTTGGCTAAAGACAAGGCGCATACTTTGCCATTATATTTGCAATGTCTTGAAGCGCAAACATGGCCAAAAGAAAAAACATATTTGTATATTCGTACAAATAACAATAATGATGATACAGCTGAACTGTTGCGAGATTGGATTGAAAAAGTAAACGAAGAGTATGCACAAATTTATTTTGATGATTCTGACGTTGATGTACCTGTGCAGCAATTTAAGCAGCATGAATGGACATATGAACGATTTAAAGTTTTAGGTAAAATTAGACAAGATTCTGTTGATTGGGCTTATGCTCACAACTCACATTATTTTGTGGTGGATTGTGATAATTTTGTTGATCCAGATACGATCGAAAGTATGATAAAAACGCATCTACCAATTGTTGCCCCATTTTTGCGATGTTCTGAATATGAAAAACGTTTTTATTCTAATTATCATCAAGCTATTGATGATAATGGTTATTATCAAGCATCAGTTTTTTATTACGATATACTCGATCAAAAAGTACGCGGTATTATTGAGGTTCCGGTTGTTCATTGCACGTATTTTATTCGTTACGATTTCCTTGATAAGATTTGTTATGACGATGAATCATGGCGTTATGAATATGTGATTTTTAGTGATTCAGCGCGTAAACAAAATATTCCTCAATATATTGATAACAGAAAAATATACGGATATATTTCTTTTGCCGAAAACCAAGAAGAGTTTGAAATGGAAAGTTTTTTGAACACATTTTTATCGCATTAACTGTTTATAAGGGAGTACTGTATGAAGCGAATGGGTTTTAGTTTAATAGAGTTGATGGTTGTTGTTGCAATTATAGCTTTTCTTGCAATGATTGCAGTTCCTAATTTTAATCGTTTTCTGGCAAAAGCAAAACGTGCTGAAGCGTATATGAATTTAAGTTCTATTTATGCTGCGCAAAAAGCATATTATGCAGAACATGGAAAGTATTCAGATATTTTGAGTGGTGAAGGTGGAATTGGCTGGAAGCCGGAAGGTAAAACATATTATACGTATGGTTTTGCAGGTGTAGATGGAAGAAATCATTTTGTAGGAAAATTAGGAGCGTCAGGTTCTCAGCTGCAAGGTTCACGTGCTGATAAAAATGGATTTGTTGCAGTTGCTGCAGGTGATATTGATGGCGATGGTGATGTGGATATTTTAACAGTGGATGAGAATAACAATGTTGTTATTGCTCATGATGATTTAATCTAAGTTTAGTAATAAAAAAAAGATACCGCTTGTTTAAAAACAGGCGGTATCTTTTTTTGTTTGTATCTTAATTATGCAAGTCGCTCTATAGACATAGCGGCATTGACCGTTGCAACCGATCCACCCAGAGATGTTGTGAGCGTAATTGCACCTGCTGATGTATGGTTAACAAGTGTAATTGCAGCTCCAGCGGGCACGGTAATAATTGCTTGCCCTACTGTTTCACTGTTTGCTACACCCGTACCGTATGTTGTACTTGTATTTGCAACGCCATTAACAAATATAGTAAATTGATTCGCTGCTGTCCCTGATACAATAAAGTCAAATTTATATGTACCTGCGTTGGTTAGAGTAGTTGTAGCGGTACCAACTGTATGTGAAATAGCTCCAAAAAACGGACCGTTTAAACCAAATGTTACTGCACTTTCTAACCCAACAACTTGAGCTGTGGTGTTATAAATATATGCGTATTCAGCTATGGTTACGCCAGTTGCGCCAGTTGCACCAGTTGCCCCAGTTGGTCCCGTAAAACCAGTTGCACCAGTGGCACCATTGAGTCCATTTGTACCATTTGCTCCTGTTGCTCCCGTTGCTCCATTAGCGCCAGTAGGACCAGTTGGGCCAGTTGCCCCAGTACGACCAGTTGCTCCAGTTGCTCCATTTAATCCGTTCAAACCATTAGCGCCAGTAGGGCCGGTAGGACCAGTTGCTCCAATGCTACCAGATCCTCCAGGACCAGTTGCTCCGGTTGCGCCAGTTGCTCCGGTTGCTCCAGCACCAGTTGCCCCAGTAGGGCCAGTAGGACCAGTTGCTCCAATACTTCCAGATCCCCCAGGGCCAGTTGCACCAGTAGCTCCTGTTGATCCTGTAGCGCCAGTAGGACCGGTAGGACCAGTTGCTCCAGTTGTTCCGCGATGTCCCTTTTCACCTCTTTTGCCACGAGGAGCTTGGCAACATTGTTTGATAGCGGCGCATTCACGAGCTTTTTCAAGTATATGACAAAATTTTTCGTGTGATATCTCTTTTTTGTGATTTTTATGTTTTGTTACATGTTTTTTACGTGTCAGTTTGCTGAGCAATACGCCATTGCGTAAATCGTCTGAATAGTTATTTAAATAATCTAAAATTATTTGTGCTTCATCTTTGCTTGCAAAACAGTTAGTAAGATCTTCGATGTATTGGATACAATCAAGCGTTGCTTTTGCAGCAATTGCATGGGAAACGATATTTATATTGTTTTGTGTAGCATGGTATATAGTTTTGAATTCCTCTGTGTAATCTTCAGGATTGATTGTGTCATGCACAAAGTTGATAATTGCTTGGAATTTGATTGGCAAGTGAGCTATATCAACGACTGATTGTGGCTCACATTCTGTTGGAATGGTGTATGTATACGTCGTCATGATCTGTGCGCATAAAAGAAAGCGCAACAATTTTTTGGACAGCATTTTAAAACTCCTTTTTTTTATAATTACTTCCAAAAATAGAGATTACTTTTATTTTATGCAAGAAAAAGTTGTGAGAAGATCTGTTTTTGAGCAAGCACAAATAACAATGCGCCGAAAGCAAGAAATGGACCAAATGGGATTTTTAAATTGTGAAAAGAATGATCGTTGTTTGATAAAAAAAGTGTACTTATTCCGTATAAAGAACCAATCATAGATCCAAGCGTGATACTTATCCAGCACCCAAGTATTCCGGTAAATGATCCTATAAATAGCATGAGATCAAAATCTCCTTGCCCTATACCATTTTGATTCCGTAGAGATTTGAAAATGTAATTAATACTCAATAAAAAGAAGTATCCAAAGAGTGCGCCAGATATACTTTCTTTCAGAGAAAGTGGTAGTAAACCATAGACGCTGAATGCGCAACCAAGCGGAGCTAAAAAAATAGTCATAAAACGTGAAATGAGCATCGTTTCTATATCTGAACGAATGGTAACGATGAGTGCAGAAAAAAATATGAAATAAGCAAAAAAATAATGCGTTGGAACAGTGATATATAACAATGAGAGTGCAATGGCTGTGAAGATTTCAATAAAAGGATAGAGCACGGAAATGCGTTGATGGCAGTTGCGACATTTTCCACCAAGAAGCAACCATGAAATAACAGGTATATTGTCATACCAAACAATTAATGAATGGCAGCGTGGGCATGATGATCGAGGAGTTATGATAGATTGGTTTTTAATAAGGCGATACGCAAGAACATTTAAAAATGATCCCCAGCAGAGAAAAAAAGGAATCAAAAAATAATAAGGAATTATAATTTTCCTTCTGCCTTTAACGTATCAAGTAGTTGGTTAATTTTTTCTACTTTTTCGTAATCTTTATCATAACGGAAAATAAGATTTGGCGTATAACGACCGTGTGATGTTTTTGCTAAGGCTGAGCGCATTGAAGGTTTGTAAAGAATCAACGTTGGCAGTTTTTCTTCAAATTCAGGTCGGCCATTTGTTGCAAGAAATAAAACAACACATGTTCCGCCATCAGAAGAAAGCTGCACTCTGTTGATGAATAAACCATTAAGGGATGACTCATCAATGGTAATTTGTCGAAAGAGCTTAGAGACTTCCTGATAAAAATAGGACTCTTTTTGTGCTTTTCTTATTTCTTGCTGTTGTTTGCTCATAATGATTAGTCTTTAGGTGCTGTGCCTGCAGTGACCATGCGCATCATGTTTTGTTTGATTGCACGAACAAGGCGTTTTCTTCTTTTTTGAGTAGTAGATTCAAAGTAAACAGTACGTTTCATATCGCGAACGATACCTTCACGTTCAATTTTCTTTTTTAATTGTCTGAGAGCTTTATCGATGTGTCCACTGACAGATATTTCGATATTTGATTTCTTTGACATAGTTAAGCAGCCACCTTTTGTTAAAATTTTAAAAACTTTTAAATTTCTATATTCATTCTGCCGTGTCTCATACTGCTTGCCTTTAAGCACCTTATTAGGGGAGGTTCAAAGGGTCAGAAGATAGAGGATGAGGAATGATTACCTATTATAATACTGTACTTTCCGTCTACTGTCTAGAAGGTTACGTTTAAACCAGCCATAATTGTTGAACTTCGGTATGCGTTACGCTGAGAGAACGGTATTTGCCATAAAAAGCCAAGGCCAATGTTTGGCGATAAATCGTAGTTAAAGCCAGCATTGCCAAGTTTTACCTTAAAGCTTGAGATGCATTCAAGTAGTTCAGGAACAAAGGCAGGATCTGGATTTTTAAGGCAATACTCATCTTTATGGTGATCAAGAACAAACCATTCAAAGTACATAGAAAGGTTGTCTACAAAATGGTATGCAGCAATACGAGCGCCAAAGTACCAGTTGTCTCCGGGTTGTATTGATACGTCTGTTGAGAATGGAAAGAGATTTGTCTGGAATTCATTGTTTGGTATTGGCATGTTGCAGAAGCTTTTTGAAAAGAAGTGGGTGTATCCAACTTCTCCACCAATTTCTATAGTTTCTTTGAAGTCAAAGTTAATTCCTGCGGTGAAACCAGCGCTTGAATGGCCATTATTACCAAAAGGTGCAGAGAAAAATTTATGACTAGTTTCTGTTTTTCCAGGGGAGAAACTTCCTCCTCCTTCTAAATAAGGAATGCATAAGAATTTTGCCCAGCTGTTATCAGCATCTTCATTGATAGCAAATGCATGTCGCCAGTAAGCATATATTCGGGTTTCTTCTGCTGAAGTTTTGATAAAGTCGCATAAATCAATATTGCTTTGTTCAGCTATTTTATCGAGCTGTTCCATAAGAAAATGTTGGACATCATTTTTACTTTGCAGCGTAGGGGTTAATGGTTCAAATGTGTTGGCTTCATTAGCTGTTAAGTTAAAAGTTGCTTCACGCACTTGACGAATGGTAGCAACACCTGTTTGTAAACGTATACCAAAATCATAACCGCCTATAGCCATATCAAAACGAACGCCGCGTTTTCTGTATTTAAGAGGGAAAGAGAAGTAGCCATAAAGTTGATGGGGGTCAATATTGGCTTCACTGTTGTAACCTTTAACACTGCATTGTGAATTTGGGTCTTCACACGGTGGCAAAGAAGGTTCTGTGAAAAATTTTTTATATGCATCTAACAAAGCTGGTTTGTTTGCAAAAGCTTCAGCCGCAGTTGTTGCGCCTTCAGGCCAGATATTATTGGTGTTATAAAGTAATGGAATCATACCTGTTCTGCCAGTTAAATCTCCAAGGGGAGTATCAAGAATTGGATTACCACAATCATCCACAAAAGTGCAGGGTACTACCGTGTGCGATCCTTTGATGGTTTTTCCGCGATCAGCGTTTTGAGCAAAAGGAGAGATAGAAAGTGTAAAATGATTACCTTTTCTTTCAGCCCAATCGTACTCTTTGTATTCCAGTTGTTTTTTTGTCAGTAAGTGAAGATCATCCCAATTGAGCGTAGAAAATACCGGCATGGGATCATTTTTAGCAAGAGATGTTAAGTCTGCGTGTATTGGTAGATGTATCGTGGAGAGCATACAGATGAGTAAGGTGAGTAAGTGTGGTATTATATTTGTTTGTTTATCGCGAAGCATAAGATTCCTTTTTTTTGTTCTCTGAAAAAACAAATCATCTATTTATATCATTGTTACGGTGACACAGTCAACTTTACACCGTATTAGATGTAATGTATATCCATCAACCTTACATATTGCGTTAAAAGAAAAAAAGAGATACCATAAAAGTGAGCTAATACTACATATTTATAGGTATCATGGAATCATTATATTGTTCTTATTATCAAGCGAATGTTCAGCGTGAATTGTGTTTGTATGCTGTTGCAGCATTGCGTAGCTATGAGCATCTTGCCTTTGATCGTACATTAGATCCAGAAACAAGTTTGTTTGAGTTTTTTGTTCCAACATCAACAGAAGAATATTTTTTGACCCTCATGACTCATTTACAGTCAGAGGGCTTTATATATAATCTTAAAAAATTACCTAATCGTTTAATTAATTCAGATCAGCTGTAAAGCTTTTTCAATTCTTTTCAAGGCTTCTGGGCCATGAAGCATAGTAACAAGCTCATGGATGCCTGGGCCATTTGTTTTACCAATCATAGCTAAACGCAAGAACCAAAAGAGTTCTTTTAAAGGTAGCGCATTGTTTTTTGCAGCCAATTTTATTTGTGGTGCAAAATCATCTGTATTGCTGAGCAAAAGATTTTTGTGTTCAGTAATGATTGCTTTGAGTGGAGCATATGCTGTTTGTGGTATGCATGCTTCAATATCAACAAGCATTATATTTGGTGCGGTAAAATAAAATTCAAGAGCATTAACAACATCACATGTCGTTGTTAATTCTGATTTTATGGTTTGAACAAGATTAGTCAGAATTGCATCATCAAGATTTTTTACTTTATCGCCGTATGCAGTTTCTAGATATGGACGGCATTGTGCTGTTAACTGTTCTGGTGTGTAACGGTTAATCCAGCTTTTGTTAATCCATTTTAATTTTTCAATATCATATGTTATATGGCTTGATGCGTTGATAGAATTGAAATTAAAATTGGTAGCAAGAGTATCAAGTGGCATAATTTCATCTTTAAATGATCCACCGATAATAGAAACGTAATTTGCAACGGCTTCAGGTAAAAAGCCACCATCTTTTAAGTCTCGTAATGAAAAACCAAAGTCACGTTTGGAAAGTTTTTTTCCTTCCAGGTTAACTAAGATTGGCAAATGCCAGTATATTGGTAGTTGTGCATTGATTCCATGAAAAAGAGCAGCTTGGTTTGCAGTGTTGGAAAGATGATCTGCTCCACGGAAAACGTGTGAAATTTCCATGAGGTAATCATCAACAAAGTTTGCAAATATGAAGGTAAAACTACCGTCTTTACGTGTAATTGCAAAATCAGAAAAATTACTCATATCAAATGTAATATTGCCATATGCTAGATCGGTAATAGTGATAGAAAGGTTATGATCACATTTAAAACGCCAAATATATGGCACTTGTTCTGTTAGCAGGCGATCAATTTCTGTTTGAGGCAGAGTTAAACAAGTACGATCGTAGCGTGGAGGTAACTTAAGCGCTTGTTGTCTGAGGCGTTTTTTTTCTAATTCTTGTTCTGTACAAAAGCAACGATAAATGAGTTTTTTTTCTTCAAAAACTGTGCGTTGTTGTTCATAAAGATCAGTGCGTTCTGATTGATAGTATGGAATGCATGGTCCGCCAACGTGAGGACCTTCATCATATGTAATACCTAACCATGTAAGGTCTTCAATAATTTTTTGAGCTTCAGGATCAAACATACGCTGGGCATCGGTATCTTCAATACGAAGAATAAAGGTGCCTTCTTTTTGTTTTGCAAATAAAAAGTTGATAAGAGCTGCGCGAACATTACCCAAATGCATCATCCCAGTAGGAGATGGGGCAAAGCGTACACGGATTTTATGCATATTTGATTTCCTTATTATGTGAATATTACTATTTTAGTTTACTCGCAATAGTTGCAAAGTCCAGACTGCAATCTGAGACTTTTACTTAAAATTCTTTGACATATAGAGCCTTGGTTTGTTATTTTGCTCCAAAAGGTTTAGTAAGAGGGTAGAATAATGAAAAAATGTTTAAAGATTACGTTGATATCGAAAATCTCGGGAGGAAACTTACGGGATTCTATTCAAGCAGTGGCAAGAAAGCTTGCTATTGAAGGGACGGTGCAAGTGAATGAGCCAAATGAGCTGGTGATTATTGCGTGCGGAGAAAAAGAAAATATTGATAATTTTCTTGACGCGGTTCACGAGGGTTTTGATGCACATGTACCGGAAGATGTTTTGGTTGAGCCGTTTTTGAAAGAAAAGGACTACCGAGGAATTTTTAGGATCTTAGAGTAACCTTTTTCTTAATGGCCCTTTGTTTTAATTGGGGACCTCAATAAGAATATAATGAATATTGGGTGACGAGGGTATGCGTAACAAACGCCATTTATTTTGATACACTGTTGGAATGTATTTATATGAAAAGAATAATGTTTCAACAGTTGTATTTTTATGAACCGAGCATCGTTGTGGTATCATCTTCGTGTTTTTGTATTGCTATGCTGCACGTCTATGAGCGCACAGCAAGAAGATGTTTGCCATAGTGTTGTCGTCTTATCTGATAATATTGTTGATACAGAAATTATTAAAAAACAGTTCAGTGAGCCTATTCGTTGTGATGAAATTTCATTCGAATCTGATGCGATATTTCAACAGGAAGAATTTTCTTATCTGTTTCCTTTTAAGGGTGGAGATTGCATAGATAGCGATAAGCTAATTGCTGCTCTTGAGCTTTGTACAAAGAAAAATAAATTTTGCAGGGTACAAATTACCTTTTTTACTACTCATGAAACTATTCGATTACATTTTACGTTTGAAGCTGTATGGACATTTAAAAAAATTAAAATACATAATGTGTATCAAGGCAAGCATGCATTATCGCAGTTATATGTCATGGAAAGAGGTGAGCTGTTTGATGAATCAAAGCACATTCATTCTTGTGATGTTATCAAACAGTTTTTGTTTGATAATGGTTATTTTGATTGCACGGTAACGAGCAATCTTGCCTATGATTCTCAAACCAAAGAAGTTATTGTTCATATTTTTATTAAAAAAGGTAAGCGTTTTTCATTTGGTTCGGTGGATGTTGCACTAACCATAGAAAATAATGTTTGTGATAGTGATGATGTATGTAAGCAGATAAAAAAAAAGATTTCACATGCATTGTCATCCCACTCATTTATTCAAGAGCAACTTGATAAAGAGTTGGCTGATTTAAAAGATTATTTAGCAAAAAAGGGTTTTTTTTACAGCGTTATTAAGTGTAAGCAGAAAATTGATCATGATCACACAAAAGTGAATCTTTTGTGGAAAATAAATATAGCTCAAAAGAGAGAGATTGTTTTTTTTGGGCATTCTTTTTTTTCTAAAAGAGAGTTGCTTGAAAAAGTTTTGGCATTTGGAGAATCGGTTTATTTGTTATCAGCAACTATATTGGCAGAAGAGATAGTGCGTGCGTATAAAAATAAGGGGTTTTTTAACGCGCAAGTGGTAACGCAGGAAGAAAAAGATCGTTCGTTTTTTATTATTAAGGAAGGGCCGCGAGCTCGTCTTACATCAGTTGAGATAAACAATGGAACGTTTCTTAATCAAGGAATCCTACAAAAAAGATTTTTTGGGAAATTGCTTAAGTATGGATTCTATGACGCTCAGCTTTATGAAGAGGCTATCGCGTATTTGATTAATTACTATTTTAATCAAGGATTTGTCTCTTTTGCGGTTGTGAATTATGAGTGTGTACCGACCAATGTTGCGAATGGATATGCTTTGATTGTAACGATTGATGAAGGAACAAGACGATATATTACCACATCAACTGTTGAAGGTTATCCAGAATTACATAATCAAGGACCTTTTGTTATACAAGAAGGAGGGGTGCCGTTTAATGGTAAAATTATTGATGAGCAGCGAGTATGGTTGACTACGCACTTTCAATCATTAGGTTTTTTACGTGCACGTTTCAAGTCTATTATAGAAACTCATGATGGCAATGTTGCGATTAACTGGATTGTTGATTCAGGAGAAAAAATACATTTTGGTAAAACAGTTGTATCGGGAAGTTTATCTTTGCCATTTTCTTATGTTCAACGTTTACTTTCTTATCAGGAAGGTGACTTGTGGGATCAAGCAAAAATAAAACAGACATACAAAGCGTTTAAAGATTTAGAGATATTTGATGCAGTTCACTTGTCTACCGACTATGCGGATGCAAATGATAACAAGCCAGTCAGCTTGAAACTATATCTTGATGATCGTTATGAAATACGAACACGTGCAGGTTTTGAGTTGCAGCATTTGCGCAAATATCACATATTCACCGGGCCCGCATACAGAGTGGGTGGAACGGCAATTGTTAAAAATTTGACTAATTGCGCTGATCAAATTCGTTTTGATTGTGATTTTGCATCATCGCATCGTGAAATTGTTGGACGTTATCGGCGCCCTGTTTTTACAAAAAATCCCTTTTTTATTCTTGCGCAGCTATACAGTACGCTGTATGACCAATTTGGATTTATTGGCAGTGTAAACAGTGTATATACCGTCTTACAGCATGGATGTTTATTTGGTATTCAAAAAAAAAATCAACGTTCTGATTTTGGATGTAACGGTGGTTTTGAATGGATGAAGTTACACATTAATGATAAAGAAGAGCCATTGTCATTTGCCCACGCCATTGATTTTGAGCCGCAGTATTTGGAAAAACTGGTCCCATTTATATTTGTTGAGCCAACATTTATGTTTGAACGTGTTGACGATGTACTCAATCCAACGCGAGGAGGAATCGGGCTTATTTCCTGTAAAGGTATGTTTCCTCTGAAGGCACAATACAAAGATACTTCTTTTTTTAAGGTTATGGTGGAGCAATCATTTTTTGTTCCTTTAAAATATGCTGTGGCAGCGTTTAGGTTTAGATGTGGACATATTTTTTATCGCGAATTTTCTGGCATTATGCCTTCAGAGCGTTTTTATTTGGGTGGATCGCATTCGTTGCGTTCGTATGAATCTGATTTAGCCCCCCCAGTTGGTGTGTTTGAGGATTTTGACGGCAAAAAGCACGTTGTCCCACGTGGAGGCCGTACAATGGTCAACGGTAATATTGAGTTGCGTTTTTCATTGTATAAAAAAATGGGAGCTGTGCTGTTTCAAGATTTGGGCGCATTGAGTGGCAGGATGTTTGCTGATTTTAAACCGCAAGATCTGTTAACAGCCACAGGGTTTGGTTTGCGTTTTTTCACCCCTGTTGGGCCTTTGCGCTTTGATATTGGGTGGAAATGGCATAAACAGCTTCCGGAAGAGCGATCATTCGCATGGTTTTTAACTTTCGGGCAGGCGTTCTAATCTGTGTCCCTGTGTTTTCCGTAGTGTTGTGCGCAAGAGAGGTTTTAACCTTAGAAGATGGTGTTTAGGCTTTGCTTTTCACTGTCTTCGTGATACAATTAGAATTAATAATTGCATAAAACACCTTAGTTTTGGGTTATAATTTATGAAAAAAGTAATATTATTTGCATTGTTTATTGTTGGCGTAGGAACTATTCAGTGTGAAGAATCCTTTACAGGTAAATCTTTAGATGAACTTATGATAATGCATAAGTTGCAAAAGGATGCTATTAAAAAAACAGTTGAATATAGATATGCACAAAGCATACAGAGCGAATGCGGGGTATACTTGCGATTGGCTGAAAAAAGATTGCATGACTGTGAAATTGCAATTCATAAAAATATGTTTTGGCCTTGGGCCGCTAGTGAAGATAGTTGTGAATTGGCGTCAATATATATAGAAATGGCTGATGAAAAAGCAAAAGTATTGCGTGATGCAACAGATAGATTGAATGAGTCAGTTGCGGAGGATTGTCCAACATTTGAAAGCCTTCGTGTGGTTATTGCAGAAAGACAATTGGCTATTGCGGAAAAAGGAAGAGCCTTAATCTTAGCAAAATCAGGACAATAATAATGATAAACAATTGTATGGGGGTATAATGTATGAAAAAAGTAATATTAACTGTATTTTTGATTGTTAGCGCAGAAACTGTTCAGTGTGAAGAATCTTTTGCACGTAAATCTTTAGAAGATCTGAGAAAAATGCATGAGTTTCAAATGAATGCCATTAAAAAAACAGTTGAATACAAATATGTACAAATTCTAAAGCATGAACACGGAGTGCTCGTTCGACTAGCAGAAGAAAAAAAAGCTAAATGTGAGGCTTTTAGAAAAAGTGTGGTGAGTTTTTTTTGGAGTGAGGATGATTGTAGGTGGGCGCCAATGTATGAAGCAATGGCTGCTGGAAAAGCAGAAGCATTTCGTGATGCAGATGATAGATTGACTGCGTTAGTTACGAAGGATTATCCAGCACTTGAAAGACTTACTTTTGTTATTGCAGAAAAACAATTGGCTATTGCGGAAAAACAAAACGCCTTAAACGTAACAAAATCAGGCAAATAATAATGGCATCGTTTTGATTGATTGAATAAAAACCCCCTTCCTAAATAAGGGGTTTTTAGTAGAGCGCTTAATTCTTCACTTACCTGCAATTTCTGGTACATTATATAATAATAGAACTTTAAGAGATAATTAGCCTTTTAATAAAGGGGTTTGTCATGCACGACGATCACTCACATAAGCACAGCCACTCACACGGACATGATCATAATCATGATCTACTCGAGCATAGTATTATTGATGAATTAATTTGTCATTTACCGTATGCAATTTACTCAGTAGCATTCAGTCTTATTGCATTGAGTATATATTCTGTCTTTTCTATGAGCCTTGATCCAGCAACTATTAAAAAGGGTTGCAAGGCATTGTTTCATAGCTTCCATTTTATGCACATTGTTTTTGCAGCAACGGGAACAGTTGTAACGTTTTGCCGTTTTTCAAAAAATTATGTGCGTGCATTGATTGTTGGTATTATTTCACCAACTTTTTTTTGTATCCTTTCTGATGCAGTTTTACCATACATTGGTGGTACAATTCTTGGGGTGCACATGCATTTTCATGCATGTTTTCTTAAAGAACCTGAACGTGTAATTCCTTTCTTGATCGTGGGGATTATTAATGGTTTTGTCATGAGTCGTCATCATGAAAGTAAGCAAGGTGGATATTCATTAAGTTCCCATGCTACGCATATATTTATTAGTTCTTTAGCATCAACATTTTATTTGATGTCTCATGGTTTTACCAACTGGTATACAGCAATTGGCAACGTCTTTGTTCTTCTTATTATTGCCGTTGTTGTGCCATGTACGCTTGCGGATGTTGTTGTACCTATGACAATCGCGCGATTGGGTAAAAAATCAAAAAGCTGCAGTGGATGATTTGTTAAACTTTATCGCCGTTAAGCTTTTGTACTAAGTTTTTTATATGACATTCATCACCTTGATTGAGGTGGTGAATGTTTTTAAGTGAATATAATGTACAAGGGCGCTGATGCAATACATGTGAAAGGAGCTGATGAGAAGTATTCGTTTTGATAAAATTACTAAATATTATCATGGTGAACTGATTATAGATAAACTTTCCTTGGAGATACCAGGAGGAGCGTTTTTTGCGTTGCTTGGGCCAAGTGGAAGTGGAAAAACAACACTTTTGCGTTTAATTGCGGGCTTAGAACAAGCTGACTCAGGATCAATTTTTTTGGGTGATGAAGACATTACTCATATGCCTATCTATCAACGTCGCGTCAATACAGTCTTTCAAAATTATGCACTTTTTCCTCACATGGATGTTTTTGATAATGTTGCGTATAGTCTTTCGATCAGAAATGTGCCAGAAGATCTTATTAAAGAAAAAGTTACTAAAATATTAACAACTGTTGGTCTTGAAAAACATATTCATAAATCTATTCAAAATCTTTCTGGTGGACAAAAACAGCGCGTTGCATTAGCAAGAGCGGTTGTGAATGAGCCAGATGTTCTTTTGTTAGATGAACCATTGGCGGCGCTCGATTTAAAACTGCGTGAAAAGATGTTGATTGAGTTGATTGACTTACAATCTACCCTCAAGACAACATTTGTGTATGTCACTCACGATCAATTTGAAGCGTTAACGGTTGCTGATCATATGGCAATTATGAATGATGATGGTGAGATTGAACAGGTTGGTACGCCTAAAGAAATTTATGAATTTCCCGTAAGTACTTTTGTTGCAGCTTTTGTAGGAACAACAAATATATTAAAAGGTGTTTTGCATATCAATAGTGATCAATGCCATATTGAATTTGCTGGTCTTGGTAAATTTGAAGTTGTATGCGCATCAGAAAAAGAGTGGATGCGTGATGGTAATACAGTCTTTATGAGCATTCGTCCAGAAAAAATTGATATCAGTAAAACTCCTTTGACCGGTTTTTCTAATGTGTTAGAAGGTATCGTGCAGTCTATTGTGTATCACGGACGTTCTACACAATATAATGTTCGATTAAAAAATGGTGAAGTAGTGCAAGTGTTTGAGCAAAATGAAGAACATTTCCCGCAAGAAACCATTGATTATGATGATTCAGTGTTTTTATATTGGCAAAAAGAAAACGTGGTGTTGCTTGAAAAATGAAAATAAAAAAAATTATTACTGATTTTTTTGTTGAAAATACATCGTTCATATTTTTGGTCCCTGCTGTTTTATGGCAGGTGCTGTTTTTGTATGTGCCAGTTTTTTTAGTTTTATATATGAGCTTTCAGCGCATATCAAACCTTGCTGGTTTTGATCTAACTTTTGATCATTATAAACTTGTTTTAACAACTCCTTATTTTTATATTATTGGCAGATCAGCTATTGTTGCATTATGCACAACATTGTTGTGTCTTTTATGTGCCTATCCTGTGGCGTATTATTTAGCGCTTAAAGTTGGTAGACGCTGGAAAAATATTTTGCTTTTTTTACTTACGTTACCTTTTTGGACTAACTTTTTAATTCAAATTTATTCATGGATTTTTGTATTAGATCAAAATGGTCTGATCAATATGATGTTGCTTAAATTGGGCATTATTCAAGAGCCATTACATATGGTGAATAATACCGGAGCAATTTTTTTTGTGATGCTGTATTATTACCTTCCTTTCATGATTATGCCTCTTTATAGTATTTTGGAAAAAATTCAGCATGATCTTTTGGAAGCTTCAATGGATTTGGGTGCAACGCATTGGCAAACATTCAAACGTATTACACTTCCGCTTTCTATGGCGGGGATTAAAACGGGAATTTTTTTGGTATTTGTTCCCGCGTTTGGGGAGTTTGTAATACCTGCAATTATCGGCGGAGCTCATCATCTGTTTGTGGGCTCATTAATTTCTCATTATTTCTTGGTTGCAAGAGATAGCCAATTGGGAGCAGCGTTTACCATGGTGAGTGGTTTTGTTTTATTGATATGTGCTTTGTTGTTTAATTGGCTGTGTGTTGTTCCTCTACAAAAAATACAAAAGAAGGATCCAGTAGCATGAAAACTTTTGGATCATATTTTATACCTATTATTGTTGGGGCATTATATCTTTTTTTATATATCCCTATCTTTGTTTTGATAGTGTTCTCTTTTAATGATAATGCATTTACCTGTGCATGGAGTTCTTTCACCTTTGATTGGTACTATGATCTGTTTGCTTCAGCAGAAGTATGGCATGCATTAAAAAATTCTTTAATAATTGCATTGTCTTCTGTTTTTTTGAGTTTAACGATAGGATCAAGTTTTATCTTTTTTGGTTCGAGTGATACGGTTAAGCGTTTATTACCTCTGTTCTATGGAAGTTTGGCGATGCCAGAAATAGTTTTGGCTGCTGGGCTTTTATCATTTTTTTCTTTTTTTGCAGTGCCGCTTGGTGCAATGACCCTGATAGCAGGGCATACTTTGTTGGGCCTTGGGTACGTTATTCCTATTTTGTATGATCGTTTTATTGAATTAGATGAAAGTTTAATTGAAGCTTCTTATGATCTTGGTGCAACACAGAGACAAACTTTTTTTTCTATTGTTTTACCTTTGCTGATGCCTGCGCTTATGGCGGCTGGCCTTTTGGTTTTTATTATTTCTTTAGATGATTTTCTTATCTCATTTTTTTGCGCAGGTGCATCAGTGCAAACCTTACCACTTTATATTTTTGCAGTTATTCGTACGGGTGCTTCACCAATGATTAATGCGTTATCTACGATAATGCTTATTGTGAGTAGTTTGTGTGTAGTTCTTTTTTCTTTTTTACACGTTAAAAAATTGAGGACTTCCAAATGAAACATGAAAAATCAATTGGTCTTGTCATAAAAGCACTTATTGTTGTCATCATTGGTGCGTTTATTGTTGGGTTTCTTTCTTTGGGGCGTTTGACAGATTTAGTGCGTCAAGAAAAAAGCATTAATGTTTTGGTCTGGGGTCAAGTTCTTGATAAAGAATTTTTGTCAGATTTTGAAACTGAAACGGGTATACGCGTTAATATGAGTTATTTTGAAAGTAATGAAGAGCTACTTGCAAAATTACATTCAACTGAATCACATGATTATGATCTTATTATGCCATCTGATTGGGCAGTAGAGCTGTTGATTAAAGATGGTTTAGTGAAAAAGCTTGATTGCGATAAGATAACTGTTTGGAATGATATTTATCCTACGTTGTGTCATCATTATTTTGATCCACATAATGAGTACACGATCCCTTATTTTTGGTCATTAATGGGATTGGGGATAAACAGTTCTTATTGGGATGGAGTATCTGTTCCCCAAACATGGGGCTTGATTTTTGATGAACGGATTATGCCAAAACGGATAGGAATGATTGAAAATGCAAGAGCAATTATTTTAATCGCAGCGTTGTATCTGTTTGGAGAGATTAGACCTTTGAGTGATGATGAAATTAACAAGATAAAGAAATTGTTAATTAAGCAAAAGCCGTACGTGGGAATTTATACGGATTCTCGTTCGGAATATATTTTAGCTTCAGGAGCTGTTCCTGTTGGAGTGACTCTTTCTGGTGATTTATTAAAAGTAATGAAACGCTTTGATACTATTGATTTTGTCATACCAAAAGAAGGGGCGTTTGCTGTCATTGATTCTTTTGCAATAACAACAACGTCCGAAAAAGATGAGCTTATTTATCCGTTTTTAAATTATCTTTTCCGACCAGATATTGTTGAAAAATACGTAGAAAAATTTGATTTTTTTCCCGCTATTCAATTGCCTATGCAACACGATAACGATAGACTTGCTCGATTAAATGAGCCTACTCAGGATCTTTTTAAGAATATACATTTTTTTAAAGATGTTATTTCTAAAGATGCTGTTAATGATATTCTCATTACTCTTAAAACTTAATAATCTTTATTTATGTCTTTACTTTTGGTGTAGCATTATTTTATTGTTTTATGGTCCGAAAGTTGACATTGTCTGAAAGTTGACATTATAAAATAATCAAGGTATGCGTGATATTGGAGGGTCTGTGTAGTAAAAAATTAATTGTTTAGTAATAGTGAAGTAGTAGTTGTTTAAAAAAAAAAGGGTGAGTGTATGAAAAGATGCTTTTCTCGTTATCGGTTAGCTCTTTTTGCAATGTCTTTAATCTCTTCTGTTACAATGGCAGATCAGATATGGAGAGGGCAATATGGCAAAACATGTGTTATTGATGAAGATCTCGTTATTAAAGGTGATGTATTACTTCCACTAGGAGGTAGTCGCATTGAAGCGATTCATAAAGACGTCACTATTACTCTCACAGAAGATGCGATAGTAAGCGGCCATTGGGCCGGTGCATCGCAACTTTATTTGATAGCTGCAGAAGGTAGAAAAATTACTTTTGTAGTTGATCATAATCTGACGTTCGTCGGTTCTTCTCATATTACAGCAGCAGATCTTTTAATGGTTCAAAGTGGTCCTGGTACGGTAGAAGTTGCTATCGCAGAGGGCAAAAAATTTGAACTTACAGCACAAGATAGATCTGGTGGTGCTCGTTATTACGTATTGATGTATGGTGGACCAAATGCTCAGATAGATGAGTATTGCTGTGATGAATATGGTTTAAAACCATGTGATGAATATGTATGTACTTCATTGTTCTGTGGCGCAGATGAATACTGTGGTGAAGAATATAATACACCAGGAACTGGTTGTAATGAAACGAGTCTCGCTCGCCCAACATTGAATTTTGTTAACTTAGATGCTTTCCCGTTTTCTTCTAATAGAGATCGACATATCACTATTGGTTGCAGATCTCTTTTAAGCTTCTTGTCTTCTCGTAAAACTGGTGTAGGTCAAGATTCTGGATATATTAATTTCAATCCAGTTATGACAGGCTTAGGCCGTATGATTTTAGACATACATGATACAGGAGCGTTTGTAGTATCTGGTACATACACCTGTCAAAGAAATGGTGAATGTATTACATTAGATAACATTAGACCTGCACTTGCTGCTGGATACCAAGCAATCTGGTCTGTAATAAATGATCTTGGTTCTGATGTTTCTGCTGGCTTATTGATTCTTGATAAAAATGAAACATTATCAGAATTACTTATTGATCCATTCTTAAACCTTCACGCTCGTCAAGATATAACAAATTATCGTGGATTGTTCTCTGGATGTCGTTATGGATTAGTGTTGGGTGCTAACGGTATTTTAGATGTAGGATCTGATTCATACGTTGATTTTGTTGGTCTTGCGCTTAACCAATTACCATGCGTGATACTCCCAGGATCAGGATGCGCATCAACAAATACTATGCTTAAAATGCGTAATCCATCAGCGTTTATCATCGATGGTAACTTGAATCCAGCTGCAATAGAAGCGCAAATTTTATTTGGTGAACGTGCAGCATTATTTGTTAGATCAGGTGTTGCTGATAATGGCGTTATTCGTGATGAACACGATGTTGATCCATTTACCATAGATGCTGCATTTAAAACTGCAGGAGCTGGTAATATTGTATTTGATCTTGAAGGTCAACTCAATGTTAATGGCGTTCGTGTAGATGGTGACGTTACAAGTAAAATCGAATTGCTTTCTCTTGAAGTTCTTCCAACTGGAGGATCTCTTTTTGTAGGTTCTGGTGAAACTAACTTCCCTATTCGTACATTCAATACAGAAGACGGTGAGTTATTAATGTATAATTGTGGAGCGTTCCTTATTAATAACAGAATGAACCTCTATGATACAGCATTAAGTCATAGTGATGAATGTCATAATGTTTTCCCAAATAATGATTTAAGATCAGAACCAACATATATCGGTGGTGAAACATTTAAGCTGTTACATTCAGATGAAAGACCAAATATACGTTTCATCAATGCAGAGCTTGATGTACACACTGATATAGCATTAACTGGTCTTGATTTAGTAGTACCTAACTTTGTTGATGAGTTTGGTATTTTACGCGCAAATCTTTCAGAATTTATTTTCTACGCAAACGGTGCATGTGTTGATAATGGTACTGGTCGTCAAATGATTCTTGGCACTCGTATTGGTTCAACTGCAGCTAATGGATGCACACGTATAGATGCTGATGCTCATTTAGATGTTATGGAACAAGATGATGCGATTGCTTCAGACCTTAATCCAGAAGATCCAAATGGTAATCAAACATTAGATCTTATAACAGCATTTAACGATGCAACAATTATCCCTGATGCTGAAACAAACGTTAACTCTATTCACACAATATTCTTAGGTGGTAATAGCAATATTTCTATCGGTGTGAATGCTGATTCAACTGGATTTAATATTGATACTAATCCATGGTTGCGCATAGCAGGTAGCGTATTCTCATTTGAAACGCGTGCTGGAGCTGTGGCAAAAAGTACTGTAACTGGAAAAAATGCTATCTTTGTTGATTTGAATGGCAAAATTAGCATCGAACCAGGATTTATTGCTAACATGGGTGTTATGGTAATTAAGAGCCATAATGGTATTGTTGATCTTCCTGCTGATCAAGTATTCTTCAGTAATGGGGCTGGTATTGCAACATGGAATGTTGACTTAAGCAACCCTGAAGATCAAATTATCGTTGGTCCAGATCAAGAATTATCAACATATATATTCAATTGGATTCGCGCTAAAAAAGATTGTCCAAACTTTATACCATTCAGCTGTTGTGTTGATGCATGTGCATGTCCAGCAGTGACTGAAGAAAACGTAACATCATTACCAACAATTCAAGGTACAATTGATGACTTGCAAATTCAAGGAACACGTATTGGTGATCCTGCGCAATTCATGATTGATGGTGGTACTGTTAGTCGTTTAACATTCTCAAATAGTGGTTGCAGCGCTGAAGCTCCAGTTGCGACAATTGTATTAGAAAATGATGGTACAGTTGGTCTTGATAGTACGACAACGCTTGGTGCGAATGGTGTAACTATTATTGCAAACGGTTCTGGACGTGTTCTTGTTAATGATGATCTTATTATTAACAATGTATGTGCATTTGTTAAAGGCCCAGACTTTGAATCATGTGATGTGTTAGAAATTACAAGTGCAGTGCCTCATCAGATTCTTCTTAAATCAGGCGCTACATTGAGCTTAACATCATTTGATGATCCTTCTCAGATTGTTGCATTTGGTGGTGAAGTTCGTCTTGTTGTTGAACCAGGTGCTCAAATTATTACTGGTGCAGGAACATTACGCTTTGCTGGAAACGCACAATTGATTTTTGCTCCATCGAACAATGCTGAATCGTTCTTCTCAGCAATTCCATTTGGTCCGGAAGATTCTAGCTTGCCAGTTACTATTGTTCCGGCAGCTGATCCTCATAATCCACTTTCTTCATTAATTTATTTTGGAGAAGGTCTTCATAATACTGATCAGTTCCGTGTGAAATTAATTGGTAGTGGTGTAATTGAGTTGGTAGATAATGCACAAGGTGTATTACCATTCAACGCATTTGTTGGTGTTGAAACAATTAGTAATGATCAATGTGAAATTGCAACAACTGATCTTACATTGAGTCTTGCTGATAACGGTACATTTGCAATTGGTCGCTACAACTATAATGAAGGTGGTGTGTTCCAAGTTGGTAACGTTGAGCCAGTTGAAGGACATTCAGTAAGCTTTACACTTGTTCTTGATGGTGAGAATGCTAACTTTGGCATTGGTAGTCGTGGATTTGTTGGTCTTGGTGTTGGTATTGAACGTTTCTATGGTATGCCACAAGTGTTGCGTGCTCGTAATTGCCCAGAGAACTTTATACCAAACGCAAACATAGTAAACAATTTAAGCAACGTTGAAGATATAACATTAAGATTGCTTAACGGTAAAATTGAACACGATCGCATATTTTCTGGTGATGAGCCTGATGCATCATTACTCGCAGTGAGTAGTTCTGCAACATTTGCGCTTGACTTTGAGTTCCCAAATGAAAATATTGATCGTGCATTAGGTAGAGATTCTAATTTCAATATGGCTGGTGGCGGTAATATTGTGCTTGTTCGACCAGGTCAAGTTGGTGGGTTACAGCCAATTGTGTTGGATGTTGCTGGTGAACTGTCTTTACTTTTGAGTGCAGGTGTTATGGCTTCAACATTGTTGCAACCGGATAACGTTGACATTTCAGATCTTACTGGTGAAGAGTTCTTTAATTATATTGCTACGCAGGATGCAAGTGATGCTATGACTACTCGTGATAATACGTTTGGTAGAGCAAATGCTGCAGCGCAAGGTGATAGCTTTAGACCAGAATCAGAAAACATTCGTATTGATACAGTAAGTGGTGATACGATTGTTCGAGTGAAAACATTTGATATTATTGGTGTTGGTCAGCAAACTTCTAAAACTCGTGCAGCGATTGATGCAGCAGCGGTGTTTGCAGATATTAATACTCAAACAAATCAAGTTGTCACAGTAACTAATATGCAATCAGGTCTACAGTTATAATTAACAAGCAGATGAGTACTTACAAGGTACTCATCTGCCTTCTGTCTATATAAAAAAAAGGTAGCGAGGTATGGACGTAATAAAGAAAAGGAATGTAATGAAGAAAACCTTAAAAAGTATTGTGCTTTTAGGCGCATTATATGGTGGATCGCTTCATGCAAGTTTTGAATTTAGATCTCCGTTAGATTTTGATGCTCGTGGTTATCAACATTGGTTCTTAGCACCCGCTGATCAAGCATGGTGGTATGGCCAAATGCCAAGTGTAAAAACGAACACAGATTGGAATGTTCACATGTGGGGTGTGGGATATTCTCGTACAGCTGATAGAGCTTTCTCTTCATGCGGATGTGACGATAAAGTGACTCGCAACACCACAACACTTTCAGAGCTATTTTTTGGTAAAGCAGTGTTCCGTGGTGAAAATGCATTTACTGGTGGAACGTTTGCAGGAAACCAAGGAAATGCTGATGTTATTGCAAACCAAATTTTAGTAAACGCAACAAATCCATATTTAGCTTTTGCACGTATTGCACCTGTGTTTGATTATAATGAAAAAGGTGCAAATATGGGTATCGATTTTGCACGTTACGTAGGCAGCAATGATCGTTACCACGTTGGTGGTCGTATCAATGTTCCATTTAAAGTAATTGAAATTGAATCAGACAGCGATGCTTCATTTGAAGAAACACTTGATAATGTATTTATTACAAGAATAGTAAATACTGATGCAGGTATAGACCCAGATCAAGTTGAATACGCTATGCGTTTCGATTTTCTGAGCACTTTAGTATTTAATGAAACAGCTCAGCCATCTAATAATACAACAGCACGTCCTGTAGTAGTATACAGTACTGATACTGGGGGAAATGCTATTGTACAGCTTGCTGGTCAATCATTAACTGGTACAAGCGCTGATCAAAACAATACAATGCCAGCTGCTTATGCTACTAAAAGAAATGATGGAAGTGTTCCAGCTGTTCCATTCAGAAAAGCACCAAACCAAGTAACAGGTGTTGTTGGTGCTAATGGTGCAGGCGCTAATGATGAGGTTTTATTCTTTCAAACTAATGTTGATTATGCAGCGCAGTTGCAAAGAGATAGAGATGCTCAATCTACTCTGTTTATAACACCACGTTCTGATCTTAATTCTGGTGATCTTACAGGACCTTCAACTGCAATTTTGACAACGATTCAAACATTGCTTGATACAGATCTTATTCCTTCAGAACCAGCTTCTGCTTTCTTTGCACAAAATGGTATTGATTTAACTGGTTACAGCCGTGTTGTTGGTGTTGGTGATTTAGCTGCAGAAGTATACGGTGGTATTTGTAACTATGATAATTGGTTTGCTGATGGTATTTTGGGTCTTCAAGTACCAACAGGAAAAAGACAAGAACATGCAAATCAAGTTTTCTATAAACCAACAGGTAACAATGGACATGCTGTTCTTAAACTTGGTTTAGATGGTGGATGGAAACCGCGTTCATGGTTTGCATTTGAAATTCGTCCTTTCTTCTTCCATGCATTCAAACGTAATGAACATCGCGCAGCTCCATTTGCTGGTGCAACAGTTGTTAACATCGGGCCAGAGTTTGATGTTGATGTATCTTGGAACTATTTCACATTACAAACAGATTTCAACATTTTCCATCCACACAATCCTGATCTTGGTTTTGTATTTGGTTATGAGTTGTTTGTTAAAGGACACGATCGCATCTCGGCTGATTGTTGCCATAAAACAGCGACAGATTTATTAGGTCGTCCAAATCAACCAATTAATGTAGAGTTGTTAGAAAATCATACAAATTCACTTTCTAACAAATTGCGTGGTGAAGTGTTCTACCGTGCGCACTATTTTGAAATCTTTGGTGGTGGATCACAAATGGTTTCTGGTAGAAATATTATGAAAGAAACTGAAGCACATATTGGTTTAGCAATATACTTCTAAAAAGTTATTTTTGAGAAAGGTTATGAATATGAATTTAGTAACTCGATATAAAAAAACAGCTGTGCTTGCAGCATTTGTTGCAGCACTCAGCATAAGCTCAGTTATATCTGCTGGATGTGGTGCTTGTGCAGCAGCTGCAGCAATTAGACAGTCAATTAAAGACGCTCAAGCAGCAGCGCTTGGTGGTGGAAGCAAATCATTAGAAGATGAGTTGGATGAAGTTGATGCGGATGAAGAAGAAGCTGTTGAACGCGCTCCACGCGAAGAATTAGTTGATCCATGCAATCCTTTCCCATGCACTTCTTGTGATGGTAAATGCAGCATAAATTGTAAATTGCAAACATTGTTTAATTGTTGTGTTGCGACAAATAAAGCAGTACGTCATCAAGGTCATGAAGCAAAAAAATGTTGCAAAAGATTACATCATGGATTAGATGATATTGAGGATCTTATTGGTGATCCTGAAGTACAAATACCGAGTGTACAAGATTGTTTTATTGATGTGTTGAGCTATGTGAATACTAATAACGATGATGTAATGACATGGATAAAGAGATTGTATGTGTTAATGTATCAAGTATTCTCTTGTACTTGTTGTCTTAATTAACATAAGCGGTTTGAGTTTTTAAAAGAGTGGGATATGGCCTAAAAGCTGTATCCCACTCTTGTTTTTTGACAATAAGTATTGCTGTGCGTACCCTTTTGTAAGAGGGGTATTTTTATGCAGAATGATAGATGTTTTCTCTTTATAATGATTGTTGGAATGTATTGCGTACAAGATGTGTCCGCAATGGAGCCAGTTACATATAATAAAAATAATGATGTTGTGATAGATATGCATCATTTTTGGTCTGATGATTATAATCAAAACATTAATAATATAAAGAATGTAGATTTAAAAAAACTTAGATCCACTTTTAAAAATGAACAGTTTTTGACCAGTTCTGATGATACATTAAAACATCTTTTATATCTTTCTACTGTACGTAAAGATGATAATAAGACTCTTTTTACACAAAAACAACAAAATAAGTTTGATGCTGCATTACATATAAAACGGTCTGTAGGATGGTTTTTTGGTATTAATGGGGCTGTTATTGTTGGTACATCATTGTTTCCGTTGAGTAATTTGGCAAATTTATCATCATGCTCAAATGCAACTCAATTGTATTGTTTATCACAACTTGCTACGATCATGACACCGACCACAATTTCTATAGTAGGAGCTCTTGGTGTGGGCTTTGTTTCTTTATATTCTACGGGACTTTTACCTGATCTTTCTTCTCGCAGGGCAAATAAGGTGCAGGATGAGATAGGTCATTTGAGTCGTAAATATGCAACGATAGCAAAATATTGGATCGATATTTATTTTAATTGCCCAGAAAAAGCGCGGTATATTGCACGTAAGTTTGATGTTGAGGAACTTAAACAGAGAGCTCAACTCAAAACGTATAAAACTAAGGCAGGCAACGACTTAGTAAACCCTCTTGAAGAAGCATGTCATTTTATTAACCATGATACTGTTTTGATAACATTTACGGAAATTGAAAATTACCTTTATAATAAGATATATTGCAGACAAATTGAGTCTTTGGTAAAGCGAATTGATTTGCTTGAAAAAATTATACATGACAAAAACACAGAAGTAGAAAAATTAAAACAAGAAAAAATATGAAAAAAAATAGTTTTTACGTTACAACTCCCATCTATTATGTTACTGCTAAGCCTCACTTAGGCTCATTGTATACTACATTGCTTGCTGATGTTATTGCTCGTTGGAATAAATTATTAGGCAATGATGCCTTTTTTCTAACAGGTACTGATGAGCATGGGCAAAAGATTGCACAAGCCGCTGCAGCAGCAGGAACAGATCCTAAAAGTTTTGTGGATAATTTTATTCCTGATTATAAACATGCGTGGCAGATGTATGATATTAAGTACGATAAATTTATTCGTACAACTGATGAATATCATATCAAAGGAGCGCAACAGTTTACTACTTTGTTGATGGAAAAAGGATATGTTTACAAGTCTGTGTATGAAGGTTGGTACTGTACTCCATGCGAAACGTTTGTAGTAGAAATTACTGCAGAAGACCAACGCGCAAAAGGGCCACAATGCCCAACCTGTAATAGAGATACACATATTGTTTCTGAAGAAACATATTTTTTTAAACTGTCTGCCTTCACTGATAAATTGTTAAATTTTTATAAAGAAAATCCTGATTTTATTGTTCCCAAAGAACGCGCGCATGAAGTGGTCAGTTTTGTTGAATCTGGATTAAAAGATCTCAGTATTTCTCGTACCACGGTTACATGGGGTGTACCATTTCCTAACGATCCTCATCATGTTTTGTATGTGTGGGTTGATGCACTGTCTAACTATATTACCGGTGTTGGGTATGGACAACCAGATAAAGTAAATGAATTCCATAAACGTTGGCCAGCAGATGTGCATTTGCTTGGAAAAGATATTGTACGTTTCCATGCAGTATTTTGGCCAGCATTCTTAATGGCTGCAGATTTACCGCTTCCTAAACAGCTGTTGGTGCATGGTTGGATTAAAGTTGATAAACAAAAAATGTCAAAATCACTTGGCAATGTTGTTGATCCTCTTGAATTACAAAAAAAATATGGAACAGATCCAATCCGCTATTATTTATTGCGTCAGATTCCAATTAATCAAGATGGTGATTTCAGTATTACCGATGTTGAAAATCGCATAGAATCTGATCTGGCTAATGATTTGGGTAATCTATTAAATCGTATGTTAGTACTTGCAGAAAAATACAATTGCGTAGACATTGAACCGTCTATTATTTGGTCACCAGCATCATTAGATTTGCGTGATGCAAGTTGGAATGTTATTGAAGATTTTTCTTTGCATATGAATGATTATATGTTTCATCATGCGCTTGCAAGTTTGTGGAAATTTATCAATAACACAAATGCTTATTTCCATGGTCAAGAGCCCTGGAAAGTTGCTAAGGTTGATATCAAATTATTTAAAGAAATTATCTCAGCTACGTGTCATAGCTTGCGCACCATTGCATTATTATTATGGCCAGTTATGCCACAGAAAATGGAAGAACTTTTACACAGCCTTGGTGTAACGTTTAATTTTGAAGATCATACGTTAGAGAATTTAGAACTGAATAGTTGGAACAAGCATTTTGTGTTGAAAAAATCACCAACATTATTTGAAAAACCTATACGAGAAATTGAGGAACAAAAAGTGTCACAAGAAAATATGGCAGCACAAGTAGAAGAAAAAAATTACATCACTATTGATGACGTTGTTAAAGTTGAGTTATTAACCGGTACTATTGAAGCTTGCACGGATGTTGCAGGATCAGATAAGTTGGTACAAATGACTGTTGATTTGGGATCGCATGGCAAACGTACTATTTTAGCAGGAATTAAAAAATCATATGCACCTGCAGAATTGGTTGGCAAACGCGGATTGTTTATTACCAACTTAAAGCCACGTAAAATGGCAGGAACAGAATCGCAAGGGATGATGCTTGTTGCAGAAGATGCAGATGGCAAAGTTCAACTGGTGCAGTTCCCTAACAGTGTTGGTAATGGTGTTCGTTTAAGATAAGAATGCAACATATGAAAAATATAATATATTTTTTATTACTCGTTAGTAATCTGATTGTTGCTATGGAAGCTGAACGTAAAAGTTTGGCTTCCTTTTTTGATATTGATCAGTTTACTCAACATGCAGATGCTCCTAAAGCTATGGCATTCCAGTATTTATGTAGTAAGCAATGGTGGTATGTGGATAAAGAAATTCAGTTTTATGGTAAGAATTATGGAAGTAATCATTCACTTTTGTCTAGATATCCAAATTATTTGAAGTGTGTCTGTTTTGATAGTACTGGCACAAAGATAATAGCTTTTCCTTCTTTGGATGATAACTATTATGCGTATACATATGATAGAGATGGAAATGGGTCAGAGTGTTTAAAGTATAAAGCCTATCATGAGTTTTATGAAAAGAATATAGAATGGACTAACAACTTATACAGGTCGGGTAATAGGCCTGGGGTCCAGTGTTATGAAGATGATGTTACAAAGTGGTTGGAAGAGAAATTTGGATTAGCCACCATGCTATGTTGGAACGAACAACAAGTTTTTATAGCACCACAGTTTGGAAGAGGTGGTTGTCGTATCGTGCACGCTTGGAATGAGGCGGAAGAGAAAATATTGTTTAGTCTTCATCACAACGGCGTAGTTAATTCAGTGGATTTTAATCCGCAGGGCATAGAAATAATAACGGCTTCAGCAGATAAGACTATGCGTTGGTGGAATAAAAAAACAGGACTAGAGTTGTTGCGTTTTACGTATGATAAACGCGTTACATCAGCAAGTTTTAATGGAATCGGAACAGAGATGGTGGTTGCAACAGATGATGGTAATATACAAATTTTTGCACAGTATAAAACGGATAATTTGCAACAAATTTTGTTGAAAAAGTTATTGTATCTGTGGTTACAGCTGCAAATGCCGAATAAAGAAATTGATACACCTGAAACATTGTTAGGTATAGTTGCGCAAATGTTATGTTGTAATTACGATGAATTGTCCAATACGTGGGCATCATTTCCAAAACATATGCAAGAAGTGATTTGGACATCAATGTATAAAAAAATTCAACGGTATGGTAAAAAAGAAGACAGTAGTGTTGAGATAATTTAAAATTCTGCATTTTGGAAGTAATTGTTCCAAAATGCAGAATTTTTTTTGATTTATTCAGCAGATTTATAGTTGCATTCTTTATTCAAACAAATAAGTGTAGCTTCACCATCTTTGTTTGTTTTTTTGGTTAAAAATGGCCATTTACATTGTGGACATGGTTTTTCTTCAATAGGATCAAAGATTGCTAATTTACATTTTGGATATCCAGAGCAACCCCAGAATTTGCCACCACGCCATGCGCGTTCAATAATATCACTGCCGCATTGTGGGCAATGGAATGGTAATGTTTTGCGTTCAACATATTTACATTCAGGATATCCTGAGCATGCAATAAAGTCGCCATATTTACCTTTTAATTGACGCAACTGTTTGCCGCACGTTGGACAGTTTTTATCAAGTAATTTTGGTGCTTCATGTTCTTTCAATTGAATGACGCCATGTTCATCGCGTCCAAAATTAGAAGTGAATGTACATTCAGGAAACCCGGTACAACCCAAAAATTCACCTGCTTTGCCAAAACGGATTGCCAATTTATGTTTTCCGCATTGCGGACATATCATATCAACTTCTACTGCTTTTTTGCCGCCATCTTTTCCTGCAAATGCTTCAAGATCTTTTTGAAATGTTTCATGGAAGCTTCTGAGCAATGTATCACGCTCAAGTTCACCTTCTGCAATTTTATCAAGCTCTTCTTCCATTTGTGCAGTGAACTTTGGGCTCATCAATTCTGGTAAGTTGTTCACCAGCATTTCTGTGACGGTCATACCAAGTTCTGTTGGGACAAATTTCTTTTTTTCAAGGGTTGTGTACGAACGTGCACGGATAGTATTAAGAACTGCTACGTATGTACTTGGTCGCCCAATACCTTCTTTTTCCAACTCTTTAACGAGTGAAGCTTCAGTAAACCGTGCTGGTGGTTGGGTGAAATGTTGTTTAGGGTCAATTTTTTTAAGATCGACATTGTTTTTTGCTTTAATATCAGCGGGGAGGGTAACTTTATCCTCTTTCTCGCCTTCCTCTTCTTCTTGATACACAAGTAAGAAGCCGTCAAAGATAAGCGTTGAACCAGTGACTTTGAATGTATAAATTCCACCTTTAATAACAACTTGACGCTGAGCATATTCAGCTGGTTTCATTTGACATGCAACAAATCGCTTCCAAATAAGATCGTACAGTTTTGCTTCATCAGCAGGAATGTATTGTCTCACTTTTTCAGGTGTGAGCGTGATATTAATTGGTCTGATTGCTTCATGGGCATCTTGTGTTTTACCTTTTGATTTTTTTTCAAACACATTTACTTTTGTTGGCAAATAATCAGCTGGATAATTCTTATTGATAAATGCACGTGTTTGTGTGAGTGCAGTTTCAGATATACGGAGTGAATCCGTACGCATATAGGTAATTAATGCAACAGGAGTGGTCGGATCAGTAAGAGGCAAACCTTCATATAGATGTTGCGCAAGTTGCATTGTTTTTTTAACAGAAAATCCAAGTAAGTTGTATGCAGCTTGTTGTAAAGTACTGGTCATAAATGGTGGGAGTGGATTTCTGGTACGAGTTTTATCAGTTACTGAATCGATTGCATAATTTTCATTTTTGAGGTCTTCAATAACCTTTTTTGCAGTCTTTTCATCTTTGATTTCTGCTTTTTCTTTGCCAATGTTAGTGAGCGGTGCAGTAATGGTTGCTTTGTTGTGTGCAAAGTTACCCGTTATGCTCCAATATTCTTCAGCAACAAAGTTGCGTATTGCTGTTTCACGGTCACAAATCATGCGTAGAGCTACTGATTGTACGCGCCCAGCAGAAAGACCTTTTGCTATTTTGCGCCATAAGATAGGAGAAACTTCATAACCCACCCAGCGGTCTAAAA
Source organism: uncultured Pseudomonadota bacterium (assembly GCA_964636815.1). Lineage (GTDB taxonomy): Bacteria > Babelota > Babeliae > Babelales > Vermiphilaceae > SOIL31. The sequence continues at coordinate 108,159 of CAZWTF010000003.1, forward strand.
CTCTGCGTGCTTGCTGTGCTTCAACCAGCCTGATATTAAGCTCACCAGGGTTATTAATAGCGTCTAAAATGGCTGGTTCGGTAATTTCGTTAAAAGCGATACGGAAAATTTTTGTGCCTTTTTTGGCAACTTTATTAATTTCTTGTGTAATGTGCCACCCAATAATTTCCCCTTCACGGTCAGGATCGGGAGCTATATATATGGTATCGCATGTGGATGCTTGTTTACAGATGCCGGCGATGGTTGCATCTTTACCTTCTAAGGTAACGTATTCAAGGTGAAGGCCTTTTTTATCCATGGTGACGCCGATAGATTTTGAAGGAAGATCTTTAATATGTCCCATGGTGGACATGATCACAAAATCTTTACCGAGAAATTTTGCAATGGTTTTAATTTTTGCTGGTGACTCAACGATGATTAACTTTTTCATGAGTATCTTTTTAGGTTTAGCTGATAATTGTGTTGTAACATAGTACTCCTTTTCCATTTTTTTGCATTACTTTATCTATAATAGAGGATCTATTTTCAAAAAGTCAAATAATTAACCCCAATTTCTGCTCTGCTCCAATCGGGGACCTCATTGAAAAATTGGAAATGGAGCTGGTCCGGGGGGGAGCTCTCATAAGAATGAGGAAGATGATCTTCATTGTAAGGACATGAGTGGTGGGTTTTAAAAAAAATCGTCTTCGTGTAAAATAGAGAGAATAATTGTTTTTAAACTTAGTGGGGTAAAAATGTCTATTAATTATCGTGAAATGTTAGAAAAAGTAAGAGATTTAAAATTAAACAAAGATGACATGCCACCATTGCGTTATGATGATGAGGCAGAGTTGTTTGAAAATCCAGTCCTTATTGAGCGCAAACATTTAATCAATGTTCTTAAACGTTTTAAGCAAGAAATTATATCACAAGATGAACTTTTTGATTGGATTCATTTTGTATGGTTTTCAGACTTATACACATGTGTAGATGAAGATGCTGAATGTATTTCTGGGGTTATTCAGATTTTAGAAGAGTTGGAAGAAGAAGGTGAATTGTTACCAGAAGATTTAGCGCACTGTATGTATGCACTTGAGCATAATATAGAAAATCCGCTACGTTTGTTTGATCATTCTTTATAATTGCACCCTTCGATACATTCTCCTTCGCAAAGCCTACGGAGAACACTCAGGGCGAGCGGTAGGGGCGCAGTAAGTTATTTTCTTCCGCTCGTCCTGAGTGTTTTTGCTTCCAAAAATGTATCGAAGGATAGCGCATCGAAGAACTTGCTGAAAGAATGAATATTTTATAAGTTAAAAAGAAAAATAAATTAGGGATGATGCATGACATTACTTCAATCATGGGCAGATTCATTAACATTACTTAAGCCAAAGCATTTACAGCTTTTTGTAATGGTGACAATTAAATCGATCATAGAAGCGTACAAATTATACTTTAAATATTTTTGGTGGTTATTATTAGCAATGCCACTATTTTTATTTTTTGCACCTGATGTTGTTATAGCGTGGAAAAATAATGATGTCGTAAGTTTGGCTCACTACGCAACGTTATTGGGTGTCGCAGCTTCATTATATGGATTGCTTTTTTTAGCGGCGTGTTTTGCAACACGTCCTTCTATTTTACAAAAAGATTGTGCATATTTCCGTATCCAATTTAAAAAAATTATTTTGTATTGGTTGGTATGGGGAGTTCTTAGAATAATGTTATTGAAATATGCGTTGGCATATGGACGCATGTTTTTGCCCATAGGTAATATATCTTCACGTTCTCCAGAACTTATTCTTTTTGTTCTTTTTTTTGCGGATTCAGATGGTGGATTAAAAAATATTTTTGTGTCGTTCTGGAATGCATTAAAAATGATTATATATAACCTTCCTTTGTTTGCCGTTATTGTTTTTGCTTTTAGTTTTCCTCTAGTGCTTATTGATAAGTTTGTTTATATTTCTTCATTGGTAAAAATTGTTATTGAATCTTTCTTAATGCCAATTGGTGTGTGCACATACACCAATATTTATATTAAAAGGTTGCATGATCAGTTTGATCTGTATTTTAAGCAGCCATAATAGGAAAATGTATGAAAATTGGAACGGTTGTACGTAGTATTTTTTCACGATTTTTACTTGTTGTTATTACGATTATTTTTTTTATTCCACTCGTTATTTTTATTTGCATGCCGGAAAAATATCGTTATAAATATCCTATTTTCTTTTATCCAGTGCATTGGTTTTATGTTGCTATATTAAAAGGCTCAATGCTGCCAATCACGTATAAGGGTTTAGAAAATATTCCAAAAGATAAGCCAGTTGTTTTTGTAGCAAATCATCAATCAGCGTTAGATATTCCTTTGCTTGGTGTATTATCAAAACATGTCCCTCATGTGTGGCTTGCAAAAGCAGAGCTGATGGATTCCATTTTTATTCGATGGATTGTGCCATTGCTATCTGTGCTTGTTGATGTTGATTCACCAAGAGCAGCAATGTTATCATTCCGAAAAATATTGAATGTGGTGAATAATCATCATCGCAATCTTATGATATTTCCAGAAGGTACTCGTCATGTTGATGGTGAGATTCATAAATTTCTTGGCGGTTTTGTAATTCTTGCAAAAAAATTGGGACGTCCTGTGGTGCCTGTTTGTATTATTGGTATTAATAAAGCGTATCCGCCCGAAACGTTTTGGGTAGAACTATATCCTATTACCGTGATTGTGGGTAAACCATTTATGTATGAAGAAGGTGATACGGATGAATTATTCAAGGATAGAGTACAGCAGTGGTTTGTTGAGCAAGTGGAGCAGAATAAGTGATTAACCATTTTTTTTTACGTTGTGCATATCCATGGTATAGCGCTGTTTTAGCCGCTATTATTATTGTGGCTATGTTGATGCGTAAATATTTGCACAAGAGCGTTGTGTATCGTTATTCATTGGGTACTGCGCTGAAAAAAAATAATCGTGCAATTTCTCATATTCATAAAAAAGTTTTTTATTTTTTACGTTTACTCGTTCTTATTGTGCTTGCGCTTTTAATAGCAAAGCCTCAGGTTGTTGATTCCCGTTCTAAAATTCCTGTGCAGGGTATTGATATTGTTTTGGTTCTTGATGTCTCTGGTAGTATGCAGTTTAGAGATTATGAAGATGATCATCGGTCACGCTTTGAAGTTGCAAAAGCGGAAGTAATTCATTTTATTGAAAAGCGTGATAATGATGCACTTGGTCTTGTGTTGTTTGGCAAAGATACCGTATCGCGTTGTCCCATTACATTTGATAAACAGTTATTACAAGATGTTGTTGATGAGTTAAATCTTGGTGTTATAGATTCTGATGGTACTATGTTGGTGACAGGAATTGTGACGGCAGCGAACCGTTTAAAGCATTCTAAATCAAAAACCAAAATTATGATTGTGTTGACGGATGGCGAGCCGAGTGAAGGTGATATGGATCCGTCTATAGGTATTGAAATTGCACAAAAGTTAGGTATCAAAATATATACCATTGGCATTGGCAGTGAACAGGAACAGATTTTTAGACATCAATTGTATGGTATGATGATCAAACCAAAAGTTAATAAAGAGTTGTTAACAACGATTGCTCAACACACCGGTGGATCTTATTTCTTTGCGCGTAGTGCAGCCGATATGCGCCGTGTGTATGATACAATTGATGCGTTGGAACGGACAGACCATGAAGTTCCACATTTTAGTTTGTATTATGATTTATTGGTGCCGTGTATTGCAGTTATTATGGCGGCTCTTTTTTGTGAACTATTACTTTCAACATATATATGGTTTTCATTATGATACGTTTAACTGATATTCATTGGGCGACTCTGAATAATATATGGACTTTATTGCTAGCTCTAGTTGCAGCGTTATTATTATGCGTGCGCTATAGAAAACAGTTACAAGCGCGACTTGCTTTGGTTGGCATACATACACAGTTTTTACGGAATGTATCACCAAAAAAACAGTTGTTAAAGTCTGTTTTGCTATTTGTAGGCGTTTTATTTTTATGTTTTGCTCTTCTACGGCCGCAATGGGATAAGTCTGAAGAAACTATTGTGCAAGAAGGGCGTGATTTATATATTGCGCTTGATATATCACGAAGTATGTTAGCGACCGATTGCTTTCCAAATCGCCTTGATTTTGCAAAAAACAAAATTAAAAATTTAGTTAAAAAACTTTCTTGTGAACGCGTTGGTCTTATTCTTTTTTCTGGTTCTGCTTTTGTACAATGTCCTTTAACATCTGATTATGGGGCATTTTATTTGTATCTTGATGCTGTTGATGCAGAACTTATTTCTTCAGGAACAACTGCGCTCGATCAGGCTATTGCGCAAGCTGTAGCTTCATTTGCATCTGCTCCAGATCGCAAAAGTAAACTGTTGGCATTGTTTACTGATGGGGAAGATTTCTCTCAGAATTTGAATAATATAAAACAAGAAGCAGCAGAATCAGGTCTTTCTATTTTTACGTTTGGTGTTGGTACACCAGAAGGAGCTCCTGTCCCTTTGTTTGATGTCCATGGTAAACTACTTGGTCATCAAAAAGATGCACAAGGTGGTGTTGTTATTTCTCGATTAAATGAAAATGTTTTACATTCACTTTCGCAAGATGCGGGTGGTCGGTATATTCGTGCAGTTGATAATGAAAATGATATTGCTACATTTATAAAAGCAGTGTGTGCGTTTGAAAAAGAACAAATTTCAGAACGTAAGCATTCGCGGTATGAAGATCAGTATCATTACTTTTTATTGGTAAGTTTTATCTGTTTTCTGGTTGAGTGGTTATTATGAAAATGTTGGTATTCATTTTATTAAGCAGTTCATTTGTATATCCCTTTGCGTATGATTCAGCAATTGCCAAGGCTCAAAAAGGTAATTGGCAAGATGCGCACAGTGCATTAAGCAGTATTATTACCGATAATCCTGATAGAGCTGATGTTATATATGATGCAGGAGTTGCTGCATATAATCTTGGTAATAGATGCCATGCTGCAACTTGTTTTGCACGTGCGGCAGAATGTAGCGCTGATAAAAATGTTACGTTTTGTGCATATTTTAATGCTGGTAATCTGTATGTGGATGAAAAAAAATTAGAACGTGCGCTTGAAGAGTACGATAAAGCTCTTGCAATAGAGCCAGACAATGAATATGCACGTCATAATCGTGATCGTGTTGCGCAAATGTTAGAAGAACAAAAGCAGCAGCAAAATAAAGATCAGGAAAAGCAGGATCAAGAGAAAAACGAGCAAAACGAAGAGCAAAACAATCAAGACCAACAGCAAGATCAGCAAGATCAGCAAAGTAACCAAGGACAAAACCAGCAAAGTCAAAATGGTAACGATAAGCAAAATGGTGAGCAGAATCAGCAAGGTAATGATCAGCGATTAGACAATGGTAATGAAAAACAAAATAAAGATGGTTCGTCAGAATCTAAGTTAGATAAGCAAACTCAAGGTGATCATGAGCAGCAAGCAGACGCCACAAAGCAACGCGCTGAGCATGGGGACAACCCAAAAGATAAGCATCATGATGCCGGCAATGATAAGAAGCGGAATGGTAATAATGAGCTTGATAAAAAAGCGCAAGATGCACAAAAAGAAGGCAATCAGCAACAAAGAGATAAACATAATACAACTCCTGAAAAACAGCATGAAAGTAATGATAAGAGTAATGGATCAGCGCAAGACGGTCAAGAGGATGTAGGTGAGCAAGATGTGTTGGATAAAATTGCTCTTAATGACCCATGGCTTTTGAAAATTTTGGATAATCAAGAAATGCATGATAAAACAGTGAATAAGCAGTTAATGGAAGCAAAAATTCGTCAACATGGTGGAAAAAATGGTCAAAACTGTTGGTAATTTTTTTACAATTTTTTTCTGTATAGTTGGTTCCTTTTTGAATGCGCATATCTCTATGGAAGTTCGCACTGATAATGGCACCCCCAATAGTGTTGTTGTTGGACAACCGTTCACACTTGATGTTGTTATTGATGGGGTATATGGATCAGTGCCAATGCCAACAATCAAAGGAATAGAGAGATTTAATGCACGGCAATGCGGAGTGTATAGCAGCAGTGTGAATGGCAAAGCAACAGCTCGTTATTCGTATCAGATTCGTATTGATAAAATTGGATCGTATGTGTTGGGGCCTGCCACTATTACACATCAACAACAAGAGTTTGTTTCTAATCAGGTGAATGTTGATGTGGTAAAAGATATTGCTGCTGTGCAAACACAGAGTAAAAACAGTACTGCTACTACAGAATCAAAAACATTTTTGCGATTAATGGTGAGTTCAGAATCTGTGGTTGTTGGGCAAAAAATACATTGTGTCTTACGTTTTTATTATCAAGATCCGGCACTTTCATTAACAAATATTGGTTCACCAGAATTGCTTGGTTTTGATGTTAAAGATAATACTTCATTGGAACATGGTACTGCACAAGTTGATGGTGCAGAGTATCATTATGCACAATGGCAATGGGAGATGTACCCAACAAAACCGGGCGAATTTCTTATCCCTGCGTATAGTGCTGATTATGAAGTGCAAATAAAAGATAATCATATTTTTGGTGCGTTTTTTATGTTGAGCCGTGCTGATCGTAAGCGAGTATATTCCAATGCCGTTACTATTAAAGTTGCCGCACTTCCTTATTCACAACTGCCGGTTCATGCAGTTGGACAGTTTGAACGTTTTTCTGCTGAAATAAAACCAGGCATGGCAAAAAAGGGTGAAGGAATGGTACTTGCATTAGAAATAGAAGGCAATGGTAATTTGGCAGCTCTTGCAACGCCTGTATTACGTATGCCGGATGCACTAAAATATTATGATTCGAATAGTACCATTATTCCTCCAAAACACAGTGATGAACTGCCTAAGAAAAGATTTGAATTTATTGTGCAGGGCATGGAATCTGGTTATTGTGAAATTCCTGAGCAGCTGTTTACTTATTTCGACATTGATACGTATCGTTATGAAACATTACGTACTGTACCGCTTGCAGTTACAATTACGCCAGGAGTGGCAAGTGCAAAAAAAGAGCTTGTTGTGTCAGATACGCCAACTAAAGAATCAGCTGTAGCTACAGTTGTTGCAACTATCGCTGATATTAATACAGCAGGTTTGTGGTATGCATCCGGAGAACGTCGTTCATTGCCATGGTGGTTATTCCAGTTATTGTTATTATTGCCATGTTTTTATATTGCATACCCGTTTATATTAGAGAGGGGTATTTTGTTGACAGGAAACAGTGCGCGGTTAGTGCGCTGGCGTGCTTTCAGACAAGCTCGTAAACAGATAGAGATTGCTATAAAAAACGGTGATGATACAAAATTGTATGCTATTTTTACGCAGCTGTTTCAAGAATTGGGTAAAGATGGAGATAAGGCTTTGCGTCAATCTGCAGGTGAATTTTTTGAACGTATTACACATGCAGCATATGGCAAATCAGGTAGTAAAGATGATGAATTATGTGGGATGGCAAAACAATGGTTAGATCGTTTACAAAAACTGATATAAAAAAAATTATTCTATTTTTCTTGATGGGTTTTGTTGTGATGGCAACAAACACCGGTAATGATGAAGAATTTTTTTTGCGTGGCAATAAGCAGTATGCGCAAAAAAATTATGATGATGCATTTGCTGCATATGAGATGGTGGGTAAAAAAGGCAGTGCTGTGTATTACAACATGGGTAATTGCTGTTTCCAGAAAGGCGATTATGCACAAGCACTTGTGTATTGGTCTCGTGCAGAAGTTGGGGCAACCGTTGCAGAATATGCTTCAATTGTGCGTAATAAAGAGCATGTAACCCATTTGCTTGAGAAAGAAGATAATGTATCTGCACGGCAGAAAATAGTTACTTTTTTACAAACGTTATTGCCGTATATTTCTCTTTTATTGCTCCAGTTTTTATTTTTATTGTGTTGGTATTTTTGTCTGTTTTTAATGCGTAAACAAAAGATGCGATTGAAAAAAACTATTGTTAGTTGTGTATCTATAGCAATGATGTTTTTTGGATCGCTGTTGCATGTTCATTATATCCACCAAGGGAAACACGAAGGCGTTGTGGTAAAGAAAGATGCGCAGCTTTTGGTGGGGCCTGATAAAGGTTTTCAAGCGCTTTGTCCGCTTGTATATGCTCGCAATGTAGCGGTTAAAGAAAAAAGAGACGGGTGGTATAAAATTCAATATGCTGATATGATTGGCTGGGTTGAAGCAGATATGGTGCAAATTATATAATATAAAAACTCATAATTGATAACAGCGTATGATTGATAAACATTTTTCTGTGGTGCATTCAGTATTATTTAGCTTGTGTATAAGTATCATGACAATTCTCATGATACTTCTTTTTATTGAGTATCGATTTTTTTGCAATCAGTCTCGTGAAATGATTGAGCTTAAGCAAGAATATGCACAGTATGTTCATATCTTAAGCAAAAAAATTAATGGCGATGATATTGATGACAATGAAGTAACAGATAGTCTTGAAGATGTTGAATCTTTGTATGGGGTCCCCGATTGGAGCGAAGCGGAAACGGGGGTAGAGCAAGAAGAGTCTGAAATTGAAATCAAAGAGATTCTTGCGGCAGAAGCAAGTGATGCACCAGATAATGATGATGATTACATAGATGATTCTTTTGTGGTGATTAATAGACAGCCTGATTATCTTAAACAATCAACACTAGATTATATGCAAGCGGAGGAACTTAATTCCTTAATGACAGCAATTGATATTGATCGTTGGTCTGATTATACGGAATCCTCCTTTGTTAAAGTTTCGCAGAATAGGCAACCATCTATATCAACAAAAAAATCTACTGTACAAAATAAGCGTGTTTCTAAACCTGTCAGTAAACCAAAAACGCATACTACCATGCATCGCTCTATTAAAGAGTGTGGGTTCATTTGGCCTATTGATGCAGATAAATTTTGGTTGAGTTCATTGTTTGGGCCGCGCAAGCGTGTTGATGGTACATGGGGATTCCATCATGGTATTGATATGGCTGCAGTAAAAGGAACACTTGTTAAAGCTGCACGTGCTGGAACAATTGTAGAAGCAGGATTCCAGACAGGGTATGGCAATACTGTTGTTGTACACCATTCTGATGCACTAAAAACACGTTATGCACATTTGCACACCATTCGCGTGTATATGGGACAGAAAATAAAGCAGGGAGTAATTATTGGTACGGTAGGGGAGACAGGATTTATTAGAAAAAAGGGGAAAGATGGTTCACATCTGCATTTTGAAGTGTATGAAAAAGGTAAGCGGGTAAATCCGATGCACTGTTTACCCAGAGCTGTGTAGGAATAAGAGTAAGAAAAGTTATAAAGGAAATGTATGGCGCAGGATAAAGTAAAAAAACAGCAGAGTTGGCTTTCGAGTGTTACAGAATTTGTGTTTTTATTGTCGGTTGTTTTTTTGATTCGTACGTTTGGTTTTGGTTTATATCAAGTACCAACAGGATCTATGGAAACAACCATGTTAGTTGGGGAAAGATTTTTTGCGGATAAATTTTCTTATAATTTGAGAACACCACGTCACGGTGAGATTATTTCAATGAATGATCCTGAATTTAAATATTCAAAAAATTGGTTAATGAATCTTTTTCAGCATTATGCGTGGGGACCATCGAACTGGACAAAGCGAGTTATTGGTCTGCCGGGTGATACCATTAAAGGTGTGATAGAAGATGGCAAGGCCGTTGTGTATCGCAATGGGCAAAAATTAGATGAGCCGTATGTTAATAAGTACCCGCTTATCAGAGCGTTTAAACAAGATGTGAATGTATTGATGCAACAGATAGAACAAGAAGTACAACAGATGTCGCGTGGGTATAAACTTGATCGTAACGCTGTTGATATGTATGTTATGCAACGATTATCGCAAGAGGTGTCGTTCCCACGTTCATATGATCCTAGTGTACCGTATGATCAGCAACCGTTTTATCGTACGCATGAAAATCGCATTATTCGTGATGAAGAAGGTAACCCTGAGTTGATAGTTCCCGGCCAACCATTGATGCCAAAAAATGGTAAATTAACTCCAGATGAATCGCGAAATAATTGGAGTGGTTCAGATGTGTTTTATATCAAGCTTGGTTCAGATGAATATTGGGGAATGGGAGATAACCGTTTAGGCAGTCACGATTCACGTTTCTTTGGCCCTATTAAAGAGCGCGAAATTCATGGTAGAATTCTGTTTCGTATTTGGTCGATGGATAGTAATGAAGCGTGGTGGATTGTAGATCTGATTAAACACCCGATTGATTTTTGGGCCCGTATGCGTTGGAGCAGATGGCTGCAGTTTGTGAAATAATAATTTGTTGATAAATAAAAAAGCGCATCTTTAAAGGATGCGTTTTTTTATTGGTTTTTGCTGTCTATTTTTGATCGTATTCGCTATATTTTCTTCGACAGTTTTCGTGGTAAGAAACAAAGTCTTCTTCTCTATAGAGCTTATCACTTATTATTGTGAAAGAATGATTTTTGTTATCGTTGTCATTGTAGTTAATTGTATATGAGTGGCCTTCTTTTGTGAATATATCGAGAGAGACGGCTGGTCGTGCCCCGTATTTTAAAAACTTGTAAATTGGATGATGGATATCTGTGTTGTTATTAACTGGAGCAAAGTGAATTGTTTTGCGCCCTTGATTGTGTTGAAGATATCCCCCAATTGGTTGGATTATCCAGGTGCTACTATCACTTTGTCGTAATTGTGAATTTTGTTGATTTGATTCCATTCCTGAAAGAGATATAGAAATAGTAGATAATGAGATTAATAGGTATTTTTGATATGATTTATTCATGATTTTTCTTTCAGTTATTTTTAACTTTAAATTCAGACAGCTAATTTGATTGCTGTGAATAGTTAAATATTTAACATTATATTACTATTTTATAATAGCATGAGGCATAAAAAAAGCCATATTTTAAAGGGTTTTTTGAAGAATTGTTCATATTGTTTTGTATAAAGTGATGTATAAAGCTTTTTATAGGGGTGTAAAGCTTGCAGAATAGCTATTTTCTGCTACATTTAGAATGTTTACTTTTTTACGGGTAAATAATTGAATTGTTGTGGCGGCATAGCCAAGTGGTAAGGCACGGGTCTGCAAAACCTTGATCCCCGGTTCGAATCCGGGTGCCGCCTCCACGTTATAGGTGTGCCGGGATGGCGGAATAGGTAGACGCAAGGGACTTAAAATCCCTCGAGTGTAAACTCGTGCCGGTTCGAGTCCGGCTCTCGGCACCATACTTTGTTGCTTTGCAACTTTGTCTGGTTTTGTTAAAAAAAAGCAAAGCTAAGATTGTCCAAAAAAAAAGAGATGCTCAAAAAGTCCTGTAGTAATGACAAAAGATTACGTTAAAAATAAGTTATAACAAAAATACTTGACAACATATGTTCCTATGGATAGCATACAAACTAGTATATCGTTTTTATTTTGTTTGCTTTGCCATAGATCAATAAGTAAAGGATGTTTATATGAACAAGGCAAAGTTAATCGAATCAATGGCTAAAGCAACCAAGCAGCCAAAAGCAATGTGTAAAGAAATGCTTGAAGCAATTCTTTCTTCTATTGGTGGAGCATTAAAGCAAGGCAAATCAGTAGTTTTGACTGGTTTTGGTACTTTCTCAGTAATGAAAAGAAAAAGCCGTGTAGGTATTAACCCAGTAACACGCGCAAAAATGACAATTGCTGCGAAAAAAGTTCCTAAATTTAAAGCTGGTAAAGCTCTTAAAGCTTCAATTAAATAAGCTTTATTCTTTTAGGTAGAAATTGAAAAGAAGCGTCCGTTTGGACGCTTCTTTTTGTTTTTTAACCCTTTTTTTCTTGATTTTCCTGTATTTCAATCAATATACTTAAAGTAGAAATATAGGAAAAAAGATAAAAAAGGAGCTTATCATGCTTAATGAGGGACAAGTAATGCTTACTGAAGGGCAAGAGATGGCAACGGCTCTTCCAGAAGCAACTAATATTGGTACAGGACTTATCGATTCTTTAAAAAATGCTATGCAGCCGGATGTTATTGCTCAGAAGATTGGCGTGGACAAAAACATGCTTGTGGATGTTACTTTGTACGGAGCAATCGGCTTTCTTATAGGTTTTCTTCTTAAAAAATATAGTGAATATTTCATCTCCATGGCTCTTTTGATTGTAGGGATTGTTGTATTACAGCAATTGGACTATATTTCTTTTTCTATTAATATGCCCAAAATACATGAATTACTTGGTATACAATCAGGTGCAGCCGTTGATGGATATGGAAAATTGTTATGGGAATCGATCAAAGCTAATGTTGCTGGTTCAACAAGCTTAGTAGTCGGTTTTTTAATTGGACTTAAAGTTGGTTAAAAAAGGATAGAGACATGGAGAACAATTTTGAAGTAGGGTTTTTGAAAACTTTAGTTGACCTGAAGCTTATTACCGCAGAAGATGCTGTGAAATTGCTTGCAGCGTATCACGAATCAGATGTGGATCAATTTGATGAATTTCTTCTATCTGAAGGAATTCTTGATACAGAAAATCTTCTTCAGGCGTTATCGCAATATTATCAAGTTCCATCATTTGATGCTTCAGGGTATTTTTTTGAAAGACATTTGTTGCATATGTTCCCTCAAGATATGCTTTTGCGACATGAAATTATTCCTATGCAAGTTGATGAAAATATGATGATTGTGATTGCAGCAAATCCTGACAATCCTGATCTTTTGTTTGAAATTGGGGAATATGTTTCGTATGACATTCGTTTTCATGTTGGTATTGCGCGTAATATTTGTGATGCCATAGAAGAGTATTACGATAAAGCTGATACTGAAGTTGAAGAAGATGAAGATATTGGGCAAGAACAGTTATTGCGCAGCGAATTCATGCATATAGCCGAATCGGATGAAGAAATTGTGTACCCAACAAACACAGAGTACATGGTAAAAGATGAAGAAATCGTAGAAGATGAAGAAGGTGAGGTAGAGTATTTTGAAGAACTCTAATCATACAATGGTAGATGAGGAATCAGTTGTTGCGCGTGTTGATGCATTATTAAAGAATGCAATTGAACACCGTGCATCAGATATTCATCTTGAACCAACGCGTGATGAGTTACGAGTTCGTTTTCGTATCGATGGTATTTTGGTTGATCAACAACCGCTCTCTTCTGCTTTAACAGCATCAATTATTGCACGTCTTAAAATTCTAGCCAATATGGATAGCGCAGAGCGCAGAATTCCACAAGATGGTAAATTTCATCTGATGCATGCGAATAATGAAGTTGATATACGTGTTTCCACATTCCCTTGTTTGCATGGTGAAAAGATGGTTGTGCGTATTTTAGATCGCATGTTACAAACTATTAATCTTGATAGTCTTGGTTTTGAACCCATTATGTTGGATGCATTTAAACGATTAATGCAACGGCAAAGTGGATTTTTTTTAGTAACTGGTCCTACGGGGTCAGGAAAAACAACAACGTTGTATGCAACTCTTTCTTTGTTGCATAATTCAGAAAAAAATATTGTCACGTTAGAAGATCCAGTTGAATACTCCTTGTCTGGCATTACTCAAGCACAAATCAATCTTCCTGTTGGATTTACGTTTGAAAAAGGGATACGTTCATTAGTTCGTCAAGACCCTGACATTATTATGGTGGGGGAAATTAGAGATAAAACCACCGCACGCATTGCTATTGAAGCTGCGCTTACAGGCCATTTGGTATTGAGTACATTACATACAACTGATGCGCCAAGTGCAATTATGCGTTTAATGGATATGGGTATTGAGCCATTTTTAATCAATGCAGCGCTTTCTGGAGTGCTTGCGCAAAGATTAGCGCGTAAATTATGTGTTGATTGTCGCACAAGTCGTCCTGCAACTGCAGAAGAAAAGCGTTTATTAAAACAGTGTGGTATTAAAGATATGAATATCGTCTATGAATCGCAAGGTTGTGGTGCATGCGATAATCTTGGATACAAAGGGCGTGTGGGAATATTTGAACTGTTAGAAATTTCACCAGAGTTACGATCATTGATTATTAACAACCCACAGTTTGATGAAATGTATAGTCAGGCGCTTGCTAATGGTATGAAGACGTTAGAAAGTGATGGTGCGCATAAAGTTAAAGAAGGTATTATTTCTTTAGCGGAATACGCACGTATTATTGCTTAAGCATTAAATTCAGAAGTTAATTTGCGTTTCTTATAACCATTTTCACGATCATTTAAAAATCCAAAAATATTAGGTTTAAGGTTAGCAAGAGCTTCGTCGCGGGCTCTTTTTTCAGAATATCCATTTTCGCCATGCAGGTGATAATTGCAATCCACTACGATGATGCTTGATTTTGGTAATGTAGTATCGAAAATTATTTGAGGATCTTCGTATTGAGACTCTCTTTTTTTAACTATTTCATTTGACCGGAGATATTGTTTTTTTGGAGCGATTTCATTCAAAACTTCTGATCCAATGATCTCGTCTTCTTCTTCTGTGGTCCCGATGATTGCAGCATTATTTAGCATATCGCATGTAGCTTTTTTAAGCGTAAAAAAGGTAGTGGTTGGTTTTTCTGCAAATGTTTTTTTTAAGTTTTCAACTGTTTGGCATTCATTGAATTGTAGGTTGATTGGTGAGTGATTGTCGAGATTGAGCTCTATATTGCTATCATCTAGATATTCCACCGGTATCAGTGTTGGCCAAGAAAGATTGGGAGTCTCTTTGAGTTTTTGAGCAGAATTTTTTATGAGTTTGCATCTTTTGTTAAACGTATCCATTTTACGCAATATATTTGGATAAAGATCAGGAAGGTGTTGTTTGTTCAGAACTTCTTCGTTCCATATTGTCATTGCTTCTTCCCCTTCATCCTTTATTTGTTGATAGGCTGTTTTCATTACTTGAGGATTGATGGTAACAATGAATGGAATGAGAGGGGAGTTTGGTTTTGCTTTGATTCCAGCTTCATTAAGATTTTTAATGCAATCTTCATCCCCATAACCTATTTTTTTTGTATCTTTAATAAGCTCGATTGTAGGTTTATAATTTTCATGCTTAAAAGGTCGTAGGATAAGTTCATTGAACTTTGGATTGTCCATGGCCGTTGCCATAAAATTAATAGCTAAGAATGGTATAAAAGTAGCGATGAGAGTTTGTTTTAACATGTTCATATAATTCCCCCTAATGAATTATGAGCAATAAACCTGATTGTATTTATTTCTAATAGTATCAAGTGGGCTAAAAAAGTCAATTGAATAGGGGGTTTTTAACGTTTATTCTCTTCCTGCAGCAGAATATCTTGCACGGATGCTTGCTTCCGCTTTTTCTTTGGTATTTGAATGCGCGATAACTTTCCATTTTCCATTTTCATGTTTTAAAATGGGCCAACCTTTGGTTTTTGTTTTTTTTCCAACTTTATATGGCATAATACTCTCCAATAAAAAAGATAGGTATAATTGCCTATGTATGATAGATAAAGCATTGGTTAAAAAGCAAACGGTTATAAATTATTGCGTGATTGATTTGAGTAAAGTATGTTCAATTTTATGACTAAGACATAGGTTTACTATGATTGATTGTATAATTTCTGGCAGAAGTTCTTTTTTGTCCCATTGATAATTCTTTAAAGCCCAATAGATAAACTGAAGTTGTGGTTGTATGGTCTCTTGAAAATAAGCTTGCATGAAGGTCTCGTTGTTTGGACATCCGTTCGGGCCATGTTTCAATGTAATGTATTGTGCGCATGCAAAAGCTGGCCCATGTGGTCCATGTATAATATGGGGAATAAGGATATTAGTTCTTGTGATTATCCCAGCTGCGTCAAGTTCAAATTCATGTTCCGCATCAACCCAAGGGAGCCCTGGGTCTTCGTAAAACTCATTCATAATATTGTTGAATTGTTCAGCAAAGCTATTACCCTTAAGGTTGGGGTTTTTTGTGCATGTTGCGGTAATTTTTAACGGTATTTTTTTAAAAACTGGATGGCTTTTAAATAATTTTGATCCATCAGTTTCATGGAGATGTAATATTGATCCATCGGTACAATTAATGAATAGTTTTGCTGGCAATGGTACATAAAAATTGTTATGAGCTGATCTGTTTTGAATCTGTAACAATATGATTGGGTCTGTGATATTTGATTGTAGATTGCTGTGTTCAAAGATGGCGGTATGAACTGTTTGCATGCCATACGTCACCAGTTGCTCTGTGTTTTCTGGAATCATTATTGAACAGTCAACATGTTTAACAAGTTGTTTTTTTTGAGTTTCAAGTTGCAGCTGTGGATGTTCCATGCCAAAGATAGAATGGCATGCAATTATAATGAGTGAAGCTATGTATCGGTGTTTATATTTAATCATAAAAATTCCTTGGAAGCTGTATACCTTTTCATATAGAGAGGTTATTGGTATACTTATGGTATGAAAAACAATGCATTTTTGCAAATTAACAACCTTTCTGTGTCTGTAAATGATAAAGCAGTGCTTCATGATATTAATCTTCAGGTTAATTCCCAAGCGATTCATGCTATCATGGGCCCCAATGGATCAGGCAAAAGCAGCTTGGCATACAGTTTGATGGGGCACCCGAGCTATCAAGTTACCTCAGGTTCTATTTTCTTGAATGCTGTTGACGTGTCAACAGCGCAAGTTCACGAACGTGCAAAGCACGGTTTATTTCTTTCTTTTCAGCACCCATGTGAAATTCCAGGAGTGTCGGTAGCTTCTTTTTTAAAGGAAGCGTTTATCGCCGTGACTGGCCAGCATATTTCTGTTGCTGATTTTCAGACATTATTATTGCAATATTGTGAGCAGCTATCCATTGATTCCGCTTTTATCCAAAGAAGCCTTGAAGGTTTTTCTGGTGGAGAAAAAAAGAAGCTTGAATTGCTGCAATTGCTCTTATTAAAGCCAAAGTTGGCAATTTTAGATGAGATTGATTCTGGTCTTGATATTGATGCGTTGAAGGTTGTTGCAGCAGGTATTGAGCTTGCACGTAAAGAAAATCCGCAGATGAGCATTATTCTGATTACGCATTATCAAAGAATTTTAGAATATATTATTCCCGATTATGTGCATGTATTATGCGATGGTCGTATAGTTTCTTCTGGGAATGCTGATGTTGCGCGTGATTTAGAGATACGGGGGTATGATGGATTCAAACAAATCAATCCCTAATTATGTTTTTAGATCTGCAAAAGGTCTGAATAAAGAAATTGTCACCCAAATTTCTCGCAAAAAAAATGAACCTGCCTGGATGCTAGAATTTAGACTGAAAGCATTGGAGATTTTTGAAAGCAAGCCGATGCCAGCATGGGGTGCAGATTTATCTGATCTTGATCCTGAAGATATTTATTATTACATCAAGCCGATTGAAGACCAGCACACTGAGTGGTCAGATGTTCCTGACAAAATTAAACAAACGTTTGAAAAGTTGGGTATTCCACAAGCTGAACAGAAATTCTTAGCTGGTGTTGGTGCGCAGTTTGATTCAGAAGTTATTTATAAAAATTTAAAAAAACATTGGGCAAATCAGGGCGTTATTTTTACTGATATGAGCACTGCCTTGCGTGACCATGAAGATATCGTTAAAAAATATTTTTCTACCATCATTCCTGTGCATGACAATAAATTTGCAGCACTTAATTCTGCAGTGTGGAGTGGTGGCAGCTTTGTGTATGTGCCTGCAGGTGTGCGCATTGATATGCCTTTGCAAGCATATTTTCGTATTGATTCATCGCAAATGGGACAGTTCGAGCGCACATTGATTATCGCCGAACCAGGCAGTTTTGTAGAATACGTTGAAGGGTGCAGCGCGCCTATTTATAAAAAAAATTCTTTGCACAGTGCAGTGGTTGAGCTTGTTGCTTTGCCAGGTGCGCATATCAGATACACTACTATTCAAAATTGGTCACAAAATGTATACAACTTGGTGACCAAACGTGCAATTGCGTATAAAGATGCGCGTGTTGAATGGGTTGATGGGAACTTTGGCAGTAAAGTGACGATGAAATACCCGTGTATTGTTTTAGCTGAGCCTGGTGCAAAAGGGTCAATCATTTCACTTGCAGTTGCGGGTAAAGATCAGCATCAAGATTCTGGTGGCAAAATTATTCATTTGGCGCCACATACAACATCAACCATTATTGCTAAATCGCTCAGTAAAGAGGGTGGTAGATCAAGTTATCGTGGGCTTCTTAAAGTTATTAAAGGTGCGCATCACGTAAAATCAAAGGTGCAATGTGACGCACTTATTTTTGATGATATATCCCGCACTGATACGTATCCAACCATTGATATTCGTGAAGATCATGTTGATATTGGCCATGAAGCATCAGTGAGTAAAATTAGTGATGAACAACTTTTTTATTTGCAATCACGTGGACTTAATGAACAATCTGCGCGTGCGTTAATTGTGAATGGGTTTATTGATGCATTTGTACAACTTTTGCCCATGGAATATGCGGTAGAAATTAATCGTTTAATTGCAATGGAAATGGAAAATTCAATTGGCTAGTACTATTCAAGAGCACGTTGTTGGTGAAAATCAACACAAAAATTATTCTTTTTTGATTAACCCAACAGCTACAGGCGATCAGCACATTCGTTTTTATGTTGATCGTAATGCAAAGCTGAACGTAGAGATGTTGATTGCATCTACAGCTCATGTGCATATTGAATGTATATTGCGTGGTGAGGGTGCTGATGCATCTATTAAAGGTGCATATATGCTTGATATGTCAGATAAAGTACAGATCTCTACATTGCAGCATCATGTTGTTCCGCATACGCAAAGTGCATTGCTCATGAAGGGACTGTTGCGTGATAATGCACATGCACAGTATCATGGAATTGTTCGTATTGAAAAAGAAGCGCAGGGCTCTTGTGCCTCACAAGAAAATAAAAATATATTATTGAGTAATAATGCTCGAGCAGTATCAGTGCCAAGTTTGGAAGTGCTAACGCATGATGTACGTTGTTCTCATGGCAGCGCAATTGGTAGGTTTGATGACGAGCAGCTTTTTTATGCAGCATCACGTGGTATTGATGAGAAGCGAGCACAACATCTATTGAGTAGTGCTTTTTTGTCAGATCTTTTTACGGATGAGATGTTGAAAGATAAGGTTAATGAATTAATTAACTGTTCGCTCATTTCGACAAGCTCAATGCGAACGGAAAAGAAAAATTGTCATGAACCCGTTCGTCCTGAGCCTGTCGAAGGAAACGAACGTCAAGGAACCCACGATGAATAACTTTAAAAAATTACGTGCTGATTTTCCTATTTTAAAAGAAAAGGTGAACGGTTATCCGCTTATTGCATGTGATAACGCTTCTACTTCCCATAAGCCGGAATCAGTTATTGATGCTGTTGTACAGTTTTATACAACAACCAATTCTAATATTTATCGTGGTATTCATCTTTTTGCAGAACAGGCTACGCAGCAGTATGAAGATGCACGTAAAAAAGTAGCTCGTTTTATTGGCGCATTACCTGAAGAAGTTGTTTTTACGCGTGGATGTACATCAAGTATTAACTTTGTTGCAGCAACGTGGGCTGATGAGAATATACAAGCGGGTGATGAAATTGTTGTAACAGAACTTGAGCATCACGCGAATTTAATTCCATGGCAAAGGCTTGCGCAAAAAAAGGGTGCAATTCTCAAATTTATTCCTATTTTTCCTGATGGATCAGTTGATCTTTCTTGTCTTGATTCTATTGTTACCAGTAAAACAAAGATGGTTTCGGTTATCCATGTTTCTAACGCGATCGGTACGCACGTTGATATTGCAACAATCATTAAGCGTGCTCATGCAGTTGGTGCGCGCATACTTATTGATGCTGCGCAATCTGTTCCACACCAAAAGATTAATGTTCATGAACTTGATTGCGACTTTCTTGTTTTTTCAGGGCACAAGTTATTGGGTCCAACAGGCATTGGTGTACTGTATATTAAAAAAGAGTTGCATGATCAGGTTCCGCCGTATGAAGTTGGTGGTGGCATGGTTGCAAATGTTGATTGTATGGATGCAACATGGGCATCTGCTCCGCAAAAGTTTGAAGCGGGAACTCCACCAATAGCACAAGCAATTGGGTTGGGGGCAGCAATTGATTATATGCAGAAGCATATTAACTTTGATGAGCTTATTACGTATGAAGGGCAACTGTGCGCTCGCCTTATTGATGGTATTTCAGAAATTAAGGGCATAAAGATTTTAGGGCCCATCTCAGAATTAAAACAAAAAGGGCACGTGGTGAGTTTTCTTGTGGATAATTATCATAGTCATGACGTGGCAGCATTTTTAGATTCTCGTGGCATTTCTGTTCGCGCTGGGCACCATTGTGCACAGCCGTTTGCCAAAAAACTTGGCTATGATGCTTCTGTGCGTGTCAGTTTTTATTTTTACAATACCTTTGAAGATGTTGATGCAATTATTGCTGCTCTACGAGATTTGGTTAAATCCTAACCCCACATTTTTTCAATTTATGTGTAAGATGTGATGGTTTATCACACACAATCGCTTGCATACCCATTTTTGTTGCGGTTGTTGCAGCTTCTTCTTGATCTTCAATAACAATGCAGTGAGCAGGATTGAGGTTATGAGTTTCTACCAAATGTTTTAAAATAGCTTCACCTGGTTTGATCTCTTTGATGTGCGATGAAATAACGATACCATTAAAATGTTGTAAAACATGATCAAATTTTTGTGAAGAAGTTGCATACAGCTCTTCTGGTGCATTGGCACAACAATAGACAGGATGTCCGGCTTCTTTTAATTTTTGGATAAGTTGTGTGGTTGATTTAACTGGTTCAATCATCTTGGTAACCGCTTGCGGGTCAAGAACAAGATCCATGATATCTTTCATAAGCTCTTTTTCTTTAACACTTGCAAAAAAGTTTTGTTGATCAAGCATTTGCATAGCTTGAGCAATTTCTTCTCGTGCTTGTGCGCAATTTTTTTTACCTTCTTGCAGTTCAACAAGACAGCGCGGCAAAGTTCTTTTTTGTAGGGTAAGGGTGATGTGAGGTTTTTGTGACTCAAGATTGCTGATTTCATGTAGCATATCCAAGCAACGATATCCTGGATTTTTCCAATGGGTTATGGCATAGCTTGCTAATGTTCCATACCCTATTTTTTTTGCAAAACCGATTTGATTTTCTTTGATGACAATGTTCGTTAGATCAAAAATAATGACATGCTTGTGAGTTGGCTGAGGAATTGTTGCTCTTTTAGCTGCTACTGATTGTGTTAAGATGAGTAGAAATGAAAGACTTACGTATTGAACTATTTTCATGTCATCCCCTTTGATTTTACAATATGCTTTTAGGGTAAATGATTTTGTTTTTTATATGCAAGTGATTGTTGAAATGTTTGCGTATTAATAACTATCTTGTACAATAAACAATTATATTAATTAATCATGCAGATAGAAATTTATAGCAGCGATTTGATTGAGGTTCTTTTATGACATATGTATATAAAACTGTTCGTTTTTTTGTTGTAGCAATGTTGTGGTCAAATTTTGTAGTTGCTAGTGAGTATAAATCGTTTCCTGTTCCAAAATATAATAAAGCTCATGGTAACAGTTTTGCTGTATTATCCCTGTTAAGTTTTGGAAAGTTTGCAGGTGCGATTCCTCATATTCGTTTGCCAAATGTAGGAAAATTGTTTGAGAATATTGATTTTTCTTCTGGAACAAAAATAATTCAAGAGCATAAAGTAGTGTTGGGTGCAGCAACGACTATAATATTTCTATCTTTATTGGTTAAACAGTTGCAACGATCAGACCAATGTGGAAAGTGGTTCCATGAAAAGTATAATGCTGTAGGAACATCAGTCGATAATTATACCAATAACTGTATTAAAGAATGCCCAACTCCTATTCAATACGCACTTACGCCCCTTAAAGTAGTAATTCAATATTTATGCAATGCGATTAAAAGGTATGTTGCAATGAATGAAACAACTATTGTTGGCTCTGTGGTTGCTCCTGTTACAGGAAGAGTGCTTGACACTGTATTTGTGTGTCCAATTCCTTTGTTAAATTTTACATCAATTGGCTGGATGGCAAGTGGCGGTATTCTTACCAAGGGATACTTTGATCGTAATTTTGAAAAAATTGATGAAAAGTTGGATGGTATTGAAATAAAAATTAATAAAGTAGATAAAAAAAACATAAAGCAACACACTGCCACGCAAGAAAAAATAGGGCTGGTGCAAAGTACAATTAATACGATGAAAGATAGTATTAGTCAGTTGTTCACTAAAATAAACGATTTAAGCACAGGCGTTGGAGACGTTAAGCAGCAAGTAGGCTCTGTGAGTGAGCAGATAAAAACTCTATTTAAAGAGTTAGCGGTAATAAGTGAGCAAGTAACTTTATTGCATGATAAAATCGATCTGCAAAATAAAAAAGGTAATGAGCAATATGAAACGTTAAAGCGTGAATTAGAAGGATTGAAAAAATCACATAAGCAGGTAATAGATCTTTTAAATCAAAGAATAGAAAAAGATAACAACTTGATGTTAGAACTTCAAGAGTTTAAGTTTCTTTACCAAGAAGATAGTAAACAAATGCGAAATGATTTGGGGTTAACGGCAACTCACTTGAGTAATGAGATAGGCGATGTCAAAAGAATACTTCAAGAAGGGTTTGGTTTAGGATCTCGACCTGTATGCCAGCTAAATGTTGAAAATGCGCAGATACAAATGTTGCAGTTGCAACTAGGTCACCAATCTGCAAGCAACAGTTAATTCTTTTTTAATAATCGTGTATTGTATGTATTGTTTTTACACTGACAAAAGATAATAAGGAAGTTGTATGAATGGTAGTATAAAAAAAGCATTATTGACGAGTTTTGTGGTAGCAGCAATTGTGAGCGTTGTGTGGTATTTTGGTTTGCATGAATACTTTTCGCTCACATCATTGCAAAGTAATCGAGCTTATTTAGAGCAAGCAGTACAAACTAATTATATCCGAGCAGTTTTTATTTTTATGGCTGTGTACGCAGCCGTTATTTCTCTTGGTATGCCAGGAGTGCCACCTTTGACGATGTTAGGTGGTTTTTTATTTGGTTTTTTACCGTGTATCATTTTTGCAAGTATTAGTGCAACGGTAGGGACAACCATATCTTTTCTTGTGATTCGTTATGTCTTGGGAAATTTGATTAGAGGGAAATACGCCCAGAAGTTGGACCGTTTTAATGAAAAAATAGCATCGCATGGAACAGCGAGTTATTTATTGACGATGCAATTGATGGGAATTATTCCCTATTTTGTTATAAACGTTTTGGCTGCGTTAACGAATGTTTCTATAACAACCTTTATGTGGACAACATTTGTTGGATCGTTGCCTATTTTAGGTATCTATGCTTTTGCCGGAGGACAGTTATATTCGGTTGAATCAGTTAAAGATATTTTTTCACCATCAATTATAGCTTTGTTAGTTGTGCTAATATTGGTATCGCTAATGCCACTGTTGTTAAGATTTTCTCGTCGAGTAACTGATTTGGAATGAGCAATTCTGATGTTTTCAATAAGTTTTTTAAAGCATGATTCATGCATGACTGCATTGATGCCTAACTGCTGTGCAGCGGCTATGTTTTCTTTTTGATCGTCAATAAACCAGCAATCTTGTGGGTTGAGTGCATATTGAGTTAATAAAGCTTCATATATTGTATTATGGGGCTTATTTGCTTTGACATGACCAGAGATCATAATGCCATCAAAAAGATCAAAGAGCTGTGCATGTTTTTCTTTAAGTAGTGCAAATGATTCAGAGTCCCAGTTGGAAAGGGCGTATACTTTATGACCTTCTTTTTTACATTTCTTTATAAAAGCAATTCCTGCTGCAGATATTTTACGTGAATTGACAAAATGATGAGGCGTAAAAATCATGAGAAGTAGATTTTCAACAATGCGTTGCTCTGCAGAACATTTAAACCATTCAGGGTGAGCAGTAATCGTGGTATCGATAAGTATTCTGATTTCTGCACTTGTCATACTACCTTGCAGCCACATGCACATGAGTAATGGTAGTTGGTCGCCTGCTTCATCATATGCAAGATGAATGTTTTCATTGCTGAGGTTATGCACTTGAGCTATCGCGTTGAGCGTTGCAAAGAGGGCTTTTTTGATATGATAGTTAAGGTTAAAAGGGTTTATTCTATGTCTGACGCTATAAGTTGCAAGATTCATCATTCCCAAATGTTGAAATGAGATACGTTTGTCTGTATCAATGAGAACACCGCCAAGGTCAAAAATAAAGATCTTTGCTGACGTAGGTGTGCAGCAAAGGGTAAAATACATAAATAATTGGTATAAGGATTGGCGTCTGTTCATCGGTTTTTCCCTTTTAAAAAGCCTGTTTTTTACTTTCTTAGTATACCATATATTAATACAAGTAGTAAAGATGGTTGTTCTGATAGATAAAAAGAGCGCCTTGCAGCTTCTGGCTATCAAGGCGCTTATGTTAAAAAATGTCTTTTTTATTGAGCTTCACCACGGGATTTATACCCAGCTAAAGCATTATGAATCCTATTAATGCTATTTTTAATGTCTTCTATTGCTGGTGCAAGATCAGGTGCTACCACTACTGTTTTTTGTTTTCTTCTCTTTGCCTCAGCTATTTGTGCTTTAATTCTTTTCATTTGTGGCTGATATTGTGGTGCAAGAAGTTCTGTTTTTAACCGAGAACAGAGATTAATTTTCCCTAATTTTTCCGCTTTCGTATAATGAGCATTGCAAATTTCTGTTGCTTTGCTCGCATAATCCGATCCCAGAGCACCATCTTTTATGTGCGCTAGTCGGCCATCTGCTGTGGATGATTCCATAAGAGCTAATTCTTTTTCTAATTGGTCAATATTCATCATTACAGCAGGTTGAGTTAATGGTTGTGAAGGGCTTTTTGGTTGAGTTTTTGGTACTCCCACAAGGGTAGGAATATCGGCATATTCAAATGGTTTAATATTTTTGCCTTTTGGTTCCCACATAAGATATATATTCCATGAAGAGGAATATGATGGACTTGCTCCTAGTACTATTATGGCATCATCATTGCTGTGGCGAGCTTGTTGGTTTTTGATATCGGTAAGAAAGTAATTAAGAGAGTGGTAGGGTGATAGATAGCTTGAGCCTATACCTGTGGTGCGTATTGAAAGTTCTGGAATGGAGTTGATATCTCCTAATCCGACTCTTACATTATGGCCAACATATTGTCCTTCTGGCTGTAGAG
Source organism: uncultured Pseudomonadota bacterium (assembly GCA_964636815.1). Classification (GTDB taxonomy): domain Bacteria; phylum Babelota; class Babeliae; order Babelales; family Vermiphilaceae; genus SOIL31. Next base: position 133,374 of record CAZWTF010000003.1, read on the forward strand.
GGCTGATTTTGAAGTTAAGCTTTGCTCCGTAGTTATTGTCCAAAAAAACTGCTACTCCAGACAGAGATCCTGTTAATAAAACTATTCCAACAAGCAAAAGGCTTGAAAGTTTGTTTTTCATTGAATTCCCCTTAATTTATAATTATTTCCTACTGTTATCATGACAACTCAAGAATACAAATTGCAATATATTAAGGGTGTTAATTTTGTGAATGCTTTGGTATACTGGATGTATGTTTTAGCTTTATGGAAGTACGTGTATGCTTAATTTTTATCAAGAAATTTTAATGGATCATTATCGCAACCCACGGAATAATGGAATTATTGAAGGTGCTCATTTTAGCGCCGAACAGCGCAACAGTTCGTGCGGTGATGAAGTGCTTTGTACAGGTATAATTAATAATAACGTGCTTGGCGATGTTCTTTTTAAAGGTAAAGGGTGTGTGATTAGCCAAGCAACCGCATCATTACTCTCTGAATATGCTAAAACGAGATCTCTTGACGCTCTTCTTGCTCTTGATAAGGATGACATTACTGCTATGATTGGGATGCCATTGGGCCCTGTCAGATTATTATGTGGCTTATTGCCGCTAACAGCTTTGCAAAATGGAATACGTATTTATCAAAACAGATAGAAAACAGTGAGAGTGGTATAATGTTAGATCGTCTTAAGTTGCTTGTGGAACTTAATAATCTTGCAGATAAGCTTTTTGTTGATACGACTCCTTCTTATCACCTTGCCCAAGATATTTGGCAATCTATTATTCAAGATGCAACATTTTTATATAAAGTCAGACAGGTGAATAATGCCCCATGGCCAGTGCCTCTGTGGACTGAGAATATTGGTGACATTATTCCTGTAGAACTTATCACATACCCTCATGTAGTCTTTTCTGTGGATGGCTCTCAGATTTATCCAGACAGACACAATGTTTTGTCTTGTTGTTTAATTAATACCGGATCAGTGGTTTTGCCCTATAATGGTGCAAACAGGCGCGTTCAGTTGTCATCAGAACCAACCGTTTTTGCGGGAGTTGATGAAACTGGTCAAGCCTTTACTACCGATGGAGTTAATTGCAAGCGGCAAGAACTTGAGTTGCGTGCAGGGCTTGATCTGAGTAAAAAAATAAAACGTGAATATGGCGATGAACCATCAATCTTGTTTTTTGATGGTTCATTAATTTTTTGGCATTTGTCATCAAAAGAGATTGATGTCAGAGATCATTTTTTACATGCATATCTTGCACTTTTGGATGAGCTGCATCATGAGAAAACTGTTGTGTGTTGGTATATTAGTATGCCAAAAAGTAAAGAGTTAATGAGTTTGGTTCGTTTGTATTTGTGTAATTTTGATGTTGATAAAAAAGAGTTGTATGAACCAGTTGATAGTGTGATTGATAGTGGAATTATGTATTCTGTTTTAGAGCCGTATACGCGTTCTATTGTTTTTAGTAATCACAGTAGTATTAGTGCGTATTATCCAAATCATTTACGGCCGTTCTTTTTTTATGTTCACACTGGGAATGAAATTGGTCGTGTTGAAATACCTGCTTGGATTGCGCAAGATGAAAAAATGGTAAATTTTGTCGCACAGATTGTGATTGATCAATGTATCAAAGGTGGCGGTTATCCCGTGGCATTGGCTGAGGCTCATGAGCAAGCTGTTGTCAAAGGGCCTGATCGCGAATTTTTTTATCATTTTCTACAAAAAATGGGCATGGAGCGAAACCATACCCAATCTATTTCTCGTAAAAGTTTAAAAAAACGTGGCATTGGAATATAAATGTTTTCAATTGCTTATTGCATAAAATCAATAATTTCTTGATCTTCAGTTGCTTGTGCTGCGTCTTCATCGTCATCGTTTGTTATTATTGGACTCGCACCATTTTTGAGAAGGTATTGTATTAAAAATTTGTTTTCATTTTCTATCGCGTACATTAATGGTGAGTAATATTCATCTGATTCCTGATCCCAGCGATATGTAAAATCAAGGTCAACTTTGTAAAGTTTGTCTTCGATTGTAAAACCTTTAAGTAATCTGTTTAATTTGGCAAGTGCATTGTTGTTTTCTTGTTCTTCAATAAGTTCTTTCATTATTTTAGCCAGAGCAAGTTGTATTTTGAGTTGCGTTTTGGACGCTTGAGTTTGCAACTCTTTTGCAACTTTTATATCCGAAACATTAAACTGTTGTGCACGGTTTTTGATGAGTTGAAGGTTGAATTCAGGATCATTGATTAAGGTGTTTAAATGTTTATTTGTTTGAGCTAAAGCATTGATTGTTTGAGCAGATTCTTTGAGGGTTTTATCTGTACAGCTTTTGGCAAATAGTTGGATAATTGTTGTTTGCACCTCTATTGGCAGGTCAGAAAAGCCTGTGCTGGGATTTGTAACACTTGATAATAATTGTTTAAACCCTAAGTATCCATTAAGAAATGTTAATGTTGCAGAGCTCAGCCATCCAGGGTTGTTATCGGGTGTTTCCATGGTGTAAGTTTTCTGTGCTACAAAGGATAAGAGGATAATAAGACAACCTATTTTTTTTACTAAATTCATTATGTATCCCTACATTTGATTCTTGGTTTTTAAAGCCTTACTTTCAGTTTATTATATTATAAGCTTTAAAAGCAATGGATTTTAGACAATAAAAAAAGAGGCTGGTTAGAGCCTCTTTTACATTGAAAATGTTTTTCTATTTAACCCAAGAACTTTTTGAAAAAGCTGGTAATAAAGCCTTCATTATTGGCTTGAGTACCTACGATATCAGAGTATTCCTGGAGTTTCTTTTTTGCATCAGCAGATATTTTGGTTGGAATAAAGCATTGGGTAATGATAACAAGGTTACCACGTGTTTTCCCGCGTAACTTATAGAAACCTTCACCAGTGATAACTATTTTTTCTCCAACAGGACAACCTTTTGGAATTTTAATAGTGTGTTTTGTGTCATCAATGCTTTCAACATCTACTTGGCAACCAAGTGTCAGTTGTGGATAAGTTAGCATAACATGGCAAATCAGATCGTCTTGATCACGTTTAAAGACTTTGTCTTCTTTGATGCGGATCTGTAAGAAAAGATCGCCAGCAGGGCCGCCATAAAGTCCAGCATCAGCTTTTTCGCTTACGCGAAGTTCTGCGTTATTGAAAATACCTCGAGGAATATTGACGGTAAATTTGTCATAACGTTGAACACGCGATTGACCGTTACATGAAGAACATGGTGTTGGAATAATAAAGCCTTGCCCGTTACAGCTACCACATGCTTGCGCATACATGAAAAAGCCTTGTTTAAAGTGCATTTCACCAGAGCCATTACATGGGGTACAACTTTGAGCTGATGTTCCTGATTTAGCACCCATTCCATTACACGCATCACAACTAAAGTAGTGATGATATGCGATTTCTTTTTTGGTACCAAGGAAAGCATCTTTAAGGGTAATTTCTATCTCTTTGGTTAAAGATAAGCCAGCTTGAGGCTGTGGACCTTTTTTGCGTCGGCTTTTTGCTGAGCCGCCATTAAACATAGAGCCAAAAATATCGCCAAAATTTTCAAAAATGTCGTCCATGTTCATGTTGCCAGCATGACTATATCCAGCATGTCCACCACCCATACCACCATTCATACCAGCATGACCAAATTGATCGTACTGAGTTCTTTTTGAGGAATCACCGAGCACTTCATAGGCTTCAGTAGCTTCCTTAAATTTATCTTCAGCTGCTTTATTGTCAGGATTACGGTCTGGATGATATTTCATCGCCAGTTTACGGTAGGCTGTCTTAATCTCATCAGTTGAAGCTGACTTGCTGACACCTAAAACATTGTAAAAATCTGCTTTACTCATAATGGCCTCTTTTTGTTCGATTGGCTTTATTCTTCAGTTGGTACTACTTCTTCTTCAGACTTCTTTTTAGCCTGAGAACGTAAGCCACCAAGGGTAGGTTTGCAAAGTTCTTTTCTTTCTTCAAGCACGTCATACGCTTTTTGAATTTGCTTGAATTTCTCTTCAGCTTCTGGATTGTTAGGGTTGCGATCTGGATGATATTTCATAGCTAATGCACGGTATGCAGCTTTAATTTCTTCCATCGTAGCGAGAGAATCAAGTCCGAGAATTTTATAATATTTCATAAAAATCCATGTAGTTAAAGCCAATATTATATGGCTAAATTAATATTTTACCTTTCTATTATAACATAAAATTAGGCTTATGCTAAGGGGTAAAAGGGGATTTTTAACCCCATCTTCAGTGTCTTACGATGGGGACCCCCGACAGAAGATTAGAAAAAAGGATTAAATCGCTCGAAGAGAAGATATTCTTTGACAGATTTAGGATGAGCGCTGGAGAAGTAAGTTAGTTTGATGTTTAGCGAGTGGTATTAAGCGCTAGAGACAGTTTTTCTTGTTGGGCACACTGTTTGAATGGTTTTGGTAGATTTTGCTCTTCTAATGAAAAAGAACCTTTTTTTAAGATAGATTCGATATCGTCTGGTACGGTCAGTACTAGATAATAGGTGGTGGTTGGGGCAAGGCTTTCTTTTTCATCAAAATTAAGAACAAGGGTTTGTTTGCACTTATTCCAGACGCCATCGCAAACAAGGTTTTCTTCAATGGGTAAAAAGAGGTCTTTATCAAAGTTTTTTCTATATAAAGATCCTATTAAATTATCAAGATTTTCACCATTCCAATGGAGATTGATTGTTTCTATAAAAACAGGGTCTTTGGATCTTTTTTTAAACGTAATGCTTCCTGCAAGAATCCATCTTCCGCCAAATTCAGCAACTTTTTTACAGTCTTCTTCTAAACAGCGCCATTTTGGTTTTAAAGAAATGTTAAACGTTTCTGCTCTGCAGGGTAATGCAATCAATACACTCAGCACAATTGATAGCATGTATTGTTCAGGTTTCATACTCTCTCCATGATAGTTTTTGTTTCACCTTATCATAGGTATGGCATATTAGTGAACTCTTTTTTATTGTCGATACAATTTTAAACGCCCATCTTCTGAGGCGCCGACCATGATGATGTAATTAATCGCAAATGGATCATGTGGCAGATATTCTGGAACTGGTGGAAATGATGTGCTGGCGTCCTTAAAAATAAAGAGTGTAAAGTAATCCAGATCTCTGTTGCCTGATGTTTTTGAAACGCGGCAGTCTTTCAGGGATCCATCTTTATTAAGTGCAAGAAGCACTTGCACGGAATCATCATTGTTGGCTGATCTTGGAAAACGATCATTATGAATATTGAATGAATTTTGCAGGCACCAACTTAATTTTTGTAGGTAGCGTTCGTATTTAATCTGTTCGTCAGTTGGACGACCACTTTTTTTGCCCAGCATATGAACAGCATGATTGCCTTCGTGTTTTACGTGATTTAGAAAACCCTGAGAAAGTTGAGCGAGTGTTAATGGTGGCTTAGGAGCAGATAATGGCTTTGGGGTTTGGGAAACTGTTCTTGGGTGAGAAGGTCTTGGGCGCGCAGGAGCTTGTTTTGTTGGTTGAATAGGTTTGGGTTGAGAATCTTGTGTTGTAAAAGATGTTTGCTGAGGGACTGGCGTAGTTGGAGTGCTTTCTTTTTGGGTGATAGTTTCTTGTTGTTTTTCTTCTTCTAAGTTTTCTTCTGGTTTGTTTTCAATAACCTCTTGCTTGTCATCCGTAGCCTTGCTGTGCCCTCCGGAGCTTTCAGCGAAGGATGGGGCGAAGGATGATTGGATTTCATTTTGTTCGGGTTCAAATTCGTCTTGGAAAAATACTGGTGTGCCAAAGTTTCCGGCCCGTGCTTTTGCTTCTACCCATTCATTGTGCTGTTGTTGTTTGTCTATTTTTTTTTGAAGTTCAGGCAGGGCTTGTTCTTCAGGGTGTAATCTTATTTTTTCATCATTGCTGTGCAGCGTAACATACAAAAGACCACTAAAATGAAACAGTAATGATAAAAGGAACGCAAGAAAGATAATTTTTTTGGTATTATGAGATGACTTCAATGAATTCCTTTTTTTGATTCCATTTTACGTCATTTAGCTACAAAAATAAAATAAGTTCTATGTTTTTATCAGGAACGTGTTTTTTTGTTTTTTTACGATAGACCATTTTTGATGAGCGGCGTGAGTGCCGCCATTTTTATTTTGTAAAAAGCGAATGATTTCATCAAGAAAAGCCTGTGTTGTTGGGAAGGGTACGTTTTCGGTTATTAACCAATGCATAAGAATGCGGTGGCGTAATATTTCATCAAGCGCGAGTAATTGTGGAATGTTGATGTATCGTTGATTGTTTTGAATCTCTGAAATGCTGTCGAATGTTGTGTGCGTAAGTTGTTCTAAAAACTGTTCTGTTGATTGTAGGCGATTAAGCGTAGAGATAAAATTACTTTCAAATCTATCATCGCACCTACGCAGTGCTGGTAATACATTCATGCGGATGCGATTGCGTAAATAATCGGATGAATCATTAGTTGCATCTGTTGCATATGGAATATTGTTTTCATGCAGCCATGCAAGAATATCTGATTTATTTGTTTCAAGTAAGGGTCTGATATATAAACCGTGTTGTGGTTTAATAGCAGTTAAGCCTGTTAGGCTTGAGCCGCGAATTAAGCGAATAAAAAATGTTTCTTCTTGATCTTGTGCGTGATGTGCAAGAGCAATAGTATCTGCATTGTGTTCTTGTAACACTTTTTCAAAAAAATGACGGCGCATTTTTCTGCCGTATTCTTCTTGTGACCCATTGTATGTGATTGATGCAGAAAGTTCTGATCTTTTTGCAGTAACAAAAGGAATGTTGAGTTTGTGTGCAAGAGCGTCACAATCTTTTTGTTCTTGATCAGCTTCTGGGCGCCATTCATGATTCAGGTGCGCGGCAATGAGCATGAGATTATATTCTTGTTGTAGTGATGCAAGAAAATATAACAAAAAAACAGAGTCGGGCCCACCGGAGAGCCCAACTATAATTGTTTGGCCTGATGTAATCAAGCCGTTTTTTACGATGAAGTTTTTAATTTGTTCGAACATGATCAATGTATGTTACACATCCAAGTTTTTGGCAAACTTACCAAAATCTTCGATATATTCTTTTCTACCTTGTACATCTTCACCCATAAGGGTAGAGAACCATTTATCTGCTTCCAAAGAATCTTCAATGGTAACTTTAAGCAATGAACGTGTTTTGCTATCCATTGCAGTTTCCCAAAGTTGTTCAGGGTTCATTTCACCAAGGCCTTTATAGCGCTGGATGTTCATGAACGGTTTGCTGATTGCTTTGATTGCATCAAGGAACTTTGTTGCACCTATTCCATCAATTGCACGTTCTTTACCAATGATTGATAATATCCAATGGTTGTCTTGTACAAGAGTAAGTTTGTTAAGAATAAGAACAGCTTTTTTAACTTCTGAAGCAGCAAAAAAGTTAACAGGAATATCCCAATGTTTGCTCATCATTCTAAATAAAATGCGAGAGAAAAGAGCTTTGTTTTCTGCTGTTTCTATTTCTTTGCTTTCTTCTTCAGATACTATTTTTGCAACTTCATCAGGTGTTTCAAAATTGACGTTATAACCAGGGAAGAAGTCTTTAAGGTTGCTTAATAGTTGCTGAATGCCATTTTCTTTTTCCCATGGATGTTTATGCAGTGCTGCAATAAGCGCATTACATTGATCAAAGGAAATGTTGAAGTCAGTACTTAATGCACTAACTTTAGTTTCATATTCTTGAATGTCTGCAAAAACGGTAGATAATGTTTCAGCATCAACTTCTTTATTATTTATCGTTAATACCGTTTGTTCTTTTGCCCAATCAAAAAGGAATTGCATGAATGCAGTATCATCTTTAAGATATTGTTCTTTTTTGCCAATTTTAGCTTTGTACAGTGGCGGTTGTGCAATATACAGGTACCCATTATCAATGAGTGGACGCATATATCTAAAGAAGAATGTTAAGAGCAATGTTCTAATGTGCGAACCATCAACGTCAGCATCCGTCATCAGAATAATTTTGTGATAGCGTGTTTTGTTAACATCAAAATCTTGTCCTACGCCATTGCCAATTGCAGAAATAAGAGCTTTGATTTCTTCATTAGAAAGTATTTTATCAAGACGTGCTTTTTCAACGTTTAAGATCTTACCTTTGAGTGGTAAAATTGCTTGGTTGCTACGGTCACGACCTTGTTTAGCTGAACCGCCTGCAGAATCACCCTCAACGATGAATATTTCTGTTAGAGCTGGATCTTCTAGAGTACAATCAGCGAGCTTGCCAGGTAAAATCATGCCTTCAAGGACAGTTTTTCTACGAGTTAAATCGCGAGCTTTACGTGCAGCTTCACGAGCACTGCGTGCGATTTCTGCTTTTTGTACAACTTTTTTAGCGATAGTTGGGTTTTCTTCAAAGAAAATATCAAGGTACGCAAATACGCATGAATCAACAATACCTTTTACTTCGCTGTTGCCTAATTTTGTTTTTGTTTGGCCTTCAAATTGTGGTTCTGGCACTTTAATGCTTAAAACACATACAAGGCCTTCACGCACGTCTTCACTAGAAAAAGAAGCATCAGCGCCTTTTAGAACGCCGAATTCCTGTGCTTTTTTATTACATATCTTGGTTAATGCACCTTTAAGACCAGAAACATGTGTTCCGCCTTCAACGGTGTTAATGTTGTTAACAAATGAGAAAAGTTGTTCGCCATAACCATCGTTATATTGCATTGCGACTTCAATAACATATTTCCCATCGTTTTTTTCCAAATGAATGACTTCAGGGAAGATAGAAGTTTTATTTTTGTTGATATGTTCAACAAATGAAACAATACCGCCAGAAAAATGAAATTCATGATATTTGCCCGTGCGTTCATCTGTGATAAAAATACGCACATTTTTATTTAAGAAAGCAAGTTCACGTAGGCGAGATGATAATGTTTCAAAACTTAAGTCAGTAGTTTCAGTAAAAATTTCAGCATCAGGTTTAAAATGAACTAATGTTCCGCGCTTTTCAGTTGTACCAATAACTTTGAGAGATTCTACTGGTTTGCCACGTCGGAATTCTTGAAAATAAATGTTACCATTTTGAAAAACAGTAACACGTGTCCATTCTGATAAAGCGTTAACAACAGAGATACCAACACCATGTAATCCGCCAGAAAATTGATACGTGTCTTTATCAAATTTTCCACCGGCATGTAATTTGGTGAGTACAACTTCAACAGCAGATACTTTTTCAGTAGGATGAATGTCTGTAGGAATACCACGACCGTTATCTTCTACTGAGCAAGATCCGTCTTCATGAAGAGTTACTTTGACGCTGTCGCAATAACCTGCAAGAGCTTCATCGATAGAGTTATCAACAACTTCATATACTAAGTGATGTAATCCCTGAGGGCCTGTTGAGCCAATGTACATAGCAGGTCTTTTTCTGACCGCTTCAAGACCTTCCATTACACGAATGGACTGGGCTGCATATTCTTTTACTGGTTTTGTCATAGCGTTAACCGACTCTTTCTTTTGGGTTATACTCAAAATGAATGAGAATTTTATAATCGAAGATATTTATTTTCATAGTTATATATTTATTATACTTCAAAACATAAAAAAAATGAATTATTCTAACTGATCTGTTTTTTGTTTTTGTATCCATGTTTGAGATAGTTTTTTTAGAAAGAGAAGGTGAATTCTGATGGAATCTATTTTTGGCAAAAGCAAAGATATTTTTTTTATGCAGGAAGCGCTTGCGCAGGCAAAGCTTGCATATGAAATTGATGAAGTTCCGATTGGAGCTATTGTAGTAAACTCAGAAGGTGATATTATAGCTCGAGCATATAATTCTGTTGAACGAGATTGTACGCAACGATCGCATGCAGAAAGTTTGGCAATAGAGTACGCAGCAAAGAGTTTGGGTGACTGGCGTTTAGATGGTTGTTGGCTGTATGTAACCCTTGAGCCATGCTCTATGTGTATGGGGTTAATTAAGCTTAGTCGGCTTGCAGGAGTTGTTTATGGGGCTTGTTCCCCTCTGTTTGGGTTTAGCCTTGACAATGAACAAGACCTTTGTTTATACAAAAAAGGTATTGTAGCAATTGTTGAAGGTATTGGGGGTGGTGAAGCCGCAGAATTGCTAAAAAAGTTTTTTCATAAAAAAAGGAAAAAGAGTGGATGATAAGCGCAATTTAAAGAAAATTGAGGCAGACCTGCTGAAGCGTAAATTTGAGCTTGAGCAGAAGTTAACAGAAATGTCCAAGGAGCAGTTCTCTGACGGACAAGTGCAAGATCCAGGGGATCAAGCGCTGACGGCAACCATGGAATCTTTGCGTATGTCTTTGCAGGATGCAGAGGTTGAAGAGTATCGCGGTATAACGCGGGCTTTGGAGCGAATAAAAGAGGGTGAATACGGTATTTGTACTGATTGTAGCAACCCTATCGCTGAGAAGCGTTTGAACTCATTTCCGGGAACGATGCGTTGTTTGGCGTGTCAAGAAAAGTTTGAAGAAAAGTCTAGTTTTTGAGGCGTGTGATTGACAATTAAGCTATATGATTTTATACTAATTAGCAAAATCGTTGTATTTAGAAAAATTTTTCTCTTATTACTAGAAGGTTATAGTTCACTATGGCAAAAGAAATGACAAAGTCTGCTAATTCTCCAATGGCTCATGGCGTTGGTCGTCGTAAAACTGCAGTAGCTCGAGTATGGTTACGCCGTGGAGATGGTCAAATCTCTGTTAATGGGCAATCATACATCAATTATTTTGATACTAAAGTAGCGGCTGATGTTGCGGCAACTCCATTCAGAGTATGTCCAGTTGGCGCGAATTTTGATGTTGAAGCAAACGTATTTGGCGGCGGTAAAGTTGCTCAAGCTGATGCGGTAAAATTGGGAATTGCACGCGCCTTTGTTGAATTTGATGCTAATGCAAAACCTGTTTTAAAAAAGCATGGTCTTATGACTGTTGATTCTCGTAGAAAAGAACGTAAAAAATACGGTCAAAAAGCTGCTCGTCGTAAATTCCAATTCGTAAAACGTTAATTTTAACCCCAGCTTACGCAAAAGCTTCAGCCGGGGACCCCTATAAAGAAATATTTTGTAGGTTGTAATTAGTTTTATCTTCTGGCCAGTTCAGTCAAAACAAGGGAGTGTCTATGTGTACTGTAGTGGGGTATATTGGAAAATCTCTTTGTAGATCCTATATTTTTGAAGGACTGGCCAGATTAGAATACCGCGGATATGATTCTGCGGGTTTTGCTTGTATTGAACCCACTAGTCAAAAAGTTCTCTGTACAAAAGCTTCCGGTCAACTTTCCCAATTAGCAGAACGTCTGCAACAAAATCCCATAGATGGTTATTTAGGCATTGGTCACACTCGTTGGTCAACGCATGGCGATTTTTCTGAGCGTAACGCTCACCCTCATTTTGATTGTTCAAAATCTATCTCTGTTGTTCATAATGGTATTATCGAAAATTATGATGAACTGAAAAAGCAGCTACTCAAGTCTGGGCATATTTTTGAATCTGATACAGATACAGAAGTTGTCAGTCATCTTTTTGAATCCTTCTTAGCTGAAAAACCGTTTAATTCTCACACTGTTTCTGAACTTGTGCAAATGCTTGATGGAATGTATGCATGTATTATTATGATGCAACAGTTTCCTGACACATTGGTTGCTATTCGCAGAAAATCACCGCTTTGTGTTGGTATTGGTGATGGTGAAATGTTTATTGCGTCTGACGTGATTGCATTTGCAGGCAAAACAGATAAAGTCTTTTTCTTGCCTGATGAAAGCTTTGTGTTTGTTGATAAGCATGGCATTAAGGCGTACAGTTTTTCAGATCAAGAGATTCCTGTTGTGGTAGAAAAGACGAATGTCTCTTTTGAGAATATTGATAAAGGTGGTCATGATCACTTTATGCTCAAAGAGATTTATGAGCAAAAGAATGCAATTGGAAAAACGGTTGCATCATTGCGATCTTTGGGTGCAGCTTTATGGGATCAGCTTGGCGTGACTGCTGATAAAATAGAAAATATTAAAGAAATATCATTTTTGGCATGCGGAACATCGTGGCATGCGGCGCGTATAGCGCAATTTTTTTTTGAATCGATCAGTAATGTTCCTGTTTCTGTTCATCTTGCATCTGAATTTAGGCACCAGGTATTTTTCCCTGCAAAAGATACATTGTATATTGTGATTTCTCAATCAGGTGAAACGGCAGATGTTCTTGAGGCATTACGTCTTATTAATCAATATAATTTGTCTACTGTTGCGTTGACTAACGTTGCAACAAGCACTGTTGTGCGAGAAGCAAAAGGGTTCTTGCAAACACATGCAGGGCCGGAGATTGCAGTTGCGTCTACCAAAGCATTTTCTACGCAACTTGCAGCATTGTACTGGTTAGCTCATCGCATTGCGCTAGAAAAAAAATTGATTGATACTGCAGCATTATCACAAGCGGAAGAAGATCTATTGCGTGCAGCCGATTTGATGGAAAAAAATTTAGAAAATTATAAAGATATTATTGATACACAATATGCTCCTATGTATGCAAAGCATGATAAGGCGATGTTTTTAGGCAGACATATGAGTTATCCATTTGCGATGGAAAGCGCACTTAAAATTAAAGAAGTGGCATATGTGTTTGCGGTAAGTTACCCTGCGGGTGAACTGAAACATGGTTCACTTGCGCTTGTTGATGAATCGGTTCCTGTCTATGTTTTTTCTTATTCAGATCAAGCTATTTATCAAAAATTTGTTTCTAACGTGCATGAAGTCAAATCACGTGGTGGACATGTTATTGCATTTGCGTATGAAGGTCAGCATGAGTTGTGTGAATTAGCGGAAACTGCATTTGTTATTTCTGGCAAATTTCCGCCATTGCTTGGAGCACTTGTAACGCTTGGAGTGATGCAATATTTTGTATACGCTGTTGCGCGTCAACGTGGATGTCCAATTGATAAACCGCGTAATTTAGCAAAATCAGTAACTGTTGAGTAATTATTCTTGATTGATTTTAGACTGAGTAGCATCGTTTTTGCTTTGTTCAGAAAGTTTTAATATTAATAAATTATATTTTTCTTCATTCTGCTTAACAGTTTTTTCGAGTTGTTTAACTTGATTTTCTAATCTGATGAATTTACCGGAGTCTTCATAAATACTCCATGTATTTATAAATGACATAGCCCAAGCGCCAGCACCAAGAGGATCCAGGTAAGCAGGTTTGCTTGTGTGGAAATTTCTTGTTTTTTTAATCTGTTTTACTGAAGATGCTTTAGAGAACATGCCAAATGAGTTCCCGACGCATGCAAGAGAAAATAAGAGTACGACTGATTTTTTCATAGAATATCCTTTGTGTTTTTATCTTTCGTTTTTGGTACTGTAGTTTGACCTGTCATTGGAATGTGAAGCGTTTTATCTGTTAATTGCGCATTCGTTGATTTATATAAATTGTTCAATGCCGTTTGAGTGTTTTTGGCGTGTTGATTGATAGTGACATTAGTTGTGTATTTTTTATCATCTTCATATTCAAAATGTATCTTGTTTTGCATGATGAGGGTGTGCAATAAGATATTATTTTGTTCTAATAGTTTTTCTAGTGAATTACTGTTATTTGATTTTGTATTGATGGTATTGCTGGATTTTGATGTATTACTTGAGTTGTTATTATTATTTTCCACATCCATTTCCATGCTTTTAATAGATGTAAATATAAAAATGGTAATACATAAGAGTGTTGTTGTTTTTTTCATATCAGACCTTTTTTGATTTTCATTAATTATTGCATGGAATTGTATTTCATTCAAATCCACGCTTTTTATATTAATATTCGATATAAAAATATTGATATTCGATAAAATTTATGATAAAGTTTTTTCAGTAAAAATAATTATATGTACATGAAAGGATTTTATTTATGAAAAATATTTTGTTTTATGCTCGTTTAATCAAATACATATCTTATGTGTTGATGGCTGCTACTCTTGTTAGTTTTTTTATCAAATGGTTTTTTCCTGGAGTTCTTTTAGACAACCCCTATCATATTTTTAATTTATCTCTTGCATACACTCTTGATGATTATGTTGGTGTTGCTTCAGCTATGCCTACAATGCCTTTAATTCATCGATTATTAGGCATGTTGATTGATAGCGGTGTTTTGTTTTTGTGGCTTATGATTTTATGGAATGTTGTAGCTATTATGAAAAAATTTGAGCGCAATGAACTATTTTCTACATCTATGGTTACTTTATTTGCGGCGATGAGTAAATATAGTTTTTATTTAGCTTTGTATGTTCCAATTAATAGAATGCTTTTGAGTGTGATTATTACGTTGCATAATGCACCAGGGCATAGAATATTAACTGCTTCATTTGGGACAGCTGATTTATTTAATATTTTGATGTTTGGTATTTTTGCTGTTATGACATTGTTAATGCAGCATGCTACAGTATTACAAAATGAGCAAAATTTAACAGTGTAGGAGGGTGGGATGAAAATTGTTATAACGCTTGATCAAATGATGGCAAAACGTAAAATACGTCTTAATGAACTCGCAGCACGTGTGGGTATTACAGAAGCTAATCTTTCCATATTAAAAACTGATAAAGCCAAAGCGATTAGATTTTCCACTTTAGAGGCATTGTGTCGTGAATTACAATGTCAACCGGGAGATTTGATTAGTTGGGAGTCACAAGAATAAACCCAAAGATTTTAATTTAGAAGGCCCTTTTATAAGGGCCTTTTTTTATTGTTTGATTATTCTTTATTCATATTGCCATGCGGAAAATCTCTATCTTTAGCTTTGCCCGGCATCGCAATGCGTTCTTCTGTTAATACTGTTGACTGAGTTATGATGAGATCTTTGAGGAATATCATCTGTTCCGATGAAAAACGGTGTTTTTGTTCTTCTAATTGTTCTAAAAGTTCTACACGATTAAATTGTGCTTTATGATTGCATTGTCTTGTATAGATAATATTTTTTGGTTTTCTTATGCTTTTGTTCCACATGCCAAATGTAGTATTACCAATCAAAGAACATGTTATAACACAAAGAACTGTTATTTTTTTCATATTATTTCTTTTCTTTTTTTATAGTTTTACTTCTTCAATGTCTAATATATCACCACTGATATAATTCTGTTTAAGATACTGCAAAGCATCTGCGCGTGTTGTTACCAATTTTGGTGTATATCTTTGTGCTGTATTTAACATACTAATGAGTGAAATGCAATCACGCAATTGATTATCATTTTGGAGCATCTCTTTTGCGCGGTCATATCTTTTACTGCTTCTCTTTTTTGTTTCTGGAGCAGCATGCTTATCTTTTTTTTCTCTCATAAGTGGCATACCTTCTTTGGTAACTTTTATAAAGTTATCAAGTGTTTCTTCTCGTCCAAAATTTTTAGTAAACCACTGTATCTGTTCTGTTGGTGGTGTAGTCCGTTCAATCATAAAATCTGGTTCAATACCAGTTCCTTGAATAGTGGTGTTATCGGGTAAAAAATAAAGACATGTGGTGATTTTGAGTGCGCAGTTGTTGCTTATGGGAATAACTTCTTGTACTGATCCTTTACCAAATGTTTTTGTTCCCACAAGAAACACTAAATAATCATTGGTTGTATCAGAATTAATTTTAAGACAACCGGCAAGGATTTCTCCTGCAGAAGCGGTATAATTATTGATAAGAATAAAAATAGGCAACGTGCTTTTTGCAATAGGATTTCTGCGTGTGGAGTAGCGTTCAATTTCTTTTCCATGTTTATCTTTGGTGAGTGCAACAAGACTTCCTTTTTTTAAGAAAAGACCTGCTATATCAATCGCTGCATTGAGTAATCCTCCTGAATTGTTGCGCAGATCAAGAATGAGGCCTTTGGCGTGTTGTTCTTGTGATTTTTTAAGTAACGTTTCAATCTGTTTTGTTGCAGATTCAGTGAACATGCTTAAAGAGAGGTAGGCTATATTGTGACTTTTAATATGAAAGCTGAGTGAATGTTGTTCTTTAACAACATCACGCACAATATCAAACGGTAATAGATCTGGACTGTTTTCGCGCATTATTTTCACTTTAACCGTGGAATGGCGTTCCCCTTTGAGTTTGGAAACTATTTTTTCTGTTGAAAGTCCTTCAAGAATTTCACCATTTATCTCTATAATTTTATCCATTGGTTGAATGCCAACTTTATCTGCAGGGCCATCTGGAACGGTATCAACGATTGTTAAATGTTTATCTTTTGTTTTTCTCATATTATCAATCACAATACCAACACCAAAAAACTCACCAGAAGTCATTTCCAGCATTTCGTGATAAGTTTTGGGATCTAAAAAGTTGGAGTGCGCATCCAATGAATTGATAAATCCATCAATAGCTTTAATCATATTTTCTTTGGGATCTGTGATGGCATAATGTTTTTTGTGTGCGATATCCATTGCTTGTGCAAAGGTGCGTGACCAATTAAATATGGTTTCATCAAATGTTTCATCCGATACTTGAGCAGAAGATTGATCTGTTGTTTGAGGGATAAGAGGAGATGAAAAATAGAGCGATAGACATAAGAGAAATAAGATTGATATTTTTTTCATGTTTACCTTTTTTTCACTTAAGTAAATGTAAATATTGCAACACAAGTCAATATATAGCCAATATGATTGGAGAAGAGCACTCGAAGATACCCTTCAACATGTTCAGGGCGAGCGCAGGAAGGAGATATGTGTTTCTCTCTCGCTCATTGACTTGCCTTATCTTCGTTATTCTTCAATGGGGACTCCAGTTGGAGTAGAACGGAAATTGGGGCAAGGTGTTGCAATATGCATGAAATAAGGAGGATTTATGGTACGTTGGAAAAAAATATTTATGAAGTTTTTGTTAGTCGGCGAAATGGCAGCATTTGGTCATATTTATTTTTTTGGTAGTAATGGTATTAAATCATTACAAACTCATAAAAAAGTTGTTGAAGATTTAAAAAGCGATATTATGGTCCTTGATGCAGAGATTGCCCAATTAGAAAAAGAGATTTATGCGTGGCAAACTGATGATTTTTATAAAGAAAAAGTTGCACGTGAACAGTTACAGATGGCTCGCAGAGGTGACGAGCTGTTTTATATTGGATAAAGGATTTTTATGAAATTTGTATTACCATCGCTCCCTTATGATTATGATGCACTTGAACCGTATATTGATGCACGAACAATGGAAATCCATCATAATAAACATCATCAAGCATATATTAGTAATTTGATCGCAGCGCTTGATACATGTCCTGAATTTCAGCCAACGTCTGTTGAGAGTTTATTAATTAATCTTGCAAATGTACCAAGCGATATTCGTGAGGCTGTGCGTAATAACGCAGGTGGACATTATAATCACTCTCTTTTTTGGAAAATCATGAAAAAAGATGGTGGAGGCAAGCCGGTTGGTTTGGTAGCAAGCGAGATTAATAAAACGTTTGGCAGCTTTGAAGAGTTTCAAGCATTGTTTAATGCACGAGCAAAAACGGTGTTTGGCAGTGGATGGGCATGGCTTTCTGTTCATAATGCAACGGGTAAATTGGTATTAACCGCATTACCTAATCAAGATTCTCCATTAACTTATGATGAAACACCAATTATGGGCCTTGATGTCTGGGAACATGCATATTATCTTAAATACCAAAATAAGCGCCCTGACTATATTACTGCATGGTGGCATGTGATTAATTGGGATAAGGTTGAAGAAAACTATCTGGCAGCGACAAAGTATTGATAAGTAGTAAAAAAATATAGATATCCTATACTAATAAATAAAATTACTTCCCTTAATGGGGTGAAATAAGATTTTTATCGTATAGGATATTTTTATGGAAATACCAAATAGCTCACCTGAGCTTCTCGAAGAGCAATATAAAGTTCGTGTTGAAAAAGTTGAAAAAATGCGTGCTATGGGCATTGATCCATGGCCTCAATTTAAACCAGTCAATGCAAAGAGCAATGAAGTTGTAGCAGAATTTTCTGATGAAAAAGAGTCTCGCACGTATGAAGTTGCGGGGCGTATTTTAACATCTCGTATGCATGGTAAGGCAGGATTTGTAACCATTCAAGATGTAGGCGGCAAAATACAGTTATATCTGCGTGAAGATATGATTGGTGAGCAGCAATTTTCTTTTTTACAATCTTGTATTGATCTTGGTGATATTATTTGGTGTAAGGGTAAATCTTTCCGCACCAAAACCGGTGAAATTACCATTAAAGCAGAAGATTTTACTTTACTGAGCAAATGTCTTCATCCTCTTCCTGAAAAATTTCATGGTATTGCTGATAAAGAAATTAAATATCGTCAGCGTTATTTAGATTTGATCACTGATACTGAAGACAGAGAACGTTTTATTAGGCGTTCTCATATTGTTTCATCAATGCGTCTATTTTTTAAAGAGCATGGGTTTTTGGAAGTAGAAACACCAATGTTGCATCCAATTCCTGGTGGTGCTATTGCAAAGCCGTTTGTAACACATCACAATGCATTGGGAATGGAGTTATATTTACGCATTGCGCCAGAACTTTATTTAAAGCGTCTTGTGGTTGGTGGATTCCCACGCGTGTATGAAATCAATCGTTGCTTTAGAAATGAAGGGCTTTCAATTCGCCACAATCCAGAATTCACCACTGTTGAATATTACATAGCGCATCATGATTATATATTTATGATGTCATTAACAGAAAACTTGCTTGAATATCTTGCGCGTGCAGTGTGCAAAACAACAGAGATTCAATTTGGTGATCATACATTGAATTTTGCAGCACCGTTTGCACGTATGACAATGCAAGAAGCGGTTGCAAAAGTTGTTGGGTGTAAGCCTGCAGATCTTGAAGGCGATAAGATTGATGCGGTTATTGCGCAGCATAAAATTAAACTTGAACAAAAAAATCCATCATGGGGATATAAACTGAATGCACTGTTTGAAGAGTTAGTGGAATCAACACTTATTCAACCAACATTTATTACACAATTCCCTGTTGAAGTTTCTCCACTTTCAAAACGTAATCCAGATAACTATGATTTTGCTGATCGTTTTGAACTGTATATGGCTGGTATGGAATTAGCAAATGGATTTACTGAGTTGAATAATCCATTTGATCAAGCTGAGCGTTTTCATGATCAAGCACAAGCGCGTGCAGCAGGTGAAGATGAAACGCATTTTTATGATGCAGATTTTGTCACCGCTCTTGAATATGGTATGCCGCCAACTGTTGGTTCTGGTATTGGTATTGATCGTTTGACTATGTTCTTGACCAATGCACCATCAATTCGTGATGTGATTTTATTCCCGACGTTGCGGATAAAAGAATAGAAATTAATTTTTGATTGCTGATATAAAAAAACCTCATGTTTTTGTGCATGAGGTTTTTTTAATTTTACTTAACGATTTTTATTGTTGTTCGTGATTTAATTGAGCAATGAAGTTGGCAAAACCTTCTTTTTTTCTATTTATTTTTGCAGCAGCGATTTCTTCAGGAGAGCATAATTTTTGTTTTTTTTGAATAATAGTTAGATTCTCCATAAGCTGGTCAGCCAAGACTGGGAGTATTGTCTGTATTATGGCATTGGTCTCTTGTGAATATTCTGAATCATAAGGTTTTGTTTTTTTTGAAACATCTTTTAGAAGACGTTCTGTTGCGTAGGTATATTCTTTTATATATTGTTTTTTAGAAATTTTACAAAAATCACATTGTAGTGAAGGTAATTCTGGAAATTCGTATAGATTTTTTGTTTCAGTTTTTTCCATTCCAAGTGCTATATTTCCTGTAGCGCTAAGAAAAAGCGTTGAAAGTAATATTTGTTTTAGAGTCATTATGTGTCTCTTTTGAGTAATAATTGTTACTAATCTATTTCGTTTTAGCCTATCAAAAACGCAGAAAATGTCAATTAGAAATGTTTTGAGATAAAAAAAGAGAGTTTTGATCGATTAGATCGTATTGTTAAAAGGGTAAAAAAGCCTAAAAAAAAACCTCATGTTTTTGTGCATGAGGTTTTTTTATTTTACGTGATGAATTTATTTTTGTTTTTTGAGATACTCCATTGCCTCAAGGAATGGAATTAACTCGTTTTTTGGTACCTGATTATCAAGATAACGTACAACGTTTCCACCAAATAGCTGAGATGCCTTAAGTTTGCGACTAACTACATATCCATGATAAACATCGCTATTATATGTTGTTATTTTATCCTGTTCTTCTTTGGACCAATCTTTAAAATGCAAGACAAAACGTGCTGCATGGTAGTTTAATTTACTAACATTTGTGTGAAAAATTTTTTCTTCTTCTGAATAGTTGTTGTTAGTAGCATTATTATCCATTGCAAATGTAATATTGTTCATAGCGCCAAAGATCAGAGCAGAAAGTAATATTTGTTGTGTTGTCATACATATCCTTTTTGTAAATGATTGATATTTTACGGATAGTTTATCACCATGTTGTGATGGCTTTATTGTTGTTTTTTTAAATAATCAATTGCCGCAAGAAATGGCGTTATGTCTTGATGAGTTAAGCGATAATCAAGATAAAGGCCAATGTTGCCATTATATTTATCAGATGCGATAGGTTTGCTGTTAATCAAATAACCACAACCGTTATTATTACGAAATGTTTCTATTTTATTTTGTTCTTCTTTTGGCCATGTTTTAAAATCCATAATAAAACTTGCAATGGGTTGTCTTAGTTTTTCAAAATTTGCTTGAAATATTGCTTCTTCAGAATAGTTATTGTTATCCATTGCGAATGCAATATTGGTAGTTGCACTAAAGATAATAGTAGAAACTAATATTTGTTTTATAGTCATACAGCACCTTTTTTTAAGTGATTAATATTTTACGGGTAGTTTATCACCATTTTGTTTTGTGTATATCAATAAATTCAGGATGTTGCGTTGTGGAGCTATTGCTGAGTATGGTACATAAGAGGTTATCTTAAAATTAAAGTTTGATTTTTTGAGCCGCTCGCTTGACCCCATCTTCAGTTTCTTTCGATGGGGACCCCGATTGGAATGGAATGGAAATTGGGGCTAAAGGGTGCAAAGTAAAAAAGATTTTAACATTATCAAATTTCCGCATACCCCTCGATACATTTTTGAAGACAAAAACACTCAGGGCGAGCGGCTAGAAAGAATAATCTACAGTTAAAAAATAAAACGAGAGGTTAGTTATGAAACGGTTTAGAGTGCATATTTTTTGTGCAGTTGTAGCTTGTACATTTCTATTAATCGTACGAGGGACGCGTACACTAGATTATGCAGAAATGTTTTATGGTTGGAAGAATGCAGCAGTGAGCGCATTAAGACAGCGCTATGATCAAACAAAGGCATTTGTAGGACGTGAACTTATTTCTCCCGTTTTGATTAAAGTGATTAAGTCTCAAGAAAAAGCGATTTTGAATAATCCGTATCAAAATACAGTTGCGACGGTACGCATTGGTAATGAATTGCACCCTGATGAACGTGCGTACCGTGTATCCCGTGAACCAAAAGTAAAAGCTGCTCTAGAAAGTTTATTGGGTAGATCTTTAGACGGCAAAAAAATCCCAGTGATTTCATTTGTTGGCAGTGGTGGTGGATACCGTGCAATGTTGTGCACAACAGGTTCCATGGTTGGTGCTGAAAAGATTGGTTTATTGAATGCTGTGACATATATTACTGCACTGTCAGGTTCAACTTGGGCATTGGGACCGTGGATGATGACAGGGTGGTCGTGGGCAGATTTTAGAGTATATTTAGAAGGTGTTGTTGTAAGAAATATTTTTCAAATTGGTGCAGATGTTGCACGGCACATTGCTGATGTATGTGCAACAAAGTTGGCTTTTGGTCAATCCGTTACAACAGTTGATTTGTTTGGTGCATTGATTGCAAACAGGTTATTAGACGGGTTTGGTGAAGACAGGCAAATGTTATATCTATCACAGCAAGCGCAATGTGTTCAAGATGGTAATTTTCCGTATCCAATTTATACCGCAACAGATGGCAGTGAAAAAGTTGTTCAAGATGCGCATTGGTATGAATTTACACCGCATGAAGTTGGTTGTCCTATATTTGGTGTCTATATTCCAACATGGTCATATGGACGTGCATTTTATGGAGGAGGATCTTTAGATTTTGCACCAGAACAAACATTAGGATTTATTTTAGGAACATGTGGATCTGCGTACGCATTGCACGTTGGTTTTGCGTGGGACGGATTAGCAGAGAGTCTTTCTAATGTTGTTTTAAAACAGTTGATGGAAGAGTATGTTATAGCACCTTTAAAAGGTAAACGAATTTTCTGGGCTGAAGTTAATAATTATATGAAAGGTGTACCAAACATATCTAATGCATACTCAAACTTAGAAACACGTGATGCATTAAAGTTGGTTGATGCAGGTCTTACGTTTAATTTACCGTATCCACCAGTGAGTGGTGAACGTGCAGAGCGCAAAGCTGATGTACTGATTATCCTTGATGCATCGGCAGATGTTATACCTGCAGAATTGAAAAAAGTTGAGCAATATGCGCGTAATCATAAACTCAAATTCCCTGCCATTGATTATACCGGTTTGGATAAAAAAACATGTGCTGTATTTAAAGATGAAAAAGATCCTTCAGTTCCTGTGGTTATTTATATGCCACGTATTAGTGATGCACAATTATTACGTGATCATGTATTAAAGCCTGAGTTTGCTCAGTATAGAAACCTTGAAGGTTTTAATTTGGAATCATGTACTAATGAAAGTGGGCAAGTCTGTAATACTTTGAATTTTGAATATACAGAAAAACAAGCGCAGCAAGTGATGAACCAAACTG